>JAAFIF010000022.1:12756-110141 GCA_013298625.1 Myxococcales bacterium
GCGACCGCCGAGGCCGCTGTAGAGAAAGGCGGTGACGGTGTGGATCGAGAAGGCCCAGATGATCGAGAGAAAGACGAAGGGGAGGTACCACTTCGGGTTGGGCTTCTTGCCGAGGTATCGGGTGTAGATGAGATAGCCGCACACGTGGAGGTTGAGCAGCAGGTATCCGTTGAGGACGATGACGTCCCAGCTCAGCATCGAGACGGGCCAATGAAAACGGCCGATTCCTGGCAACATGTGCCAGAATCGGTCGGGGCGCCCGAGGTCGACCACGACGAAGAGCAGGGCCATGACGAGGGCGGCGACCGCGAGCAGCTCGCCGATGATGACCACGTCGTGCATGTCGTGGTCGTCGTAGAGGTACGCGGGGACGACCATCATCACGCCGCCCGCCGCGAGGCCGACGAGGAAGGTGAAATTGGCGATGTAGAGGCCCCAGGACACGTGGTCGGTCATGGCTGTGACCGCCATTCCGTTGGCCATTTGCAGGGCCCACGCGTGCGCGCCCACGAGGGCGACGGCCGTCAGGACAAACATCCAGGTGTAGAAGACCCAGGTGCCCTCGCTGGCGCGCCAGAACACCTTGGCCAGAAACCTCGGGTACGTCAGGTGGTGCGCGGTCTTTGTGTCTGCGCTCACGGCGAACTCCAGAGTTACTTGTCGAAGAAATAGAAGAACCGAGGTTTGGTCCCGAGCTCTTCTTTGAGCACGTAGACGCGCTTGTTCTCGAGGACCCAGCGGATCGAGCTGGATTCGTCGAGGATGTTTCCGAACACGCGCGCGCCGGTGGGGCAGGCCTCGAGGCAGGCGGGGAGCTGTCCTTGCCGAGTCTTGTGCAGGCAGAACGTGCACTTCTCGACGACGCCCTGGGGGCGGATTCGATTGGACAGGTAGGACTGGTTCGGGTTGATCTCGGCCGCGGGGATCTCTGGTTTTCGCCAGTTGAACCTGCGCGCGTGGTAGGGGCACGCGGCCTCGCAGTACCTGCAGCCGATGCACCAGTTGTAGTCGACCACGACGATGCCGTCGGGCTCTTGCCAGGTGGCTTCGACCGGGCAGACCTTGGTGCAGGGAGGATTCTCGCACTGCTGGCACTGCACGGGCAGATAGAATTTGTCATCGGCGCGGACTGGGTGGTCGTAGTCGGCGCGGCCGCGCTCCATGTCCATGGAGCCTTGCTCCATTTCGAGCACGCGGATGTACGCGTTGTGCGAAGCGCGGTCGTGGTTGTTCTCTTTGTGGCAGGCCTCGACGCAGCGCCGGCAGCCGATGCAGAGCGAGAGGTTGAGCGCGTAGGCGAACTGGACTCCGGCTTGGGGGCGGATGTCTTGGATGGTGACCTCGCGGCCGTACTTCTGCTTGGTCTCGGCTTCGAGGCGGGCGAGGACCTCGCGGATCTCTCGGCTCGAGAGCTCGCGGTAGTGCTTCTGCAGCCATTCTTGGACATTCGTGCTGTCCGTGAACTGCTGAATGGGGGCGAGGGCCGTGGCGAACGCGCCCGCGCCCAAGGTGGTGGCGAGGACCTTGAGGGCGACGCGACGCTTGACGGTGTCTTTGCTGTCATTCATGGCTTGCTCCCGAGGCGCGGTGGGCGGCGGGCAGATCGCGCGGCGGCGGCGCGGGGCTGAACTGTGGAAACCGCGGCGCGTGGGGATCGTGGCAATCCGCGCAGTGGTTGCGAATCTGCGGGCCTCGGCGGAGGTCCCAATACCCGCTCATTCCTCCGTGCGCGCCGTGCTGGTAGTCGCGCGCCTGGGGGCCGTGGCATTGCGCGCACAGCTGCATCGCGGCGGTCATCGCGATGGACTCACCCGTGGCGAGGCGCAGTCGGTTGTAGTGCGCGGGGTCGTGGCACGAGGCGCACTGGTTGCTGCCGTGCTCGAAGTGCATCGCCGCGTGCGGACCGCGGAGGTTGGCGGTGCCGGTTGGAAGTGCGAGCTGCTGCGTGCTGTGGCAGGTCTCGCAGCGCACTTCGACGGGGCGTCCGAGGGCGTCGGTCTCGCGCGTCGAGATGGCTTCGAGCCAGCGCGGTTGGTGGATGGTGACGGCGTGCAGCGCGGCGTCGCCGGTGGCGGCCTCCGTGGGCGGGGCGAAGATGCGCTCTCGCGCGTCGCGGTTGCCGCAGGCGCCGACGGCGAAGGCCAGGGCGAACGGGGCGGACCAGGTGAGCGTCGCCGCGCGTGGGCGTCGCCGAGCGTGGGGCGCCGGGGCGCCGCGGGGCAGAGAGACCATTGCGTGCATCGACTCCGAGGGAGCCCAACGCACAAATAGGACCAACTGATCCTGTTTGAACGGACTGTGATTCCGCAGGCGAAAACACTGGATCAGAGGATCGCTTGACTTGGCAGAGCGCTCTTCGCGTTCGTGCAGAACGTGCGTCGACGTGAACCTCGTGCGCCGCGGAGGACCGCTGGTGGAGGCTGCGGTGGCCGCTTGACGAGGGGTGAAGACGAACGAAGAGTGCGCGCCCGTGACCACCTCTCCGTACTCTGCGACGCGCACCACGACGACCGGCACGTTGGGCAACGTGCTCTGGCTTCTCGTGGCGGGGGGCGCGCCGCTCGCGCTCGGCTACGCCGTGGCGGGGCTCGTGCTCGGGCTGACCATCATCGGGATTCCGTTTGCGATCGCGGCGATGAGGCTGGCCGTGTACGCGGCGCTGCCCTTCGATCGGCGCGTGGTGGACAAGCCCAACGGGATCGGCTCGGGATTTCTGGGCTTCTTGTTCAACTTGTTGTGGCTGCTGATCGCGGGGTGGATCCTCGCGATCGGGCACCTGCTCTTTGCCTTTGGGTGCGCGATCACGATCGTGGGTCTGCCCTTCGCGTGGGCGCACTTGAAGCTGGCGTGGCTGGCGCTCTGGCCCTTCGGCAAAGAGATCGTCTGAGTTCAGCGCGCGTCGGGACTCGCGTCGGTGGGCGCGACGTCCGCTGAGCTGCTTCGCTCGGGGGCGGGCGGGACGATCGGGGGCACGGAGGGCTCTTCTCTTCGGAGCATCGCTTCGAAGCGGTGGAGCGTCTCGACTTCGCGGCGCTCCCAGCGCGTCACGCGGCAGCGGCCGAAGTGGTAGAAGCCGAGCATTCCGAGGGTCGAGCCGCAGCGCTGACGGCCCATGGCGAGAAAGCGAAGGGCGAGCGCGATGACCTCGTCTTCGGTCATCGGCTGTCGCAGCGAGCGCATCACGCCGAAGGGGGCGAAGCGGCCTCGCGCGGTGTGCCAGCTGGTCTCGTGGTAGTCGATCGTCGCGAGCAGCGCGCGGGTGTGCACGTCAGGCGCGGCGCGCTCGATGGCGGCGGCGACGGGCTCCATGCGTTCTCGGTGCTGCGTCCACCAGAGCGGCGCGACGAGCATCATGAGCGTGGCGACGTGCATCCGGGCAGTGTGCGGCAGGTCTCACCCGCAGGGCAAAGGCGAGAAATGCGGGGGCGCGGGCCGCTTCGTCATGCTGTACCCTTGCGCGCCCAGCGGGCTGGGAGCAAAACCCCCGGCTCCAAGGTTCCCGTGAGCGTGAGCGTGGTGCGCGAGAGCGCGCAGCGCTGATGGCGCACCCCTCGAAAGGCGAAATAGCCCCCCATGATTGCCTGGCTGCTGCAGAAGATCCTCGGTACGAAGCACGATCGCGAGCTGAAGAAGCTCCACCCGAAGGTCGAGGCCATCAACTCGCTCGAAGCGAAGATCAAGAAGCTCAGCGACGAAGAGCTTCGCGCGAAGACGGCGGAGTTCAAGCAGAAGCTCGAGAACGGGGCCACCGTCGACGATCTGCTCATCGAGGCCTTCGCGGTCTGCCGCGAGGGCGGCAAGCGCGCGCTCGGCATGCGCCACTACGACGTGCAGCTCATCGGCGGCATGGTGCTCAACCGCGGGGCCATCGCCGAGATGAAGACCGGCGAGGGCAAGACGCTGGTCGCCACGCTGGCCGCGTACCTCAACGCCCTCGAGGGCAAGGGCGTGCACATCGTCACGGTCAACGACTACCTCGCTCGGCGCGACTCCGAGTGGATGGCGAAGCTGTACGGCTTTCTCGGGCTGACCACGGGCGTGGTGGTCAACGGGCAGGACGACCGCGAGAAGCACCTCGCGTATCGCTCGGACATCACCTACGGGCAGAACAACGAGTTCGGCTTCGACTACCTGCGCGACAACATGAAGTACTCGGTCTACGAGTGCGCGCAGCGGCCGTTGCACTACGCGATCGTCGACGAGGTCGACTCGATCCTCATCGACGAGGCGCGCACGCCGCTGATCATCTCGGGGCAGCCCGAGGCGAGCACGCACCTGTACGGAGAGATCAACAAGATCATCCCGTACTTGAAGAAGGACGAGCACTACGTCCTCGACGAGAAGGCGCATCAGGTCACGCTGACGGACGAGGGCATCGAAGAGGCCGAGCGCAAGCTCAAGATCGACAACCTCTACAACCCCGAGAACATCGAGCACCTGCACGTGCTCAACCAGTGCTTGCGCGCGCACACGCTCTACAAGAAGGGCGTCAACTACCTGGTCCAAGAGGGCAAGGTGAACATCGTCGACGAGTTTACGGGCCGCGTGCTCGCGGGCCGTCGATGGAGCGACGGGTTGCACCAGGCGGTCGAGGCGAAGGAGTTCGTGCGGGTTCAAGAAGAGAACCGCACGCTCGCGACGATCACCTTTCAGAACCTGTTTCGCATCTACAAGAAGCTCTCTGGGATGACGGGCACGGCCGACACCGAGGCCGAAGAGTTTCACTCGATTTACAAGCTCGACGTCGTTCCGATCCCGACGAACAAGAAGGTCAAGCGCGAGGACGCCGACGACCTCGTGTACAAGACCGAGCGCGAGAAGTTCGAGGCGGTCGCGCAAGAGATCGCGGACTGCGTCGAGAAGGGGCAGCCCGTGCTCGTCGGCACGACCAGCGTGGCGAAGTCCGAGGCGATCTCGGCGCTGCTCACGCGGGACGGGATCGCGCACGAGGTGCTCAACGCCAAGCAGCACGAGCGCGAGGCGTTCATCGTCGCGCAGGCGGGCCGCAAGAGCCGCGTGACCGTGGCCACCAACATGGCAGGCCGCGGGACGGACATCTTGCTCGGCGGCAACCCCGAGATGCTCGCGAAGTGGGACCTGCGTCAGCAGGGCAAGAACCCGAGCGATTCGGCGGTGGCAGACGAGCTCGCGCAGCGGATGAGCGAGCTCGAGGCCGAGTGCAGCGCCGAGCGCGAGGAGGTTCGCGCGGCGGGCGGGCTCCACATCGTCGGCACCGAGCGGCACGAGTCGCGGCGCATCGACAACCAGCTGCGCGGGCGCGCGGGCCGGCAGGGAGACCCGGGGTCGTCGCGCTTCTTCTTGTCGCTCGAAGACGACTTGATGAGGATTTTTGCAGGCGAACGCGTGCAGGCCATCATGGACTCGCTCGGGATGGAAGAGGGCGTTCCGATCGAGCACCCGTGGGTGACCAAGAGCGTCGAGAACGCGCAGAAGAAGGTCGAGGCTCGCAACTTCGACATTCGCAAGAACCTGCTCGACTACGACGACGTGATGAACCAGCAGCGCAAGGCGATCTACTCGAACCGGCGCGAGGTGCTCGAAGGCAAGTACACCTTCAAGAAGGCCAACGAGGACGACGAGGATCGCACGGTCGCGCCGCTCGACGAGGGGACGGTCGAGCGCGTCGAGAAGACCGTCGACGAGATGGTGTGCGCGTATCCCGAGGACCCCGAGCAGATCGAGAAGGTCATCGAAGAAGAGATCAAGGGCAACGAGGTCGCGCCCTTGATGCCGCCGGCGAAGGCGATGGACGAGCTGAAGGCCGTCCACACGTTCGCGGTCGAGCGCGAGGCGTATCGGTTCTACGGCGTGCGCGTCGCGGGGCTCGAGAAGCACGCGAAGAAGCCCGAGAAGGTGCGCGAGCTGTTGCTCGAAGGCGTCAAGCAGTCCCTCGCTGAGCAGCGCGAGCGGCTCTTGGACCAGTGCGACGCGGTGAGCGTTCACACGGTGACTCAGTTTGCGCCCGATCGCGTCGAGCGCGACGACTGGAACATCGTCGCCATCGCCAACTCGTTCATCGATCGCTTCGGCCCCCTCGTCGACGACGACAAGGACTTGAACCGACGCGACGACGCCAGCGAAGCGAAGGCCGAGGGCGAAGAGGACGAGAAGGCCAAGGCCGAGGCCGAGGCGAAGGCCAAAGAGCACGCGGAGAAGCAGGAGCGGGCCAAGGAGCTCGGGCTCGTTCCGCAGGCGCTGTCGTTGTACGACCGGCTCGAGGCGCTCGGGACGCGCGAGGACATGGTGCGCTTGCTCTATGTCGAAGCCGAGAAGATCGTGCACGCGTACGAGAGCAAGATTGGCCTCGAGCAGCTCACGCGCGTCTACCGCGCCCTCACGCTCGAAGACATCGATCGCTCGTGGATCGACCACCTCACCAACATGGACCACCTTCGCGACGGCATCGGCCTGCGCGGCTACGGCCAGCGCGACCCGAAGCTCGAGTTCAAGAAGGAGGGCTTCGACATGTTCAAGGCCATGATGGCCAACGTCTCGGCCAACGTCGCGAAGAAGCTCTTTCACTTGGAGTTTCAGAGCGCAGCCGACGTCGATCGCCTCGAGGCGAGCGAGCGCGAGCAGCACCAGGCGCTCGAGCGCTCGATGCGTGCCGTGCACCCCGCCGCCGCGCAGTCGGACATGCCCGTCGGAGACCTCTCGCCCGAAGAGTTCGAGCAGGGGCTGCGAGAGCTCGGGATCGACCCCGAGCAGATCAGCGCTGTGCGCTCACGCAAGCCCAAGTCCAAGGACGCCGACGACGCCAGCGCCGAGGCCAGCGCCCCGAGCGAGGCGAGCGTCGACGTCGAAGGCGTCGAGGGCGTCCGCAAGGCGCAGCCCAAGATCGGCCGCAACGATCCGTGCTTCTGCGGCTCGGGCAAGAAGTACAAGAAGTGCCACGGCGTGAGCGACACCGCGACCGAGTAAGAGCTGGATTCAAAACCTCCCGTCGCTGCACGGCAGATCCGCGGCGCCCTGCGGCGTCGACCGTTCTCGACGGGCATCCAGCCCGTCTTCGAACGCTCTCCTTGCAGTGCTTGCGTCTCTTTGCGCAGCTCGGTCCGGTTCTGAAACCAGCTCTAAGCGCGGAGAGTTTGCGATCGCGTTCGCGCGGGGATCACTGACCGTTACACGAGGGGGCGTGGCCGTTGTCGCGAGACCTCGCGGCGTGCCAGCGTCGGTGGTCGAACCCCAATGACCATGGACGCGCGCTGCAAGATTCACCACGTCGACGAGCGCTGCTGCTTCGCCACGCGCGACGACGTCACCGTGTCTGTCTGGAGAGGCATCCCCACGATGGACCGCATCGTGGCGCAGCGCTCGGTGCTCGAGCGCACGCTGCGCCTCTACGACAAGGTCTACTCGCTCACGGCGATCCGCGCGTCGGACATGAGCATGGGGCAGTTCTCGGACGACAAGATGCGGGTCGAGTTCGAGAAGCTCAGCAAGCTGATGGACGGCTCGCTCGTCGCGCACGCGCTGGTGATCCTCGGGACGGGCTTCATCGCGGCGACGCTGCGCAGCGTGACGGTCTCGCTCGGGATGATCATGCGCTCGCGCGTGGCGGGCAAGTCGTTCGACGACGTGTTTGCCGGGTCGAAGTGGCTCGTCACGCAGCGCGAAGGCGGCCCGCGCGCGGGCGAACAAGAGGCGCTCGACGGGCTGCTTCGCACGGTCAACGCGCAGCTCGACTCGCACGTTCCGAGCGGCGCCGCGGCGCGGTAGTCACAGCGATCGATCGAGCTCGTCCTGCGCGCGCAGCACTTCGACCGCGGCGTCTTCGCGGCTCGCGTAGTGCGTCGCGAAATCGTCGAACCAGCGGCCCTCGCGGGTGGTGGGGTCGAGCGTCGCGAGGTATCGCTTCGCGCGCTGCGAGAGCGCTGCTCGATCGCGCTCTGCAGCGAGGGCGCGCTCGCGGTCGATCGCGGCGGATCGCTCACGGGACTCTCGTGCGTCGCGGGCGGAATACTCCTCGCGCAGCGAGGCCAGCATGCGGTCGATGGGGTTCATGTCAGTCGCGGATGGCGTCGAGCAGGACCTCGCTCAACGGGCGGTCTTCGAGGTCGGTGACCGTGAGGGTGTCGACGATGTCGAAGCGCGCTCCGGCGCGGGTGAGGTCGTCGTCGAGCGCCGCGAGAAAGCGCGCGGCTCCAGGGTCGTCGCCGACTTGAACGAAGCAAACGGCGAGCTCTTCGTCGCGCTCGATCTTGCGCGAGGCCTCGATCAAGACCTTCATCACCGCGCGTTGGTCGTCGGGCTCTCCGTCGGTCACGACGAGGATGGTCTCGGGCTTGTGCGCGGCGGGCTTCGATGATTTGCGGGCGAAATACTGGCCGAGCGCGTCGTCGAGCACGCCGGCGAGGTTGGTCGAGCCCATCGGTTCGTTCTCGCGAAACAGCCGAGAGACGGTGTCCGTGCGCACGTTGTCGTAGCGCTTGAAGCGGCCGTTGAAGAGGTAGACCGTGAGCCCGTCGGGGTCGAGCTGCTCGCAGCGCGAGGCGAGCGCGAGGGTGGACTCTTGAACGACGCTCCAACGCGAGCGGCCCGTGCGGGCGTCGGGTTGGGCCATGCTGCCGCTCTTGTCGAGGATCAGCGTGTAGTCCCGGTTCTCGATCATGTGGTGGACCTCCGTCCCGTCGCCGCGGCCGCACACAATGGGCGGCCGGCCCTCTCGACTCGAATGCGAGCGAAGGCGATCGGCGACGAGGCACAGCGATGACGCCGAGGGCGGGGTGGCGCAAGCGGTCGATTCGCGATTCGTCAGCAAAAATGCAGATAGAACTGAGTTGATGCCTATCTAATACGTGCGGAGAGACCCGCGATGGAGGCGTTGGCGGCGCTGGGGGATTGACGCGCTCGGGGGGCGTTCGTATCAGCCCAGTTCATCGCCGAGCGACGCGTGGTGTGCGTCGCAAGCCAACGGCGAGGAGGTCAGCCCGGGGCGTCCGGGCGGTGTGTGTGTTCGAAGTGCTTCTCGTGCGCGTCGCCGTGGCTCGCGGACAGAGAAGTGTTTCGTCATCAACGTCGGAGCGATTCCGACGACACCGCCGACGCCTGTGGCGATCTCGTCCGAGCCGACGAGCGTCGCGCAGCGCTCTGTCGCTTCGCTGTGACCGCGCGTAGAGCTGCGCGCGGGCCGTCAGTCGTCGCGGCGTCGGCGAACGCGCGTCCCGCAGCGAGGCGCGCGAAGGAGTGCAGCCGTCATGCATTGGTTCTCGATCGACACGCTCATCGCCCTGGCCACCCTCACGACGCTCGAGGTCGTGCTGGGCATCGACAACGTGATCGTCCTGGCGCTCACCGTCGCGAAGCTGCCCGAAGCGCAGCGGGACCGCGCGCGCAAGATCGGTCTCTTTCTCGCGCTCTTCACGAGGCTCGCGCTGCTCTCGACGCTCGCGTGGATCACGCGGCTCACGGCGACGCTGTTCACCGTCGCGGGGCACGGCTTCTCGGGGCGCGACCTGGTCTTGATCGCGGGCGGAGCGTTTTTGGTCGCGAAGGCGTCGACCGAGATCTTCGAGCGCACCGAGGGTGAAGAGGACGAAGACGGGCCGCGCGCGACCAGGCGTGCGCGCAGGGCGCCGTCGTTTGCGCTGGTGATCGCGCAGGTGGTCGCGCTGGACATCGTGTTCTCGCTCGACTCGGTGATCACGGCCGTCGGGATGTCTCGTCAGCTCGCGGTGATGTGCGCGGCGGTCGTGCTGGCCGCGGGCGTGATGTTCTTCGGCGCGAAGGCGATCGGCTCGTTTATCGAGCGGCACCCGAGCACGAAGGTCCTCGCGCTGAGCTTCTTGATGCTCGTCGGCGTGACGCTCGTGGCCGACGGGATGGGGCATCACATCCAGAAGGGATATCTCTACTCGGCGATGGGCTTCGCGTTCGCGGTCGAGTGCGTCAACCTCTGGAAGCGCCGCGTGGCGCGGGCCGTTCGCGCGATGACGGAGGCTGTCGAAGAGGGACCCGAGGCGCGCGTGGCTACCGTCGCTGAGCGCGATCCGCGACGCGAGCAGTAAGGGCAGAGCGCAGCGCGGCCGCGACGTTGCTCGCGGTCCACGGGGCGAGCGCTACGCCGACGGGGAGGGACATCTCCGTCGTAAACACCTCCCGAGCGAGGGCGGCGCTGTCGGCCTCGCCGACGGCCACGAGGGCCGCGCTGGCGCCGGCGCCGAACACCGACCACAGGGGAGAAAACTCGCGCGTCGCGGGGACGGCGAAGAGCTCGAGGCGAAGGGCGCCGATCACGAGCGTTCCGACGGGGGCGAGGGTCTCGTTGTCGCCGCCGCTGCCTGCGCCTTCGGCGGCGACGAAGCCCGCGACGCCGCCGAGGGCGCGGGCGAGGGCCACGTCTGCGCTCGCGACGTCGTGGTCGACGACGACGACGACCCGCGCTCCGCCGAAGTTCGCGACGCGCTCGGCGAGGGCGCGAGCGATGGTCGAGTCGAGCACTTCGACGCGGCCCGAGCTCGTCCCGCCAGCGACCTCGATGAGCCCCTCTCGTCGCAGCTCATCGAGGGCAGCGAGCAGGTCTGCGTCGGGCAGCGGCGAGGCGTCGAGCAGCGCGCCGAGGGTCTTGGTCGTGTCGAGCAGTCGAGCGACCTCGAAGAGCGATGGCTCGCGTTCGAAGCGATCGGTGATGGCCGCGGGCCACACGAGGCGGGCCTTGCGGACCTCCATCCAGGGCTCGGGCATCGAGGGCTTGAGCCGCGCGATCTCGTCGAGCTGCCGAGTGGCTTCGAAGAGCGCGGGGCCGAGGGCCATGGACTCGAGGCTCGACTGGACGTGATCGAGCTCGCGGTGGTTGAAGACAAACGAGCCTTCGGGGAGGGCGAGCAGTCGGACGAAGGCCTTCATTCCTGCGGCGGTCCCGCAGGTGATGGACTTGACCTCGCCGGTGTCGAGCACGACCGAGCCGAAGCGCCCCGGGGCGTCGACCGAGAGCGTTCCGGTCGCGCGATTCACCGCGAAGAGCTGCAACAAGTCCGGAAAGGTGATCTGCGCGAGGTCACCCCGCAGCTCTCGCGCGTTGCTCGCCGCGCGCTGCCGCGTCACCACCAGCGCTTCGAGCCGCGAGGACGCCTCGTCCGCGTGGATGGGCTTGCTCAGCGTGAGGGCGATCTCTCTGCGCGCGGGCAGCTCGCGCGGGTCACCGGAGGCGAGCGCGACGACCAGCGTCGAGGCAGTGCGCGCGTCGTTGCGCAGCGACTCCATGAGCGCGCGCAGGTCGAGCGACGGCGAGTCCGCGTCGATGACCAGCAAATCCGCTGGCTCGCGCGCGAGCGCATCGAGGGTGCTCTGCCCGTCGGGCAGCCGCTCGATCACGAAGCCTCTGCCGGCCAGCGAGGCCGCGAGCGCCCCGCCTTCGCGCGCGCGCGGACCGATCGCGCCGACGTCGAGAAACACAGCCCTGCGGGTCATTCGCCCTCTCGCTGCAGGTGAAACGTCTGTTGAATCTCAGCCACGAGGGACTCGACGAGCTCGAGGTCGCTGGTGTGCATGACGCGCTTGTATGTCCCCTGCGCGCTGGCGACGCAGGCGTACGCCCAGGCTTCGGTGAGCACGGCGAGGACGGCGAAGGGGCCGACGCGCGAGGCTTCGACCTCGACTTCGACTGGAGAAACCCTGGCTCCTGGCGCGCTCGGCTCGTCGCGGTCCTCGACCGCAGGGCGCAGCCAATAGCTCGGCAGCGCGTTGGCGGGCGCGCGCTTCATGGCCTCGTACGCGCCGGTCACCAAGGGGTGGCTGCGGTCGCCGAGGATGTACGCGAGGCCGTCCTGCGCGCCGTTGTTGCGCACGGCTTCGCGCGAGACGGCGAAGCCCACGGACTGCAGGGCCTCTGCGGACATGGCCCCCTGGCGCATGGCCCAGTCCGCGGCGCTCGGGCGCAAGCGCAAGAGCGCGCCGAGGGCGGCGTCGAGCGTGTTGGCGCTCTCTTTCCACGTGGCGGCGTGCTCTTCGGCGCGGCGTCCGCGCATGGACGCGGCGCGGGTGAGCGTCGCGAGGTCCCTTCCGTCGCGCGGAAACGTCGCTGCCCCGATCGCCGCCGAGAACCACACGCGCCCCTCGAGCCGCGCGAGCTCTGCGCGTCGCTTGTGCTTCTCTGCGATGCGCCGTCGCAGCGCGAGCGTCTTGAGCCTGCCCGACTCGGGTGCGAGCAAGTACAGCTCGTCCTCTTCGACCAGGGCGAGCACGTCGATGTCCGCGGCGGTGTCGAGGATCGTGTCGACCATCTCTCTGCGCGCCTCGCGGATGACCTCTTCGCCGTGGCCGTCGCGCAGCTCCGCCCAGTTATCGAGCTGAAACGTGAGCAGCCCGAAGCGACGCGAGTGTCGCTGCGCGCGCTCGACCTCGCGTCCTGCTGCGTCGACGAAGTACGCAAACGTGTACGCGCTGGTCTCTGGGTCTTTGATCCCCGCGCGCGCCGCGGCTTCTTGCGAGCGCAGCAAGAGGCCGATCGCGCTGGCGGTGCGCGTGAGCTGCGAGAGCGACTCGCGCTGCGACGGATCGGGCCGCGCGTACAGGGTCCCGAGGGACTCTTCGCGGTTGGCCAGGTCGATCTCGTCGTACGCGACGCCGTCGATGGGCGGGCCCGCGGCGGCTTCGAGCGTCTCGAAGCGGGCGTTTTCGACGCGGACGCGGGCGCCTCGGCCGGTGATCACGAACGCGGCGTGCGCGACGGCGTCGACGAGAGACGAGAGCGTCTGGGCGTCGCACACGGTCTCGAGCAGCGCTCCGTCGATGCGCGGCAAGAGCGAAGGGGGGAGGCTCTTCAGCGCGGCGTACGGAGAGATGGGCGCGACCGACGCGCGACCCTCGCGCACCGCTGTGAGCGCGACGAGCACGGCGTCGCCGGTGATGGGCCTCGCGAGGACCGAGCGAGCGCCGAGGGCCTGGGCGACGGCGTCGGTCTCCGAGTCGCTGCCGGACGAGAGCGCGATCACGGGGACGGTCGCGTCGCGCGCGGCCAGAAAGTGCGCGACCGCGAGGCCCGCGCCGTTCTCGAGGGCGAGGTCGACGAGCACCGCGTCGGCGTCGATCGAGCACTCGATGGCCGCGGTGGGCGAGGGCTCGACGGTGAGCGCGTCGCCCCACGGGCCGAGCGCGTCGCGCACGAGGTCGCTCACGCTCTTGTCGTCGCTGACGAGCAGGACCGAGAGCGCGCTCATCGCTGGATCTCGTGCGGCTCGAGCGAGCCGCGAAAGCACCGGCGCGCCGGGCCCGCCATGCGGGTTCGATAGCGTCCTGCGGCCTCGCGCTGCAGGGTGATCAACAGTCGACCGCCGTCGAGCTCGACCGTGACGCTCGCCTCGCGCGCGTCCCGCTGCGCGGCGTGCACCGCGGCCGCAGCGCACGCGCCGGTCCCGCACGCGAGCGTCCATCCCACGCCGCGCTCGTGCACGCGGGTCCGCAACACGCCGCTCGAATCCATGCCCACGAATTCAACGTTGGTCCCGTTCGGGTACCGATCGCGGTGGTCGCGGACCTGCGCGGCGAGCCGCTCGCGGCGGGCGGTGCGCTCGGGGTCGGCGTCGAGCACGTCGGGGACGAAGAGGACGGCGTGGGGGTTTCCTGCGTCGGCGAAGTGGACGCCGAGCGGGTGGCCTTCGAGCTCGAGCTGCGCGAAGGGCTGCGGGTCGGCGACGAGGGTGCCCATCGAGACGGCGCTGAGCCAGCCTCCGTCGTGCGTGGCGCCGCTGAGCTCGATGGGGCGCGGGCCGGCGTCGGTCTCGAGCGCGAGCGTCTGACCGGGGGTGAGCTCTTCTCGGTCCGCCAGGTACGCGGCCACGCAGCGCACGCCGTTGCCGCACATCTCGGGGCGCGAGCCGTCTTGATTATAGATCACCAGGCGCGCGGACCCGTCGTCGCGCCGCTCGACCCACAGGATCCCGTCGCCGCCGATCGCGCGATGGCGATCGCAGAGCTGCTGGGCGAGCGTCGGCGTGAGCAGCGCCTCGGGCCACTGGCGCGCGTCGAGCACGATGAAGTCGTTGCCGAGGCCCTGATATTTCGCGAACGGATAGCGCATGCAGTCGGTGAGGCCGCGGACTGTATCAGACTGTCGACGACTGTCCGTCGTCCGCGGGCTTCTTCTCTCGCTCGGCGTCGGCGAGGGCGTCTTTGAACGAGCGCTTCGGCGCCTGGTCCGCGGGCTTGGCGGGCTCGTCGAGCGCGAGCTCGCTGGCCGAGAGCTCGGCGAGCGTGCGCAGGCCCTCTTCGCTGGCGCCGAGGACGAGCACGCGATCGCCGACGCGCACGAGGTGCAGCGCGCGCCGCGGGTCGAGCGACACGCGTTCGATCACGGTCATGTGACGGCCGCGCGTCGAGGCGCCGAGCATCCCGCGGCGTGCGGCGTAGCGGACGAGCCACCACGCAGCGACACACACAATCAAGAGCGCGACCGACGTCCGCACGAGCTGCGCGCCGAAGCCCCCGGTCCCTGCGGGCAGCTCGTCGAGCGCTTGAGCGAGCGCGGCGAGCGAGGTCATTCCATCGCTTCGACGGCGGCGGCGGCCTCGTCGCTCAGCTCGAAGGCAGCCCACACGGCCTGGACGTCGTCGTGCTCATCGAGCGTGTCGACGAGGCGAAGGACCGTGGAGGCGTCGTCGACGCCGACGGTGACGAGGTTCTTCGGGATCATCGCGAGCCCCGAGGACTTCACGTGGATCTTGGCGGCTTCGAGCGCCTCGCGGACGCCCTCGACGGCCTCGGCGGTGCTCGTGACGGCCCACTCTTCGCCTTCGTCGCTGATGTCGTCGGCCCCTGCGCCGATGGCGATGTCGAAGAGCTGCTCTTCGGTCGCGGACTTCTTGTCGAGCTTGACCTGCCCTTTGCGGTCGAAGCCCCACGCAGCGGAGCCGCCGGACATGTTGCCGTTGGCCTTCTCGAAGATCTTTCGCAGCTCGGCCGCGGTGCGGTTGCGGTTGTCCGTCACGACGTCGATGAGCAAGAGCACGCCCGCGGGGCCGACGCCCTCGTAGGTGAGCTCTTCGTACATGGCTCCTTCGAGCTCGCCGGTGCCCTTCTTGATCGCGCGAACGATGTTGTCCGACGGAACGTTGATCGACTTGCAGACCTCCATCGCCTTGCGCAATCGAGGGTTGCCCGTGGGGTCACCGCCGCTGCGCGCGGCGATCGACACTTCTTTGAGCGCCTTGGTCCATGCGTTGCCGCGCTTGGCGTCGGTCGCCGCCTTCTTGCGCTTGATCGTTGCCCATCTCGAGTGCCCGCTCATCGAACGAATCTCCGTCTCGTCCTGCGCGAGCGCTCGCAGAGCGCGGTAGGTCGCGCAGGGGAGCGCGATGGTACAGCGCCCGTGCGCGCGGCGAAAGACAGTGGAGCCCTCGCCGCGCCCCGCTCGCTCAGCGCTGCTGCGTGGGGTCGCGCGTGGCGTTGACGCCTTGCACGCCGCTGGCTGCGCGGCGCGCGTCGACCTCCCACGCGAGCCGCGCGGGGTCGACGACGAAGGGGTTGGGCGGCGTCGGGGCGTCGAGCTTCGCGCGCATGCGGGCCACGCGCGCCGCGCTCTCTTCGAGGCGCCTTCGCAGCGCCGGATCGCGCTCGGCGGTGCGCGCGAGGTGGTGGATCGCTTGCCGCGCGTACTCGGCGTTGTGGGCGAGCATGGCCATGTCGATGCCTGCGCGAATGGCGAGCTCGACGGCGCGCTCGTGGCCGTAGGTCCTGCGGATCGCGGCCATCTGCAGGTCGTCGGTCATCGCGACGCCGTCGAACTGCAGTCGCTGTCGGAGGATTCCGTCGACGACTGCGCGCGAGAGCGTCCCGGGGTTTTGCGGGTCGACGCCGGAGTACACGACGTGGGCGACCATGACGCTCGCGACCTCGCGGATCACCGCGCGAAACGGGACGAGCTCGACGGCTTCGAGTCGCGCGAGGTTGTGCGCGACCCGCGGCAGCCCCGCGTGCGAGTCCACCGACGTGTCACCGTGCCCAGGAAAATGCTTGGCGCACGCGAGCACCTTCGCCCCCCACAGCCCGTCGATGAACGCCCTTCCGTGGCGCGCGACGCGCTCGGGCTCCCGCGAGAACACCCTTCCGAGCACCACGGAGTTGCGCGGGTTGGTGCGGGCGTCGAGCACCGGCGCGAGGTCGACGTCGACGCCCACGCGCCGCAGCTCTTCGCCCATCGCAGCGCCGGCGCGGTGGGTGAGGTCGATGTCGTCGATGTTTCCCAGGGCGGTCATCGAGGGCAGCGTCGCGACCGGCGGAGACAAGTGCGAGACGGGGCCGCCCTCTTGATCCGCCGTGACGAGCGCGCGGCGATCGCGCGGTCCCCAGCTGTGCAAGAGCCCCGTCATGCGCACGAGCTGCGCGCGGTCGCGGTAGTTGTGCCGCGCGACGAGCACGCCGCCGAGCGCTCCCTGCTCGGCCAGGTCCTGCACGGCCCGAGGAATCCCGACCCCGTGCCAGCCCGTCACCACGCACTGCCCAGCGAGCCGCACGAGCTCGATGGGCGGCGGGCCCGAAGGGCGGCTCTGCGCGTAGCCCACCACGGGGGCGAGCGCGGAGAGCGAGAGCAATGCGCGGCGATCGACGCGAACAGACACGGTTGCGAGCGACGGAGGGTGCCGAAGATTGCCCCGCTGCGATAGGGGTTACTTCGCTCGCTCGCTGAACGCGCGGACGGCGGCGTTGATCGTCGCGAACACGACGAACCCGTCGGGGCCGTGCAGCCCCGCCCGCTGGATGGCGGCGAGGGCCCTGTGGTTCGCTCGCGCGACGGCGATCGTGAGCTTCTGCGCGCGCAGCTCTGCGGCGAGCCCTTCGAGCATCTCGAGCGCCGTGGCGTCGACCGCGCCCACGCCCTCGAAGTCGAGCACGACCCACTCTTCGGCGCCCGGGTTGCGCTCGAGCGCGTCGAGCAATCGCGTGCGAAATCGCTCGGTGTTGGCGAAGAAGAGCGGCGCGTCGAAGCGGTAGACGAGCAGGCCCTCGAGGCCCTTTCCGGCTTCGGGGTTGTCCGAGTCGACCCAGCCGTCGAGCCCCTCGCCGCGCACGAGGATGGCGTCGTGCGGAACCGTGATCTTCGCGAACGTCACGAGCACCGAGAGCCCCACGGCCAACAGCACGCCCGTGAGCAGGTCGAAGACCATCACGCTGAGGGCCGTCACCACGGCGAGGGCGAACTCGGTGCGGCTCACCTTCCACAGGGCGCGGTAGCCCGCGACGTCGATGATGGCGATGGCCGCGGCGACGATGACCGCCGCGAGGCTCGCCTGCGGGATGCGCGAGAGCAGCGGGGCGAGCAGGACCAGCGTGGCCAGCAAGAACAGCGCTGAGATCACTCCGACGAGCTGCGTCTTGCTGCCGAGCGACGAGGGCACGGCCGTGCGGCTGGCGCTCGATGACACAGGAAACCCTCCCGTGAGCGCCGACGCGATGTTGATGGTCCCGAGCGCTGCGAGCTCTTGATTGGGGTCGATCGCGTAGCCGTGCTTCGCGGCGATCGAGCGCCCCGTGAGCACGTTGTCCGTGTACCCGACGAGCGCGATCCCGAGCGCGGTCGGGACGAGCCTCGCGAAATCGTGCGGGCTCGCGACGGGCAGCGCTGGCGTGGGGAGCGCGGCAGAGATCGCTCCGAGCAGGCGAAGCCCGCGCGCGTCGAGCGAGAGCGCCCAGGCGATCAGCGAGCCTGCGGTGACGACGATGAGCGCGCCGGGGAGCTTCGGCGCGCGCTTGCGCAGCGCGAGCAGGGCGAGCAGCGAGAGCGTCGCGAAGGCGAGGGTGATCCACTGCACGCGGGCGAGCTTGTGAGCGAGCTCCCAGAAGCGCGCGAAGAACTCTCCGCTCGCGATGGGCACCCCTGTGAACTTCGAGAGCTGGCTCGAGAGCAGCGTGAGCCCGACGCCCGTGATGTACCCGACCAGCACGGGCTTCGAGAGCAGCTGCGCGAGAAATCCCAGGCGAAGCAGCGATCCCACGACGGCGATCACGCCCACGAGCAGCGCCAGCGCGGGCATGAGCGCGGCGTAGCGCGCGGCGTCTCCTGCGGCGAGCGCGGCGACGCCCGCGGCGGCGAGCACCGCGGTTCCGGGCTCTGGGCCGACGCCGAGGTGACGAGAGCTTCCGAAGAGCGCATACACCACCGGCGGAAGCAGCGCGGCGAAGAACCCCGCGCGCGGCGGCAGCCCCGCGAGCTCGGCGTACGCCATGCTCTGCGGGACCAGCATCGCCCCGACGGTGAGCCCCGCCATCACGTCTGTTCGCAGCCACTCGCGCTGGTAGCGCGAGAGCACCGCGAGCCCAGGAAGAACCGTGCGCCAATCCACAGCAATTTCGACAGTACGCCCGTTGCTGCGCAGCGGCGCGCGAACACCCTGCGCGAATTCGCGCTGCGTGGCCTATACTGCTCGACGCGACCGACGATGAGCGCCGACTACGAAGCCCTCTCGATGACCGAGCTCATTCAGCTCCAAGCCCGAGTGGTGGAGGTGCTTCGTCGTCGCTTCGAGCGCTCGCTCGCCCTGGTGTTCACCGACGTGGTGGGCTCGACGCAGTACTTCGCGCGCTTCGGCGACGTCGCCGGTCGAACGCTGCAGCAATTGCACTTCGACCTGCTGTCGCGGGCCCTTCCGCTCGGCGCAGGGCGGCTCGTCGACACCGCAGGCGACGGCGCGTTCACCGTGTACTCGACGGTCGATCAAGCGGCAGACGTCGCCGCGCGGCTGCTCTCGACGGTGAGCGAGGCCAACGAGCATCGACCCCAAGAGCACCAGCTCGCGCTGCGCGTGGGGATTCACTTCGGTCCGGTGCTCACGGACGGCGTTCAAGTGACGGGGGATGCGGTCAACCTCGCCTCGCGCGTCGCGTCCGCGGCAGAGCCGGGCGGCGTGCGCGTCACGCGGGCGGCCTTCGGTGAGCTCGGCGGCCGATGGAAGGTGCGCTCGCGCGCGACGGCGCCCGTCGAGCTCAAGGGCATCGCGCAGCCCGTGGAGCTCTTCGCGCTCGAGTGGCGGGATCCCACGGTGTTTCCCACGCGGGTGCGCGTGGTCGAGACCAACGAAGAGCACGCCCTGCCCGCGAAGGACACGATCACCTTCGGGCGCCTGAAGGAGCACGACGGCAGGCTCGCCAACGACATCGTCCTCTGGCACCCCGACGTGCAAGCCACCATGCGCTTGTCGCGCTGGCACTTCGAGCTGCGCCGAACGCCCAGCAAAATGCTGCTCCGCGCGGTGTCCGACCAGATGACCGAGGTCGACGATCAGCCCGTTGCGCGAGGGACCGAGGTCCCCGTGGGGCCGACGTCGGTGATCCGCGTGGCGAAGGTGCTCACGCTGCAGCTCGTCTCGGACGCGCGCGTCTCGCTGCCGGGCGAAGAGGACCCGCGCGCCGCAGGGACGCTGGGCTTCACGGTGGACCAGCGACGATAGCGCCGCCCGTCGCGTCCACGGCGAGATCGAGCGCGCTCACCCCGAGCGAAGGGCACTCGCTGAGCAGCGCGTCGAGCGACGCTTCGTCGGCGCTCGCTGCGAACACGATGTCTCCGCCGCCCGCTCCGCTGGGCTTGACCGCGCAGCCGAGCGCGTCGGCGCGAGCGAAGAGCGCGCGCATCGCGTCGGTGACGATCGGGACGCCCGCGCGTTGGCCGAGCGCGTCCATCGCCGCGCCGTGCGCGCGCACGACCCCCACGAGCGAGCGAGCGTCGTCTTCGAGCAGACACCGACGAAACGCCGCGGACAGCGCGCGGATCGCCCCGAGGTGCTCGTCGTACGCGCCGCGATCGCTCTCAGCGAGGGCGCGCACCTTCGCGACGAACTCCTTGGTGCTCACGGGCTCGCCCGTCCACAGGACGCGCCAGTGAAGCGCGCGCGGGAGGGCGAGCGGCTCGATCACCGTGGCCTGCCCACGCTCGATCGACGTGCAAAACACCCCGCCGATCGCGCTCGCGTACACGTCCATCCCGCTGCCTCCGCCCTGCGCGCGGCGGTGTCCGCGCAGGGCCGCGCGGGTGATGCGCTCGCGCACGGCGGGGTCGGTCGTGTCGTGTCCGCTGGCCGCGACGGCGGCGACGAGCCCGGCGACGCACATGGCGGCGCTCGAGCCGAGGCCGAGCTTGCGCGCGCCGTCGAAGAGCGTCGCGGGCTTCACGCGCGCGTGCACGGCGGTCGAGACGAGGGACTCTTCGCGGGCGATGGAGAGGGCGGCGTCGAGCTCGGGCGTGAGCCATCCGTCGCGGTCTTCGAGCGCTTCTGTCGCTGCCGTCGCGATCGCGTGGCGATCGACCGCCATCACGAGGGCGGGCGCTCCGTCGAGCACCGCGTACTCGCCCGAGAGCATCACTTTGCCTGGGGCGCGAGCGTAGAAGCGCCGCGGCATCACTGCACTCCGGGGCCGGGGCTCGCGACGCGAACGTCGACCGCGGCGCCCGAGGCGAGCATGGCTTCGCGCACGCGCTCTGCGTCCGAGCGCTGACACAGCACCTTCACGTGAGGGCCCGCGTCCATGGTCGAGTAGGCGGCGATCCCGTCGTTGCGCAGGGACTCGACGACGTCGAGCAGCGTGGCGGTGGCCGCGGCGTAGTAGCGAACTGCGGGGCGCGCGGCGAGGGCGCTCGCGTGCATGGCGAAGGTGCTGGCCTCCATGGCGGTCCCGACCTTCTCGATGTCACGCGCGAGCACGCCGGCGCGGACCTCGTCGAAGTACGCGGGCGCGCACTGGACCCAGGCGGGGTAGTACGGCGAGGTCTTGGCGGTCTCGATCATGCCGTCGCGCGACGAGGTCTTCTTGCGCTTGAGCGAGGCGAGGGCGATCACGATGCACACGTCCCAGTGCGAGGCGGGTGCGACGACGCGGGCCGCGAGCGAGTCGTCGCCGGGGACGCCTGCGGCGAGCTCGACGAAGCCGCCGTAGAGCGAGCGCGCAGCGGAGGCGCTCGAGCGACGAGCCCACGCAGAGAGCTGCTCGAGCGAGGCGTCGACGCCGTACGCGCGGGCGGATGCTGTGGCGAGCGCGGCGAAGCCCGAGGCGCTGCTGGCCAGCCCCGACGCGGTGGGAAAGTGGTTGACGGTCTCGACGCGCGCGAAGCGATGGACGCCCGAGAGGGCGCGGACGCGGTCGAGCAGCTCGGAGGCGCGCGTGCGGTCGTCGCCGTCGCGTGGCTTTCCGTCGAAGAGGACGACGTCTTCAGTGAGCGCGGGCTCGACGGTGACGGTGGTCTCGGTGACGAGCGCGTCGAGCGTGATCGAGAGCGACGGAACGGCGGGGAGGTTGAGCGTTTCGTCGCTCTTTCCCCAGTACTTCGCGAGGGCGATGTTGGCGCAGGCGCGGGCCGATCCGACGCCGACCGTGGAGCGTTCTTCGGTCATAGCGGCGGCTGTGTATCACGGGGCGCTCAGCGTCGTCGCAGGTTGACCGTCCCGATGAAGAGCCCGAGCGCGACGAGCGCGCTGACAGTGTTCAACAAGGGTGCGATCAGGGTCTGGTTCACTGTGTGTTCTCCCGTTTCTCGAACGGGGCTCGACGCACGGGGCGCGCCAACGACAACGAGCCGTCAATTCGCTGTGTGAATCTCGTGTGTGCGTCTTCGCGACCACGCTGCTTCGTGGGCCCTGGGCCACGGGCGCTCAGCGTCGGAGAACGGCCGCGCCGAAGAGGGCGAGCGCGAGCGACGCGAGCACGGGCCAGTCGCCGAAGCGCGCGTACGGCGTGCGCACCGGAGCGGTGTGCACATCGACGAGCAACACGTGCTCGGTCGCGTCGCGCGCAGGAAGCGCAGCGAGCACCCTGCCGTACGCGTCGAACCCGTAGCTCGTCGCCCATCGCACGGGGCGCACGACGCTGAACCCTCCTTCGATCGCGCGCGTCCGAGCGACGAGCCCGTGTGCAGGATCGACCCCGGCCCAATCGCTCGAGGGCACCACCACGACGCCGGCGCCCTTCGCCGCGAGCGCCCGTCCGAGCGCCGGAAAGTCGAAGTCGTAGCAGATCGCTCCCGCGGCGGTTCCGTACCGATGGGCGTGCGTCGCGAGCGGCTCGGTCCCTTCGATGCTCCCCTCGCCCGGGACGGGGTGGTGCTTGCGGTAGCGCTCGACCTCGACGCCGTCCGTCGAGAACCATCGGTACTGATTGTCGAAGCGCACGGGGCTCTGCGAGAGCAAGACGGCGTAGGCGAGCACGAGCTCGACGCGGTGTTCGCGAGCAAATTGCCTGCCTCGCGCGAGCAAGTCCGCTTCGTGCGCGGGCGTGACGATGGTGGCGGCCTCGTTCCACACGATGAGCTCGGCGCCGCGCTGCGCTGCGGTGAGCGAGCGCGCGAAGAGCTCGTCTTCGTTGCGCGCGAGCACATGTGCCGAGGGCATCCCTGCGGGCGATGGACCGACGTCGGTACGCACCGCGGCCGCGCGCAGGACGGGCCCTCCTTGCGAATGCTCGAGCCGCGCCAGTCCGTACCCGTACGCCGCGAGCACGATGGCCATCGTCGCGAGCAGCGGAGCGCGCCTCGACACGGTCGTCGGCGCCCCGAGCGCGAGCGCAGCGACGCCGTTGGTCACCGCAAAGAGCCACGAGAGCAGCGATGGTCCTCCGAGCGCCAGCGACTGCAAGAGCGCGAGGTTGTCGAGCTGGGTGTTGACGGCCATGTTCCACGTGCCAAGCGGGCTGCCCGTGAAGGTGAGCCAGTCGCCTGCGGTGGCGATCGCCGCGAGCACGAGCACCGATCGAGCCCAGCCAAGTTTGCGCACCGAGAGCGACCACAGCGCGAGCGTCACCATCGCCGAGAGCGCCGCGGGCGGCGAAAACGCCAGCGCCATCGCGTACGGAATCGGCGGCGAAATCACCTTCGCCGTGCTGATCGTGATCGCGACGAACACCGTCAGCGCCAGCCACGCGCGGTCGCGTCGCGAGCGATACAGCGCCGCGTGCGCGAGCCACGGCGCGCTCGACACCCACGCCAGCTCGGGGATCGACCAGCGGTTGGCGCTCAGCACCGTGAGCAGCGCGCCCGACAGCAAGAGCGCGCGCGGGCCCAGCGCTTCAGCGAGCGAAATCGACGGGGCGCTCGAAGCACGAGCGGTCCCATCGGACGACGAGCGTGTCGTGTCCATCAACGAGTCTCCTGTGTGGGGCGCGGCTACTTCGAAGCGCGCGATCGCTTGGGTTTTGTCGGCTGAATCAACGGTGACTCGGGCGCTGGCGCCGCGCGCGCCCCGGCCCACAGCAGCGAGAGCTGCGCTTGCCACAGCGCGCCGATGTCCGGCCGCAGCGCTGGGCCGAGCGCCGCGGGCGTGCCCAGAAACACCGAAGCGACCGCGAGAAACAGCAGGTTCACGTCGGCGTGCGCAGGGAGCTCTCCGCGCGCGACCGCCCGCGCCAGGCACCGTGGAACGATCGAGTCGAGCCCTTGCGCGGGCACGTCCGCGACGCCGTCGATCCCCGGCCAGCGCAGCAGTCGATCCGCCGCTGCGAGCGCGGGCGCTTCGTGTGGAGCGCCCACGACCGCTTGCTGCGCCACGATTTCGACCAGCACGCGCGGGTGCTTCGCGACGCTCTCGGCGGTGATCGCGAACACGCGCTCGATCGCCTCGAGGCCGCTCGCGTCCTCGTCGAACACCCGCGCGGCGAAGCCCACCTCGACGCTCCAGTGCAGGACGAAATACAGCAGCAGCTCGGACTTGCCCGAGAAGTGATTGAAGAACGTCGCCTCGGAGACGCCCACGCGCGCGGCGAGGTCCTTGGCGCGGATGTCCGCGAGCGGCTCGGCTTCGAGCGCGCTGAGCAGCGCGTCGAGCAGGGCGAGCCGGGTTTGGGCGAGCTTTCGTTCGCGCAGCGGGATTTGCGCGAGCAGCGCGGCGTTGCGCTCGCTCGCGGAGGGAGACTTCATGTTGATGCAAACTCTAAAGTTAGAGTCGGCTCAAATCAAGTGCCCTCTGCGCTCGGGACCGGCGGGATGCTCGTGCGTCGCGCAGGCGCCCGGGGAATATCCACGTGAAAGCGAGTTCCTTTGCCGACCTCGCTCTCGACCGAGACCTTTGCGCCCATGGCCTCGGCCATGTGCTTGACGATCGCGAGCCCGAGCCCGGTGCCGCCGAGCTGCCGAGAGCGCCCGGTGTCGACGCGGTAGAACCGCTCGAACAGCCGCGGGAGGTGCCGCGCTTCGATCCCCGGCCCCGTGTCCTCGACGCTCACCCGCGCGCGCTCGTCGCCGAGCGAGCTGGCCCTCACGGTCACCGACGATCCTTCGCCCGCGTACTTGATCGCGTTGTCGACGAGGTTGGTCAGCACGTGCTCGAGCCCGCGACGATCGGCGAACACTCGCCCCGTGTCGGGCGCGATGGACACCGACAGGTTCGCCTTCTTGCTCTTGGCCGCGAGCGCAAACAGCTCGACGACGTGCTCGCACTGCTCGCCGAGCGCCAGCGGCTCGGGCCGCAGCTGCAGCTCCTTGGCCTCGATGCGCGAGAGCTCGAGGAGGTCTTCGACCAGCCGGCGCAGTCGATCCGCGTGGCGCTCGATGATCGCGACGAACTCTTTGGCGAACTTCGGGTCGTCGATCGCGCCGCTCTGCAGCGTCTCGACCGCGGCCCGCACTGCGGCCACCGGCGTGCGCAGCTCGTGCGAGACGTTGGCGACGAACTCCCGTCGCAGCCCTTCGAGCCGACGAAGCTCGGTCACGTCCGAGAGCACCGCGACGCACCCGGCGCTCTCGCCTTGCGCGCCCTTCAGCGGCGCGACGCTGGCGGCGATCGTCCTCGGCCTGACGCCCTCGACCGCGAACTCGACGGAGGTGCGCTTTCCGCTGCTCGCTGCTTCTTCGATGGCCTCGTGCAGCTCGAGCACGCGCAGCGCGGCGATGGGCGCGCGGCCGATCACTTGATCCTGCGTGCGCAAGAACATCTCTCGCAGCGCGCGGTTGGTGACCACCACGATCCCCTCGGAGCTCGTGACGACCACGCCTTCGACCATCGAGTCCAGGATGGTCCCGAGTCGATCGCGCTCCGAGCGAAGGGACTCCATCGACGCCGCGAGCCCGTCCGCAAGCTCGTCGAGCGCGCCCGCGAGCTCGCCCACCTCGTCGTTGGGCCGCGTGCGAGAGCGCACCGAGAGGTCTCGCACCATCGATCGTGCGGTCTGCGTCAGCGCGCGCACGGGCGCCGCGATGAGCTGCGCGGCCAGCGACGACATCGCCGCCGCGCCGAGCAGCCCGAGCAGCGCGGCGATCGAGAGCATCCGGCTCAGCGTCGCGCGCTCGGTCGCGATGACGACGGGCTCGACCGCGATGCGCACGACCCACTGTCCGTCGGGCCCGTCGATGCGCTGCGCGGCGTACACAAACGGCCGGCCGAAGGTGCTGCTCTGATGCAGCGCGATCGCGGTCTGGTCTCGTCGAGCGGCGATGATCTCGGGCCGATCGTTGTGGTTGCTCATCGCGGCGACGCGCGAGGGCTCGAGCGACGAGTCGCAGCGGACCACGCCCCGCGGGTCGACGAGGGTGATGCGCGCGCGCGAGGCGTCCGAGAGCGATCGCACGGGCGCGGTGCACCGCTCGCGGTCGAGCGCGTTGGCTTGCTGCAGCGCGACGCCAACCGTGCGGGCTCGCAGCGCGAGGTCGTTGCGCGTGCGCGAGGCGAAGTCTTGATCGAGCCCGCGCGAGGCGTACCACTGGGCGGCGGCGAGGCCGAAGGCGATGATGACGACGGAGACGACGAAGAGTCGTAGGCGAATTCCCAGGCGAAATCGCTCTCTCGCCATGAAGGGTCAGCCCTCGACGTCCGAGGGCGAGTCCGCGAAGCGATAGCCGACGCCGCGCACGGTGTGGATGTACGCCCCAGCGTTGCCGAGCTTCTCGCGCAGGCGCTTGATGTGCGTGTCCACCGTGCGGGTCTCGACCTGCAAGCGCAGCCCCCAGACGTCTTCGAGCAGCGTGTCCCGAGACTGAACGCGGTTCTTTCGGTCGAGCAGCGTCGCGAGCAGCCGAAACTCGAGCGCCGTCAGCGTGACCTCGTCGTCGTCGACGAACACCCGATGCGCAGTGCGATCGACGCGAAGGCACCCGAAGTGCACGAGGTCCGACGCCGCGGGGGCTCCGTCCGGCGCAGGCTCTGCGCGGCGCAAGATCGCCCGCACGCGCAGCACGAGCTCGCGCACAGAGAACGGCTTGACGACATAGTCGTCCGCGCCGATTTCGAAGCCCACGACGCGGTCGAGCTCTTCGCCCTTCGCGGTCACCATGATGACCGGGACGTGCTTGGTGCGCGCGTCGGCCTTGAGCGTTCGACACACGTCCATGCCCGATCCGTCGGGCAGCATGAGGTCGAGCAAGACGACGTCGGGGGGCGCGGCGAGAGCGCTGGCGAGGGCGTCTTTGCAGCGCTCGAACGAGACCGTGTCGAAGCCCGCCTGGTGCAAATTGAACTCGACGACGCGCGCGAGGTCGGGCTCGTCCTCGACGATCATCACTTTGGGCCGAACAGCAGCGGTGTTCACAGAGCCAACTCTCTACCGTCGCAATGTGACATGCCCATGACGGGCAAGTGTCTGCTGCACGGTATCTGCCTTGTCGAGTGGGCGGCAACCGCGCGATGCTTCATGCTCTCACGCAAAGAGGGCGGTCGATGAGCTTTCGATTTCCGGTGTTTTTGCAGCCACGAACGGGTCAAACCGAGCAGCCGACCCCAGATAACGGGTCGCAGCCGACGCAGCCGACGCCCGAGCAGCCAGCGCAGCCAGCGCAAACGGGCACGAGCGAACCGGTCCCCGCGCCCGCGGACACGGGGACGCCCGGCGCGCTCGAGGTGAATCAGCAGCTCTGCGAGGCGGCCAATCGCAACATGTTGATCTCGGCGGCGGGCTACGACGCCGGGGCGTTGGTGGTCGGGCTGCTGACGTTCTTCCTGCTTCGTCGCAAGCTGATCGGGACGTTCGGCATTCGCTTGCTGGTGGCTGTGCTGCTCGCGGGCGTGGTGGGCGCGCTGCTCATGGGCTTCGATCCTGTGCGCGCGGACGACCTCGTGCGGTGCCTGAACTCCGTGGATTATCGCCGGTACATCTTGTTGCAGGAGGCCAACGTCGCGCGCGGGCTCGTGCTGGGATTGCTTCCGACGAGCGTGCTCACGGCGATCGGCTGCTGGGCCATCAACAAGACGTGAATCGAGGCAGCGATGAGTGATCTCTTGATCGCAGTGGGAGGCAGCGGCCAGCACACTGCGCTCGCCGTCGCGCGGCTCGCGCGCATCGGCGCGCTCACTGCGCCGCGGGCGTTCGTGATCGACGCGGACCGCAGCGCGCTCGCCGCGTCGCTCGAGTCCTTCGGCGGAACGGCGTCCGCCGGCGCCCCGCACCCGTTTCCGGGCGGCGCCACGGTGGTCCCGCCCTTCGACATCGATCGAGGGACGACGCAGTTTCGCTCGCTCTTCGTCGATCAGGATCACCCCGTCGAAGAAGAGCTCTTCGAGCTGTTCTACGACGAAGAAGCGGGCGGCTCTGGGTCGACGGGGCGCGCGGGGCTCGACGTCGGCCGCGGGATGTTCGGCAACCCCGCGGTCGGAAGCGCGGTGTTCGCGAGCTCGCGCAACAAGATCATGAAGCCGCTCTTCGAAGTGGCGCGCGGCGCGAACCGGATCTTCATCGTCGGGTCGTTTCTCGGCGGGACCGGCGCGGGGATCATTCACCAGCTCGTGAAGCTGGTGAACCGCGAGGTCGACGCGAAGGTGCGCGCGAGCATGTTCGGCGCGTTCTTGCTGCGGTGGTTCTCGCTGCCGCCCGTGCAGGGGCTGACCGTGACCCCAGAGACGCTGCTCGCGAGCGAGGGGCACGGGCTGCAGTACTTCTTCAAGCACACGAAGTTCGACCTCGCCGCGTCGCTGCTCGTGGGCGCGCCCGACGACCCCGGCGCGTGCCCGCTGCTCGCGCTGCGTCCGGCGAACCCTGGCAATGCCGAGACTGTGAACATCTTTCCCCTGCTGGCGGCGTACGGGCTCGAGATGATGCCCCGCAAGACCGACCAGCAGCAGGGCAGCAAGACGTACTCGCTCGCGCACGACGACGCAGACCCGCAAGGCCTGTGGATCCTCAAGCAAGAGTGGAACAAGCCCGAGAACCCGCCCTCGCGCTCGGCCACGCTCGCCGCGCGCTGGCAAGAGGCGATCTTGTTGCAGCAGCTGTTCGCGAGCTTCCTCGATCGCCGCAGCGACTTCGTCGGCTTCGACTACACGGGCTCGTCGAGCACGTGGAAGGGGCTGATGAAAGAAGAAGCGAAGAAGCACAACGTGAAGCTGGACCTGTACGCGCAGCGGGTGCTCGAGGCGCTCGTGCACCGCGGGCGTCAGCTCTACTTCGCGACCTCGTGGCTCGAGACGATCTTCGGCGACCTGGACCTCAGCGTTCCCGTGGGAAATTCTGCGGATCCGATGACGAAGAAGCTCTACGCGGACTGGCGCCACCGACGGTGGAACCACCCGCTCGCGCTCAACGAAGTGCTCGTCGCCGCGTACCAGCCCGTCAACGACAAGAAGGTCGAGCTCGACCCGAAGCTTCCGCCCGACTACGCGATGGCCGAGGCCATCGAGCGGGGCATCCTCTACGTCCTGAGGAAGAGCTGAGCCATGCGCGTACTTCTTCCGAAGATCCAGAAGCCTGCGGCCGAGCACGTCGACGTCGTCGCGACGCTGCAAGAGACGTGGACGCCACAGCCGCAGCACCTGCGAGCGAAGAGCTTTCCGACGCCCTTTTCGCAGGCCGAAATGATGACCCACGTGCTCGGGATGCTCAAGCTCGAGTCCGGCGGGAGGCCCGAGGACATCACTCGGCTCAACCCGGACATCCAGCAGAGCTACGAGCGGTGGGAGCTGTTGTTGCTCGGCGTCGCGCTGGGCGAGCTCGCGATCGAGACCGTCGATCTCAGGCAGCCGACGTTCGATAATTTCGGGCGAATGGTCGCGGATTTGCGCGACGAGTGCCGCTTCGTCTCGCTCATCCGAGACCTGCGCGTCGCGGGCCCGCGCGGCACCGCGATGCTCGTCGCGGGCACCGACCCCGAGTGCCTCTTCTGGTGCTCCGCCCGCGTCCCCACCTACTGGAACGCGCTGAAGACCCGCATCTCGGGCCACGCCTTCGCCCCCGAAGCGCGGCAGCTGCTCGCCGAATGGCGCGGTGTTTTGCAGGCCAACGGCGCGTGGAACCTCGAGCAAGGCCCGGTCTGGCAGAAGGCCCTGCACATCGCGCTCGACGGCGTCCCCCCGACCAGCTCGACCGCGAAGCTCGCCGCCGACGCGCGCTTCGTCGGCCCCGTCTACCTCGAGGTCCCGCGCAAACAAGAGCAAGGCGAGGTCGACTACCTCGCGCTCTACCTCCCGGTGCTCGCTCGCGGCTGGGGCTTTCGCTTTCAAGACCTGCTCTTTCTCAAGCCGATCGAGCGCGGAGCGGGCGCGGTTACGCTCGAGGACACCACCACGCAACGGGTGATCGCGCGCGTGGCCAAGAGCGTCGGGGCGGCCCGTGGCGACGCTCCGAGCAGCGACCCTGCGAGCGCGGTGAGCTCCGAGCGCTTCGAGTTTCTCGCGGGCGTCGGCAGGCTCGACGTGGACGAGAGCGCGGCGGTGCACCACGGACAGCTGCACTGGCTCGATGATCAAAACGGGCAGCCGGGCTATCGCTCGCTCGTCGTGGCGCCGCTGCTCGAAGCGGGCGCTCGCTCGCTGCGCCGCGCGGTGACCGAGGCGGACGTCCGCGCGTTTCCGACGCTGTTTCCCGACGCGCTGCGGCTGGTGTTCTCGGGCGGAGAAGCGACGAGCGCCGACGAAGTGCGCGTGCAGCTCTCGCGGCACGTCACGGCGCGGCGCAGCGCTGGCGTCGCGCTGCCGCAGACGGGCCTGCCCCCCAAGGCGTGGAAGCCCGGTCAGGCTGTGCCCAACGTCGTCGCGATCCCCGCGGCGAAGGGCGCGGCTGCGATCGGCCTCGTCGAGCGGTACGGCCCCGAAGGACGCGCGCAAGACGTCGGCGAGCTGCGCGCGCTCGGCCTCGCGATGTGGCTCTATTACCTGGGCGAATGCGAAGTGCAGTCCGAGCGCGGCCTCATCGTGTGGAGCGCCGACGAAGGGCAAGAGCTCTTCGGTCGCGTGCGCACCGCCGAGGGCTCGACGAGCTTGGAGCTGTGGCCTCACGGCCTGCGCCTCGCCAACGAGCAGAGCGAGCGCGCGCGCGCGAAGGACAAGCGCGCCACGCTGCAGCGCTTTCTCGTGACGTGGGCGCGCAAGGGCGAAGGGGACAGCGACGACCCGCGCGTGCAGGGAGAGCGCATCGGCGCGATGGCCGCGCTCGCGTGGATTCAACACGTGATGGGCGGCAGCGACAGCGAGCTGCGCCCGTTCGGCCCGGCGACCAAGCGCGCGCCCGACGCGTTTGCGCTCGGCGAAGGGCTGGTGCTCCCGCTCTTCGTCGACGAGTACGCGCGCGAGTAATTGTGTCGGTTGCCGAGCGCTCAGGGGCGTGGCATCGCTGGCGCATGGCGACGGGGTGGGGCGAAGAGCAAGAGGCGAACGACACGGATCTCGCGCTGCGGCACCTGTCGCAGCAGCTGCCCGACGCGATGCTGAGCGGCCTCGCAGCGGCGAGGCCCGGCGATCGATTCGAGTCGTGGCTCGACACCCAGCTCGCCCAGCGACAACGCCGGCTCGATCGCGCGATCATCGCGAGCGACGGGCAGTCGCGGCGCGTCCTGCACGTCGAGTGGGAGCGTACGCTTCGCAACGGCATCGGCCGTCGAGTGTTCGCGTACAACGCGATGCTGTCCGAGGCGATCAACGCCTCGACCGACGCGAGTGACCGACGACTGCCCGTGCTGAGCACCGTGGTGCTGCTGACGGGGCGCGAAGAGCGCTACGCTCGCACGAGGCACTTGCGGCTGAGCGAGCTGCACTCGTTTCGCTATCATCTCGACGCGGTCTATCAGCGCACGGTACGCGAGCTGGTGCAGCGTCGCGGATCGCTGTGGTTGGCGTTTGCGCCGCTCGCGCGGGACGCGACGCGGGGCGCGATCGAAGACGTGGTGCGCGAGCTGCGTCGAAGAGTCCGGGACGAGGGCGCGTTCGCGGACATCGCGGGCACGATGTTGGTGCTCGCGGACGCGGACGGGAGGCGAAGGACCCTGCGACGCGCTATCGTTCCGCTGATCCCGTCGGAGGTTGTCATGCAATCGTGGGTGTTTCGTCAGGGCATCGCCAAGGGCATCGAGCAAGGCATCGAGAAAGGCATCGAGAAGGGCATCGAGAAGGGCGTTACGGAGGGCCTGGCGCTGGTCGTGCGCCAGTTCGAGCGCAAGCTCGCGCGCTCGTTGCGCGAAGACGAGCACGCGGTGCTGAGAAAGCGGCTCTGGACCCTCGGCGGCGCGCGTCTCGGCGACCTGGCGCTCGACATGAACGGCGACGAACTCGGTCGCTGGCTCGCGACGCCCGACGCGACGTAAGCGGGCCCTCGCGTCTACCAGTCGCGCACCACGCCGACGCCCACCGCGTCCCACACAAAGAGGCGGTCTCTGTGACCGCTCGCGAAGATGCGCGATTCGTGGGGTGAATCCCAGGGCATCCGCAGCTCGTGCTGCGTCGCCCGCCCGTCGTGCAACGAGAGCGCGACGAGCTGTTCGCGATGCTCGTACGAGCCGAACAGCAGCGCTCGTCCTCGATCGATCGCGAACGCCGTTGCTCCGCGCACGCCCGCCGCTCGCCGCGTGAGCGTGTCTCGATTCAGTCGAATCAGCTCGAAGTCCGGATACGCGTACATCCACAGCTCGTCGTCGCCGCATACGTTGAGCGCGTACACGTCGACCACCTGTCGCTCGCTCAGCCGCGCGTCGATCGGCGACGGGCAGCCGCGCGCGTCGAACGTGCGCACGCCGGCCACGCCGAGCAGCGGCGTCGACAGTGACCACCCTCGATTGCCGAACACGCCTTCGTCGAAATAGCTGCACCAGACACGGTCGCGGTGCGTCCGGACATCAGCGATGCCGTCACCAAGCGTCCATTGATCGCGCGTCGCGCCGTCCCACGTGACGACCGTCGCGTTGCGCTCGGGACCGCTGCGGCGAAGCTCGCATCGCGAGCCGACCAGCAGCAGCGCGTCGCCCCAGGGCTGCACGAATCCGACGTCGTGAACGGGCTCGGTCGCTTCGCTCGTCCACGCGCTGCCGTCGCGCCAGCCGTGCGTTCGGTATCGACGCTGTCTCACCAGTTGGTGGCCGCGCTTGTCTGGCCGCGGGAGGCGCGACAGCACTTCTTCTGCCTCGCTCACGATGAGCACGGTGTCATCCGCGCCGAACCCGACGGCGCGTCGCGCGTCGCTCGGCGCGTCGATCTCGCTCCACTCGAACAGCGGCTCTACGTCGATCGCCATCGCCCACTCCCTACCGCAGCCGCGCGAGCTTCTCTCTCGCTTCGGTGAGCCGCGCCCTCGGGACGCTCACCCGCGTCGGCATTCCGCCGTCGATCCCCATGATCGTGAGCAAATTCACGCCTGAATCGAAGCCCGCGGCCATCGTCACCGTCTGCTCGTCGTACACGACGCTCACGACCGCGCGCTCTTGTCCGAGCAACAGCGCGAGCGTCTTGTCGTACGCGCCCACGCGCTGCGTGAAGCCGCTCGCGTCGACGTAGGCGATCGAGCCCTCGACCACGTAGCCCTTCGCGAGCTCGTGAGCCCGCTCTTCGTGCAGCGCAAACTCGTCCGACGCTTCGTCGATCGTCGCCCGCGCGTCCGCATCGCGAAGGCCGCCCACGAGGTAGTCCACCACCAGCGCGCGGAGCTTCTCGTCCCGCGGTCGTCCTCGCAGCGCGCGGTCCATCCACGCCCCGCGCCTGGACAGCTCGCCGACGCGCGTGTCCACCGCGCGGGCGTCGGCGTCGGCCCCTTCGTACGGCTCTTTGCCGCCGAGCTTCCACTTCGCCGCGGAGTACAGCCCGTCGAGGTCGTCGTGGCAGACCACGGTGTCGACCGCGCCAGCGCGCGCCACGATCTCGGGCGTCACCAGCTCGGGGCACGCGCCGTGCTCGCGCTTGGTCGTGAGCACGAAGCGCGGATCGCCTGAAAATCGCTTGTGCAACGCGTGGTCGTGGTGATCGACCCACAGCGCGAGCCGCTCGCCGAGCCCGTTGATAAACGGCTCGGTCACGGTCGCGAAGCTCGCGCCTGTCCCCTCGGCGGCGAAGGCGATGTCGAGCACCACGACGCGCCCGTTGAGCTTCGCGGGCTTCGGCAGCTTGCGCGGGCTCGCGAACACCACGCTCTTGACGGCGCTCACGTGCGCACCTCCTCGATGGTCAGGACGAAGTCGCGCAGGATCGTGGCGCTGCCGCTCGCGCCGTCGGCGCCCTTCTGCGTCGGAGCAAATCCCCTCGCGATCGCCCCGCCCTCGAAGTCGCTGAGCCAGATCTTCTCGTCGTCGACGCGCAAGACCGTCGCCGTCGTGACGATCTTCGACGTGGTCTCGACGCGCACGCGCTTGTCGACGAAGCGCCTCCACGGATCGCGGCCGCCGTCCAGGTTGAGAAAAGCCCGCATCTGCGTGAGCCAGACGTCCTTCGACCGCTCGTCGCGAAGGTCGAGCTTCGAGTCGTTGACGAGCTTCACCGAGGTCTGCAGCCACGCGTCGTAGCAGGGCTTGCACACCGAGCGCTGCAGCTGCTCGCCGAGCGCGCGCAGCGCCTCGCTGGATCGAAAGGGGTTGCTCGTGAGCGACGCGCCTTCTTGGCTGCATCGAACGCATCGCACGGTGGTCATCGACCGAGTGTTATCGGGCTCGACCTACGTTTGAGCAAGCCGCATCGTCGCGAGCGCGGCCGCTGTCCTCGGCGCCAGCGCCGCTCCGTGCGCGGCGAGCTCTCGCTCGAGCCGCAACAGGTCGCTCGCGACGTCCACGTCGTAGCTCTCTGCGAGGCCCGTCCAGCGCAGCCCGGCGCGCTCGATCGCCGCCGTCGTCTGCGCGAACACGCGGTCGGTGCTCCAGTCGATCGCCTCGAACACCGAGGGCTCGAACGCGCGCAGCCCGAGCAGGTAGTACCCACCGTCCTCTGCGCGGCCGATCACCGCGTCGGCGCCGGAGGCGAGCGCGTCCCTCGCCTCGTCGAGTCGCTCGCGAGGCAGCGTTGGTGAGTCGCTTCCGATCAAGATCACCGCTGAATGCCCAGCGCGAAACAGCGCTTCGCTCACGCGCGTCAAGCGCGCGCCGAGGGGGCCTTCGCCCTGCGCGAGCAGCCCCCAGCGCTCGTCGCACCGCGCGCTCATCGCCCCGCGCGCTTCGTCCGGCGCGTACGCGATCCACGGTCGCACACCGGAAACCGCCTCGACCTGCGCGATCTTGTCGAGCAGCATCGCCTCCGCGAGCGCTGCCCTTTGCTCCGCGTTCAGCACGGACGCGAGCCGCGTCTTGCTCTGCCCCGCCGCGGGCTCTTTCGCCACGATCACCAACGCTGGCTCTGCCGTCACGATCCTCGGTGCATACCGCAGTCAGGGGGCCGGTGTCCGTCGCCACCCAATGCGCTCGGCGCGAGCGGTGTCCGTGGCGTCGTGCATGGTTTCTCTCGGGGCCGAGGCGAGTATCCTCGCGCCGTGTTGTCGAAGAGCTCGATCTCGCGGTGGGCGCTGGTCGCGTGGACGCTCGCGGCTTGTCAGCCTCCCGCGCCCGCGGTGGACGAAGAGCGCCTCGCGCGTCGCGTCGCGGAGCTGCTCGCGGATCGCTACGGCGAAGAGGGCCTGTGCCGCGCCCGCGCCGCGAGCGGCGGCGAGGAGGGCAGCGATGGCGCAGAGGCGCCTGCAGAATCGCAGGAGGCCCAGCAGCGCGAGGCCCTCGACGCGATGCGCTCGCAAATGGAGCAGCTCGCCGCGGCCGCGCAGCGACTCGCGCCCGAGCCCGCGCTGCCCACGGCGCAGCTCTCCGCCGAGCAGCGCGCGAGCTCGAGCGGGACCGGAGAGCATGTGCGCGTGTGCCTTCCGCTCCCCGCGGAGACGCCGGCGGTCGGCCCAGAGCGAGCGATCGTCACGATCGTCGCGTTCTTGGACCCCGAGTGCCCCTTCTGCGCGCGCTTGTATCCGCTGCTCGTGCGCGCGCAGCAGGCGTACGCGCAGGACGTTCGGCTCGCGGTCGCGCTGCACCCGATGTCGTTTCACCAGAGCGCCCCGCGCGCGTCGATGGCGCTGCGCGAGGCGTACGCACAGCGACAATCCGAGGGATTCTTCAGGTACTTCTCTCGTGTCTACTCGGACACGCGCGACCTCTCGATGACGACCCTCGAGGGCTACGCCGAAGAGCTCAACATCGACGCCGCTCGCCTGCGCGACGCGGTCTCCGACGGACGACACCGAGACGCCGTCGCCGCGTCCGTCGCCCTCGCCGCCAGCGCCAACATCCAGGGCAGCCCCACGCTGTTCGTCAACGGTCGCCGCGTGCTCGGAGCGGTTCCCGAAGATGTCCTCGGCGGCGTTCTTCACGAAGAGATCGAGCGCGCTCGCCGACTGCAACGCAGCACGCCTGCTGCGCGCCTCACCGCCGCGCTCTGCCGAGCCGACGCTTCTTCCGCTGCGCCAACGCCCGCGCGTCCGCACCCATTGCCAGCATCGCCCAACGGAGTCCGACCTTGAATCATCGCCGCCGCACAGCCGCGCTCGTCGCCGCCACCGCAGCGCTGTGCCTCGCTTCATCGAGCGCCCTCGCGCAGAGCGACGCCTCTGCGCAGAGCGACGCCACCGCGCAGGACGCCTCGCGCGCCGACGCCACCGCGCCCGATGGCGCGTCGACGACCGTCACGCTCAACGCCACCAGCGCCGTCAACGCCCTCACCAGCGCCCCTTCGACTCCGCCTTCGACCCCGCGCGTGTTCACTCCGCCGGCGTGCACCGTGGACCAGCTCGAGTCCCTCGCGCAGAGCACCTGGTGGGAGGGCTTGTCCTCCGCTTGCGTCTCGATCATCCCGCTCGCTTCGCGTCCGCTCGATCCCCCGTCGGACGCCGACGCGCGCGTGTGGCACTCGTTCGTCGGCCAGTGCCGCTCGAACCAGGGCCGCACCGCACGCTTGCTCTGCGACGTCCCTGAGTCCACCCGCGCCGCCGCGCTCGCCTCGTTTGCGCCGCACATCCGGACGCTCGTGCGCCGCGCCGGCACGCTGCAGTCGTATTGCCCTCGGCTCGACGCCCTGCGCGCCGCGGTCCCGCAGCAGCCAGAAGCGTCGCGCCCCGCGCTCGTCGCAGCGATCGCGCAGCTGCAGAGCTATTGCGAGAGCGAGACCGCGCCGCTGCTCGCGCCCTCTACGCTCGGCGCGCTCGGGGCGGTGCTGGGCGCTCTTGACAGCGCGCAGGGAGAGGGCGGCTCGCGCGGCGGCGGCGCGATCGGCGGCTCCGCAGAGAGCGACAGCGCTGCCAGAGAGAGCGCCCACGGTGGAAGGCAGTCCATCGCAGGACTTCCCACGCCGGCAGGGATGCTCGACCTGGCCATTCAGGGCCTCGCGCAGCTCATCGTGCAGCGCGCACAGGCAGAGCTCGAAGCGTTCGCCATCGACTCGCTGCGCGCGACGCTCTGCTCCGAGAGCGCTCGCCCGTGGTTCGAACACACCTGCGATTTTCTCGGGCCGGGCGGCGACACCACGCTGCGCGTCTCCGTCGGACAAGGGCTGCGCTCTGCCTTTCAGAGCGACGTGCTCGCCCTGCCCACGCGCGCGCTCGCCACGCTCCCGCGCAGCGGAAACGCCCGCGGACTCACCGCCCTGCTCTACTTCGACCTGCTCGCCGCGTGGGTGCAAAACCCCGATCCCCGCAACGCCGCATCGCGCGTGCTCACCCTCGGCGAAGCCTGGGAGCCGAGCTCCGACGCCCCTGAACCTCGCCGCACGCGCGAGATCAACGCCGGTCGTCAGGCGCGCGACACCGTCCTCGCCGCGGGCCTCTTGCTCTCGGCCGCCACCAACCGAGAAGTGTTCGATCGACTGCCGGACACGGCGTTCGTCCCGCTCGTCTCGGCGCTGCTCGACCGAGACTTGACCGACGCGGACCGACGCAAGACCCGGGCGTTTCGCGCGGCGATCGCCCAGTACCGCGCGGTCGGACAAGGCGTGCGCGTCACCGGCCGCGGCGCCGTCGAGATCAACGCCACCCGCGCCGCCGCTGCGCTGCGCGCGGTGATCGACCTGCTCAACGCCGCGGTCGACCTCGCCGCGACGGACCGAACGATCGCGCAAATGGTCACGATGCCCGGTCGTATGCCCGAGCTCATCGTCGCGATTTCACGCGGTGATTTGCCGCGCATCGTGGTCGAGACGACGCGCTCGCTCGCCGCGCTCTCGGTCTCATTCGGCCTGCCCGAGACCGTCGTTCGCGGCCTCGTGCTCGCCGCCGAAGTGGCCTCTGCGCAGAGCCCCGAGCAAGTGCGCACCGCGCTCGAGTCCGTGGTCGCCCCCGTCGGCTCGTGGCGCATGAAGCGTCGCCGCCCGATGGTCTCGGTCGGCGCGCTCGTCGGCCTCGGCGGCGGCGCCGAGTGGTCCCTCGCGGGAGGTGGAATCATCGATCCTCGCCCCGTCGGATCGATCGCCCTGCTCGGCGCGGTGGGGCTCGACGTGAGCTTTCCCGTGCGGTCCTCGACGCTCGGAGGCTTTCTCAGCGTGGTCGACCTCGGCGGGTTGATGTCCCTGCCCACCGGAGACCTTCAAGCCACGGTGCTCGGCGAAGACGGCTCGATGCGCACGGGGCTCTTCGAGGTCTCTCCGCGCGTCTCGCCCGAGCAAGTGCTCTCTCCCGGCCTGTATTTTCGCTGGGGAATCTTCAACTCTCCCCTCGTCCTCGTCCTCGGCGGCTCGGTCACGCCCCTCGCCCGTCACGTCCAAGAGGTGCGCTCAGAGGGCCCGATGACCGGCTCGGTGATCTCTCGCGACGTGAGCGTCTTTCGCGCAGGAGCGTTTCTCTCTGCGGACGTCACGCTGTTTCCGTTCTGAGCGAGCCCGCTCAGGCTCGGTTGCGTCGCCCCGCGCTCTTGATCGCGTAGATCGCCATCTCCCACAGCGCGCGCGGGCCCGATGGGGACTCGAGCAGCGGCGCGCCGTCGGCGATCCTTCGGATCTGCGCTTCGTAGTAGGAGATCTCGGGCAGCGCGCGCTTGTCCACGAACGCGATCCCCGTCTTCACCTGCGTCACCGCGCTCGCTCGCGCTTGTCCGCGCAGCAGCCGCGCGCACAGGTCCGGCTCGCTCGCGAGCGGCCGCGCGAGCCCGATGAAGTCCGTCGCGCCGTCAGAGAGCGCCTGCTCCATGCCCTCGATCGTGCGAAACCCGCCCGTGACGACCAGCGCCACCTTCACGCGCGCGCGCGCCTTGCGGGCGAACTCGATGAAGTACGCCTCGCGCGCCCGCGTCCGCTCGCTCTGCCCAGCGCCCATCATCGCCGCGGACTCGTAGGTCCCGCCGCTGACCTCGACGCAGTCGATCCCGTCCGTCGCCAGCGCTTCGATCACCGCGAGCGACTCTTCTTCGCTGAACCCTCCGCGCTGAAAGTCCGCGGAGTTGAGCTTCACGCCCACCGAGAAGCCCGCGCCGCACTTCGCGCGGATCGCGCGGTGCACCTCGCGCACGAAGCGCATGCGGTTCTCTGCGGTGCCGCCCCACTGGTCCTCGCGCACGTTGTGCTTGGGCGAGAGAAATTGGCTCACGAGATAGCCGTGCGCGCCGTGGATCTGCACCCCCGAGAAGCCCGCTTTTTGAGCGAGCGCGGCGCTCTCGGCGAAGCGCTCGACGAGCGCGAGGACCTCGTCGCCCGTGAGCGCGCGGGGCGTCGCGAAGAACGGCCGCAGCTCCTTCGCAAACGGCACCGCCGAAGGGGCGACGCTCTCGCGGTTGAGGCCGTTCGGGCACTGTTTTCCCGGGTGGTTGAGCTGCATCCACAGCTGCGCGCCCTGCTCGGTGCCCGCGCGCGCCCAGCGCGAGAGCGCGTCGAGGTCTCGCGCGTCTTCGAGGGCGACGTTGCCCGGCTCGCCGAGGGCGCGGCGGTCGATCATCACGTTGCCCGAGACGATCACGCCGACGCCGCCCTGCGCCCACGCGCGGTACAGCCGCTCCATCCTCTCTGTGGGGACGCGGTTGTCTCGGCCCGCGAGCGCCTCGCTCATGGCGGACTTGAAGAAGCGGTTGTGGGCCCTCGCGCCGCTGGCGAAGGTGAAGGGCTCAGCGACGCGCAGGGTGCTCACTAAAACAGGGCCTTTCCGCGCTCTTTGAGCACGTCGAGGATGATCCCCGCGGTCTCTTCGATGGCGCGACCGGTGACGTCGACGACGGGCCACGAGGGGTGTCGTCGAAAGATCCCCTGCGCGTACTCGAGCTCTTCGCGCACGTGTTCGCGGAGGCCATAGTTGGTGTCCGGCGGCATGCCCAGCTGACTGAGCCTGGCGCGGCGGATCTCGAGCAGCTGATCGAGGCCGATGGTGAGGCCCACGATGCGATCCTGCGGCACTTCGGACAGCTCAGCGGGCAGCGGAACGCCGAGCACCAGCGGCACGTTGGCCACTTTGATCCCGCGGTTGGCGAGGTACGTGCTGAGCGGCGTCTTCGACGTGCGCGAGACGCCCGCGAGGATCAAGTCGGCTTTGCGCAGGTTGCGCGGCTCTTTGCCGTCGTCGTTCTTGACGGCGAACTCGACGGCCTCGATGCGGCGAAAATACTCTTCGGACAGCGGCAGCGCAGAGCTGGGCAGCCCGAGCGGCGTCGAGTCGAGAAAGCTCGAGAGCTTGCCGAGCATCGCGCCGATCACGTCGACGCTGTCGACCTTCTTCTCGTAGCAGACCTGGTGGATGAACTCTCGCAGCTCGGGCGAGACGATGGTGAACACCAACAGCCCGCCGTCGCGCGCGCACGCTTCGATCACCGCGCGGGCCGCGTCGCGGTCGCGCACGCGCGCATGAAAGCGGATGCGCACTTTTTGATCGGGAAACTGCAGGAGCGACGCGCGCACCACTCGCTCGGCGGTCTCGCCGGTCGAGTCGCTCATCACGTCGATGGGTGGTTTTACTGCGTCCATGAACCTCGTGAACCTCTTCGCCCCGCCCGAAGGTCGCTCTATTGGCGAGGCAGTATAGAGCACGAAGCTCTGCCCGTTGCGGGCACGAACGTCACTCCCCATGTGACGCTGCTCGTGGTTGACGCGCTGCGTGCGTCACTCGTGCGCTGCCGCGGTGTGTCGCGCTCGCGATGAGCGCGCTGGCAGGCAGCGCAGACGGGCTCTTGCTACTTGAGCATCCGCGCGCGGCGGTTGGTGTTCTTGCGCTTGAGCTTGGCGCGGTAGCGGGCGGTCTTGTTGCGCGTCTTGCTGCGCTTGATCTTCGAGCCGAACAAGTACATGGCTGCGTTCCTTCAGTCTCAGTTTGCGGGAGCGTCCTGACTTGCTTGGGGATCGACGCTCGAGATGGACGTCCAGGATTGACGTCTGGTGAGGCCGAAGGAGGGAGCGATGTCAGGACCGTTCCCCAGTTTCTTGCGAGGGCGGAGCGTTTACGACCTGGGCGCAGGTTTTGTCAATTCGTTCCCGGGATGAAACGCTTGACCCGGCTTCACTTGGGCCGATAGGCTGCCTTCGCCAGTTCGATGGAAGCACCGCCGTCGAAGGCGCGTCAGTACGCGCTCCGATTTATCTCGGGAAAATACCAGGGTGGGGAGTTTCCCATCGTCCCTGAGCGCGAACTCGTCATCGGTCGGTCCAACGACATCGACGTCGCCCTCATCGAGGACATGGTCTCTCGCCGGCACGCTCGCGTGCTCTTGCAGGGCGAGTCGCTCATCATCGAAGACCTGGGCTCGACCAACGGGACCTTCGTCAACGGCGAGAAGGTCCGCCGCGCGCGCCTGAAAGAGGGCGACAAGATCCTCATCGGCACCAGCATCATCCGCGTCGCCCTCGCCGACGGCGAGCTCGGTCCCAACTCCACCGAGTCCGAAGCGAAGATCAAGCTGCAAGAGACCGCCGCAGGCCGTCGCACCAGCCAGGTCCGCACGATGAGCGGCAACCTCTCTGAAGTCGGCCTCGTCGACCTGTTGCAGCTCTTCACGACCAGCAAGAAGTCCGGCGTGCTCGTCGTGCGCAGAGACGAAGACATCGGCCGCATCCACCTCCGCCGCGGCCAGATCGTGCACGCCTCGATCAACGAAAACTCCGACGTCCCTGCGCTCAAGGCGATGTACCGACTGCTCACGTGGGAGCACGGGACCTTCGAGCTCGAGCCCCCCGACGAGCGCGAGTTCGTCGACGAGATCACGCTCTCGACCGAGGCCATCTTGATGGAGGGCATGCGGCAGATCGACGAGCTTCGACGGCTCGAGACGTCGGTGCCCGCGTCGAGCGCTCACCTCTCGATCCCCTCGCCGCTCGCCGCTGCGCTGCGCGAGCTAAGCCCCAACGAGCTCGACGTGCTGCAGCTCGCCTTCAATCACGGCCACGTCGAAGCGGTGCTCAACCGCTCGAAGGTCTCGGACCTCGAGACGACCGAGATCCTCGTGAAGCTCCTGCAGCGGGGCTACCTGCGCACGGGCTGAAGAGACTATTGCCAGCGTTTTCGCTGGTCGATCTCTCAGCGTTGCAGCAAGAGCAGGTACGCGTCGGTCAGCGAGACCGCCAGCGCGACGGCGCTCTGGTGGCTCTCGGCGTCGCCGATGTGCTTGTCCGGGTGGTACTGCCGAAGCTGCATGCGAAACGCGCGCTCGAGCTGGCTGCGCGAGGCGCCCGGCGTCAGCTCGAGGTGCGCGTAGGCCTTCGAGACCTGCATGCTCTTGAGCCGCGATTTGCGGGTCGAGTTGGCGGCGTCGAGCTCTTCGTCCGCGGCGGGGCGGCGGTTGGCGGGCTTGCCGCGCAGGCGTCGACGGCGCTCGAGCTCGATCGCGAGCGAGTCGTCGCTGACCCGCGTGAGGCCGAGCTTGTCCGAGAGCGACGGCGGAGCGTCGCGGCCGCCTGGGCTGCGCGAGCCCGGTCCGTGGGGGCCTACGCCGCCGGGGGGAGGTTCCATCGCGTCACGAACGCCTTTGCTGATGCGGTCCCACAACGTCACGTCACCCTCGCTGCCTTGGCCTTCTCGAGCATGCGCTCGAGCACGGCGTCGCTGTGCTCGTCGACCTGCGTGAACACCACGCCCATCCCCGGCGGGTCGTTTTGCACGCGGACGACCTCTCCTTCGGCTTGCACCGACTCGACCTCGTCGTCGATCACCAGAAACTGCACCTTCACTTTGGTGCCGACCGGCAGGGGCTCGTTGCAGCGCAAGAACGCTCCCGATCGCGAGATGTTCGCGACGTACTCGCGCACGAAGGCGTCGAGCGACTCGAACTCTTGGTTGATGGTGACGCGCTCTTCGATGCGTCGTCCTTCGTCACGGATCATGGGGGCCGATGGCTCCTCTCGTGAACGCTCGCGCCGTCGCCGCTCAGGGCGCGCGCCGCTTCATTGACCGCCGATGTCGAACTGCTCGATATGGTACTCGGGCTTGGACGTCACGACGATGCGGCGTTGAAATCTCCGCTGCGCTTCTTCGAAGGCCTCTTTGGCCTCGTGCTTGAGCGCGTCGGCGACGGCGGGGTGCGCGTGCACGACGATCGTGTAGCCCTTGAGCTGGTCTTTTTCGCGCCGGATCTGCCGAAGCACCTCGTAGGCGATGGTCAATCGCGACGAGGTGTGCCCGGTGCCGTCGCAGTACAGGCAGGGCTCGTACAGCTGGCGGCCGAGCGACTCGCGGGTGCGCTTGCGGGTCATCTCGATGAGCCCGAGCTCGCTGATGCGCAGGATGCTGGTCTTGGCTTTGTCCTTCGCGAGGGCCTCGGCGAGGGACTTGTAGACCTTGTCGCGGTTGCCCTGGCGGTCCATGTCGATGAGGTCGAGGATGACCAATCCGCCGAGATTTCTCAGGCGGAGCTGGTATGCGATCTCGTCGACGGCCTCGAGGTTGGTCTGCGTGACGGTCTCTTCGACGTCTTTTTGTCCGACGAAGCGGCCCGAGTTGACGTCGATGGCCGTGAGGGCTTCAGCCTGGTCGATGATGAGATATCCGCCCGAGGGCAGGGGAACCTTGCGGGCCAACGCCCGGCCGATCTCGTCTTCGATCCCGTACGCGTCGAACAGCGGCTCGTCCCCAGAGTAGAGCTGGATGTCGTCCTTGCGCTCGGGCATGAACTGCTCGACGAAGCGCACGCACCGCGCGTGGGACTCGCGGTCGTCGATGATCACCTTCTCGATGTCGGGGCCCATCATGTCGCGCACGGTGCGCAGGACGACGTCGAGCTCGGAGAAGAGCAGCGAGGCGCCGCGGGCCTGCTCGCGCTTGCGCCAGATGTCGTTCCACAGCGTGACGAGGTAGGCGACGTCGGTCTTGAGGCCCTTCTTGGTGAGCCCTTCGCTCGCGGTGCGGACGATGATGCCGCCCTTCTCGGGCTTGAGCTGCTCGATCACTTCGCGCAGGCGTCGGCGCTCTTTCTCGGAGCCGATGCGCTTGGACACGCCCACGTGCTCGACGGTCGGGAGGTACACGGAGTACCGCCCCGCCAACGAGATGTGCGACGTGCACCGCGCGCCCTTGGTGCCGATGGGGTCCTTGCTGACCTGAACGACAATCTCTTGTCCTTCGCGCAGCAGGTCGCGGATGGGCGAGCGCACGGGCTTCTCTTTGCGCTGCTGGCGACCACCACCGCCACCACCGCCACCGCCACCGCCACCGCCACCGCCACCGCCACCGCTGCCGCCTCGCCGCCGCGCTTCTTTGCGCTTCTGCCGCTGAGACTTCGGGAGCTTGCGCTGTTGCTGACCGCTGGGCGCGTTGTTGTCGCGCTCGCGCGAGGGGAGCGCTCCGCCCGCGTCCGCGAGCAGGTCACCGACGCCCACTTCGTCGTCGATGACGTCGGTGCCGCCGTGATCGTGGCCGTGGTCGTGGTCGTGACCACGCTCGGCTGGGGCGAAATCGTCGTCGCCGTCTTCGTCGCCGTCCCCCTCGCCGTCGACGAGCGGGTCGCCGTCACCGCGGTCCGCGTCGAGCTGCTCTGCCACCGACGCCGGCAACACCGTCGGCGCGGGGACGTCGATCGGCTCGTCGTCCTCCGAGAACACCGTGGTCTCGCGCAGTCGCTGCTCGGCGACGACGTCTTCGGAGTGCAAAAACGCTGCGCGTTCGAGTCCGATGTCGACGAAGGCGGCGTTCATACCGGGCAGCACGCGGGTCACGCGGCCGAGGTAGACGTCACCGACGTTGCTGCGCTCGCCGCGGCGCTCGATGTGCAGTTCGGTTACGATTCCGTTTTCGATGAGGGCGACGCGGGTCTCGCCGATGTCGACGTTGATGACGATCTGGTTGCGGGGCATTCCATCGCTCGCGTGGAAGATTCTTCGGGTTGCGCAGGTGCGCCGCACCGGTGCATCCGCGCTCTCTTCCTGCGCGGGCCGGGGCGCCTCCGCCGCGGACACACGGAGCGCGGAGCAAGCGACGAGCGCTCGAACCACTCAACCGTGCGGAATGGGGAGGGTACCGCGAGCAACTCGCGCCCCGCTAGCACAATGACACCCCCACCCCGCTGCAAGCGCCCTTTCTCCGACCGTTCGAGCGGCGACGCGCTCGGCCAACGCTCGGAGCGCTCGCTCAGTTGCTCTGAAAGATCGCTTCGATCTCGGTCGTGGTCTGCTCTTCGGACCAGTGCCGCGCGACGGCGATCTCGGTGACGATCAGTCCGCGCGCGGTCTCGAGCATGCGGCGCTCGCCGAACGAGAGGTTCTTCTCGGACTTCAAGCGATACAAATCCCGCATCACTTCTGCGGCGTCGTAGATGCTGCCCGTCTTGATCTTGTCCATGAACCCGCGGTAGCGGCGGTTCCACGTCTGGTTGTCGAACGCCACGGTGCGCTCGCGGAGGATCTCGAAGATCTCGAGCACTTCGTCCTCCGAGACGACCGAGCGAAGCCCGACGGCCTGCGCGTTCTTCACGGGCACCATGATGCGCTTGTCGCCGCCCAGGATGCGGAGGACATAGAAGCGCTGGCGCGATCCCGCGATGTCTCTCTCTTCGATGTTCACGACCTCGGTCACGCCCTGCGTGGGGTAGACGGCCTTGTCACCGACTTTGAACTCGCTCTTCGCTACCTGCATAACGGCTCCTTCGGCCCCCTCGGCTTCGGGTTGGCTTTGGGTGCGCCGCGAGCCGAAGAGCCCGCAGCGCGGATCAAAGATTCAATCGAACAACAACGTCGACGTCGCGCTGCGCTCTGCTCGTAGGGACCGTCTGGTCTTCGCCGCTGCGCCGAGATCGATCACTCGAACCCCGCGTGGTGCGAAGACATTCCGCCCGGTGAGCTTTGCGTCGCGTGCGCCGTGAAACGATCGACAGACCTCGCACCGCCCAGCAGGGTGTGCCCGCTCGTGGGGCCTGCCGAACTCATTGGCAGACCATCGGAGTCGAGCCGCCCACCAGGCGAGACCCCATATGCTAGGGGACGGTCCCTCGTGCGTCAATGCCGCGTCAAGAATTTATGCTGCGTTGCGGCAAACGCACCCGCGTCCCTCCCGTAGCGGCGCGCTGCTCAGCGGGCTGCCGGCGTGCTGCTGTTGTTCGGCGTCGAGGGGCTCTCGAGCGTCGAGAGGTCCGGCAGCTCGTTGATGTTCGGCATGAGCACGATCTCGACGCGGCGGTTGAGCGCGCGGTTCTGCTCGGTGTCGTTGGCGACCGCGGGCTGAAACTCCGCGTAGCCCGCGGAGCCGAGGTGCTCGGCCGACACGCCGTTCTGCGCGAGGAAGCGCGAGACGTTGACCGAGCGCGCCGAGGACAGCTCCCAGTTGTCCGCGAAGCGTCCGCCGCGGCCGATCTGCACGTTGTCCGTGTGGCCAGCGACGAGAAAATCGCGGTCGGGGATCTGCGAGAGCACCTGCGCGACCTGGCGCAGCACGTCCTCTCCCTCGCGTCGCAGCCGCGCGTCGCCCGAGTCGAACAAGATGCCCGCGGGCAGCTCGATCACCATGCGGCCGCGCACGATGCGCACGCGCAGCCGACCCTGGTCGATCATCGCGCGAAAGCGCCCGATCATCTGCCGAAACGTCGCGAGCCGCGCCTCGGCTTGCTGCTGTTGACGCCGGAGCTCCTCTTCTCGACGTCGCGCGGCGTCGAGCTCGCTCTGCGTCTCGGTGTTCGACGCTTGCAGCCGCGAGACGTCTTCTCCCAGCGCGCGCAAGCGCGACGCCATCTGCTCGCTCGACGAGCGCAGCGACGCGAGCTGCTCGTTCAATCGATCACGCTCGGTGCGGATCGTCCCCAGCTCGCCCTCGAGCTGCTGCACGCGACGAAGCGCCGCTCGGTGCTCCTCGCTGGGGCCGCAGGCTTCTGTGCCCACCAGCGCCAACGCCATGAAAACGCCTGACCATCGCAGAGAATTTCGCATCCGTCTCGCCTCGTCCTTCGAAGGGGCCGTGATCGGACGCATGGTGACCATCTGAAGTCAAGAAAATTGATCGCTGCATATGTACATGCGTTGCCCTACGTCGACTTGCTTGACAACGTATTGATCTGACGATACATCACAACACAGACAACCTCGGTCACCCCAACACGAACCGAGTTTCTGGAGGATCACATGGCTACTGCGAAGAAGGCTGCGAAGAAGGGCACTGCGAAGAAGGCCGCCAAGAAGGGCGCCGCGAAGAAGGGCGCCAAGAAGGCCGCCGTGAAGAAGACGGCCAAGAAGGGCGCCAAGAAGGCTGCCAAGAAGGCTGCTCCGAAGAAGGGCGCCAAGAAGGCTGCCAAGAAGGCCGCCCCGAAGAAGGCCGCTGCCAAGAAGGCCGCTGCCAAGAAGCCCGCCGCCAAGAAGGCCGCGAAGAAGCCCGCGAAGGCGAAGGCCGCTCCGGCCGCCGCCCCCGCGTCGAGCGACGAGAGCGAGTGAGCCTCGCGCTTCGATCCCAGCCGTGAGCGATCACGGTTGAGTTCGAAGACACCGACCTGGACCCACATTGGGTCTTGGTCGGTTTTCTTGTTTCTCCGGTTCGAGTTGGGTGGGGCACCCGTACCTGGTCGTACAAGAGATTACTCTCCCGCCGGTGCGCCTCCAGATTTGCGCGGGTCGCTCGAGGCCCACAGCACGCGCGCGCCGCCGAGCTCGCCGACGCTGATGGCCGTGGCCGCGGCGAGGGGAGAGTCGCTCTCGCTGACGACGTAGCCGCGCGCGCGCAGGCCGACGCGCACGTCTTCGGGGACCTGCGGTTCGACCAGCAAAATGTCTGGCGCTCCCTGGTGATGAACGCGCGGCGCGGCCACTGCGGCTTCGACGTTCATCCCGTGCAAGAGCGCGTTGACGATCACTTGGGTCGTCGCCGTCGCGATGCGAGGACCGCCCGACGCGCCCGCGCACAGCACGGGGCGCCCTGCGCGAAGGACGATCGTCGGGGTCATCGACGAGATGGGGCGCCGGCCGGCCGCGAGCGCGTTTGGCGTGGAGTTGGCCAGTCCAAAGTTGTTTCCTGCGGTGCCGAGAGAGAAGTCGTCGACCTCGTTGTTGAGCAGGACGTCCATCGACTCGACCATCACGCGCGAGCCGAACGAGAGGTTGACCGTGGTCGTCAGCGAGACCGCCATGCCGTCGGCGTCGACGATGTTGAGGTGCGTCGTTCCGCTGTCGCGCGCGGGCTCGATCACGACCGTGGCGCGCGCTCGCGAAGGGTCGAACGAGCGGTGCCGCTGCGCGAGGCGCGCGGGAGCGAGCAGCGATTCGGCCAGCGGTGAAGGTCGATCGGGCTGTGAATTCACAGGGTCTCCGACGTAGCGCGCGCGGTCGTCGAAGCCGTGTCGAAACGCGTCGGCCATCGCGTGCGCCGTCGCGCTCGAACCGGGCAGCAGCGGAAGTCCGCGCGCCGCCAGCGCGTCGAGCTGCGCGAGCGTCTGCAGCAGCACGACGCCTCCCGCGCTCGGCGGAGGCGCCGTCACCACCGTCGCGCCGCGAAAATCCCTGGAGATCGGCGCGCGTTCGACCGCTCTGTACCCGCGCACGTCGTCGGCGGTGAGCACGCCTCCCGCAGCGCGAACGCTCTCTGCGATCGCCGTCGCGAGCGCGCCGCGCACGAAGCGCTCTCCCTCGCGTCCGTAGCGCTCGAGCGTCGCCGCGAGCCTCGGACGCCGCAGCAGTTCTCCCTGCGAAAACGGAACTCCCCCGCGCGAGAACACCGACGCGAACGCCGAATTGCTCTGGAGCTCCGGCCTCTCTTGCGCGAGCCGCGCCGCGAGAAACGGCGAGACCCGAAACCCGTTGCGCGCGAGGCGCACCGCCGGCGCGACGGACACCGACAGCGGCTTGCGCCCGAAGCGCCGCGCCATCTCGATGAAGCCCGTCGGCTCGCCGGGCACGGCCACCGCGAGGCCGCCCACCTGCGTCGCGCGCGCGGGGTTCGCCGCAGCGCGGATGCGCTCGATCGTGAGCGCCGCAGGAGCGGTCTCTCTGAAGTCCACGAACGTGCAGCGCCCGCCGGTGGGCTGGCAGATCAGCGCGAACCCCCCGCCGCCAAACCCCGACGAGCTCGGGCTCACCACGCCGAGCGCCAGCGACGCCGCGATCGCCGCGTCCACCGCGTTGCCTCCGGCGCGAAGCACTTCGGCGGCGGCGCGCGAGGCGTCCGCGTTGTCCGTCGCAGCGACGAACCGGCGCGCGGCGAAGGGATCGGCGAACCAGCCTCGCGCCCACGGCGCGGCGAGCAAAACCGCGGCGCCGAGCGCGACTCCCGCGGTGTTCGTGCGGCGGTGGCGCTTGGGCTTCCGATTGAGTCTCATCGCGTTAACCTCGGGGAGCGCTCTCACGCGAGGGCCGCGTGACCGCGGGTGTCCGCGGAGGAGAACTCTGTATGCGAATCGCTGTGGTGATGGACCCGATCGAGAACGTCTCGATCGAGAAGGACACTTCGTTTGCCCTGATGCTCTCGGCGCAGTCGCGCGGGCACGAGGTGTTCTACCTCCAACAGCGGCACTTGCGGTCGGTCGGCTCCGAGCTGTTCGCCACGGTCAGGCCCGTCACGCTGCGCCGCGAGAAGCCCCCGGCGCACGTCACCATCGGCGCTCCTCGCACCGTCAACGTGGGCGAGGACATCGACGCGGTGTTCATTCGCACCGATCCGCCGTTCGACCAGAACTACCTGTACGCGACGCTGCAGCTCGAGCTCGTCCGCGGCCGCACCGTGGTCATGAATGACCCGCGCGGCCTGCGCGACGCCAACGAGAAGCTCTACACGATGCACTTCGCCGACGTGATGCCGAAGACCCTCGTCGCGTACGAGCCCGACGCGATCAGAGCGTTCGTCGAAGAGCTCGGCGGCACCGCGGTCATCAAGCCCCTCGACGGCAACGGCGGCCGCGGCGTGATGGTCCTTCGCCTCGACGACCTCAACTTCAACGCCATCATCGAGGTGAGCTCTGGAGAGGGGCGCCGCCCCGTGATGGTGCAAGAGTTCTTGCCGGACGTGCGCAAGGGCGACAAGCGCGTGATCCTGCTCGACGGCGAGCCGCTCGGCGCGATCTTGCGCGTCCCGAAGAGCGACGAGGCCCGCAGCAACATGCACGTCGGCGGGACCGCGGTCCCGACGGAGCTCACCGACAAAGAGCTCGAGATCTGCCGCAAGATCGCGCCGCGGCTGCGCGCGGACGGGCTGATCTTCGTCGGGCTCGACGTGATCGGCGAGAAGCTCACCGAGGTCAACGTCACCTCTCCGACGGGCATCCAAGAGCTCAGGGACTTCACGAAGACCGACCCCGAGGGCAAGGTCATCGCGTGGGTCGAAGAGCGGGTGAAATCCCTGCGCAAGTGAGCGAGCGTCGGGGGCTGCGGCTGTGGTAGAGGCGGAGGGGACATGCCCGTTCCACACCCGGCTCCGCTCTCGGGGCACAGTTATAGCGCCGTCGAGCTCGTCCCCGATCGTGACGCGGTCGTGATGCTCGACCAACGGTTGTTGCCCACTGAAGAGACGTACTACCGCTACGACACGGTCGAGCAGGTCGCCGAGGGCATCCGCGCGATGGTCGTCCGCGGCGCGCCGGCGATCGGGATCTCGGCGGCGTACGGGCTCGCGCTCGCGGCCCGCTCGGACCGCGCCAAGAGCGATTTTCTCGGCGAAATCGCCCGCGCCGGCGAGCTCTTGGCGGCCACGCGACCGACCGCGGTCAACTTGTTCTGGGCCATCGAGCGCGTCACGAAGAAGTGCCAAGACTGGGCCGAGCTCTCTCACTCTGCCCGCGTGCAGCGCGTGGCCGACGAGGCGCTCGAGATCCATCGCGAGGACGTCGAGGCCTGCAAGCGCATGGGCGCGATCGGCGCGCAGTGGATGCCCGACGAGGGCACGGTGCTCACTCACTGCAACGCGGGCGCGCTCGCGACGGGCGGCTACGGGACGGCGCTCGGCGTGATTCGCGCCGCGATTGCACAGGGAAAGCGCATCCGTGTGCTCGCCGACGAGACGCGGCCGTACCTGCAGGGCGCCAGGCTCACCGCGTGGGAGCTGCACATGGACGGGATCCCCGTCGAGGTGATCACCGACAACATGTCCGCGCACTACTTTCAGCGCGGAGAGATCCTCGCGGTGGTGGTGGGCTCTGATCGCATCGCGGCCAACGGCGACGTGGCCAACAAGATCGGGACCTACGGCGTCGCGTGCCTCGCGAAGGCGCACGAGCGGCCCTTCGTGGTCGCCGCTCCGTGGAGCACGGTGGACCTGCGCACCGCGGACGGCGCGGGGATCCCGATCGAAGAGCGCTCGAGCGAAGAGGTGACGCACGTGGGTTCGAAGCAGCTCGTCCCCACAGGCGTGCGCGCGCGGCACCCTGGGTTCGACGTGACGCCTGCGCGACTCGTGACCGCCATCGTGACCGAGCGCGGAGCGGCAGCGCCGCCGTCCAACGCGACGCTCGCGGCGATCGCGCCGTCGACCAACGCGTGAACGTCGCGCAGACGCAGCGAGAATAAGCGCGGATTCTGCGCGCTCGTCGATGTGTGACCGTTGCGTGACAAGCAACCATCCCGCGATTGATCGCTGAGAGAGCCCCCCGTATGGTGCGCCGCGCCAGGGCGCCCCCACTCAGCGCCTTCGCTGCTCACGAGGTTCGCCGAGCGAGCCTCGCGGGCTCCACGACTCGAAACGGAGCGAAACGATGGCCCTCACACGCGACGCGGTGTTCTGGAACTCCTTCACCCAGCTCGCGGGCAAGGCGCTCGAAGCAGCGAAGCTCGTCGAGCAGATGTTCAACGACCTCTCGAAGGCGAAGTCTCTGGCCGAGCAGGTGAAGAAGCTCGAGTCCGAGGGCGACACGATCACGCACGAAGTCGTGAAGGCGCTGCACAAGACATGGATCACTCCGCTCGACCGCGAAGAGATCCACGACCTCATCTCGAGCCTCGACGACGTGCTCGACTCGATCGACGGCGCCGCGGCGCGCGTGATGCTCTACGAGCTCACTGAGACCAACGACGAGATCAAGGCGCTCGCGAAGGTGCTGGTGGACTCGACGACGGACCTCGTGAAGCTGGTCGAGGGCCTGCAGGACATCAAGGACGCCGAGGCCATGATCTCGCTCTGCCGCGCGATCGGCGTGCACGAAGACGCGGCGGACGAGGTGTTTCGCAAGGCGATCGCGAGGCTCTTCAAGCAAGAGCCCAACGCGATCGAGGTCATGAAGTGGCGCGACATCTTCGAGCGCCTCGAGACCGCCACCGACCGCGCGGAGGACGCCGCGAACGTGATCGAGGGGATCGTCCTGGAGCACGCGTGATGACGACGTTCATCATCTTCGTGATCGTCCTCGCTCTGCTGTTCGACTACATCAACGGCTTTCACGACGCGGCCAACTCGATCGCGACCGTCGTTTCGACGCGGGTGCTCTCGCCGCGCGCCGCCGTCGCGTGGGCGGCGTTCTTCAACTTCGTCGCCTTCATCGTGTACCCGTCGCACGTGGCGAAGAACATCGCCAAGGGCGTCGCGCCCATCGCGATCACGCAAAACGTCATCCTCGCCGCGCTGCTCGGCGCCATCATCTGGAACCTCCTCACCTGGTGGTGGGGCCTCCCGTCCTCCTCGTCGCACGCGCTCATGGGCGCCTTTGCAGGCGCCGCGCTCACCAACGTCCCGCGCCTCTCGGTGCTCAACGCGCAGGTCTTCAAAGAGACCTTCGCCTTCATCGTGCTCGCGCCGGTCCTCGGCGGAGTGCTCGGCTACACGATCACCAAGCTCATCCGCTGGCTGTTTCGCGACGCCCGACCCGCGACGGTCGACAAGGTCTTTCGCCGCGGCCAGCTGCTCTCGGCTGCGCTCTACTCGCTCGGGCACGGCGGCAACGACGCGCAGAAGACCATGGGGATCATCATGGCCCTCTTGATCGCAGGCGGCATCGCGACCCGCAACCAAGAGACCCCCTTGTGGGTGGTCTTGCTCTGCCACACCGCGATGGGCCTCGGGACGCTCTCGGGCGGCTGGCGCATCGTGAAGACCATGGGGATGAAGATCACCAAGCTGAAGCCGCCCGGAGGCTTCGCCGCAGAGACCGCAGGCGCGATCACCCTCGCGCTCGCGACCTTCAGGGGCATCCCCGTCTCGACCACGCACACCATCACCGGCGCCATCGTGGGCGTGGGCTCGGGTGAGCGAAAGATCAGCGCCGTCCGCTGGGGCGTCGCGGGCCGCATCGTGTGGGCGTGGATCTTCACGATCCCCGCGGCGGCGACGATGGCCGCGGTCTCGTACGTGATCGTGCGCGCCATCACCGGCCGCGCTTGAAAACGTGTGCGTAGCTCAGCGGGGGGCTATGTCTCCGACAGCATGACGCTCGCTGCGCGCAAGAGCGCGTCGATCTGCGGGCCGCGCAGCCACCGCGCGTCTTCTTCGCTGAGGGGGCCGCGCGCGAGGCGCTCGGCGAGCTGCAGCAGGCGCTCGGCGTCGCGATCGAGCGCGGACTCCCATGAGGCAGCGGGCGAAAGCGTGCGGATGTTCGCGGCGATGCGGGCGAGCTCGTCTGCGCCCATGCCTGCGGGCGGGTGGATCGTGGGGGCGCTTGCTCGCGCTGGGGCGAGGTGGCCGTGCAAGAGCTCGGGCTGCCACACGGTCGCGCAGAGCTGCGCGGTCACCGCGAAGGGGCCGCGGATGTACTCGTTGGCGAGCTGTTCGCGTCGCGCCATGGAGAACACCGGCGCGAACGTGGTGGGCAACGGCTCGGTCGGTCGGCGGTCGGGCTTGCAGTAGGCGCTCCACGCGAGCAGCGCGCCGTCGCGAGCGCCGAGGTCGACTTCGGGCGCGCCGTAGAGCTGCTCGTGCGCGGCGCGCACCGCGGCGTCGCTGCGTCCGTCGAGCAGCGGGTTGCTCGATCGGCACATGGCGTGGGGCCAGCGCGGGGACTCGTCGGTCGAGAGCACGAAGCGGTGCGCGAGCCAGTCGTGCGGCGGCTGCGCGTCGGCGTCGTGAAAGCGCGCGACGGCGAAGTAGATCGAGCGCGCCGCGGGCTCGAGCTCGAGCGCGAGAAAGCAGAGCGGCGTGACGTACCAGTACAGGCAGTGGCCGCGCAGCTCGTCGAGGGTGCTGCCCGAGAGCGTGAGCCGTTTGATCATGGCTCGCTCGCTCGTCGGGCTGCGGTGATCGCGCGCTGCAGCGCCGCGACGGTGTTGGCGCTGCGCGAGCGCTCTTGGGACACTTCGGCGTCGAGCGCGCGGGCGGCGTCGGCGAGCGCGACGAACGCGCTCACGCGGTTGATCGCGCGTTGGGCGCGGACGTAGCCGTCGAGCCGCGCGGCGAGCTCGCTCTGCGACGGGAGCGAGAGCTCGAACGGACCGTCGGCGCGCAGGTCTGGGACGTAGCGTTCGAGCTCGGGGTCGAACGAAGGGTCCGGCGGGTTGAGGGGTACGCCCACGATTTCAAGGGAGACGTCGCGCGGCTCGCGGCGGACGATGGCGTACGGGGTGTATGCGTCGCGGACGTCCATATTTTGCGAGGCGGATGGCTTGCAGAAGCTCGCAAACGCCAGGGGAAACGTTCCGTTGTCATCGAGAAACGAGCCCGCGCCGAACAGGGCGTCCACGAAGGTGAACGCCGCTCCGTGCTCGCCGTTCTCGATCGCGTAGCGGCTGTAGTTGGCCCCGTCGTTGGCCTGCGCGAGCGCGTCTTCGCGGGCCCATTGCTGCTCTTCTTCGCTGAGCTCGGCGAAGTTGTACGGCAGCTCGACGGGGACGAGCTTGTTGTGCGCGTACGAGAGGCACTCGGGCCAGGTCGGGTCGCGCTGATCCGTCGGGACGAGGACGTGGTGGGTAGCGTCGGATGCTTCGTCGTTCCAGTACTGGGCGACGGCGAAGACGATGGATTGCACGGCGGGGACGCGGTGAAACACCGCTCGCGCGAAGGGCGCGACGAACCAGCGAAGGGTCATCCATCGCAGCTCGCGCGGGGCCGCGCCGTACAGCATCGGGTAGGTCGGGAGCCTCATGGCTTTGCGTCGGGCTCTGGCACCCCGAGACGCGCGCGGATCGCTCGCAGCGCCTCGTCACCCGGTCGCTCGATGAACGCAACCAGCGCCGCACTCAGCTCCTCTGCGCGACGAATCGAGTACGAGATCTCTTGCCCCGATTGGATCATCTCGAGCAGCTCGAGCGGGTTGTATACCTCGCGAGGGTCGTCGCTCACGGGCTTCTTCGCGGGCTCTTCGCACTCGGGGCTCAGCACGATCGCCAGCGTCTTCGGCTCGATCCCGAAGTCCGACAGGCGCGCCTCCCACGACTCGGGCTCGTACGCGACGCGCGAGAACAGCGTGACCGGCGCAAACGCGCTCGCGAAGGGGCTCTCCGCTGGACGTGGGTCGCGCGCAAAGCGGGCAAACGCCCGGTAAAATGGCTGTCCGGGTTCGTGCCCGAGGTCGACTTCGTCGCAGCCGTACAGGGCTCGGATCGCGCGTGTCACCGCGGTCTTCGAGCGCCCGTCGCCGAGCATCGCGTTGAGCTTGGGTGAGCTCACCGTCGGCCAGCCTGGCGCTCGGTCTTCGCAGAGCACGAAGGCGTACTCGGCGCGCTCTCGGCCGTCGCGCACGACGCGGCCGACCGCGAAGAGCACGGACTGCGCGGCGGGCTCGTTCTTGATCACCCAGCGCGCGACGGAGCTCGCGAACCACTCGAGCGCGTTGCTCGCGAGCGCGTCGCTGTCGAAGCCATAGAGCGGGAGCGCGCGCGTCGTCATCGGGTCATCTCGCTTGCTTCGAGCGCAGCATTGGCCTCGGCGATCGCCTCCGAGAGCTCTTCGTACATGCGGAGGAGCGCGGCGGCGCTGTCGGCCATCGTCATTTCGGTCACCAGCTTCCTGAGCTCGTCTTCGAGCGCCCGAATGCGCCTCGCGGCCTCGCCTCGCTGCATGTACGCGCGCAGCGTCTCTCTCGAGAGGTCCTGCAAGCGTGGCCCAGGCCCCTCGTAGAAGTCCTCAGCCTCGCCTTCGCCGATGCGGCTGAACCCGACGTTGAAGTTGTCTTCGAAGCCGCGCTGCAGGGTCTTTCCGACGACCTTGGTCTCGCAGTCGTCTTCCGCTGTTCGTCGGACCACGGCCCACGGGCGATAGGCCTCCTTGGTGCTCATCTCTTGGTGGCAGTCCTTGCGACACTGCGAGCCAAACGCGACGATGTTGCCGTAGTTGCTGTCGCCGAAGCCCCCGCCGGTGACGGTGTGAATGTTCTCGCTCACAGCGTTGCGCTCGTAGGTTTCTCCGTCGAAGAGCGCGGTGTCGAGCAGCTTGGGCCATTGGGGGGCGCGCTCGGGCGAGGCGTACAGACTCAAGTGTGTGGCGTCGTTCGCCTCGTCGCACCAGTACTGCGAGATCGCGAGCACGACGCTCTGCGCCTCGGGCACGGCGCGAAAGATCAGCCGCGCCGCGGGCTCGACGTACCAGCGCAGACAGTGCTCACGCTGCTCGGCGCTGGTGCGGCCGTACCACTGCATCGCGTAGTAGTTGAACTCGGTCATCGGCTTCGCTTTCTTGGAAAATGACTAGCGAATCAAATCGATCTGTCGTCGCCGGTCGTCGATCGAGAGCTTGTGCATGTAGCACTCGAGCACCACCGGCGTGCCGGGCTCGTCGCGCAGCTTCGCGCGCGCCCAGTCGAGGCCGAAGGTCTTCTCGGTGAGCGGCTGGTGCGTGTCGCGTCGGCCGTCGTTGGCCGAGACGTGCACCTCCGTCACGCGGTCGTACTCGAGCACGCGCGCGAGGGTGCGCTCGCTGATCGCGCCGGCGCAGCGCTGGATGAACAGATGCGAGACGTCGACGGCGAGCGGCATGCGGGCGCTCATCGCGCGCTCGAGCTCTGCGCCCGTGCCGAGCCACTCGCCCGGGTACATCACCTCGGTGGCCCACGAAGCCTCGCACGCGAGCGAGAACCAGCGGTCGTAGTGCAGGTGCTCGCGCGCGAGCGGCGGGTGGACGCTCCATCGGTCGAGCGTGCGCTGCATGCTCCCGTCGCGCGTGTAGATGGGGCGCTTGAGGGCGTCGTACGCGAACGTGTGATGGTGCCGGACGCGCTCGACGCCGTAGCGCGCGATGGTCTCGCGGGCGGTGGCCGAGGGGGCGTTGCCAGGCGTGAGCTGAACGCCGTCCGCCATGGAAGAGAGCGCGTCGAACGCGTCGTCCATCGACTGTCCCTGCAGGCAGCTCAGCGCGATCAAGAGCACGATGTCGCGTGAATGGTAGATCAACGTGCCCCCAGCGCGAGGGGCCCCGCGCTGTGATATCCATCACCGTCGTGATGCTCGCTGGCGTCGTCGGGTCGAAGCGTTGGTCTCTGTTCGCGGCGGTGTGCGCGGCGGCTGCGCTGACGAGCTGCGGCGAGGCGGATCCGAGCGAGAGCGAGACCACTGGCGGGGCTTCGGACACCGTGGAGGACGCCATTCGGATTCTCACGAGCACGCCCGAGGCGCGCGCGCAGTACGACGCGAACGTCCGATTCGCCCTGAATTACCGCGCTCGTTGCGGCGCGGGGCTCACCGCGAGCGCGACGCGCAGGCCGCGGGTGATCGTCACGGGGTTTGGACGTTTTCTGTCCAACCCGACCAACGCGACGGGGCTCATGGTGGCGGGGCTCGTTCCGGGGATGCGCTATCCCGTGACGGCGCGACCTGCCGCGGGGCAGGTGGACGACCCTGCGCCGCAGACGGCGGTGGCGAGCGCGACGGTGATGCTCGAAGGCGTCGGCGCGGTGGACGTGTGCGCGATGGTGTTGCCCGTGTACTGGGACCTCGCGGCGATCCTGGTGCTCAAAGAAGTGCAGGCGTTTGGGCCGGATTTCGTGCTGATGAACGGGATCGCCGGCGCGCGACAGGACCTCTGGCTCGAGCTCGGGTCGGTCAACCGCGCGCTGGTGCTGCCGGACGGGAGCGACGCGCTGGTGCCTGCGCCGCCGAGCGGGCAGCGGTTTGCGCCGATCGTTCCGTCGGCGATCGCGAGCGAGACGGCGCTGGGGTTGCGGCTCTCGTACGCGAACGTGCAACGCGCGGCGCGCGCGGCGATCGACGCCAACGGGTCGGTGCTCGAGGACGGTGCGCGGTTCGACAGCGTCGCGCAAGGGGCGCTTCGCGCGGGGTTTCCCAGGGATAGCAACACGTACCTCTGCAACAACACGACGTACGTCGTGAACTACGCGATGGCGCACCCCAACGCGACGCTCACGCTGATGCAGGCGTCGCCCGCGCTCGCAGGGCGCGTCAACCGCGTGGGCGTGAAGCTCACCCGCGACGCGCGCGCGGTTCCGCGGGTGTTTACGCACTGGCCGAGCGCGCTCACGGGGGCGCACCTCGACGCGGGCCGCTCGGTGATGCGCGCGATGATCGCCGCTCAGCTGCTGGCGTCACGCGAGGGAGGCGCGAGCGCGCCAGTGCTCGGGTCCAACGCCGACGCAGAGATCAGCGCGTCGGGCGACTGGTTCTGAGAGAGCTCAGCGTAGGCGCTTGCTCTGGCACTCGGCGCCTTCGAGCTTCGCGAGCTTGGCGCGCAGGTCTTCGACGACGAGCTCCATCACGGCGTCCGTGAGCGCGCCTTCGAAGACCACGCGGATCGCGTCGTGCTCTTCGACGTAGCGCACGGTGACGCCCTCGATCACCCTGCGCGAGACCTTGGGAAACTCGTCTCCGTCGGCCACCGCTTCGTGCGCGACCGGAGGCGCGTAGCGCGCGTTGTAGAGGGCGAAATCCGGGACTCCGCCGAAGTCCTTCTCGAGCTCGGCGAAGTGCGATTTGCCCCACGCCGAGCGGTCGTCGCGCATGAACGCCATGCTCTCGATGAGAAAGAGCCGGTGCCCGCGGCCGTCGCTGCGACGCACCTCCCACTGCGGCCACTCGACGTGCTTGCTGTGCGTCCAGCGCATGGAGTCGAGCTCGAGCGTCCACTCGTCGTCGTTCTCGATCGTGCGCTCGATGCCGTCGACGAAGGCGATCACAGAGCCGCCGCGAACGGTGATGCTCTTCTGGTCGCTCGACAGCTCAGCGGTGTGCTCGAAGATCCAGCCGGGGTTGTCTCCGTCGGTGATCACTGGAGCGATCGCGAGCGAGCCGAGGTCCAGGTCGTACACGAGCGTCTTGCCAGGCACGCGTCGATCTGAATAGCTGAGCCCGCCGATGATGATCACGCGGCCGTCGACCAACGTCGCCGAGTGGTGATCGGTCGGCGCGAACGCGTCCTGCGGGTAGCAGTACACGTCGACGTCGCCCGACGGAAACAGCACGATCACGTCGTTGTAGATGTAGAAATCCGGGTCGTAGTAGTCCTCGTGCTCGCCGCCGATGAGCAGGACGCGCCCGTCGGGCAGCGCGGTGCGCGTCTGGCCGAAGCGCATGTTGCAGAAGCCCGGTCCCACGGCCATCGCCGAGGGCCCCTTGAAGTGCGCGTTGGCTCCGTACGCAGAGAGCTCGGGGTGCTTCACGAGCCACTCCCACACGGGGTTGCTGAGCTTGTGCGGGTTGTACTGGCCGACGCGGGGCGCGCGCATGGTCAAGAAGTAGTCGCGCGTGACGGCCTTGGGCGGCCGCTGTTTGGCGGGCAGCGGAGGAATCTTCGTGCTCGCTGCGGGCTTCTTCGCGGGCTTCTTCGCGGGCTTCTTCGCGGGCTTCTTCGCGGGCCGTGACGGCGCTTTCGCGCGCGATTTCACGGCGGACTTCTTGGCGGGTCGCGCCTTCTTCTTCGCGATCATGGCGGCCGAGAGGGTAAACGATCGCTGACGTATCGGCGCGATCTTCTCGTCAGCGCGGCGCTTGTCCCTTGTAGCGCGAGAGGGGAAACAGCCCGACGACGTTGCGCGCGCGCTGCAGGACGTTGCCCGAGATGCGCCCGCTGAAGTCCACGCGAACGCGGCCGTTTTCGGTGGAGCCTGTGAGCGTTCCGTTGGTGTCGGTGTCGGCGAACACGTCGCCGAGCTCGCCTACGGCGGAGGGCGGGATGCGGCCCTTCACGGTGACGATCTTGCCCTTGCGCACGCGCAACGCGAACAAATGCCGGCTGCGCGCGATGGCGAACAGCAGCCACGCGAAGGTCAGGACGGGGATCAAGAACGCGATCAGAAATCGTTTCAGAGCGCGCGGAGCATAGCGCGCGGGCCCGTGCGATGCTCGCGCCATGACGCTTCGGACACACACGGTGAAGCTGCGCGCCGCGGACGGGCACGAGCTCGACGGCTATTGTTGCGAGCCCGAGGCGGCGCCGATCGGCGGGCTCGTCGTCGTGCAAGAGATCTTTGGCGTCAACGCGCACATCCGCGCGGTGTCCGAGGGCTACGCGCGCGACGGGTTTCGCGTGATCGCGCCTGCGATGTTCGACCGGGTCGAGCGCGGCGTCGAGCTCGGCTACGACGCCGCCGGAATGTCCCGCGGGATCGAGCTCATCAAGCCGTTGCAGCCCGAGCACTACCTGCTCGATGTCGCGGCGGCGCTCGCGGCGCTCGACGGCCTCGCCGCGGGCGTGATCGGCTACTGTTTCGGCGGCAGCGTGGCATGGAGGGCTGCGGCGGCGCTGCCCGTGCGCGCGGCGGTCGCGTATTACGGGAGCAACACGGTCAACCTGCTCGAGCTCGAGCCGAAGTGCCCGGTGATGGCGCACTACGGCGAGCGGGATGTGATGATTCCGCTAGAGAAAGTGCAGGCGTTTCGCGAGAAGCACCCCGAGGTGAGCGTGCACACGTACGCGGCGGACCACGGGTTCAACTGCGACCATCGTCGGCAGTACGACGCGCCGAGCGCCGCGCTCGCGAGGGAGCGCTCGCTGGCGTTCTTGCGACGACACGTCCCGCTCAACGGGTAGGGGGATACAGCGCGGCGCGCTCGCTCGGCGAGAGCACCTGCGCGAGCACGCGCGGGCTGTCACCGTCGAAGTAGGCAGAGGGGCGGTAGCGCCCGGTCACCAAGCCGCGGAGCAGAAAGCGCGCGCTGCGGGCGAGAAGCGAGAGCGGCGCGCTCGGGTGCGCGTGCGGGGGGCAGCCGTTTGGAGCGAATTTTCCCTGAATGAACGCGGACGGAGGGCCGATGAGCGCGTCGAGCGTGCGGCCCTCACCGGCGTCCACGATGGCCGTCGGAAGCCCGACGAAGGGCGAGCGATGATTGCCCAGCATGTTGCCTGCGGGCGTCTTGCAGCACTCCGTGAACCAACGGTACAGCCCCTTCTCGCGGAGCTTCATGAGCTTCACGCGCTCGAGGCCGTCGGTGAACTTCACCTGTGACGGATAGACTTGAACGACGTCGGTCCCGCCGTGGGCGTCGAGGTAGCGCGCTCCGCCGCTGGCCTCGATCCAGCGGGCGAACGCCTGACAATCGTCGCAGTAGCAGACGATGCGCTGCAGCTGGTCTGCGCGCACGTCGGTGATCACGCCGCGCACTCGTCCGCAGCGGCATCGAAGCGAGAGGTCATCCATGGTTGCGTGCACCGTATGCCATGGGCGCCTTTGGTGAAACCCTCGCTCACGCCGCGGTGAACACCGACCAGAATCGCTCTCGGTCGAGCCGTACCGAGATCCACGTCGCGCTGCCTTCGCTGGGGCGCGCCCCCCAGCGTCCCTTCTCTCGGTACACCTCGACCTCGCGCCAGTCGCACACGCGCGGGTCGATCATCGCGCACGCGGCGAGCGGGTCGTGCAGCAGCTTTCCCTGCGGATGCTCGATGAGATAGTGCGCCATCGCGCGGTGCACGAGCGCGAGGCCTGGGTGTTTGCTCGCGACGTCGCTCAGGCGCGCGTGCATCGCAGCGTCGTACGCGAGCCCGTGACAGACGTTCTTCGAGACGAGCCTGCGCTCGCCGACCCGCTTCGACTCGAGCATCGCGAGCGCGCCCTTTGGATCGCCGCCGAAGTTGTAGCTCTCGCACGTCTCGCGGCCGTCGAACTTCTCCAGTCGATTGGGCGCGTCCACCAGCGAGTCGCCCGCGAAGCCTCCCTGAGCCGCCCAACGCGCGAGCACTTGTTCTCCGTGCGCCGCGAGCCAGAAGCGCAGGCTCTGCAGCGGGCCGCCAGTGAGCACCACGAGCGAGGGGTGCGCTTCGATCGATCGCGCGATGATGGCGTGCCCGTCGTCGTCGGGTTCGCTGCGTGGCCATGTTTTCAAGAACCGCTCGTGCCAGTCCGAGACGTGCCCCGCTTCGCGGCCTCGCACGCGGCTGCCGACGGGCAACCCTGCGCGATCGAGCAGCGCGAGCGTGTGTCGAACGAGGCCCACTTGTTCATACGATCCTGGATTGACGCTGACCGATCGCAGCGCGACCGCGGGGTGCGTCGCGAGCAGCGCGAGGGTGAGAAAGTCATCCGGGTCCCCGGTCTCCATGTCGAAGTGCACGTCGATGGCCATGGCGGCCGTGCTGGTGCCTACGAACGATGTTTCGCGCAAGGAGCGCGGCGCGACGCGCACGGTGGTCGGGTCGAGGCTGCGGTGATTCCCGAAAAATCACGGCGACGAGAGAACTCCCAAGAATCTCCTGCGTCTACGGTTTCACTGCACACGTTCGCAGCGCGCACGCAGCGCGCCCCTCGCGGACGCACACTGACAGGAGGGTTCTCCCAATGGCTCGTCTCGCTACGCGCGCGCTCGTCGCGTTCGCTGGTTCGTGTTTGCTCTTCGCCGCGCTGCCGGTGGCTGCTCAGAGCGTTTCGCCGACGTATCCCAGGCCGTTTCCTCCGGTGAACAACGATCCTCCCGTGGGGCGTCCGCCGCAGCCCGTGGTGGTCCGTCCGCAGCCGCAGCAATCGTGTCCGACCGGCGATTGCGTGGCGCACAACATCACGACGCAAGACGAGTGCTCGATGTTCGACCGACAAGCGACGGGCGACGCGCGCTGGGCCGCGGGCCTCTCGCTCGACATCGACGGAGAGCTGTTCGCCGAGCGCGGGATGCGCCAGTGGAACGTCCAGGCCTACCGCCTCCGCTGGTTCAACGGCGCGTGGAGCGGCTGGTACGTCGCTGGCGTCAACGACATCGATCACAAGTACAACCCCGGCGCGAACACGATGCGGCGCATGTGGTCGTACTTCGCCGACCACGAGCATCAGGTGCTCGCGTGTCATCGTCGGCAGTGAAGGGCGCTCAGTTCGTCACGTCGTTGGCGATGACGATTTGCACCGGCGTCCCAACGAGGCGCGTGCCGTCGGAGGCGAGCGTGGGGGCGTCGCCGACGACGTACACCGACGTGAACTGCGTGCTGCTCGTGAAGCGCGAGGACATCACCGTGCCGAGCGGCCACGCGTTGCGGCAGCCCGCGGCCGCGAGGTACTCGCTGTTCGTCGCGAACACGCTGCGCTGGCACTGGACGAACTGAGGGCACGCCTTGAGCGTCGTCGACGGCGAGGCGAGGTAGCCTTCGTCGCCGCGCAGCGAGCGCTCGGCGTGGTCGTTGCCACCGAGCGCGCCCATCCCGCGGTCGAACGTGACCGTGCTGGCGTTGCGCGTGAGGTTGTACGTGCGAATCCCGCCGCCCGCGGCGCTCCCGTCGCGCAGGAGGTACAGGTTGGCGTCCGCGCAGTTGACGTACGGCCTGCTCGCGTCCGTGCGGGGAAAGTACCGGCAGAACGTGTCGGTCGACACCGTGTCGCAGCGCATGCGGCCCATCGGGTTCACCGACGTGCGCAAGAACGTGTGGGGGGTGTTGGCGCGGATCGAGCCGTCTCCGCGCAGCCCGCGCGCGTTGAAGAAGAAGTCCGTCGCCATCGCGCGGTCGCAGCCCGCAGCGGTGGTCTCTGGCGTGCCCGAGCGCTCGACGATTTGAAAATAGTCGAAGCGGCCGCTGGTGGGCAGCGTCGTGGTCGCGTACGTCGCGGGCACCGTGTACGTGGCCTCAGTTTGCGCGTGTCCGCGGTCTGCGAGCACGAAGGGCGCGGCCGAGCCGAGCTGCCAGAGGCAGAGCTTCGTGTACGTTCCGGCGCCGCGCAGGGTGAGGTCGATGTATCGAAACGACGCGGTGGCGGGCGGCGGGACGCCGGTGTCGACGCGGGCGTCGCTCGTCGCGTCGGCGCGCGCGTCCATCGTCGCGGGGATCCCAGAGTCCGCCGCGGGGCACGCTGAGCGCACGTACGCCCAGCCGCTCGCGCACGTCGCTGCAGAGGGACCGGTCGAAGTGCCCGTGAGGCAGCGGTTGCTCGCCGCGCAGAAGCCGCACGAGGCCGCGAGCGTGCACGGCTCACACGACGAGTGCACAGCGCACGGATCGGCGGTGGTGCCCGTGTCAGCGACGCGCGCGTCCATCACTGGCGCGACGCCGCTGTCCAACGCGACGCCCGAGTCTCGCTCGGGCACACCTGTGTCGACCGGCGGCTCGCTGATGTCCGGCTCGGCGTCAGCGGGGGTGGTGATCGAGCTGTCGTCGCTCTGCGCGTCGGGCGCGGGCGCGGGCGCGCCGCAGGCTGCCGCGCTCGCTGCGAGCAAGAGCGCAAGAGATCGAGACGAATCAGAAAAGAACATCAGCGAACACCTCGCGTGGGCCGTGGATCGGCCGGCGGGGCTCATACGCTGTTGCGTGGCAGAAGCTCTTCTTCTCAGTCGCGAATGCGCTTGAAGAGCCGCCCGATCATCACGAGGTCGAAGAGGGCGAGCGCCATGAGAAACGAGGCGATCGCTGGGGCCCAGAGGTACTGCGAGGGCCGCGCTTCGGTGACGAGGAGCATGGTCTGGCCCGAGACGCGCCCGCTCATTTCTTCGCGCAGAAACCGGCCGACGCGCCCGTACCTGCCGCCCGCTCCCGAGAACGGAACGAGCCTTCCGGTGACCTCTCCGGCGTGCACTGCGCTTCCGTCGACCTGGACGTAGAGGGCTTCGCCTGCGCGTCCTGCGGCGGGAAACACCAGGTAGTCCCCGGTGGTGATCGGCCGGGTGTACCGAACGGCGCCGGCCATTTGCGGCGTCACGCGGACGGTCACCGTGCGGTTGGCGAGTGCGCTCGAGATGGGCGCGGTGGTCGCGTCGCCGAGGACCACCGGCGCTGCGGGCGAAAACGCGAAGGCCACGTCGTCGCGCAGCTGCCAGGCGAGGGCGAGAGAGACGACCGAGATGGCTCCGAGCAGCGCGCCCAACACGCGAACGCGCGTCTGCGGCGGCGCTGGCAGCGCCGCGAGCTCAGCGTCGAGCTCAGCGTCGGGGGCAGGGGGAGGGGTCGGAGCCGTAGTGTTCGCGAGCGTAGTGCTCATGGCGCTGTAGTGACCGCGGAGAGGACAGAAGGTTCCCGCTGGGTTCACAAAAAAGTGTAGCCGGGTTGGGGGGCCGAAGCCCAGGGCCCTCGTGCGAGGGATTGCCTGGGGGACAGAGCCGTGATAGCTCCCCCGCCCCCTCGAACGCAGAGAAACCGCCGGGCGACGGACCGAGCAATCACGCTCCTGTCGCGAGAATTCTGGCCGTTTCGACGCAATTAGGTGGAGTTGACGCTATGACCCAGACCGTGAACGCCAAGGCCCCCGTCGCCCGTGCCCGCAAGGTCGGCACCAAGAAGGAGCTCATCGAGCAGGTGAAGTCTGCCTCGGGAGACCTCTGGATCGACAACCTCAACAGCGACAAGGGCCTCTCGGGCGTCTCGAACAAGAAGCTCCTGCGCCTGCAGGCGATCTTCACCAAGGCCAAGGAGCGCTTCTCGTCGCGCGAGCAGATCGTCGACGCGATCGTCGCCGGTGAGGGTCGCGGCAAGGACAGCGACTACAAGAAGCACTTCGGCGACTGGTCGGTGCCGCGCTTGATGGACCGCCTCGGCGCCGTCGAGAAGGCCAAGAAGGCCGCGGACAAGAAGGCAGCCGCCAAGGCCGCCAAGCCCGCCAAGGCCGCTGCGAAGCCCGCCGCTGCCGCTGCTGCGAAGCCCGCCGCTGCCGCTGCCAAGCCCGCTGCCAAGCCGGCCGCTGCCAAGCCCGCCGCCAAGCCCGCGAAGAAGAAGTGAGCGCTGCGTCGGCGGCGTGACGAGGGAGGGTGCGCCGCGCTGCCATCGCTGTTCGGGGGAAAGTTTTACGATGATTCGTGATACCGTCCGCGCCCCATGTTTCTCGGGCGCGTGATCGGAACGTGCGTGGCCACGAAGAAAGCCACCGGCCTCGACGGAGTGCGCTTGCTCGTCGTCGAGCCGCTCGACGCCAACGGCGTTCGTTCGGGTGATCCCTTCGTCGCCGCGGACCCGCTGGGCGCTGCGCCCGGAGAGCGCATCTACTACGTCTCGTCTCGCGAAGCCGCGCTCGCGCTCGAAGAGTCCTTCGTGCCGATCGACGCGACGATCGTCGGGCTCATCGACGAGCTCGACGTGGTCTCGGGCCGAGGCAAGAGCTTCGTCCGCGGCCGCGAAGGAGCGGCATCGTGAAGCTCGCGCGCGTGATCGGGACCGTGGTGGCCAGCGTGAAGCACCCCGCGTACGACGGGCAGACCGTGCTGTTGTGCGAGCCGGTCGACGGTGAGTCCAAGGTGACGGGCGGCGCGTTCATCGCCGTCGACCGCGCGCAAGCAGGCGTCGGAGACCTCGTGTTGATCAACGCCGAGGGCAACGGCGCGCGGCAGATCTTCGGGATGGACCCGAAGAGCAAGCTCCCCATCATCGACGTCATCGTGGGCGTCGTCGATCAAGCGGAGGAGTCGTGGCGCTGAAGCGTCCCGCGATGCTCGTCGAGGGCCGAGCGAAGAGCGAAATCGCCCTGTATTCACAGCGCATGTGGAGCAAGGGCTTCGTCGCCAACCACGACGGAAACCTCTCTGCTCGCGTGTCCGAAGACCGCGTCGTGTGCACGCCCACCGCGACGTCCAAGGCCGACGTCGACGAGCGCTCGCTGGTCGTCACCGACGCCTCGGGCGCGCAGGTCTCGGGCGCCAAGAAGCCCTTCGGCGAGCTCAACATTCACCTGGCCGTGTACCGCTCGCGCAGCGACGTCGCCGCGGTGGTCCACGCGCACCCGCCATACGCGACGGCGCTCGGCGTGAGCGGGCGCGAGCTCGCGTGCTTTCTGCCCGAGGCCGTGGTCTCGCTGGGCCAGCGCGTTCCGCTCGTCCCGTTGGCCGCGCCGGGCGCGGCGGCGTTGGGCGCGATCGAGCCGTGGCTCGCGAAGTACGACGCGGTCCTCGTGCAGGGCAACGGCGTGTGGGCCTGGGGGGCCGACGTCGAGCAAGCGTACCTGCGCCTCGAGCTCGTCGAGCACCTCGCGACCATCGCTCACCACGCGATTCAGTGGGGCGGGCCGCAGCCGCTGCCGCAAGAGATGACCAACGCCCTGCTCGAAGCGCGCAAGAAGGTGTTCGGGCGATAATCGCCCGCGCGCTGGCGCAGCGGTTCGGGTGGCTCTTGCTTGAGGGCGAGCGAGAGGCCACGCTCCCGGCTGTTCATGTCCGAGCAGGACGGTTCTCACGATCGCGACGCGGGGCAGGGCGCCATCCTCGAAGTGGCCCCGACGGCGCAAGGCGCGCCTGTCGCGCGCGAGGCGAACAGCACGGCTCCCGCGGGCGCAGTGCTCGAGGTCGCCAGCGACGCGCTCAACGCCGTGCTCGCAGACGCCACCGTCGCCACGGCTGCGCCCGACGCTCCGTCGGACCCTCGCAAGCGCGCCGGCGGCGCCTCGGCGTGGAAGAAGCGCCAGGAGCCCTCCGAGCAAGACTCCCTCGCGCACAAGCAGCTCTCGCTGCTCGCCAGCGACGCGCCCATCTTGTCCGTGCTGTGGCCGGACCTCGACGCGCGCGAGCTGCTGACGGAAGCGAAGCCTTCGCCCGAGCTGTTCGCGCGGCGGTGGAGCGAGCTTCAGTCCTCGCTCGACGCGGTCGCGCGCAAGGGCTTCGAGCAGCGCAACCAAGCCGCGGTCGCGCAGAGCGCGCTCGATCGTCGCCGCGTCGCGCTCGCGCAGATCGCTCGCAAGAGCGACCCGTCCTTGCCCGAGTCTCCCGCGCTCGACGCGCTGGCGCTCGTGGCGGTCGAAGAGCTCGCGAGCAGCCGCGATCGCGCGTTCGTCGCGTGGGCCGCGGGGCTCGCGGGCGCCGCGCGCAGGCTGTACGCGCAAGACCTCGCTCGCATCGAGCAAGAGGGCGCCTCGCGCGGGATCGACCGCGATCGCGCGCGCGAGCTGCTGCGGGCCGAGGGGCTCGAGCTGCAAGAAGGCGCCGCGCGCGCGTGGAGCCCCTGCGTCGCGCTCCCGGGCGCTCCTTCGAGCCTCGACGCTGCTGGCGCTGCGCTGCTCGAGCACCCGGCGCACGGGTTCGCTGCGATCAAGCGCGGAGACGTGCAGCAGTGGCTGAGCGCCAACGACGCGCCGGCTTCGATCGCCGACGCCGCAGCGGACATCCGTCGCTTGTCCGACCGCGGCGCGAGCGAGTCGCACGTGGTGCACACGTTCGCGTGGCTCTTCGGCCGCACCGAAGTGGTCTTTGGCCGCGCGTGGATCCGCTCGCCGAGCGAGCTCGGGCCCGCCGTGCGCGCAGGGACGGTGACCACCGACGACCTCGCGAGGGCGTCGCGCGATCGCGTGCTCGGCGCGTGGCTTCGTCGCGCGGGATTCAACGCCGCGGCCAGCGCAGCCGACGCGCTCGGAAAGGGAGAGCCCCTCGGCCTCGAGCGCCTCGCGTGGGCGCTCGGCGAGCCGCTGCGCATCGCGGAGCTGTCGTTTACCGACCCCGTGACGCTCGCGCAGAGCACGCTGGCGACGCCGGCGATGCGCGAGGCGCTGGTGCGCTCGTTCGCGAGCGGAGAGCTGCTCGCGTGGATGGAGTCGCTGCCTCCGTCGCGCCGAGACGAGCGCTGGATCGAGCGGCTTCGGCGAGCGAAATCACAGGGTGGAAGCGATGTTCGCGCGCTCTGGGCCGGCGTGTACGGCGCGCTCGGCGCGCGCGCGAAGATCGAGCTGCGCGCGTCGAACGGGGCGGTGATCGAGCTCACTTCGCTGCGACAGCTCACGAGCACGCACGAGCTCGCGACGGTGTGGGACGCGGTGAAGGCCGCGTATCGATCGGGTGAGCTGATCCCGTGGATCGCCGCGGTCTCTCCCGAAAACGACTACGTCGACCAAGAGCGTCCCGCCGACGATGACGCTGGGCTCAACGAGCTGCTCTGGGAGCTCGGCCACACGGGGCTCGTGCTCGAATGGGGCAAAGAAGATCAGGCGATCACGTCGCCGGACGACCTTGTGCGCGCGTACCGCTTGGATTGGAAGTGGTTCGAAGCGCAGCTGCGCCGCGGGTACGTCCTGCGTTGGCTCGAGAGATTTCACGGAAAGCGCCTCGTCGGCGGCGTCCCGCTCGAAGCGCTGATCGAGCGGCTCAAGCCCGAGATCCCCACGCTTCCGTCGGGCTTCGTCGCGCTGAAGACCGCGCTCTTGTGCGGGATGCGTCAGCTGCCGCTGGACCCTTGCGAGCCAGGCGACCCCGCGACGTTCTTCGGCTACGTGGGCGCGGGCGGCCGCCCTGCGAGCCCCGAATCGTGGGAGCCGCTGCGCTCGCACATGGCCTGGGGCGCGGGTCACCTGTGGGTCGCGCAGCTGCCGGGCGTCGACGCCAAGGCGCTCCCTGCCCTGATGAACCAGGCGTTCGCCTCCGGCGCCGGCGGAACGCGAGACGCCCCCGATCGACTCCTGCGCGCGTTGCCAGGGGTGTTCGGCGCGCCCGTCGCGTCCCCTGCGCTGGCAGCGCGGCTCGCCGCTGCGACGCAGGTCCCGCAAGCGCCGCAACAGCCGTATCCGCCGCAGCAACCCGCACCGCAGGCGACGCAGCGCTCTGCCGCGTCAGCGTCCTCTTCGAGCGGCGTGTGGACGGCGCTCGGCTCGTTGCTCGTCCTCGGCGCGCTCGCGGGCGGCGTCTACTACCTCGCTGCGCACAAGCGACTGCCCTTGATCAGCCCGTCCATGCGCCCGACGCGGGTGGCCGACACGCAGACCTGCTCGCTCAACGGAGCGCCCATCGAGCTCGGCTCGAACATCATCGCGGACCGTGGAATCCATGTGAATTCTCTCCTGGACGAGGTGAACATCACGTGGGTGCAGGGCGCCTCGCCGCGCTCTTCGGGAGACGGCGTCGCGTGGGCTCGCCTGCGCGCCAACAACGCCCTCGAGCGCGGCAGCTCGCTCAGCGAGACGCTGCCGGTGAGCGCCGCGAGAGACCAGCGACGCACCGTGTTTCGCTCGTTTGCGACGCACTCGACCGCGCGTGCGCAGGGCTCGTTTGCGCTCGATCAGCTGCTCTCGCAAGGCGCGCGACGGGAGGTGCTCGCGTGCGGCGGAGCGCTCTTTGCGCAGCAGCTGCCCGGCGGCAGGAGCAGCGCCCGCGCGATCGCCCTGCGCGACCCGCTCGCCGATGTCCCCGCGGCGTCGTCGGACTACGGCGCGACGTTCTTCTGCCGCACCGCAGGAGACGTGAGCCCGTTTGTCATCGCCGCGCGCGGGACGACCAACGAGCGCAAGCAGCTCACCGGCGCAGAGCTCGTTCTCGCGACGCAAACGGGGCAGCCGCTGCGCACGCTCGCTCCGTGGCCCGTGCAGGTCTCGCGGGTCGTCAGCGCGGCGAACCCGATGGCTGCGCTGCGCGAGCAAGGCCCCGTCAGCGCCGAAGCCTCGGTCTCGGGCCCGTGGGAGGCCGTCGCTGTCACAGGCCGCGACCGTGTGTATGCGTGGCTGCTCGACCTGTCGCATCGCTCGGTGGTCGACTCTGCGATGCTCTCGAACAACGTCGGGCCAGGTCCCGCGCGGGTCGCCGTCGGCAACGGCGAAGCGCTGGTCGTGTGGACCGATCGACAGGGCAGCGGTCGATCGCTCTACTACGCGCAGCTGTTCGGCGATGGACGACGGTCGAGCGAGACCGCCGTCGCGCCGTTGAGCAACACGAGCGACGAGCCGCGCGCGCCGAGCGTGGTGGCCCTCAACGACGGGGGCTGGTTGATTTCGTGGGTCCAGAGCAAGGGCGCGAGCGCTGCGCGCGCGGCGTGGCTGCAGCGCTACGACCGCGGGATGCGCGCGATGGGTCCGCCGCTCGAGGTGTCGCGCGGCTCGGCCGTGCAGACCGCGCGCGTCGCGTACGACAGCGCGCTGGGCTTCACCGTGGCGTACGCGATCGAAGGCGGCGGTGTGTACGCCGCCCGCGGTCGCTGCTTGTAGCGCTCGTCCCCCTCGGCGAGCGCTCGCGGGATCACGTCACGGGCAGGACCAGGTCACGCGCATCGAGCGCAGGACCGGGTTGGCGCCTGCGCCCGAGGCGCGCAGCAGCGCGGTCACGCGCATGTGCTGCGAGGGCGTCACGCCGGCGGTGCGGAAGGCCGCCGCGAGGTCGTACGGGCTCGAGTTGGGAGGCAGCGTGGCGACGGCGACGTCCGAGGCCATGTTGAGCCCCGCTGCCGTGGCGGCGCTGCGCGCGGTGATCGCGATGGTCGTGCCCGCGGGCGCGGTCGCGTCGAGGATCAGCTGCGACAAGCGCGGCGCGGCGCAGGTGAGGTCGAACTCGCGCACGTACGTCCCTTGCGGGATCGTGCTGCGGCGAACGGAGCCCGTGAAGTCCGAGTAGGTGTAGACGCGGTTGGGGCCGGTGAAGTTCGTGAACGTTCCGGCGCCGGCGGGGTTGTACTTCACGAGCACGCTGCCGGGGTCGGCGTTGGTGAACCACATGTTGCCGGCGCGGTCCGCGCCGATCGCTGTGGCCTGGCCGAAGGTGCGCGCGGTGGGGATGGCGGTGATGCTCGCGCGCGGGATCGTTCCGCCAGCGACGAAGGCGCTCGAGGCGAAGCGGAAGAGGTTCGACCCGCTCGGGTACTGCGGCGTCCACACGTTGCCCATCGCGTCGACGGTGATGCCGAGGCCCGTGGTGGTCCCGATGTCCGCCTGCGTAAACGCGCCCGCGCCCATGTTCGCCGCAGGGTCGAAGCCCACGACGACGTTGCAATACGGGCTCGAGAGCCAGATGCGCCCGTTGCGGTCCGCGGTGATGCCGTACGTGTCCGTGCAGCCATTGGGCGCGCGGGTCATGACGCGCGTGCCCCACATGCCCGTCGCCGAGTCGATCGGCGCGAGGCGATTGTTGGCGCCCTGGTGCTCGTTGGCGAACCACACGCGGCCGTCGGCCATGCCCACGGCGCCGTAGAAGCAGTTGGTGACCGCGTCCGGCGCGGCGACGTCGATCAAGATGCGGCCCGTGCGCGCGTCGAGCTTCCACGCGCGCGCCGTCGTGACCTGGTTGCAGCTTCCGACCCACACGTTGCCGTTGGGCGCCGAGGCGTCGCCGCGGTCGATGGCGATCGCGCGGAGCACCGCGTTGTTGCCGCCCACGGCGGCGGTCCAGATGACGCACTCGTCGCGGTCGAACGGCAGGACGTTGGTCGCTCCGGTGCTCGTCTGGATCATGCCGTCGCCGTTGCGGTCGATGCAGTCACGGCGGTCCGCGGCGATCTTGGTGACCGTGCCCTGAAAGTTGAACGCGCGGTTGGCGACGTACGCGTCGCCGTTGCCGTCGACCACCACGCGCGAGGGCATGTTGCAGCCGTTGGTGTGGCAGCACGAGCCGGCGCACTCGCCCGCGGGCAAACCCACGCGGTAGCGCGCGAGCTCGACGCCCATCACCGGGTCCCACTTCGAGATCGTGCTCTCGTTGACGTTGGGGATCCAGAGGTAGTCGTTCGTCGTGGTCGTGACCATTCCGTCGGGGATGATCCCGCCCGCCATCGGATCCTCGCGCACGCCGTTGAGCGTGCCGCCCGAGAGCGGCAGGCCCATCATTCCGCCGACGTTGATCGTGCGCACTTCGCAGCCGTTGGCGTCGATGCCGTCAGCGTTCTCGAAGCCCGGGTTGCACGCGGTGAGGCGGCAGCCGCTCATCGAGCAGACGCCCGTTCCGTTGGCGAAATTGCAGGTGCTTCCGCAGCGGCCGCAGTTGTTCGCGTCGACGCGCGTGTCGACCTCGCAGCCGTCCGTGCGATCGCCGTTGCAGTCGCTGAAGCCCGCGTTGCACGTCATGATGCACATGCTCGCGCCGCACGAGGCGATGGCGTTCGCGTAGGGGCCGCACACGGTCCCGCAGGCGCCGCAGTGGTTCGGGTCCGTCTCCGTCGACGTGCACGAGCCCATGCAGTTCGTCTGCCCCATCCGGCACGACGGAACGCACGCGCCCATGTCGCACACGAGCCCCGCCGCACAAGCGTTGCCGCACATCCCGCAGTTCGCTCGGTCGCTCTGCGTGTTCGTGCACGCCTCGGGCATCCCGCACGCGGTCTGTCCCGTCGCGCACGTGAGCCGGCACATGCCCATCGAGCACGCTTGCCCTGCGCCGCAGGTGGTCCCGCACGTCCCGCAGTTGGCGTTGTCCGTCTGCAGGTCGCGGCACGAGCCCATACAGTTCGTCAGCCCCGCGCCGCACGAGGTCTGGCACATGCCCATCGAGCACACGAGCCCCGCGCCGCACGCGTTGCCGCACATCCCACAGTTGGCGTTGTCCGCTGCCAGCGTGACGCACGCGCCGTTACAGAGCGTCTGGCCCGACGGACACTCCGTCGTGCACGTGCCCGCCGAACAGACCTGTCCTCCCGGACAGACCCTGCCGCACATTCCGCAGTGGTCGCGGCTGGTGGAGATGTCCGTGCATTGCCCGTTGCAGACCCGGCTGCTGCCACCGGTCTCACAGACCGGGCCGGTGTCCATCACGACGTCGCTGCCTGCGTCGCCGTTGCCGCCGACGACGGGGGCGCCGCACGCGGCCATCAGCGCCGCTGCGCTGCCCGCGGCCAGCCAGTGTTGAAGTGTATTTTTCATGGCGATTTCCTGTGGTTTGGCCAAAGCGAGCGCGTGGTCCCTGCGCCCGTCGGACTCGTCGAAACCTACCAGTGTTTTTACGGACGCCAACAACCCGGGAATGACGGCACCTTGCTGCCTCGCCCGAGTCACAATTCTCTGTGATCCCACAAGCTTCGGCCGGGCGTACCGCGCCGCGTCGCAACAGAAGCCTGAAATCCCGCCGCGCAGTCGTGTATACCCGCGGCCGCAATGGAGATCGACCTCGAGCAAATCAAGGCGTTGGCCCGCGCGCTTCGCCGCTACGACCTCAGCAAAATCGAGATCAAGAACGGCGAGCAGTGCATCACGCTCGAGCGTGCGGTCGGCGGAGGAGCCGCGGGCGCTGTGCCTGCGGTGTTTCCGATGGCGACCGGCGGTCGCGAAGCGGCCGATGGGACGACGGGCGCCTACGACGCGCGCCCCTCGCTTCCGCCGCCGCCTGCGGGGGACGACCCCAACACCGTCGAAGTGACCTCGCCCCTCGTCGGGACGTTCTATCGCGCGCCTTCGCCTACGGCGAAGTCGTTCGTCGAGGTCGGCTCGTCCGTGAAGAAGGGCCAGGTCCTCTGCATCGTCGAGGCGATGAAGCTCATGAACGAGATCGAGAGCGACATCGACGGCACGATCGCCGAGATCCTCATCGAGAACGGAAAGCCCGTCGAGTTCGGCGAGAAGCTCTTCAAGATCAAGAAGAACGGCTGATGATCAAGAAGGTCCTCATCGCCAACCGCGGCGAGATCGCGCTGCGCGTGATCCGCGCGTGCAAAGAGCTCGGGCTCAAGACGGTCGCGGTCCACTCCGAAGTGGACGCCGAAGCGCTGCACGTTCGGTTCGCCGACGAGGCCGTGTGCATCGGTCCCGCCAACCCGAGGCTCAGCTACCTGCACGTCCCCGCGATCATCGCCGCCGCTGAAATCACCGGCGCAAACGCGATTCATCCGGGCTACGGCTTTCTCTCGGAGAACGCGGAGTTCGCCGAGACCGCCCAGAAGTGCAAGCTCACGTGGATCGGGCCGCCCCCCGACGCGATGCGCGCGTGGGGCGACAAGGTCACGGCCCGCACCAACGCCGCGCGCTTCGGCCTGCCGATGCTCCCGGGCACCGGTGTGCTGCAGTCGCCCGAGCACGCGCTCTCTGAAGCGAGGCGCATCGGGTTTCCGATCATCCTCAAGGCCTCGGGTGGTGGCGGCGGTCGCGGGATGAAGATCGTCCGCGACGAGGCCTCCCTCACCGCGGCGTTTCTCACGGCGCGCGAAGAGGCGATGGCGGGCTTCAAGAACCCCGACGTCTACCTCGAGCGCTACGTCGAGAAGCCCAAGCACATCGAGTTTCAGATCGTCGCGGACAAGCACGGCAACGTGGTGATCGCTGGCGAGCGCGAGTGCTCGATCCAGCGTCGCCACCAGAAGGTGCTCGAAGAAGCTCCCTCTCCCTCCCTCTCGCAAGAGGCGCGCGAGCGCATGATCGTGCTGCTGCAGCGCGCGGTGAGAGAGACCGGGTACTACTCGCTGGGGACCGTGGAGTTCCTCATGGACGAGCGCGGCGAGCTGTACTTCATGGAGATGAACACCCGCGTCCAGGTCGAGCACCCGGTGACCGAAATGGTCATGGGCATGGACCTGGTGGCCGAGCAGATCCTCATCGCCAACGGCGCCAAGATGGCCATCGAGCAGAGCAAGCTCGTCGCGCGCGGACACGCGATCGAGTGCCGCATCAACGCCGAAGACGCCCGCACCTTCGCCCCGTCCCCGGGAAAGATCACCGAGTACCACCCGCCCGGCGGCGTGGGAATTCGCGTCGATTCTGGCGTCTACGGCGGCTGGCGCGTCCCGCCCAACTACGACTCGCTGCTGGCCAAGGTCATCGCCCATGCGCCCACGCGCAAGCAAGCGATCGCTCGCATGCGGCGCGCGCTCGACGAGTTCATCTGCGAGGGCGTGAAGGTCAACACCGAGCTGCACAAGCGCATCCTCGACGCCCCTGAGTTTCAGAAGGGCGACGTGTCCACGCGCTTTCTCGAGCAGCTGCTCGGCACCTGAGCGCTCACGGGCAGACCGAGTCCATTCTCGACGCCGCGACCACCGCGCGCGTCGCGCCGGTCGCTCGCCACGGCTCGAACACGTCGAACAGCCGCGTCTCGGCCCCGCCTGCGGGCGTGACTGACGAGCGGTACACGTCGTCGGTGTCCCAAATCGTGTCGTGTTTGGTGCACAGCGGGGCGAACACTGACGGCGCGAGGCTCATCGCCGCGCCCTCTTCTGCGCGGGTCGGCAGCGTCGTGAACTGCGCGAGCTCCCGTGCCTGCAGCTGCGCGAACACCAGCGGCGTGATCGCGCCGAGCGCAGGGTCCCGCGCGCCGGAGCTCGTGTATGCCTCCATGATCAACACGTCCGCGACGGCCATACGCAAGAAGAACGGCGTGGTGACGTGGTTGCGAACAACGTGCATTTCGTCAGCGCAAACGGCCTCGCTCCCCGGCGACCGCGCGCGGTGCCACGCGACGCAGCTCTCGTCGCCCGAGAACCCGTGCGTGGCGTTGCGGTTGGTGGAGGCGAGCTCCGTGAGGCGCGCGTACGTCATCGCCGGGGTCGCCGACCAGTCGAGCCTGCTGCGGTCTGGGCCAACCGAGGCGTCCATGAGTCCGCGCACGCGCAGCGGGCACGCGCCGCCTGCGCGACAGTTGGCGTTGCTCGCGCGCAGCTCGGTTTGGAGTCGGTCGAGGTTGTTGACCAGGCCGGCGCCTCCCGCAGAATCTCCAGTGAAAATGATCTCTTCTGCGTCGTCGAGGTCTGGCAGCGGCGTGCTTGTCCCGACGTTGTGAACCAACGCCGCGACGCCGTCTTGTCGCAGCGTGGCGATGTCCGCATCCAAGATGCGACGCCCCAGAAAGTGCAGTCGATACTGCACGGGAGCGCCGGTCACGGGGTGCGTTGCGGTCACGACGGCGTCGCGTCGCGTGCCGCTCCAGAGGTCCGAGCTGCAGTACTGAAGCTGGACCTGGTTGTAGTCCTGGATGGGGTTGACCATTGTCGGTCCGCCGTCGCGCAGCATGATCCCCGTCCCTGGCAACAGCGGTGGATGATCGTTGGTCATGTTGTTCGCGGTGAAGAACGTTCGGTTCTCTTCGGCCACGCGGGGACACTGCGCGGCGCGCGACGGGGAGCAGCCACAGTAGCGGGCGGCGCACGTGTCGCCGCTGTCGCATCCCCCTCCGCCGCGCAGGGCGATCACCCACTTGTTGCGGTTGGCTGCGCCGCGAAAGGGTCGAAAGTGGATCACCGCGCCCGTTCCGTCGTTGCACAGCGCGTCGGGAAACCGCGCGAGGTCGATCGCATGTCGCTGCATCGCGCCCGAGCCTGCGCCCGCGGGCGTCGCGTAGCGACACTCGAGCGCCTCGGTGATGAAGGGAACAGCGCTCGCATCGCTGCCCGCCTCGCTCACGCTCTGCGCGTCGCCGCTGCCGGCGTCGGGCTGCGCTGCGTCTTCGCGAGGGGCGTTCGCGTCCTGTGGCGTGACGTCGGGTTGAGACACCGGCGTTGAGCAAGCGCCGAGCACGAGGGCGAGCAGTCCGGGCGCGAGGCGAGCGTGATTCATGGTTGAGGATCAGCGTAGCGGGCCGACGGTGATCCAAGGGTCTGCGTCGGTCTGACAAAATCTGAAGCCGCGCACAACTTCGCGCGCCGCGCGGGGATTCACCCCCCTCGCGAGCGCGATGAACCACCACGACGACCTGTTCGGCCCGATCCCTTCGACTGTTGCCCTTCGCGAAGAGCCTCGCTCGAACCGCGGGGTGCTGGTCGCGCTGCTGGTGGGGCTCTTGTTGACCGTGGTGATGGGCGCGACGTACGCGCTCTTCGCGCTGCGCGTCGGGCACATCTTCTCGCTGGCCAACGTCGCGATGGGGCACGTGATGGGACGCGTGATTCGTCAGCGAATCGGCCGACAAAACGCGTCGCTCGCGCCCGTGATGGCCGTCGCGTTCACCTACGTCGCCGGCGCGATGCTGTTTCTTCCGGTCGTGTGGCACGGGCTCGCGGACTGGGGCCAGGGCGAGGCGATGCAGCGCGAGAACATGCAGTGGGTGCGCGGACACGAGCAGGACGCGCAGGGCTTCGACGGCGTCGCGGGGACGGCGCTGCTGTTGGCGTTGACGTTGAAGGCGCCGTTGTTGGCTGCGGCTGCGGGCGTCCCGGTGCCGCTGTTCTTCATCGGGTTCGGTGTGGCCGCGGCGGTGCGGGCCTCGCTCAGAGAGTGAGCGCGCTCAGCGAACGCGCGCGAGCCCGCGCTGAAGCAAGTCGCGAACGCCCCTCGGCAGCCGTCCTGCGGCCCACGTCACCGCCGCCAGCGGCTGCGGAAAATCAACGGTGGCAGGCCCCTTCGCCAGCGCGCGAACGATGTGATCCGCGGCGTACTCGGCGCTCATCAGCTGCGGCATCGGGTGCGTCGCCTTCTCGGTCATGGGGGTCTTCACGAAGCCCACGTGCACGGCGGTGACCTTGACGCCCGAGGCTTCGACGTCGAGCCGAAGACAGTCGAGCAGCATCGAGAGTCCCGCTTTGGCAGCGCAGTACGCGGCGCTCTTCGGCAGCGGGCCGAAGCTCGCGAGCGACGAGATCCCGACGATGTGCCCGCGTCCGCGGGTGACCATCTCGGGAAGGACCGCGGTGAGCGTGGCGGTCGCCGCGGTGAAATTCACGTGGCACGCGTCGGCGAGGGCCTCCCACGCGTACGAGACGTGGCCCTTTCGCTCGCCCACGCCGGCGTTGGCGATGACGAGGTCGATCCCGCCGGGAAGCGATCGGTCGATCTCTCGAATGCGGTTCACCGTGCGCTCGACGTCTGCGACGTCCATCACTTCGACCGAGGCGCTTCCGCCCGCGGCTTCGATCGCGCGCAGGACGTCGCGCAGGGGCTCTGCTCGGCGCGCGCACAAAACGACGTGGTATCCGTCGCGGGCCAGTCGCTCGGAGAGCGCTCGACCGATCCCGGACGAGGCTCCTGTCACCAACGCATTGCGTCCCATCGGCCCGGCAGGGTATCGCACTGCCTCCAAAGAGGAACGCAGTGTCGAACCAACCCCCGCGTCCATTTCGTGTGCTCGGAATCCAACAAATCGCCGTCGGCTCGCTGGACAAGGGCGCGCTCCGCTCGCTCTGGGTGGACCTGCTCGGCCTCGAGCCGCGCGGCACCTTCAAGAGCGCGCGCGAAAACGTCGACGAAGACATCATCGTGGCGGGGCGCGGGCCGTTCGCCGTGGAGGTCGACCTGATGCAGCCGGTCGACCCCGAGGGCAAGCCGAAGGTCCACGACCCGGCGCTCAACCACGTCGGGCTCTGGATCGACGACCTGGCGAGCGCGGTTTCGTGGCTCGATTCTCAGGGTGTTCGCTTCACGCCGGGCGGGATCCGCAAGGGCGCGGCGGGCTTCGACGTGTGCTTCGTGCACCCCAAGGGCGACGCGGCGCACCCCAAGAGCGGCGAGGGCGTGCTCATCGAGCTCGTGCAAGCGCCCGCCGCGGTGATCGCGGCCTTCGACGCGCTGGCGGCGAGCCCTGGGGGTGTCGAGTGAGCCATCATCGTTCGGCGGGGTTTTGGACGCAGGACAGCGAAACACCAGCGTTTTCGGCGGCGGCCATCGCGCAGAGCGTCGAGCGCTTTCGCGAGCCCGCGCACGTGGTCTCTCGCGAAGACGGAGCGGTGGGCGTGGCCTTCGGCGGCGCGGTCTCTTCGCAGCCGGGGGCGCAGTCGCTGGCGCTGCACGGGACGCTCCCGCCGCTCTATCCCGAGTGGCTCGGCGATCGATCGTTCAACGAAGCGCACCGGGTGCGGTTCGCGTACATCGCCGGCGAGATGGCCAACGGGATCGCGACGACGGCGATGGTGAAGGCCATGGCGCGCGCCGAGATGCTGGGCTTCTTCGGCGCCGCGGGGCTCTCGTTCGAGCGCGTCTCGCGCGCGGTGGACGAGCTGGTGAGCGAGCTCGGGACCGACGGGCCCTCGTGGGGAGTGAACCTCATTCACTCGCCCAACGAGAGCGCGCTCGAAGAGCGGGTGGCCGCGCTGTTGATCGAGCGGGGCGTCCCGATTGTGAGCTGCTCGGCGTTCATGGGGCTGACGCCTGCGATCGTGCACGCGGCGGTCGCGGGGCTGCGCGTGGACAGCGCGGGGCGCATCGTGCGTCCGCGCGGAGTGTTCGCGAAGATCTCTCGTCCAGAGACCGCCGCGCGGTTCATGGCGCCGGCGCCCGAGGACATGCTGCGCGCGCTCGTCCAACGCGGGTTGATTACTGAACACGAAGCGACGTTGGCCTCGCGCGTGGCCGTGGCCGAGGACGTCACGGTCGAGTCGGACTCGGGAGGGCACACGGACAATCGTCCGTTGGTGGCGCTGTTTCCCGCGATCCTGGCGCTGCGCGACGAGCTCGCGAGCAAGCACGGGTATGCGCGGCCCATTCGTGTGGGCGCCGCGGGCGGGCTCGGGACTCCGGCGAGCCTCGCGGCGGCGTGGGCGCTCGGCGCTGCGTACGTGGTGACTGGCTCGGTCAATCAAGCTGCCAACGAGTCGGGGCTCTCTCCGCAGGGTCGCGCGCTGCTCGCCAAGGCCGACGTCGCGGACGTGATCATGGCGCCCGCGGCGGACATGTTCGAGCTCGGCGTCCACGTGCAAGTCCTCAAGCGCGGAACGATGTTCGGACCCCGCGCGCAAAAGCTCTACGAAGTGTACCGAGAGTACGACTCGCTCGCGGGCATTCCTTCGGACGTGCGGAGCAAGCTCGAGCGCGAGATGTTTCGCAGCTCGCTCGACGAGATCTGGGCGCAGACGCGGGCGTTCTGGGAGCGTCGCGACCGCGAAGAGCTCGCGCGCGCCGAGCGCGACCCCAAACACCAGATGGCCCTGACGTTTCGTTGGTATCTCGGGATGGCCTCTCGCTGGGCCATCGACGGCGAGCCTTCGCGAGTGATGGACTATCAAGTCTGGTGCGGCCCGGCGATGGGAGCGTTCAATCGCTGGACGGCCGGGACGTTTCTGGCAGAGCAAGACAACCGAGGGGTCGTTCAGATCGCTCGCAATCTCTTGGAGGGCTCCGCGGCGATCACCCGCGCGCAGCAGCTCCGCGCGTACGGCGCGCCCGTCCCGAGCGAGGCGTTCTCGTTCGCCGCTCGCCCGCTCGAGTAATCGTTGCCGTTACGGCAGCGGCGTGACGTCGATCGCGATGGCCGCGCCCGCGGGCGTCTCCGAGCTGCCGCGGCTCTGCGCGTTGGCGTCGAGCTCGATCGACACGTCCGCGCGCGCGGTGGGCATCGCGTCTGGCCAGCGCGCGGTCAGCGTGTACGACTGCGTGCACTGGGCCACGGTCGCGCACGTCCAATCGTGCCCATGAAACGCTTCGTTGGGGTGATGCGCCACTGTCCCGCCCTGCCCGTGGTGAACCAGCTCGATCGCCACGGTTGCCGGCCTCGGAGAGCCGACCACTTGGGACTGCACGCGCGCGTGGATGCGCGTGAACAGCTTCGACGCCGTCGCGCCGCGCACCGCCGCCGCGCTCGGCGTCACGACCACACGAAATGACCGTGACTGCCCGCCGTCGAGCGTGAAGCGAGGGATGCTCGTGGCAGACTGCACCGACCATCGCGGCTGCGAAGTGGCGACGATGCCCGCCCACGACGCAGCGAGGGCGATCACCGCGACGACCGTAGAACGACCGCTCTTCATGCGCGCCATTGTAAAGCCATCGCGCGAAGCGATGGCTCGATGGCTGCAGAGAAATATCCCGCGCGGCTCACTTCAAAGCAGAGCACGCGCGCCGAGCATCACTGCTCGAGGCCGCTCATGGTGATCTGGTACTCGGTCGCGCGGGTGGCGCCGCGCTTGGTGATGAATCCGCGCGCCACGAGGTCGCGCAGCACGCGGCCGAGCAGCTCGGTCGTCGGCTTGCTGTCGAGCGCGGCGATGATCGCCGTCGCCTTCATGAACTCCTTGGACTTCTTGAGCACGCCGAGGACGGCGGCGCTCACTTCGGCCGGCGTCGCGCGCGGGCCCGAGCGCTTCGCGGGCTTCGAAGCCTTGGCGGGCGCGCTCTTCGCGCTCTTCTTCGCGGGCTTGTCCTTGCCGCCCTTCTTCGAGGGTTTGCTCTCTGCGCGCTCGGCCGGCGCAGAGCGCGACGGCGACGAGCGGCGCTCGCCCGAGAACGCCGCCAACTCTTTCAGCGTTCGCGAGCTGATGAGCTTCACCACTTGATCCGCGAGGTGCTCAGCCATCGCGCGAATCGCTTTTTCCATCTCACTGTTTGTCATGACTCGTCGACCGGTCGCAGCCGCGGCCCCGCCGAGACGGGCTGCAGAGGGCAGTTAGGATTTACTACATGTTGGGTTCGCATACGAGCGCGGACTGAAAAAAGTGCGACGGGATGCGTCCTCCCGAGTCAGGAGCGTGCGCCGCCGCCTGCTCCCGCGTTTGGTCAACTTGGCAAGCCCGCTTCGAATAGCTCGAATCAAACCGCGAATCCATTGGCGAAAACCCCAGATTTCTCGCCTTCGGTTGACCAGAATGGGGCCGCGCGGGGATGCCCTGCAGACTCTGTGTCGCCCCTCTGGCAGACTGGGCTTCATGGCGGGACGAACTTCTGGGAAGGCGCGGCTCTCGATCGCGACGGCGGCGCTGGTGTGGCTGGCTGCCGGCGAGGCGCGCGCCGATTGGCACGCGCACGCCTCGGGGCTCCGGTACTGGCTGCCGACGCAATGGCCGACGGCGCCCTTCGAAGCGGGGACGATTGCGCGCGGGCCTGGAGGGGTCGAGCTGTCGGTGCACCCATTGAACGCAGCGCAGCTCGCAGCCGCGGCCAGGACACCCGAAGCGCTGTTCGGATCGCTCGTGACGCGCCCTCGATTGCTGTCACGAACGGCGTCGATCAGCCCGTTGATTGCGTCGGGGCGATGGTCGCACGGGACAGGGACGCTCGAGCGCCGGTCGGTTCACTGGTTCGCGCGCGTCGTGCGGCTCGACGCCAACCGCGGCGCGCTCGCTGTCGCGATCACCGCTCGCTCGTCGCTCTCTCCCTCGGACGCCGAGCTGCTCGACACCGCGTTGAACAGCGCGTACCTCGCGGACACTCCCGGGATCGTTCGCTATGCAGGGCTCGGGGTGTTTACCACTGCGGGCCGCGTCGCGCGCACGATCTCGACGCCGGTGGTGTTCGAGCTCCGCGGATCGGGCGAGCAGCGCACGGTCGTGATGCCCGACCTCGACGATCAGACGTGTACGTTTCGCGCGCGGGCGACGCCGACGGGCGCGATTCGACTCGAGCCCGATCAAGCGTGTGCGTTCGCGCGAAACGGCTTCACGATGGTCCTCGTCGGCGGACAGTTCGAGTTCTCGCGCGGGAGCGCCACGTTCTTCGCGAGCGGGCGCATGAGCTTCATGGCCCGCGCTCAACAGCGGGGGCCGATGATCGCGGGCAGCGTCTCGTTCAACTGGCGACTGGAGGCCACGCGTCCGGCGTCGTAGCGCTCGGCGGTGAGCTCTGCAGGGGGTTTTCGTCGTTGCTCGTGACTCACCCCAGGTGCCGCTCGAAGAGCGGGTTGCGCAGCAGCCCCTTGGGGTCCGCCCATTTCTTCACCAGCATGAACCGCTGCAGGTCCTTCGGGTCGAGCCCGCGCTTCACGACTCCCGCGGGGGCGTAGTTGTTCTTGAGCAAGCTGACCTTTCCGCCGAGGCGCACGCACTCGACGGCGAGGGCTTCGGCGAAGCGCTGCTCTTCGCTCATCGCATCGGCGCTGCGGTGAATCGCCTGCCACGCGACGGTCACCGCGTAGCCTCCGTGTCGGCCCGCGGTCGAGAGAAACGGCCCGCGCAGGTCGCCCGGCAGAAACAACAGATCCCACAGCGTCGGGCGATCTTCGAGCTGCAGCGCCCGCGCGCGCTCGTGCATGTACATCAACAGCTGCGCCGCGGTGTCTTCGTCGGGCATCAAGTGCGTCTGCTGCAACGCGAACATCGTGCCCGGCAGTCCGCGATCGGGGAGGTAGTCTCCGAATCGATGGCTCATTGCCTTGAGCGCGATCGCGCCGAGGTCCTTCTCGAGCTGCGCCGTCGGGACTCCCAACGAAGCGAAGGTCTGCTGCCCGTTGACCGCTTCGCGCACGCGCATGTTTCCTTCGAAGAAGAACAAGAACGGGTCGACTTCGTTGTGGTGTCGGCTGAGCGCGAGCTGCTGCTGATAGAGCATCATCGCGGCCTCGTGCCCCTGCGCGACGCTCAGCGCGAGCTCGCTCACCTTGCGCAGCAGCGTGGGGCCTTCGTAGATCGGCAGCGGCGGATACGAGACCGTCGGCGACTGCACGTAGCGCGAGGCGTAGCGAACCGAGAACATCTCTCGGTCGGTGACGAACCCGACCGTGGACTGCGCGTCGTACACGCCCTTCAATCGCCGATGAATGGGCTCGTGGTAGCCGCGATCGGGCAGCTGCGAGAGCAGGTCGCGCGCGACGCGTCCCGCGAGGCTGAGCTGATGGAGCTGATCTTTCCACCACGAGCGCTCGCCCGCGCGGCCGCGGGAGAGCCCGGCGATGTGCGTCTCGGCGACGAGCGAGCGAGAGAGGTCGCCGCTGCCTCGCGCGACGCGACGGAGGCGCAGCTCGACCGCGAGGATCACCCCGATCCATCCGTGCCCGGCGATGAGCGCGCGAAACAGATCGCTCGTCGTGGGGCCGTCGGCGCGGATGTCTGTGACGATCTTTCCGTTGGGAAACAGCGCGTCGAGCGAGAGCACGCTCGCGTGCTCGAGGCCCCAGACATGGGAGAAGCGAGAGATGCCTCCGGCGCTCACCGAGCCTGCGACGGTGATCTCCGGGCCAGTGACCACGGACGGCGCGACGAGGCCCTTCTTCAGCGTGGCTGTCACGAGCTCGCGCCATTGGACCAACGCGCCGACGCGAACGCTGGCGCTTCCATCGGCGTGCTCGTGAATCGTGATCTCGTGCAGGTCGAACGAGCGCGGCCATCCCGCGTGGTGCAGCGAGGCAGGGAGCGCGCGGAGGTCGAGGACGACTCCGTCGGTGATCGCGTGATCGCCGAGCGAGCCGTCGCCCGAGCGCAACGATCGGCGCGCGCCGTCGCTGGCCGCGAGCTGAGCGAGCAGCTCGGCGCTGGAGTTGATGGGTTCGACGCGGTCGGCCGCGACGCAGGACAAGCGGTCGTAGCCGCACAGGACGGTCTTGCTCAACGTTGCATCCTTCTCTCGATCGTTAGCGCTACGTAGACTCGTGGACGCGCCCCGGAACCAGCGCCGCCACTTTGGCGGTCAACTCGGTGCGCCCCGAGACGGAGGCCTTCTTGAAGAGCGCCTTCACGTGGACTTCGACGGTGCCCTCGGCGCAATCGAGCGCGAGCGAGATCTGTCGATTGCTGCGGCCGAGCACGAGCAGCGCGAGCACTTCGCGCTGGCGGTCGGTGAGCGCCCATCGCTGACTGGCGCTGCGCACGCGGTCGTCCATCGTGACGAGCTCGTCGACTCCGACGCGCTCGACGCTCGCGAGCGCCATCGCGAACCACGGAACGAGCTCGTTGATCGCCCTCAGCCTCGCGTCTCCTCGCTCGCGTCGATCGATCTGCGCGTCGATTCGCCCGACGATCCTGCCGCGCCCTTCGAGGAGCCACTGGTGTTCGTATTGTGTTCTCGGGCGACCGATGGACGCGACGACCGAGAGCGACTGCTCGTCGTCGAGCGAGGGCAGCGAGAGCACTGCGTCGAAGCCGATGGCCTGCGAGCGCAAGATGGCGACGATGGCCTCGGAGATGGCCTTGCGCGAGTCGAGCTGCACGAGCTCTCGGCCGATCGTGGGGATGTCCAAGGTCTCGACGTCGTCGAACGAGAGGATTCCGAGCGTGTCGACGGGGACGCCGAGGCGAAATTCGCACGCCGCGGCGCCCCTGAACGCGCAGCGCGTGTGCCTGAGCTCGACGGGGTTGCGCGCGAGCTCTTTGACGAGGTGCGCGAGGTATCCGTGGAGGACCGAGCACGCTGCGAGCGAGCCGCCGCTCCACTCGTGGAGCGACGCCGAGACGAAGTCACCGGACGTATCGCTGGTCCAATAGCCGCTCGAGTGAAAGCGCCTCCACACGACGTCCATGTGTTGCGTGAGCCGCGCTGGCGCGAAGAGCCGAAAGAGCCACCCGAGCGGCGAGGCGAGGTCGCGCGCGCACTGGTGCGCTCCGATGGCGGGGATCGACGACAGATCTCCGTGCGCGAACAGTCGATCGCACGCGACGAGCGCTTCGGTCTGCGTGTGCGCCGGATACCACTCGCTCCATCGCGCGATCGCGACGGTCATCGCGGTCTTCGGCTCGAGCGCGACCGAGAGTCGATCGAGCCCAGCCGCGCCGTGCCGCTCGTGGACGAACGAGCGAATGTTCACGAGCGCGTTGCCGCGAATGAGGGCAGGCGAGCGAGCAGCCATCGGGGCAGAGAGCCTCCAGTGACCAGCAGGATACCAAAACTCCATAGTTCGAGCAGAACGAAAGCAATCGCCACAGCGAATGCTCGCCACGCTCGATCGCCAGCTTCGCCCGCTGTGCTACCGGTATTGGCAAATGGTGATCGACCCGAGAGACGTGATGCTTCAGCGGCTGCTCGTGGACGCTGGAATCGCCTCTGGCATGCGCGTCCTCGACCTCGGCTGCGGCTACGGAAAGGTCTCAGCGATGCTCTCTCGCATCGTCGGCCCCTCAGGGAGCGTCACCGGCGTCGACCGCGATCCGTCTGCCATCGAGGTCGCGCGGCGCAGCGCGGCGAGCCAGGGGTTGACGAACACACGTTTTCAAGTGACGGCGCTCGAGTCCCTCGCCGAAACCTCGCTCGAAGGGCCGTTCGACGCAGCCGTGGCGCGTCGGGTGTTCATGTACGTGCCCGACCCCGTCGCGGCGTTGCTAGCAGTGAAGGGCCAGGTTCGGGCTGGGGGCGTGGTTGTGCTGCAAGAGCAGGACACGTCGATGGTTCCTGTTGCGAGCGCGCCGCTGCCGTTGCATCGACGGGTGCACGAGTGGGTGTGGACGATGGTCGAGCGCGAGGGGGCGAATGTTCGCTTCGGGCTCGCGCTGCCGTCGGTGTTCGCGCGGGCGGGGCTTTCGCTCGAAGAGCTTCGCGTCGAGGCCGTCGCGCAGACCGCGTCTCGTCGCCTGCCCACGGCGGACATGGTCCGCGCGGTGATGGCTCGAATCGTCGCGCAGGGCGTGGCGACGGAGGCCGAGATCGACGTCGACACGCTCGATCAGCGGCTCGAAGCCGAGCTCACCGTGAGCGGCGCGAGCTTCGTCGGCGACGTGGTGTTCGGCGCGTGGGGCCGCGTTTCGTAGGGCGCGATCGGGCAATGGGGCGGCGCAGCTACACGCGGTGAATTGCCGACGTGTGTTCTTGGCTGAGCGAGGCGAGGCGCTCGGGGCTGACGCCGTGTTGTTCAACGGCGAGAATGTGGCTCGACGCTGCGCGGTGGATGTCCGTCGTCATCGTGTCGAAGTAGTCCGCGGACGACGGCTGCAGGATCCAGCGGACCGACGCAGGGCGGATCCACGCCGCGGGCGCGGTGTAGCCGTCATTTCCCGGACCTGCGGGCGCGTTGCGACGCTCCCGCGGCGCGTTGATGTAGCTCTCGACCACTGCCGCGCACTGGGAAAACTACGACCCCGTCGCGGTAGTGGTTTAGGACTGGCGGCCTCGGTGACACAGATCAGACTCCGCCTCCGGACGCTTCACGGAGCGCGATTCGTTTGTGACCGAGCGCACGATGGCGGACGATTTCGGGGGGTCTTCGCGAGCGCGAACTTGCGTTTCGGGAAGCGCATGCGACGACGTTCGGATGGAAGAGCCTCCCAGGGTCTCGGGCGAGCAGGTCGCGGTGTGGCTGAGACAGCTCGAAGAAGACAACGGCGCTGGCCATCGCGAACTCGTTGAGCGGCTGTGGAGCCTCGGCCCCGAGGCCAGCGACGCGGTGCCTGCGCTTCTCGCGACCTTGAGAAACGAAGCCTCTCCCCTGCGCGGACTGGCGGCGCGCTGGCTTGGCCAGGTGGGCAAGGGTTCCATCGAAGTGTCGCAGGCGCTCGTGGACGCGACGCAAGCGAACGACGAGCACTTGCGCAATGCGGCAACGATCGCACTCGGTGATCTCGCATGCGCGAGCGACACCGTCGTCGAGCGTCTGACCGAGCAACTCGGCTACGAGGGCGAGCTCCTTCGCGTGTATTCGGCGAGAGCGCTGGTTCTCCTGAGGCCAGGGATGGCAGAGGCAATGCAGGTGCTTCGCGCCGCGCGGGCGAGCGACGACTGCTGGGTGCGAGATACCGCCGCGGAGGCACTCGCTGCGCTCTGCTCCACCTTTGCGAGCGCCATCGACGATGTGATCCTCTTTCTCGACGACGACTACGAACCAACCATCGAGGGGATCGCCTGGGCCTTGGCGAAGGCACCCGCCGATGCCGTCGTCCCCCGCCTGCTCGAAGTCTTGCAACATGGAGCCACCGCCAGCCAGGCAGGCGCGTTGTACGCGCTCCGGGAGATCGGAACGAATGCCCATGCGTTTCGAGAGCAGGTCATCGAAGCGCTCGTGACGACGCGAGCGTTCGAAGCCGAGCCCACCTTGCGGAGACGCGCAGCGAATGTCGCGCAAGCGCTCGAACTCGACGCGCCTGTCGTGTGCGAGAAGCTCCGCGTCCTTCTCAACGATCAGAGTCATTGGGTGGCAGAGCAGGCTGCGCGCGCGCTTCTCTCCTTTCCGCGGCTGGAGGCCGATGTCCGCGGCGAGGCGACGGCGGCGATCGCCAGAATCTGGCCGGGCGAAGACTCAACGACTGGCAGTGACGCTTCGTGATCGAGCCAACACAGTATCTCCTGTAAAAACGGCGGAGATCGCGTCGTTCGGCGCGGTGGGACCATCGCTGGGAGGCCGCCACGGGCGGAGGACGGCGGCGAGGCTACGACCCATCGGGTCGCCGAAAGGGGACGTGTGCTCGACCGACTGCGGTGGGATGTCTGATCCTCCTTATCCTCCAACATCGTCGGTCAGACATTGGTACAACGGCTTCGAGGGACGATGATCGAGATCGATGGATCCGAGGGAGAGGGCGGCGGGCAGATCTTGCGATCTTCTCTGTCGCTGGCCATTTGTACGGAGCAGCCCTTTCGAATCGAGAACATCCGCGCCAACCGCGAGAAGCCTGGCTTGATGCGCCAGCATCTGACCGCGGTCGACGCCGCGGCTGCCATCTCCGACGCCGAGGTCGTCGGCGCGGAGATCGGATCGCGACGCCTGGAGTTCAGGCCGCGAAAGGTCATGGCCGGCGACTATTCGTTTGCGATCGGCACGGCCGGGAGCTGCACGCTCGTGCTCCAAACGGTCTTGCCGCCATTGCTCCAGGCGCACGGTCCGAGCTCCGTCCGCGTGTCCGGTGAAACGCACAACCGCGCGTGCCCGCCCGTTGATTTCGTGGCGCGCGCGTTCTTGCCCTTGCTGCGACGGATGGGCGCAGAGGTTGACTTTACGCTGGTGAAACACGGCTTCTATCCCCGTGGAGGCGGCGAGATCAGCGCGAAGATCCGGCCCTGCAAATCGCTGACGCCGATCTCCCTCGTCTCGCGTGGCGAGCCAACGGATCACTACGCCGAAGCCTACATCACAGGCATTCCAGTACAGATCGCACAGCGCGAGCTCGCGATCCTCGGAGACATGCTCAACTGGGACGAAAGCCGGCTCAACGTGCGTGAGTTGCCCAGCGAAAGTGGCCCCGGCAACGCTGTCATCATCACCGTCGCGCACGAACATGTGACGGAGGTGTTCACAAGCGTGGGAGAGAGAGGCGTGCGCGCCGAGACCGTAGCGAAGCGCGCCGCGGCAGAGGCTGCGGAGTATCTGTCTTCCGACGCCGCGGTGGGGAGCCACTTGGCGGACCAGCTGCTGATCCCGATGGCGTTTGGCGGCATCGCGTGCTTCTCGACGCTCACGCCCACTCAACACTTCCATTCCAACGCGAAGATCGTCGAGCGATTCACCAAGGTTCGATGCGTCACGCAGCAGGAGAATGGGCGCACGCTGGTTCGTATTCAGTGAAGCAACCCGAGGCCCAGCGCGCGGGCTCGATCGGCGCGCGCTCGGCGAGAAGTCGGTCATCCCGGCCCGCGCGTTGGACCCAGCAATTCAAGGAGCCGATCGCGCCGATGCGCTCGCGCGCGGTCGGGATCAGCCTCGCGCTTGCTGTCCTGCGCTCGACAGCGCGCTGAGCAGCACGTCGCGGCGATCGCCACCCCCCACAGACGGGGCACATGACCGTGCGCGCGCACGCGCTCAACGGCTCCCTCGCGAAGCGCGGGGTGCTGCGCGAGCAGCGCAGTGAGCGCTTGTTCTACGTCGTGTGCGGCGTTGTTGAGCTGCGATTCGCAGCCGTCGAGCAGCATCCACACGAGCACGCTCGCCGCGTCCGGCGCGGACAACACGCGCAGCGTCATCCACGCGATCGCTTCGTACGCGCGACACGGCATCGTGGGCGCTTTGTCGTCGAAGCGCGTGAGCAGCCTGCGCGCTTCGTCCGCAGACAGCTCGCCGAGCCAACGGTCGATCTCCGCCGCGATCGGCGGGACCGAAGGGTCCGCGCAGTGCGCGCGAAACAGCGCGCGCTCCGCGGCCAGATCGCCGGGCGCCGCTCTCGGTTCGCCGTAGTAGCCCGAGCCAGCACAGAATCTCCTGTGAAAACGGCGGAGATCGCGTCGTTCGGCGCGGTGGGACCATCGCTGGGAGGCCGCCACGGGCAGAGGACGGTGGCGAGGCTACGGTCCATCGGGTCGCCGAATGGGGACGTGTGCTCGAGCGACTGCGGTTGGATGTCTGATCCTCCCGAAGAGCAGTCGTGACCGCGCGTCGAGGGATTCGGGCACGCGCGCAGGGTGACGGAGCGGTCCGGAAAAGGGGGAACGACGCCCGCTCACGCAGCGCTTGCGATTCAACTACAGCGCTTGCAACAGCTCGTAGGGGACCCAGTCATAGCGCGCGATCGAGTCATCCGCGGGGCGATCGTCGAAGCGCACGAGGTGCAATCCCTTGAACGTCTCGACGACAATCCCTTCGCCGCCCTTCTTGTTTGCCTGGGACCAGCCTTCGCTGACCGCGACGCGCGTGCCCACCTCGTGCTCGACCCACGTCGTCGCCGTGCATTGCCCCAGCGGAACCTCACTGCTCGCGAGACCAAACCGGTCGAGCCACTGCACCTGGGCGGTGCCCGTGTGCGTGTCGACCGAGAGGATCCGCGCGTCCGTGAGCGTTCCATCCCTCGGCGCGAGGACACGCTGGTACTGCCGTGCGTGAACGCGCGCCGAGAGCCCTCGATGAACGATCGGGTCGACCCCGTCGGGCAAGTGCCAACACGGTTTGAAGCCTCGCACGAGGGCCATCTCTTCCTCAACGAAGCGAAAGAAGTCTCCGAGCGTGACAGCGCCATCGCCGTCCGCGTCGAGCCACGCGCTGCCCTGCGCGAGCCAGATGAGCTGCGCGATCAGCAGCCACCCCGTCCAGGACACATCGAACGACGCGGTGGACGACAGCGCCGCGACAGGGAGCGCCCCTCGGTGTTCTTTCACGTTGTCGACGGTGGCGCCCGAGTAGCAGTTGTCTGCGATCATGACGGCGAGCGAGCCGCGGAAGTGTCTGTGAATCGCGTCGAGCACGTCTTGTGAGGTGAGAGCGTCTTCGCCTTCGACCGTGTAGCTGTTGGTAAACCCTCTCCCTCTCGCGTTCTCTTGCAAGCCACCGTGTCCGCTGAAAATAAACAGCAGCACGTCCTTCGCGCGGGCTTTCTTTCCGACGGAAGCGATTGCCGCAAGGATCTTCTGCGCCGTCGCGTCCTCATCGAGCAGCGCAACCAACTGCTCCGCCCGAACGCCCGCTTCCCGCAGCACCTGCACGTACTCGTGATCCCTCCGACCCTCAGGATCGAAGTGTCCCTCCACGAGGCTGGCGTAGATCACCCACGTGTTCTCGGGCTTCCATTCCGTGACCGCTTCGCGAGCCCGTTCACGGGTGCTCTCTTCGTTGTCTTTCTCTTCCTTCGGAGAGGCGAGCTCGCCGACGCCTGGCCAGACAGCGTCGGTCTTCTTCACTCCGCCCGAGGTCGGTCTGTCCGCTTCGACGTCGAACTCCAGACACTCTTCGCCCTTGAAGAAGTACGCCCGCGTGTCGCTCACCAGCGTCACGGCGTCGATGCCGTCCTTCCACACACCGGGCCACCCCTGCGAGATCATCATCGGGTAGCCCTCGTCCGCGCGATCCAGGGCGACGTCGTAGCGCACATACTCGTCCCCACGAAAGAAGTAGGCCTTGCCGTTGGGCCACACGACGCCCGCGTCGATGCCGTCTTTCCAAACGCCTGGCCAACCGCGAGAGATCTTCTTGGGATACCCAGGGTCGGCCCGATCGTTCGTGACGTCGTAGCGCACGTACTCGTCCCCGCGGAAAAAGAACATCTTGCCGTTGGGCCACAGGACGACCGCTTCGACACCATCTTTCCAAACGCCTGGCCATCCCTGTTCGATGCGCTTGGGGTAGCCCCGGTCGGCGGCTTTGCGCGCAACGTTGTGCCGCGTGTACGAGCCTTCGCAGAAGAAGTACGTGCTTCCGTTTCCCTGGGTTACGACGGAGAAAAGGGACATTCGAACGCTCCTGCTGGTTGAACCGTGACTGTATACACTGCAAACCCCAAGCGTCTGAGCCCCGCGACGTCATGCTCGATGCTGAGCATGCGCTGCGTGAATCTGCGTCGTTCGTCTCGCCGCTCAGCACCGGCAGTCTACGCGCGTGCCCGAATCCCCCAACACGCGCTCACGATTGCTCTCGGGCCGGCGGAACCGTGATCGCGCCGACCTCCCGCTCGAGCTCGCTGGCGACGAACCCCTCGCGTTGTTCGTCATCACCAGGCGACCATCGTCGAGAAACCGACGCAGCGCCTCTTGATGACGCAGCACATCGCCCAACGCCAACGTCTCTCGACCGCGCTCGCGCTCCACGCGCGACTGCTCTTCGCACCACTGCACGAACGCGTCGACAAGCGGACGCACCAGCGCATCTCGCCGCTGTTTTCTCAGCGCGGGAGCGAGATCGCTCAACGCGCGATCCGCAGCGAACAGCGCGTCCATTCGTCGAAGCTCCTCGACGCCGAGCGGGTGTTTGCACACCGCAGCTTCCCAGAATTTGCGACGCGCGTGACTCCCGCAGCCGACTTCGTATCGAGCCGAGCGGAACGCCGCCGACTCACGCAGCGGTGACCGATGACCGTGGCCTCGGTGACCGCGCAGGCTTTGCTCTCGAGCCCCCAATCCCGCGCTCGAAGCGCAGTGGCGCGCCGGAGCGCTGGCGCGCAACGGCCAGACGGCCGCCCGGAGATGCGAAGCGCTCCACCGCGAGTTGAGAGCGCCGGGGCGACCGCTTCGACGGCGCTGTGCACGCACGACGCGGTCGCGATGGACTGCGCGCGCGACGTTCGGGACGCGAGTCGATCGAGCGCGAGCCGCGACGACGGCGCTGTGGGTCGACAGGCAGTCGGGGGCGCCGCGCTGCTGGGCCCGCGCGGAGGGGGAGAAAAGCAGAACCCCCGGGACTCTTGCGAATCCCGGGGGTTCATCCGGTGCGAGGAGGGGGACTTGAACCCCCACGGCTGTTAACCGCTAGCACCTCAAGCTAGTGCGTCTGCCAATTCCGCCATCCTCGCGAGCGGGACGCGGTGTATGGCCCCGCAGACCCCTACCTGTCAATCACTTCTTTTTTGGCGCTCGACGTTTTTTGCGAATCTCTGTGAATTTGCAGGGCGATCGCCGAGGTTGTTCTCAAGAGGCCGGGTAGCGCGTCAGGTCGAACGCGTACGTCGCGCCCCGCGCGGCCCCCTCTGGGGCGGCGAGGTTGTGCAGCTGCTCGCGGTGGACGGCGGCTTCGTAGCGGAGCGCTCCGTCGTTGCGCATGAGCTTGATGCGCACGACCTCAGCGGTCGTGGGGATCACGAAGCTCTGTACGCGGCGCGCGTTGGGCGCGGTCACCACGTCGGTCGGCCCCACGGTCTGCACCTGCCCGGTGCCCGTCACGACCTCGATCACCACGCGCCCGACAGGGCACGGGTCTCGCGGGTCGTCGGGGTTCGGCGCGCGACAGGACGGAAGCAGCGCCCACACCCGATCGCCTGGCCCCAACGTGTTGATCCCGAACGCCGTCGCCCCCGCTGGCGGCGTGAAGAGCCACACCCGCATCCGCTGAAACATCGCCGACGCCTCGACCACGGGGATCGCGATCGTGCGGTTCTCCGTCGGAGCCACCACCGGCGTCACGACCACCGGTCTGCGCGGAGGCGGCCTGCGCCGTTGCGCGTTGGCGTCCGCTCCCAGAGCTGCTGCCGCCAGGCAGAGCGCGAGCACCGTGACACTCTTCGACGTGTTCATCGACTGGCTCCTCGTTCGGTAGAGGCGACCCTCGCCGCGAGCGACGCGCCGCGCGGCCTCGCTCACCGCTGACACATTTCAACGCGTTGAGTGGCCGCTCGTGCTCGCTCGCGCAGGACGCCGAGAGACGATCCCGAATCGACGCGGACTGTAGCGCGCGCATTCATCACTGGCTTGCTTCTCGGACGAATGCGAGGCAGTGCAACGACTGCATGTCTGGCGAAGATCAAGTGCGCCTCACCAAGCTGTCCCACGGCGCTGGGTGAGCTTGCAAAGTCCGAGCATCGGACCTCGCGCAGGTCTTGCGCGCACTACCCGTTCCCGTTGCGAGTGATGTCCTCGTGGGGCTCGAAAAGCCCGACGACGCCGCGGTCGTGCGCCTCAGCGACGACAACGCGATCGTCGTCACGCTCGACTTCTTCACGCCCGTCGTCGACGACGCCCGAGACTTCGGCCGCATCGCCGCGACCAACGCCCTCTCGGACGTGTACGCGATGGGCGCGACGCCGCTCGTGGCGCTCAACATCGCGGCGTTTCCCAGCAAGACGCTGCCGATGTCCCTGCTCGGAGAGATCTTGCTCGGCGGCGCCGAGGTCGCGCGCGACGCCGGAATCATCATCGCGGGCGGCCACACCATCGACGACCCCGAGCCCAAGTACGGCCTCTCGGTGGTCGGCACGGTGCACCCCGATCGCATCTGGACCAAGGGCGGCGCGCGCGCTGGAGACGCGCTGGTGCTCACCAAAGCGCTCGGCACGGGCGTGCTCTCGACGGCGATCAAGCGCGATCTGCTCAGCGAGCGAGACCCCGAAGGACGCGCGATGGTCGCGTCCATGTGCACGCTCAACCGCCGCGGCGCTGAAGTCGCCAAGAGCACGAGGACCACGGTGCACGCGGCGACCGACGTCACGGGCTACGGGCTCGCGGGGCACTTGCTCGAGATGCTTCGGCAGAGCGACGGCGTGAGCGCTGAGATCGACGCGAGCGCGATCGTGGCGCTCCCGGGCGCGCACGAGCTGGCCACGAAGGGCGTTCTGCCCGGAGGGACGAAGTCGAACCGCGAGCACGTGGGCGAGGCGCTGGTGGCGCACGACGAGGTCGACCCCGCGCTCGTGTGGCTCTGCGTCGATGCGCAGACGTCGGGGGGATTGCTCTTCAGCGTTCCTGAAGGGGAGGCTGCGTCGCTCGTGAGCGCGCTTCAGCGCGAGGCTGGGCTCGACGCGGCGCGCGTGGTCGGGCGCGTGGTGTCGACGCGCGCGGGCGAGGCTTCTGCGGTGCGAATCAACCCGCGCAACAGCTGATAGCCCGTGCGCAGCTGAAGGTCCCGAATGTCGCTGCCCGGAATGGGCGCCGGCTCGGGGTCGCCGCGCTCGCTCGACGGCAAGTGCTGCTCGAGGTCGCGCTCGCGCTCGGGGTCCCGCGGCGCTTCGGGCGCTTCGCCCTCGTCGACCATGACGTCGGGCGCGATCCCTTGCGCTTGGATGCTGCGGCCGCTGGGCGTGAAATACCGCGCGATCGTGAGCTTGAGCGCTCCGCCGTCGGGCAGATCGATCACGCTCTGAACGCTGCCCTTTCCGAAGGTGCGCTGGCCCACGATGAGCGCGCGATGGTGATCTTGCAGCGCGCCCGCGAGGATCTCCGCCGCGCTCGCGCTGTACCCGTTGACGAGCACGACGATGGGAAACTCCGGTCGCGTCCCCGCCGCCCTCGCCCTCGCTTCGTCCTGCGCCTGGCCGTTGCGCCCGCGGGTCGAGACGATCACGCCCTCGCGCAAGAACTGATCGGCCACGAACACGGATTCGTCCAGCAATCCGCCAGGGTTGAAGCGCAAATCGAGGACGAGCCCCCGCAGCCTCCCGCCCGCGGCGCGGGTGAGCTCGTCGAGCGCGCGAGAGACCTCGTCGCTCGTGCGGTCTTGAAAGCTCTTGATGGCCACGTAGCCGATGGAGTCGGGCAGCGAGCGAGACTCGACGCTCACGACGTGGATCACTTCGCGGGTGAGCTCGACGCGAATGGGCTGCGTTTGGCCGCGGCGGCGCAGGGTCATGTGCACGTGCGTCCCGGGCCGTCCGCGCATCTGGCGGACCGCTTCGTCGACGTCCATGCCGCGCGCGTCGTGCCCTTCGATCTCGAGGATCTCGTCGCCCGCGCGCACGCCGGCGCGCGCCGCAGGAGAGCCCGCGAACGGGACGAGCACCGTGAGAAAATCCCCGCGCGCGTCGATCTCGACCCCGACGCCGCCGAACTGCCCGGTGGTGTCCGCTTCGAGCAGCGCGTAGTCCTCGGGCGAGAGGTAGCTCGAGTGCGGGTCGAGGGTGTTGACCATCCCGCGCACGGCGCCGTCGACGATGCGGTCTTCGTCCACAGGGTCGACGTAGCTGTTCTCGATGTGGGCGAGCACCTGCGCGACCACGCCGAGGCGGCGATAGGGGCTCGCGCGCGGGCCGTCCGAGTGGGCGGCGCGCGGGGCCATGGTTCCTGCGACGAAGGCCGCAGAGAGCGCTGCCGTCGCGATGAGCGCGCGGCGAAAGGTGGTCGCGGTGGGGCGCTTCACAGGGGTCTCTCAGTTCTTGAACGCGTGTCCGTTGCGCACAAACGAGACGAGCAGATACGCGTTGAGCGCGAGCAAGACGAACCCGCCGGACAAGTTGCCGACAGAGAACGTCGCCATCGCGTCGGTGGTCTCGGCGGTGGTCGAGTGCGTGACAGCCGGGTTGGCGAAGGCCGCGGTCATCGAGCCGAACGCGCCGAGCAGCCCGAACACCGAAGAGATGATCCCCATGATGCGCCCGGACGCCTTGCCCTTGCGCGCGTAGTGGCCGCCCACGGTGTCGAGCAGGCCCGACGTGATCGAGCCAGCTCCGACGCAGAGCAAGAGCACGCCGATGCCTCCGGCGAACAGCGTCCCCAGGCCGCCGAAGAGCGACGCCCAGGCGTCTCCTCCTTGCGAGGCGCCGGCGAACAGCGCTGCTCCGCCGAGCGCGAGCAGTCCGCCGGCGATGCACAGCGCGGACGCGAAGAGCTTCAAGACACCACAAATCAAGAGCACCGTCGCCGACGCGGGCACCGGCGGGGCGATCATGCCGTGAGGAGCGCCGAAGGGAGAGGGCGAGGGGTACTGCTGCTGCGGAGGTGGATACATCGCGAACAAGGGTCGCGTGTTGTCACGCCTCGCGCAACGTGCGCGCCCTCACGGAGCGATTTGCGTCGAGCTCGACGCGCACGAGGGCGCGTTCGGGGACGTCGGTCCAGAAGGGGTCGTCGCTCCAGGGCTCGCTCGCGGCGATGAAGCACGAGTCGTCGGCGTGCACCGAGAGCGTGCGTCCGAGGCGGTGAAAATAGAGCGTCTCGCCGTCGCTCAGGACGAAGTTGAGCGCGCCGAAATCATCGCGGTCCGTGGCTTCGCGAACGGCGTCGACGACGGCGCTGTCCGTGCGCGCGTCGGCGGCGCGATGGGTGCGATCGACGGCGTCGAGGCGCGTGAGGAGGTACGCGAAGAAGCGCTCGCTGTCGGTGCTTCCTTCGCGCTCGCTGTCGCGCTGGGACGATACCGAGCCGCGGAGGTAGTCGAGGTCGCGGATCGTCCCGTTGTGGGCGAAGCACCAGCGGTCGCGCAGAAAGGGGTGCGTATTTTCTGGGCGAACGCCGCCGACGGTGGCGAGGCGCACGTGCGCGATCCACGCGTGGGTCTCGGCGTCGCTCGCGCGCTCGAAGCAGGGGTCTTCGTGCGCGGGGGGCGTTCCGACGGAGAGCGACCAGCGGTCATTGG
>JAAFIF010000071.1:0-48003 GCA_013298625.1 Myxococcales bacterium
CAGAAGGAGGGGCGGTCGGCACCGGTCACTCGGGCAACGTCGCTCTCTTTGCCGCGCTCGGTCGCGCTCGGTCCATCGCGTCGTACGCCCCACCGCTGCACACGCTGAGCGTGGTCGCGCTCAGCGCGACCTTTCGACGCGAGGCTTCGAGCGTCGCTTGCGGCGGGTTTGCCAACCCGCCGTGGAGAAGACCGCTTCTTCACTGGGTCGTACGCTCGTTGCCTTCGCCCGCTGCCAACCCGCCGTGGCGCGAAGAGGTGATTCACCGGGTCGTTCGCTCTTCAGCCGTCGCTAGCGGCGGGTTTGCCAACCCGCCGTGCAGAAGACTGCTTCTTCACCGGGTCGTTCGCTCGTCGCTCTTCACCCGTCGCTAGCGGCGGGTTTGCCAACCCGCCGTGGAGAAACCCGCTTCTTCACCGGGTCGTTCGCTCTTCACACGTCGCTCGCGCCCCGTTCGCCTGCCCGCCGCGGAGCACGCCTTCGCCGCGATCTTCGCCCCGTCGCGTGCATCGCTGCGCGACCGTCAACGCACAGCGCGAATCGAGCGCAGAAACACGATCACCTTCGCGAGGTCGTCGTCGCTCAAGCGCGAGGTCGGAATCGGGCGCATCGTCCCGTCGCCGCTGCGAATCACCTGCCGCGTGTGCGCTTCGCTGTCGTTGCGCCCCGTGAGCCGCGGGCCGACTCGGTTGTTGCCGCCGGGATGGCAACGACCACAGGTGCGATCGAAGGCCGCTCTGCCCTCGGCCACCGCTGGGCTCGCGGTCGCAGACGTCGCCGTGGTGGTGCTCGTCGTGCTGCGAACTCCCGTGCCCGTCGGGCGCGATGCGCGCGCGTCGGGGGCAGCTGCGTCCGTCGCAACGACAAGCGCTGCGTCGAGCGCTGCGGCGTCGGGCGCGATCGTCGGGGCGGCGTCCGCGATCGGCTCGATCGCCGCGCTCACCGCGTCCGGCTCGGGTGCGTCCGGCAGAGCGACAGGCGCAGCGCCCTGCCCGGGATCGGAGCTCGTTTGCAGTGTTGTGTTGCTCGTCGCTCCCTGGTTCGCGCTACACCGCGTGGCGATGAGCGCGAGCAGCGCGACCGTGGTCGTCCTGATCTTCACAGCGCGATGCATACTGGAAAAGCGACGACAATGAACAGTCCACCCGACGCCCTTCGCGTCCTCTACGTCCACGGCCTCGAGTCCGGCCCGCGCGGAAACAAGCCGCGCGCGCTCGAAACCGCGGGATTTCGCGTTGTCTCCGAGCAAATGCCCTGCGGCCAGAAGGCCGTCACCCGCGACCCCGCGGTGATCGCCGGAGCCATCGGCGCCGTCGCGCTCACCGGCCTCGCCACCGCGCGCTGGGGCCTGCGCGGGCTGAGCGCCGCGCTCGTGACCGCGGCCGCGACGCAGACCTCTGTGAAGCAAGCGCTCGTGCGACGCATGTTCGAGCGCAGCGTCGCGGTGCAGCTCCGCTCGCTTCGCGACCACCGCATCGACGTCGTGATGGGCTCGTCCTTCGGCGGCGCGGTCGCGCTCGAACTGCTGCGCCGCGGCGCGTGGAGCGGCCCCACGGTGCTGCTCTGCCCCGCGCACCTGCGCGTGTGCGAGCGCGCTGCGACCGCGTGGAAGCCGCTCGATTCGCTGCCCGATCCCGCGCGCGTGATCATCGTGCACGGGCGCGAGGACGAGGTCGTTCCGTACGCGCACTCCGAGCAGCTCGCGGGCGAGCTCGGCGTCGAGCTCGTCACCGTGAGCGATGATCATCGACTCAGCGCGTCGGCCACCGCCGAAGGCCTCGCCGCGTGGGTGAGGCGCGTCGCTCGCGCTTGATCGCGCGCTGCCCGCGACGCGAATCGCTACCATCGCCGCGCGACCGATGCGGCCCGACTCGTTCTTCTACACGTACATCACCGAGCGACTACCCTGCCGCCGCTGCGGCCGCCCCTTCGCCGACGGAGAGCCCGCCATGCGCGCGGGCAACGACTTCGACCAGCTCCGCTCCGTGTGCGCGCTGCGCGAGCGCAACGCTGATCCGCGCGCGCAATCGACGCTCTACCACCTGCGCTGCGCCGTGGACGTTCACCCCGTCGCCGCGAGCCACGCCCTCGCACGCAGCCCCGTGACCATGCAGGGACGCGACGCGATGCACGCGCTCGCCAACGCGCGAATCGCAGCCAAATTGCGGGCGCCCAAGAAGGCGAAGAGACCCGCGCTCGAGCCCGCGACGGACCTCTCGGGGCGGCCGCGCGTGCGCGTGATCTCGCTCGCGTCCGGCAACGATGTGCTTGCGTCGGAGCCTTCGGACTTGCGAAGAGCGACGCTGCTCGACCTGGACACGACCGTGATCGACGGGACGCTCTGCTCGCCGCTGCGCGAGTACGTCCTGCAGCGGCACGAAGCGCCGCAGGACATCGAGCCCGAGCCAGCGCAGCGGACGGTGGCGGGGATGTTCTGGCAGAAGACCACGGCGGCCGTGGTGGCGACGTACGCGAAGCGGATCGCCGAATGGAGGGCGCTGGGCCTGCGCTCGCCGGTGCTGGTGATCGTCGGGCCCGGCGCGAGCGACCCCACAGTGCTCGATCCTTTGGTCTTGAAGCTTCGCAAGCAGATCGAGAAGGCAGGGTTCGACCCCGATGACGCCCCGGTGGTTTCGGGCGAAGCCGTGGACGCGACGCTGCTCGACGCGCTGGCGTTAGCGCTCGACGAGCGATGCGTCGACGTGGCCCCCGGGACCAGCGCCGCGCGCGCCGAGAGCGTGATCGTCAACCTCGAGCGCGTCAGCGCAGAGGGCCGCGACGAGGCGTTGATCGCCACGGCGGGCGCGGCGCTGCGGGTGTACGGGACGGCGTCGCGGGGCGATCGAAGGCGCATTCTGCACGCGATTTTCCAAGGGGCGCGCACGCCAGAGCTCGCGACGAAGACCGCGGCGCTGCTGCGATCGATCACCGTGGGCCTCCCGCGCGAGGGTCTGACGGAGCTCGCGCGCTCGATGTTGCGCGGGAAGACGAAGCTGCCGAGCGCGTTCGAGCAGCTCGCGGACTACTGGCGCGTGGGGACGGGCGAGCGCGAGTCGATGCTGCAGCTCTTGCTCGAGACCGTGCGAGACGCGCCGCTGAGCGATCGTGCGAAGCGTTGCGCCGCGCTGCTGGCGCGAGAGGGCAACGTCGCGATGGCGCCGCAGCTGATGGCGATCATCGACGAGCTCGCGGCTCGCCCCGCGGAGCGCGCGGTGTTCGAAGGGCTCTTGCGAGCGATCGAAGCGCGGCAATAGCGGTTCAGCGAAGGTCGAGGTCGCGGACCCACGCGAGGGTGCGCGCGATTCCTTCTTCGGTGGTGACGATCGGCGCGAAGCCGAGCTCGCGCTGGGCGCGGTCGGCGCGAAAGAAGAAGTCCTGCCCGATCACGTACAAATGAAAGCGATGAAACGGCGGCTCGGCGCCGGTCACGCGATGGACCAGCGCAAACAGGTCCGCGAGCGCGAAGGCGACGCGCTTGGGCAACCTTCGCTTCGGCACCCGCAGACCCTTGGCCTGCGCGAACGGAACGAGGAAATCGAAGAAGTTCGGCGCGTACCCCTCGGAGACGAAATACGCCCTTCCGCCCACGCGATCGCGGCTCTCTGCGTCGTGCAGCCGCCCCGCCGCGAGCAAGTGCGCGTGCACGACGTTGTCGACGTACACGCAGTCGAAGCGCGCCGCCGGGTCGCCGATGCCCAGCGGCATCGCGCCCTTCGCGAACATCCGCAGGCTCTCTGGGATCGCGTGCGGATCGTGCGGCCCGTACACGTGCGTCGGTCGCACGGCGCACACCGCGAGCGCGTCCGAGTGCGCGCCGAGCGCGAGCTTTTCAGCGGCGATCTTCGTGCGCACGTAATCGTGAATGGGGTCCGCGGGGTACGGGATCGACTCGTCGCCGTCCGCCACGGGCGCGCGGTCGAGCACGACGTCCTCCGAGCTCGTGTACACGAGGTGCGGGACGCCGACCGCGCGACACGCGTCGATCACGTTGCGCGTGCCCTGCACGTTGACGGCGTCGATGCTCGGGCGCTTCGAGAGCCCCACGTGCACGACGGACGCGAGGTGAAAGACGGTGTGCGCGCCGTCGAGCGTGGCCCGCAGCGCCTCGGGCGAGCGCACGTCGCACCAGCGCGCGGTGACGCGATCGGGCAGCGGCCCTTCGAACGGGGCGATGTCCGCGGTCACGATTTCGTCGAACGAAGGCCACGCGGAGTGCGGCTCGCTCGAGAGCATCTCGACCATTCGCCTGCCGACGAAACCGCTTCCGCCGAGGACGACCGCGCGCTTCTTCTCTGTACCCATTCAGTGGTGCCGCACGATACCGGTGACGTACAGCGCAGCGACAGCAGATGCGACGATGACCAACAACGCGAGCGTGTACATCACGCTCGTGGCAGGCGGGCTGAGCCCCAGCGGCCTGGCGGGCGACCCCACGAAGCGGACGGTGTGGGATTTTCCCTTCTGCGTGTACGTGACGAGGTAGACGGGCACGCGCTCGATCAGCAGGGTCTGCGAGCGAATGCGCCCGTTGTCGGGCAGCGGGTGCTCGCCGAGCAAGCGCTGCGCGGCGAGCTTGACCGCAGGCGATAGCGCTGCGAGCTGATCGTCTGTGAGGGGGCCTCGCTCGTTGCGCGCCGCGAGCGAGACGACCGGCGCGAGCCCGTCCAGCGGAACCTCTGGGGGCGCCAGCGCCACCACGCTGCTCTCTTTGTGCGTGTGCCACGAGACCGTGATGCGCTGGATCGTGAAGGCTTGCCCGGAGCTCTTGCAGCTCTTGCACGGGAGCGTCCCGAGCTTGCACTTCGCGCAGGGCTGCATCTTGTTGCCGCTGCAGAAGCGACAGAGCTTCGACGCGCCTTTCGTGTCGTTGACGTAGCCAGCTCCATTGCAGGACTCGCAGGGGACCCGCGTTGTTCCGCCGCACTTGTCGCAGGGCGCTTCGCCTTTGCCCACGCACGCGGGGCACTCGGTGATCGCGCCGCTCTTGGGCTCTTCGATGACCGCGCGCGGCTCGTCGAGAAAGGGATCCTCGGGCTTCGCGGGGACGTCCCACAGCATGGTCGCGAGGTCGCGCGGAGGATCCGTGACCTGGTCGGTGGGCTTGCTCACCACGCGCGCGAGCGTTCGGTACTCGACCGCGGTCTCGAGCCGCGCGCGACGAGAAGACTCGTCGCCGACCTCGCTGACGGTGATGGTCTCGTCCCTCAACAGCTCGCGCAGCGCGCGCTGGGCGCCCTCGACGTCGAGCTCTACGTCCGTTGCGTTTGTCATTCGAGCGCGCTCAGCGGCCCATCAAGCGCGAGATGAAGAACACAAACGCGATCAGCACCATGTGGCTCGCGAGGTTGGCGACCACCGCGGTGGCGAGCACCTTGGTGTCGAGCTTCTTGGGCTCGACGGCGCGCAGCTGATCGCCGGCGCCGAGGCGCGAGAGGGAGATGTACACGCCGATCTCCGTGGCCAACACCACGGCGCCCCACGCGACGAGCTCGAGCAGCGGCAGCGGCTCGGTGAACGCGAGCTGCATCAGCTCGAAGCGACCTGGCATGAACGCGCTGGCCGTCGCCACGGTCGCGTCGCGGATGCAGCGGTCGCTCGGGCCCCAGCGAAAGAGCTTGAGCACGATGGCCTCGACGCCCGCGGTCGTCGCGAAGAGCACGAAGAGCACGGCGAGCGCGATCAAGATCACGGGCAACGGGACGGACATGAGCACGAGTGTAGCGCACGAATCGCGCGATCGTTGCCGGGTCGAAGACGGCGATCAGAAGGGGGTCCCGAGCATTCCGTACACTTGCGTGGCCGCGTCTTTGCCGCGCAGCCCCTGCGCGAAGCCCACGCGCACAGTTGTCGTAATGAAGTAGCCCCACACGAGGTCGGCGAAGAGCTCGGCGCCGGTGCCCATGGCCATGTTTTCAAGATTGCCGCGGCCGTACCACGCGTCGCCGACATCGAAGAACACCCCGCCCCACAGGCGCGCGAAGTACACGGGCAGCGTCGTGACGCCGCGGTCCACTTGCACGAGGGGAAACCGGTACTCGACGTTGGCCTGATAAAACGCGCTCCCTGTGCGCGCCGCGGGAGCGTATCCGCGCAGCGGCGTGGACGAGCCGTACGCGAGCGACGGCAGGGACGTGACGAACGCGACGGGGTCGAAGTTGGGGTAGCCGCCGATCGAGAAGAACGCTGCTTCGCCGCGCGCGAGCGTTCCGATCCCGCCCGCGGCGCGCAGGGCGAGGACGTGGTGGTAGCGGTTGAGCCGAAACGGCATGGGGATGTAGCCCGCGATCGCCGCGCTCACGTCGAAGGACGAGCTCTGCCCGCCGAGCGCGCGATCCGACGCGTGCACCGAGAGAGAGCCCTCGTACCCTTCGTGCGAAGAGATGTCGTACGTGTACCGCTGCGTGCGCGAGAAGCTCCACGCCGCGCGGATGCGCCCGTCCACCACGCGCGACGGGACGACAGGCGGCAGCTCGGCCGGGTCGTATTGGTTCGCCCCCGCGATGGTGCCCGCGGGCCCCGCGTAGCTCAGCGTGTAGCCCAGCGACAGCGCGCTGCTCTGAAACAGCTGCGGAAACGCGATCGACACGCCCACGTCCCCCACCCAGCGCTCGTACGGATACGCCACCTCTCCGCTCGGCAACGCGACGGTCGCGCGCTGCACCGTGCGCGCGACGCGCGCCACCAGCGACGGCCGCAGCCCGCGATACGCGTAGGACAAGTCGAACGTCGGGTTGAAGCCCACGAACCCCACGCCCGCGCGCAGCGCCCAGTTGTGCACGCCCAAGATGTCGCTCGCCTGCGTGGTGACCGCCACGGTGGGACCAAAGCCATCGTCGGAGACCTCTGCGATCCACGTCCTGGGGTGCAACGATCGCAGGGCGTTGTAGGGCTGATCGGTGACGGTGACGTCGGGCGCGATGATCGCGTGCTCGCGGTGCGGCGCCTCTGGGCCGGGCTCGATCCACCGCGACGGATCCCAGCGCAAACGAAAGAGATCGTAGCCGCGGTGCGTGTAGCCCACGTACACGATCCAGCGCCCGTCCGGAGAGACATCGGGCATGAAGGCGCCGCTGATCACGTTGGTGACCTGCCGCGTGCGCCCCGTGGCGAGCTCGGTCGCGTAGAGGTTCGAGATGCCGGTGCGGTCCGACGAATAGAGCACGTAGCGGCCGTCGGGGCTGAAGACGGGCTGCATGTCGACGGCGCGGTCGCGAGTGATGTCTCGGATCGCGCCGGTGCTTCGATCGAGTACGCGGATGTCTCGGTAGCCGCCGCGCTGCCAGTGAGAGAAGGCGATCTTGCTTCCGTCCGGCGAGTACCTGGGCGTGTAGGCTTGCTCGAAGCGGCGGCCCGTCACGATGGGGCGCGAGCGGCGCTCGGCGAACGAGTATTCGTGCAGCGTTTGGGTGCCGCGAAAGTTCACGGTGTACGCGACGTGATCGCCGTCTGGAGACCAGTCGGGATACAGCGTGCGCGCGCCGTGCGTGAGCTGCGTGGCTTCTCCGACGCGGCGCAGTCGGCCGTCAGGCTCGCGCTCGATCGTCCCAGTGTACAGGTCACGAAACGCGTAGATCCCGCGGTAGTACCCGACGTCCGAGCGGACGAAGCGCGCGCGGTCGGGGGACATGCTCCAGCCCGAGGTGGTCCCGATCCACGCTTGTTCGCGGGGCGTTGGGCGCGCGGCGTCCACGTCGATCGCGCGAAACATCGCGTGCGATCGGCCGTCGCCCGACTGGTACACGACCGTGCGCGCGTCGAAGAACTTCGGGTACGCGATTTCTTCGCCCTGAAACGTGATGCGCTCGCCCTCGATGCGTCCGCGCGCGTCGACTTCGGCCCGCTGCCGCTCGTAGTGCGCGCGGGTGTGCGCGAGGTACTCGGGCCAGAGCTCCTCCCACGTGCGGCCCGTCGCGCGCTGCAGCGAGCGATTGACGCCGTACGGGATGAGCTGCGAGCCGTAGTCCGTGGACACGCGCGCGAACGCGTCGCGGCCGAAGCGATCGACGACGTAGCCGACAAACGTGCTTCCGTAGAGGTACCAGAGCGTCCCGTGCGGCCAGCGATTGGGACCGGTCGAGAGCTGGTCGATCGTGACGAAGTTGTTCTCGAGCGCGTCGGCGCGGAGATACATGTCCCAGACCGACGAGTGCAGGCGCCCCGCTGAAGTGAGCCGCGATTCGTAGTACGTCGCGATGCCCTCGAGCAGCCAGCGGGGCTGCACGAGGTTGGGGGGATAGAGCTTTCCGAAGATCGCGTTGATGAGCGCGGGGAGGCCCGAAATGTTGTCCGCGTGCGCGACGTGCGTGAACTCGTGGGTGACGAGCGTCTGCAGCCAGTCGTCGAAGTCACCGAGCGTCGAGAGGTCCTCGGGCGCGGTGACGTACAGGGTCATCTGGTTGTACGGGACCGAGTTGGCGAAGCCGTTGGCGTCGTCGGTCACGTCCATGAGCGTGACCTCGGTGACCTGCACGGGGCGACGGCCCATGTAGTCGCCGAGCCGGGCGTACACGGCCTCGCTGGTGTTGATCACCTTCTGCGCGGCCTCGCGCAGCCCCTGGTGATAGTGCACGCGAAAGTGCGCGCTCTCGAGGGTGCGCCACACGAGCGTGGGGTCGTTGACCTGCGCGCGCGCCGCGCCCGACGCGGTCGCGATCGAGAGGGCAGCGGTCAGGGCTGTGAGCGTTCGGCGCACGGTGCGAGCGCCGCGAGCGTAGCGCGTACGAGCAGAGATACGGGCGAAGAGTCTTCAGGCCTTCGCGACGACGCGCAGGGGCGCGTTGCGGAGGTAGTCGCTGATGCGGTTCTTGTCGCTGTCGCGGAGGTCGACGAAGCGCAGGCCCATGCCGAGCTCGCGCGAGGTGGCCGGGACGACCTCGCCCTTGACGCGCAGGGGCTCAGCGTCGCCGGGGAGGCGGAGGTCGATCTCGACGACCGTTCCAGGAGCGTGCGGGAGCGTACGCTCGAGAAAGAGTCCTCCGGTCGACAGGTTGGTGGCGCGCTGAAAGTACAGCGCGTCGTCGGTGTGCTCTTCGACCCAGAGGTCGATGGTCACGCGCGTCTCGTTGCGTCGCTCGACGGGGTTGCTCTCGATCATGGTTCATCGGCGGTAGTACGAACGCCTCGGGCTCGTCCAATTACGCGCAGCGGGCGAGCGGCGCTCGACGCGCGAGCGGGAGCTCCGTCGAAAACTGGCGTCTGCGCTCGCAGGTGTGTCACTCGCACGGTTGATGTTGTCACTCACTGGTGCTCGGTCGTTGGCGCTGTGCTTCGCGCTGTGTCTCTCGGCGCTCTCGGGCTGCGCGGCGATCACGCCGCACCGGCTCGACGACACGCTCGCTGCGTTTCACGACGACCTGCGCTGGGGGCGACCCGAGTGGGCCGAGCGGGCGATGGCGCAGCCGCGCCGGGCGGATTTTCAAGCGCGTCACGCGCAGTGGGGCGAGCGCGTGCGCATCGTCGACCTCGACCCCGAGCCGGCGCGCTCGCGCGAAGGGCGCACCTTCGTCCGCACGAAGTACACGTGGAACTTCATCGACGAGGTCGAGCTCCGCGAGACCGTGGTCGAGACGCGCTGGAGCCCGGGCATGAGCGATTGGACCTGCGAAGAAGAGCGCATCGTGAGCGGCGATCCGCGGCTGTTCTCGCGCCCCCCGGCGCGCCCTGCGAACAGCACCACTGCCCCGCGCAGCACCAGCGCGTCAGCCGCCGTTCGCGGCGCGCTGTGAGCTAGCCGCGAGGACCGACGGGGGCTCTGCGGGCGCGTTGGCCGCAGGAAGATCCAGCTGCATCCACTGCGCGACGGTGTTCGTCGGCGCGGGCGGCGGCACGAGCCGCGGGAGCCACTGGCGCAGCGCGATCGGGACGATCTGGTTGTGCACGTCGATCCCGCGCATGCGGTAGTACTCGAGCTGTCGGGCGTCGGGGGTGGAGGCGAACTGGGGGGCGATGCGGTTCCACACGTGGAGAAAGCCAGCGTAGTCGCGGCGCCACATCCAATCTTGGTAGAGCACGATCACGCGCTGCCACGCGGGCGCGCCGGCGAGCACCTGGGCGAAGCGCGCGTTCATACAGCCGTCGATGTTCAAGATGATCGGCGCGGCGCGCACTCCCATTCCCGCGAACAAGCCGTTGCGCTCGGCGCACGACGACGCGCTGTGCGCGGTGAAGATCACCCGCGTTCGATCGATGACGAACCCCTGCGCTTCGAGCGCGCGCGCGGTGGCGTCGACGAAGCCCGCGACGTCGAACGTGCGATAAATCGTGCGGTCTGCGAACGCGTCGTCGCTGGTAGTCGACGGCACGGCCACGGCCATCGGGCCGATCGCGCCCTCGACCGCGAGCGGGCCGACGATCGTGCGCATGTCCCACACGCTGCCGTGCATCCACCGGTGGTGAATCCTGTTGCGGTTGAGTCCGTGCAGATAGATCAGCAGCGGCAGCGGCTGACCGGGTCGCGCCGTGGGCGTGACCCACGCGGCGCCCGCGTGGTGATGGCGGCGATCGAGCAGTCGACGGTCGTCGAACTCGAACGTCACCACGTCGGTCATGTCGAAGTGGGGATAGCTGCGCGGCGCGAGCTCGCGCGCCATCGCCGCCTTCATCACCCACAACAGCGCAAACGCGTGAGGAAACACCGGAGAGTCCGCGCGCGAGTATGCACGCAACCGCGGCGCGAGACCACGGGCCGCCCCGTCACTGCAGCGCGAACTCGCTCGTCGCGGTCATGCGCATGGTGGACGGGCGCGAGCCGCGCGCGACGAAATTGACGTCGAGCGAGAGGTTGCTGCTCGAGCGCAGCAGCGCGCCGCGGTCGATCGAGAACTGCACTTCGCCCGTCGCGCGGCCAGAGCCAGACACAGTCACGTTGGGCGCGCCCACGCCTTGGGTGACGGTGAGGTTCATCGCGACGCCGATGATCGCGGTCTGCCCCTGCGCGACGCGGCGCAGCTCGCGAAGCGTGTACGTGAGGTCGACGCGCATGGCGAGCCGGGCGGCGCCGAGGGCGAAGCGGACTTGCTTGGTCTCGTTCCACGTGGCGCCGACGGCGACGGGGGCCTCGGGGAGCACGGGCAGCGAGCCCTCGACGGTCTGCCACACTTGATCGCCGAGCTCTGTGAGCGAGCCCTGCAAGCCCTGCACGGGTTGCCGCGACACGACGCGACCGCGACCGTCTACGCGGTACTGAAACACCGCGCCCATCATCGACTGCTGCAGCGCCTGCCGTTGCTGCGGCGGCAGCGCGCCGGACTCCATGTTGAACGACAGCGTGCGCGCGCGCTGCTCGGCGCTTCCGTCGCCCTGCACGCGCTGCGTCTCGACCTCGAGCGTCTGGCTGATGTTCGACGTCAGCCCTTGCGCGGTCTGGTTCGATCGCACTGCATACCGAGCGCGCGTGCCAGCGGCGTAGCGAAACCGCAGCGCCACAGCGGGGCCCGCCGGTGCGGTGGCCGACGCGCCCGCGTCTCGAGCAGGCGGCGGCGCGCCCGCGTCTCGAGCGCGCGACTGAGCGAGTGCGAGGGGACTAGCCATTGCGACGCCCACGGCGAGTGCGGCGAGCGATCGCGAGGTACCTTTGAACATGCGGCGCGACACTATCACTGCTGACGACCGTTCGTGGGCGGGTATTCATTGACGGGCTCGCGCCCCGCGTGGGTCAATTCGACAGAGGACGGACCGGAGACGTGCACACCCTCGACGCCCACGCTCGCCGCGCGCCGCTGCTCTTCGCGCTCTGCGCGATCTTCACCGCGTGCGGTGATTTCTGCGACGAACGCGCGACGTGGGGCTCGCGCGACTCCGCGCAGTGCGTCGCGTGCGAGAGCGCGTGCCGCTCGATGGCCACGGCCATGCCCGTCGCAGGGTGCGACGAAGAGTTCGCGTGCGTAGCGCGCTGCCCGGATCGCAGCTCGCTCACCTGCGGATGCTCTCAGCAGTGCCTGCAGAGCGCGCAGTGCCGCGCGGGGTGGGACCGCGTGATGAGCTGCTATCAGCAGATGTGTCGCGACAAGTGCCGCTGACTCACGACGCCTGCGATGCTCGGTGCAGCGGTCGCAGGACCGAGACCATCCGAGCGCGCAAGTCCGGCCCCTTCGCGACGAAGTGAACGATCCCGAGCTGCTGCAAGTGCTGCAGGTCCGAGCTCTGCGCGGTGCCCGAGACGCTGACGATGGTCGTGCGCTCGGTGAGGTGCGTGGCGCGCAGGTGCATGCAGACCTCGATGCCGTTCATCGTGGGCATTTGCAGGTCGAGCAGCACCACGTCGGGCACCGAGCGGCGCACGAGCTCGACCGCTTGTCCGCCATCGTTGGCGGTCAGCAGCCGAGCTCGGGGAGAGACCTCGCGCACGCACATCGAGAGCACGGCCACCATCGCGGGGTCGTCGTCGACGATCAGCACGGTGAAGGGCCGATGCTCTTCGAGCTTGCTGTTCGGACCAGGGAGCGCCGCGCGGGCTGCTCGCAGCTGACGCAGCAAGAACTCTGCGCTCGGCGGGCGCTGCTCGGGGTCCGCGGACAAGAGCGCGTCGACCGCAGAGCGCACGTCTTGTGGGATGTGCTCGCTCTCGGCCGGCAGCGAGAGCGTCCCGCCGGCCTCGTGAAAGGACGCGATGAACCGCACATCGACAGCGGAGAACGCCTTGCGGCCGGTGAGCATTTCGTAGGCGATCACGCCGAGCGAATACAGGTCGGCGAGGTGCCACGAGCCCGGCTTCTGCACGCCGAGCAGGACCTCTGGGGCCATGTACGCAGGCGAGCCCGCGACGCCGAGCGCGCCGTCGTAGACCTCGCGGACGAGGAGGCCGAAGTCCATGAGGACCACGCGGTTTCCGGGCGCGAGCAGGACGTTGGAGGGCTTGATGTCGCGGTGCGCGAGCTGCGCGCGGTGGATCGCCGCGAGCGCGTCGGCGAGCGAGACCAAGATGTCGAGCGCCTCGACCACGGTGAGCGACTGCTGCACCCGCCCGAGCCTGCGGGCGTGCGCGCGGAGCGTGACGCCGTAGAGCCGCTCCATCACCAAGAAGTCCACCCCGCGGTGCGTGCCGAAGGCGTGCACGGCGACGGTGTTGGGGTGCTGTACAGCGGCCATCGCCTGCGCTTCGAGCCGCAGGTAGCGCGGGTCGACGCCGGGGTGCCCGACCTTCACGGCGACGCGGCGATTGAGCAGCCGATCGCGCGCCTCGAACACGACGCCCATCCCGCCCTGCCCCAGCGCGTCGCGCACCTCGTACACCCCCGCGATCAGCTCGCCGGTCGCGAAGGGGATCCTCGCGCTCTGCGAGCGATCCTCCTCGTCGGCGACGATGGCCGTCGGGTTGATCGCGTGCTCGAACGTGCTCGAATGTTCGGCCGCAAGGCCGCCGACGTTCTCGTCACTCACGGGCGCGTAGGCTCCTTTCGCGCGAGCGCCGACTGAACGTCGGCGCGCGACAGTCTCAGCGTCTGCGTCGAGGCTCCGAGCTCGAATCCCGCAGCTTCTTCAGGTCCCATCGACGTTTGCAGCGCGCTCACGCACGCGGCGAGCAGCTCCTCGAAGGGTTGATCGTCGCCGACGACCGCGGCGCTCCAGGGCGCGTCACCGATCGAGACCACGGACACGGACGCGCCGTGCTGCGCGAGCACTGCTGCCACGGGCGCGGCGTCCGGGTGGGCGGCGTCGATCACGGCGACGTGTGGCAAGAGCGTGCGGAGCTGCGCTTCGAGCTGCGCGCGCGCGTCGATCATCGCGAGGCGCGCGCCGAGGGGCTCGATCGCCGCGCGCAGGGCGGAGCTTCGCAAGGGGTCGCTGTCGAGCACGAGCACCGCGCCGTGCGCGAACGGCGGAGGCAGCGCGGCCCACGCCGAGAGCGAGAGGGCGTCGAGCGAGAGGGCGCCTCGGTGCACGAAATCCGCGCCCGCGCGCAGCGAGAGCAGCACGTCGGCCTCCGAAGCGCCCGGCGCGATCGCGACGAGGGGGCTCTGTCCCCACACGGCGCGCGCCGAGCGAACGCGGGCCATGGCGTCGCGTCGCGCGTCGACGAGCAGCGCGCCGCGGGGCGGGTCGGGGCACGCGGTGACCGACGCGACCGCGCGGATCGGCCACGAGGGCTGCAGCGCGAGCTCGATCGGCTCGGGCGCATAGAGCCAGAGAGCGCGCGCGCTGCCTGCGCGCAGCGCGACGAGCGCGACGCGTTGCATGGGGGCGCTGGCTTCGTCGAGCGTTCGGATCGCGGCGACGAGCTTGCTGTACCAGCGGTCCTCCGAGGCGAGCAGGGCGACTTCGAGCGCGCGGCAGCGGGCCGAGAGCGGGTCGAACCCGAGCGAAGCGGCGGTGCCGACGAGGCGATGGAGCAGGTCGCAGAGCGCGCCCGAGGCCTCGCGATCGCCGCGCAAGAGCGCAGCCGCGCCCCGCTGCAACGCAGCGTTCGCATGAAACAACGACAGCGAGAACGCGTCCCGGACGCGTCCCACCAGGGCCTCCGAATCGTCCACGGGTGAAGGTCGAGTGTATCCCACGCTTGCGCGACGGACGCGCTTCACGTTGCATCCACAGTCACAATGGCGAGAGCGACGATCCCCTCCAACGGAGAAGCGCACGAGGCGATTCTCAGCACCATGCGCGGAATGCGCGACGGCGACGCAGATTGGAAGCACGGGCGCACATGGAGCCTCGTGTACTACGCGGGCGAGGCGCACCACGAGCTGCTGCAGCGCGCGCACGACATGTTCTTCGCAGAAAACGCGCTGAATCCCATGGCGTTCAAGAGCCTGAAGCGCATGGAGGCCGAGGTCGTTCAGATGACCGCGTCCATGCTGCACGCGCCCGACGACGCCTGCGGGACGATGACGACCGGCGGGACCGAGTCGTTGTTGATGGCCGTCAAGGCGATGCGCGACCGCGCCGCCGAGCGCGGGCCGAAGACGAGCAAGCCCAACGTGGTCGCGCCCAAGACCGCGCACCCGGCGCTCGACAAGGCGGGGCATTACTTCGGGCTAGAGATCCGCAAGGCGCCGGTCGGCCCGGACATGCGCGCCAACGTGTCTGCGATGAAGAAGCTCATCGACAAGAACACGGTCCTGCTCTTCGCCAGCGCGCCGCAGTACCCGCACGGGGTGATCGATCCCATCGACGAGATCGGCCGCGTGGCGCTCTCGCGGGGAATCCCGTTTCACGTGGACAGCTGCATCGGCGGGTTCGTGCTGCCGTGGGTCGAGCGGCTGGGGTACCCGATTCCGGCCTTTGATTTCAGGGTTCCGGGCGTCACGTCGATGAGCGCGGATTTGCACAAGTACGGGTTCGCCGTGAAGGGCGCGTCCGTCATCGTGTACCGGGACATCTCGTACCTCGAGCATCAGTTCTTCTTGGAGACCGAGTTTCCGGGCGGCATCTACGCCTCGCCCTCGATGACCGGGACGCGCGGCGGAGGTCCCATCGCCGCGGCGTGGGCCTCCCTCAAGGCCGTCGGCGAAGACGGCTTCATCGAGCACACCCGCAAGGCCATGGAAGCCGCGCGCTTGCTGCAAGAGGGCATCCGCTCGATCCCCGAGCTCGTCGTGGTCGGTCCCCCCGACGCGACGCTCGTGGCGTGGGGCGCGAAGGACCGCGCCGTGGACGTGTACGCCGTCGCCGACCGCCTCGAAGACGCGGGATGGAGCGCCGATCGACAGCAGCACCCCGCCACGGTGCACCACACCGTCACGAGCAATCACCTGCCCGTCATCGACGAGTACATCTCGGACCTGCGCGACGCGGTCGCCTTCGTCAAAGCGCACCCCGAGCTCGCCGACCGCGGCAACGCAGCGATGTACGGGATGATGGCCAAAGTGCCCTTCAGGGGCATGGTCCGTCAGGGCGTGATGAACGTGATGCGCAACATGTACGGCGCCAACGCGCTCGAGTTCGACCCCTCGAAGCTGCAGGGCAACACCGTCATGGACAAGGTGATGGAGAAGGTCGGCCCCACGCTCAACAAGGTCTTCGATCGCGTCGAAGCGCTCAAAGAGCGGCTGAAATAGCGCGCCCCCCCGCGGCGTGAGCCCCGGGCGCGGGGCTCGCGCTCACCCGTGGTAGCCGCTCTCGCCGTGCTGCGTGATGTCGAGCCCTTCGTGCTCGTCGTCTTCGCTCACGCGCAGGCCGACGAGCTTGTCGACGACCTTCAAGATCACGACGGTGAGCACCACGGCCCACGCTCCCGCGGCGAGCAGCCCGAGCGCTTGCTTGGCGAGCAGCATCGGGTTGCCCGCGAGCAGCCCGTCGTTGCCCGCAGGGTTGAGCGCTTTGCGTGCAAAAACGCCGGTGAGCAGCGCGCCGATCATCCCGCCGACGCCGTGGATGCCCCACGCGTCGAGCGAGTCGTCGTAGCCGAGCTTCTCTTTCATCAGGACGCTGCCGTAGCAGAGCACGCCGGCGATGAAGCCGATCATGAGCGAGGCGGACGGTGAGACGAAGCCCGCTGCGGGCGTGATCGCGACGAGGCCCGCGACGAGGCCCGAGACGATCCCGAGGAGCGTCGGGCGGCCGCGGTGCTTCCACTCGGCGAGCGACCAGGCGAGCGCCGCGGCGCCGGCTGCGACGTGGGTCGTGACGAACGCGAGCGCCGCGGATTGCCCAGCGGCGAGCGCGCTGCCAGCGTTGAAGCCGAACCAGCCGAACCACAAGAGCCCGCCGCCCGTGACGGTCATCGTCAGGTTGTGCGGAACGAAGTGCTCTTTTCCGTACCCGAGCCGCTTGCCGATCATGATGGCGGCGACGAGGGCGCTGAGGCCCGCGGTCCAGTGGACGACCGTTCCGCCAGCGAAATCCAGGACGCCCAGCTTGGCGAGCCAGCCGCCCTCGCCCCACGTCCAGTGCGCCACGGGGTCGTACACCAGCGTGGTCCACAAGAGCGTGAACAGCGCGTACGCAGAGAACTTCATGCGCTCTGCGAACGCGCCGCTGATGAGCGCCGGCGTGATGATCGCGAACTTGAGCTGAAACGCCATGAACGCCAGGTGCGGGACCGTCCCGCGCGGCTCGACGCCCACGTTGTGCAGCAGCGCGTAGTCGAAGCCGCCGATGAAGCCGCCGTGCGTGCGGCCGAAGGCCAGCGAGTAGCCGCACACCACCCACTGCACGGTGACCAACGCCAGCGCATAAAACGAGTACATGAACGTCGCGAGGACGTTCTTCTTGCGGACCATCCCGCCGTAGAACAGCGCGAGGCCCGGGGTCATCAACAGCACCAGCGCCGATGCGACGAGCATCCACGCAGTGTCACCAGAGTCGATCGTCGTCGCAGACGCCTGCGCGAACAGAGGGAGAGAGCTTGGCACCACGGGGTCAGTGCCTAGCACGGCGCGACGCGGCGCATCATCGATGAATCGCCTGCAAATTCGTTGTCCGATGCGATTTTTCTCGCTCGGTAAACAGCGGCTGAATCCGCCATCAACGCAGGCTCAACGCGAGGGCAACGCAAGGTGAACAGCGCGTTAACGACGGTCAGCTTCGCGCGACGAGCACGCAGCCCACGACGAAGAGCAGCGCGAACACGGCGGTGCGAAAGGTCTTCGCGGGGACCGAGCGATGGAGCCACTCGCCGACGAACGTTCCCACGGCGAGCGCGGGGACGAACGCGGCGGTGAGCGCGAGCGAGCGACCGTTGACCTGGCCATGAACGGCGAAGCGCGCGAGCACGATCGCGTTGAGCGCGAACCAGAGCAGCGCGAGCGTCGCGCGAAACACTCCTGGGTCCTTCGCGTGGTGCGAGACGCTCCAGACCGCGAGGGGGCCGCCGGTGCCGTACATGCCGAAGAGCACTCCGCAGCCGGTCATCGCGAACACGTCGCGCGCCCAGGTCTTCGCGGGATGCTCTTCGACCTCGACGCGCTCGGCATCGCCCTTCGCGCGCAGCCTCGCGATGGCCTCGGTCACCGCGAGCGTGATGACGAACGCGCCGAACAGCCGCACGCCCACGCGCTCGGGCACCGCGGTGCCGGCCCAGAAGCCCACGGGCATTCCCACGGCGACGAACGGGGCGATCCGCGCAGCGAGCACGCGCCAGGCGATGTGCTTGCGATAGCGCAGGACCAGGTAGCCCGAGAGCGCCATGTTGACCGGGACGTACGCCGGCAGCACCGTCGGAATGCTCGCCACCAGCGCGCCCAGCGAGACCGTGATCACCGTGGCGCCGAAGCCGATCGCGCTCTCGACGGCGAACGCCGCGGTCACGATCGCGATCAGCAGCGCTGTCGTGCTGGCGCTCACCGCGCGTGTGCCGCGCGATCGGCCGCGGGGCGCTCGGTGGCCGGGCGAACGTCGTCGCGCGCCGGGGCGGGACGCGCCTCGACCGGGGCGATCACCGCCGGCGTAGGCGCTGGAGTTTCTGTGGTCACTTGATTTGTGGTGCTCGAAGCGACGCGCGCGGTCGTCGGTCCAACAACGGGCAGCGCGTCGGGACGAGGCACGTCTGCTTCGCGCACGCGCTCGCGCTCGGCGCGGTCGGGCGTGACCCACACGACGAGCGCTTCGCCCGCGACGAGGGTGGCGTGGCGGCCGCGCATGTTGATCCGCGCGAGGCTGCCCGTGGTGAGCCCATACCGCGCCGCGAGGGCGCTCATGGTGTCGCCGGGGCGCACGGTCACGATGAGACGAACGCGGCCGTCCTGGGCAGCGACGCGCTCGGCGGCGGTGTCCGTTCCGCGGTCGGCGGCGTCGACGTCGGCGAGCGTGCGGACGCGGGCGGTGGTGGGCTCGCGCGCGATCCACGCTTGCAGCCAGAGGCCGGCGGGGACGCGGGCGCTGGGGTCGAGCTGGTTCCACGCGACGAGGTCGTCTCGCGAGACGTCGAGCGCGCGCGCGATTTCGCGCAGCGTGTCGCCCATGCCAGCGCGGTAGAACACGCGACGACGGTTCGCCGGCGGCGCGCTCACGGGGCTCACGAGCACCAACGGCCGCGCGGTGTCGACCACCGCTTGCGGCGCGCGATCGGGCACGAACAGCTCGGTCCCACCCGTGACGCGCTGCTCTGCAGACAGCCCCGAGAGCGCGAGCAGCTCGCGCGCGCTCATCGCGTAACTGGCAGCCAATTCGCTGATCGATTCGCCCCAGCGCAAACGCGTCGTGCGCGTCGCGACGGTGGGGATCGCGGCGAGCGCGGCGTCGGCGCGGGCGCTCGCGCCGGCGGGGACGTGCAGCACGAAGGGCCGCGTGGGGTCGGCCACGATGGGCGTTCGTCCGCCGAGCAGGGAGGGGTTGAGCCGGCGCAGCTCGCGCTGATCGACGCTGAGGCCGCGCGCGAGCTGATCGACGAGCACGCTGCGGGTGAGCGCGACGTCCTCCCACCCGATCGCGGGCTCTGCCACGACGTCGTCCAACGCGAACGCTTGCGGGTTCGCCGCGGCCAACGCCAGCGACAAGATCCTCGGAACGTACTTCGCCGTCTCGAACGGCAGCGCCCCTTCGGTCGTCGCGAGCGTCTCGAAATCCGTGGTGTTGAACCGGCGCATCGAGCGCAAGAGCGCTCCGTATCCCATGTTGTACGCCGCGAGCGCGAGCTCCCAGTTGCCGAAGCGCGCGCGCAGATCCCGCAGCAATCGCGCGGCGGCGCGCGTGGCCTTCTCGGGGTCCTTTCGCTCATCGACCCACGCGTCCACGCGCAGGCCGTACGAGCGCGCGGTGTCGGGCATCAGCTGCCACAGGCCCACGGCGCCGGCGCTCGACTCGGAGTGCGGGTTGTAGCCGCTCTCTGCAGCGGCGACCCACAAGAGCTCAGCGGGCATGCCCTCGGCGCGCAGCCACTGCTCGATGCGCTGACGAAAGCGCCCTGCGTCGCGAAACCAGCTGCGCATCGTGCGACGCGAGCGACGATCGGCGCGGTATCGCTCGGCCGTCGCGAGCAGCGTCGGGGTCAGCCGCTGGACGATCTCGGTCGTGCGCAGCCGCGCGGGATCCAGCGCTTGATCGGGCGACTGCGCCCCGGCGCCCGCGGCCGAGACCGTCGCCGCCACGCGCTGCAACGGCTGCGCTTCGACCTCGCGCAGCGCAGCGAGCGCGCCGCTCTCGGCGCCGAGGATCGAGTCCACCGCGGCGCCTCCGCTCGACGAGCTCGACGCCGTGTCGGGTGCGCTCTGCGCGCGGGCTGGAGAGCACGCGACGAGGGCGGTCAACGCTGCGATCGCAGCAGAAATACTCGGCCATCGTGGGTCGCGCGCCATGGGTCCTCCCCGAGGGCGGTACACGATGAGCCCTCCCGCGGGAAAGTTTCGTGCAGCGGTCGGGCTCAGCCGGCTTCGTAGGCGGCGACGCACTCGTCGACGATCGCCTGCGCTTCGGCTTCGTCGATCCCGTAGGCGTCGGCGAGCGCCGTGAACAGCCCTGTCTCTGCGTCGTCGAGCGCGCCGTCCGCGCAGCCCACAGCCGCGGCGATGGTGAACGCAGCGCGGCGAAGGTCCGGGTCCGACTGCAACCCAGCGAGCTCTTCGATCGCGCCCTCGTAGCCGTGCTCGGTGAGCGCGGCGTCGGCGTTTTCGAGCAGTTCGTCGAGCTGCTCTGCAGTGAGGTCGACCTCGAGCAGGTCGGCCATCATCTGTCCGAGCATGTTGTACTCCTCGTCCGAGAGCTCGCCGTCGGCGGCGCCGACGAGGTACGCGGTTCCGAAGGCGAACGCGTACACCTCGAACTCTGCCGACTCGGGCTCGGGCGCGCGCTTGGGCAGGACCTTGGTCGCGCCGCGCTTGTCGAGAACGTTCTTGACGCCCTTGGGGGCCTTCTTGATCGAGACCATCGTCACTCCTCCGTTGCGAGCCGCGCGTTCGCTCGACGACCGAGCGCCGCGCTCCCGTACGCTACCGAACGTAGCGCCCAATGGAAGTGTCCGCGGTCGCAACTCTGACGGCCTCTGATCCCCTCAGCTGTTGTCGAACTCGTACAGACGAAACGCGAAGGACTTGTTGAGCACGACGATGGGCGCGAGCCCCTGGCGGCTGTAGTGCGCAAACAGCTTCGAGCGCGCCTCGAACAGCGCGCGCGCCACGTTTCCGTGCTGCAAAACGCCTGAGAAAAACCAGTCCATCGTGCGCGTCGACGAGTCGCCCGCGTCGTTGGAGATCACCGGCGAGAGGTAGTACCGAGCGCTGCCCTCTTCGTAGAACGTCCCGATGAAATCCCAGTTGACGCCCATCTGGCACGAGTCGAAGTACACGAGCGTGCACTCGAGCTCGCTGATCTCTTCGTCGGTGATGCAGCTCTCTTCGTCTTCGTCGTAGAGCGCGAGCTCGCCGCTGCCGTCGTCTTCGAGCGAGCCGTGCCCCGAGACGAGCAGCAGATCGCACGCCTCGAGGGACTCGAGGTGATCGTACGAGTCTTCGTCCATCTCGAAGTACTGCGTCTCGGGCAGCTTCTCGTGGATCGCCTCGCAGGCCTTCTCGGGGTCCGCGGTGAGGTCCGCGAGGATGAGACCGGTGCGCAGCCGCGCGGGCTCTTCGTATTCGGGCACCTCGTCGTCGAGGACGTAGCTGACGGGCATGCGAAGAAAGAGCGGCTTTCCGTCGAGCTCCAAGAGGTCGAAGACGCACTGGGCGAGCTCTTCGGGGAGCACCACGCGCAGCTCAGTGGCGTTGCGAAACTGCGCGGCGAACGGCTCGATCAGCGCGGCGCTCAGCGCGGCCACGTGCTCGGGGACCGCCCTGGCGGCGCGGCTGCCTTGGGTCTCGAGCGCCTCGTAGATGGCCTCGAAGCGCTCGAGGATGCTGGCGCTCTGGCCTTCGAGGGTGCGCTCGTCTTCGTCGTCCTCTCCGAGGCAAGTGCCTACGTAGAAGTCGTCGTCGTCGAGCTCGGGGTAGAAATAGAGAACGGACACAGGCGCCATGCTAGCAGCGACGCAGGGGTCGACGCGCGCTCTGACGGCGTCGGTCAGCGCGTGAGGACCTTGAGCAGCATGTCCATCGCGGCTTTGTACGGCGGGCGCATGGCGAGGTCCGCGCTGTTGACGCGCGCCTGATGAAACACGCCCTTGGCGTGGGAGAACACCTCGAAGCTCGTGCGCCCGTGGTAGGCGCCCATGCCCGAGGGGCCGACGCCGCCGAACGGAAGGTCGTTTTGCGCCACGTGCACGAGGCACTCGTTGATCGACGCGCCGCCGGACACGGTGCGGTCGAGCATCGACTCGACGCGGCCCTTGTCGTTGTCGAAGTAGTAGAGCGCGAGCGGCCGCGGTCGCGCGTTGACGTACTCGATCGCCTCGTCGATCGAGCGGTACGTCACGAGCGGCAGCAGCGGGCCGAAGATCTCTTCTTGCATGATCTCCATCCCGTCGTGCACGTCGGTCACGAGCGTCGGGGCCATGCGCGTGGCGCTGAGCGTCTCGTTGGCGGGGTTGATCTCGATGATGCGCGCGCCCTTCTTGCGGGCGTCGTCGAGGTAGCCCTTCAGCCGCGCGGCGTGCCTGGCGTTGACGACGCTGGTGTAGTCCGCGTTGTGCTCGATCGTCGGGTACATCTTCGCCGCGCACTTCTGCGCTTCGCTGAGAAACGCCTCGCGCTGCGACTCGTGCACGAGGACGTAGTCTGGCGCGATGCAGGTCTGGCCGGCGTTGAGCAGCTTGCCGCCCATGATGCGCGCGGCGGCGGTGGCGATCGAGAAGGACTCGTGGATGATCGTGGGGCTCTTTCCCCCGAGCTCGAGCGTGACGGGGACGAGGTTCTCGGCGGCGGCGCGCATCACGATGCGCCCCACGCGGGTCGAGCCTGTAAAGAGCAGGTGATCGAGCGGCATCGACGAGAACGCCTCGCCCACCTTGGCGTCGCCAGTGACCACGAACACGCGATCGCTCGGAAACGCTTCAGCGATGACCTTCGCGAGCAGCTCGCTGGTCGCCGGCGTGAGCTCGCTGGGCTTGATCAGCGCGCGGCAGCCTGCGGCGAGCGCGCCGGCGAGGGGCGAGAGAGCGAGAAACAGAGGATAATTCCAGGGAGAAATGATCCCGACGACCCCCTTCGGCTGGTAGCGAACCTCGGCGCGGCCGGGGATGAAGTACATCCCCACGGGGCGCTTCTCGACGAGGGCCCAGCTCGGCAAGTGCTCGATCGTGTGGTCGATGTCCTGCAGCGTCGCGAACACCTCGGCGAGCATCGTCTCGTGCCGCGAGCGCCCGCCGAAGTCCTCGTTGATCGCCCGCGCGAAGTCGTCCTTGTGCGAGACCAGCACGGCCCGGAGCTTCTTCAAGTCCGCGAGGCGCTCGGCGATCGTCGGCGCCACCCTCGCGTTCTGCGCAGCTCTCATGCGCTCGACGCGCGCCGTGAGCTCGGCGCGAAACGTCTCAGGGTGGTGCGATGAATGGCCATTCAGTGAAGGGGATGTGGTCATGACGGGGCCCGAGAGTCTGAGGCGATCGGCGCCGAACGAAAAGTGCCCGCGCGCAATTGTCGGCACAATCACAGTGTGCGCTACGATCGAGCGCATGAAGAAGCTCGGACTCCCTTCGGTTGGACTCACCCTCTGTTTCGCGGCGATGAGCGCGGCGTGCGGCTCGTCGATCGCGCCCAACACCAACGACGGCGCCGCGCAGGGCGACGGCAGCGCGGCGATGGACGCGACGATCTTGCCCGACGGCGCGGGAGGCTTCTGTACGCGGGCGTTGTGCGGGCCAGGGACGACGTGCTGCGAGGCGTCGGCGAGCTGTCTTCCCACGGGGACGCCGTGTCCGCCGACGGGCATGGACGCGGGCCCTGCGATGTGTGGAAGCGCTGTGTGCGGCGCGGATCAACAGTGTTGCGGGACGCCGGTCGGCCCGACCTGCCTGCCGATGAGCGTCCCGTGCAACCCGCCCACCGACGGCGGCGGCGGTGGATCGTGCGGCGGGATGACCTGCAACCCGATGCAAGAGTGCTGTTCGGCTGCGGGGCGGATGACGTGCCTTCCGCGCGGAGCGTGCCCGATGGCGGTGGACGCGGGGACGTGCGGCGGCAACACGTGCGACCCGACGCAAGAGTGCTGCTCGGTGATGGGACGGCAGTTCTGCGCGCAGCGCGGGACGTGCTCGGTCGTCACGGATGCCGGCGCGACCTGCGGCGGAATGATCTGTAGCTCTGCGCAAATCTGCTGCAGCGCCTTCGGCTTCATGGCGTGCGTCGCGCCCAGCCTCTGCCCCACGGGCAGCGACGGCGGCACCGGCGTTCGCTGCGGGATGAACACCTGCTCGATGGGACAAGAGTGCTGCAACACGATGCTCGGGCAGTTCTGCGTGCCGACCGGTCGTTGCCCCGGCGGCGGCAGCGACGGCGGCGCGGTGATCGACAGCGGAGCGACCTCGTTCTGCGCGACCGCTCGCTGCGCTGCGGGGCAGTTCTGCTGCGAAGCGCGCCGCGCGTGTATCGCCAACACCGAGACGTGCAGCGCTCAGCCGCCGCCGTCGTGCATGCCCACTTGCACGGGTGGACAGACCTGCTGCCGTGGCATCGGCGGCGGACGCGGGTTCTGCTCGCGGATGTGCCCTGGACCGACGGACCCGTGCGACGGCGTCACGTGCGGACCGGGCGCGGCGTGCTGCGGCGTCGGCCGCAACTCGGGCACGTGCCAGGCGTCCGCGTGCCTCGCGTGCTGCATGTGAGCTGCGTGAGGCTCACTCAGGGGTGAGCTCGAAGAACAGCCACGCTTCGCTCATGCCGAAGTAGCGGTAGCGAAAGCCGCCGAAGTTGCCAGCGGCGCTCGTGGCGAGGGTGCGCAACGTGAGGCCGTTGAGGGGACCGTTGCGAAGCTCGGTCCAGTTGCCGGGCCCTCCATTGGACAGGCCCACGTCGCGGTTGCCTGTACCGAGCCAGTAGTACTCGAGCGTGCCGTCGGACTCGACGTTGACGACGAAGTTGTTGAGGATGTCGGTGTTGCCCGAGAAGTCGAGAAGGCCGATCCCTCGCTCTGGGCGGTCGCCGTCGAGGCCGCCGTTGGTGAACGTCGCCCAGTTCTCGAGGTAGTTGAAGTCGTGGTTGTCGTTCGCTGAGTACTGGATCGCGCGAAGCACTTCGCTGGTGCCCGACATCACGGTGGCGGCGTAGACGAAGCGCCCGTCGGTCGCACCGAGAAACTGCGGCGGCATCGAGCCCGTGGGCCGCAGCTCGGTGTTGTTGAGGGCGTTGTAGCGGAGCGTCGGCCTGCGCCCGACGTCTTCGTAGTCGAACGCGTCGTTCATGTCCGTCGGCACGAGGTAGCGCACCGCGAACCCCGCGGGGTCGAGCAGGTAGAGCCGGTTGTTGGAGACGCCCATGAAGTTGTCGCGGGTCACCTCGGTCGTAACAGACCGCCGGTCGAGCGGGCCGCCGCGCATCCGTGCGCCGTTGCCCGCGACGAAGAGGAGGGTACCGTTTGAGTAGTTGTAGACCGCGATGCTCGGGGGAGCGCCGGCGTCCGGCAGCGCGTCCGGCGCCGAGTCCGGCGCGGAGTCCGGCAGCGAGGGGCGATCCGGTTGCACGTCCGCTGCGTCCGACGCGTCGAGCATCGCGGCGTCGGCGTCCGGTCGCGAGACGTCCATCGTTGCCATGTCCGTCGCCACGTCGGCGCGAACGTCGTCTGGGCGATCGTCGATGGCGTCGAGCGCAGCGTCGTCGAGCGACGCCTCCGAGGTGGTCCCGTCGCTCGACGCGCCGTCGCTCAGAGGCGCGCGCGCGTGGGGCAACGAGCAGCCGACGAGCGAGAGCAACAACAGGGGCCCGAAGCGATGGCGCATCGAGTCATTGTTGCCGCCAACAGCGCCGCGGATTCAAGGGAACAATGCGCGCTCACTCGATGCCGACGACGTCGCCGAACGGGGCGCGCTTCTTGGCGTCCTTCGGGGCGACGATCCAGATCGTGCGCACATCAGGCTCTTCGCTCGGAAACTCTCCGTCGAGGTCGGTGAGGTACACCACAGCCTCGGGCCTCCACCCGAGCGCGGCGTACTCGCTGACGCGGTCGAAGACCGGGACGAAGCTGGTGCCGCCGCCGCCGCGGACTTCTCTGAGCATTTGCGGGTCGAATTGATTCTCGTCCCACTCGTTTTGGATGTCGGCGTCGCAGGCGAGCACGCGGGCCTCGCACTGGTTGTTGCGGAGGATCGCGACGAGCTCGGCCCAAAACTCGTTGAGCTGTTGGCCGATGATGGACCCCGAGGTGTCCACGGCGATGACCACGCGATGCTTCTCTCCCGTGAGCGTGGGCAAGAGCACATCGCGAAACCGTCGGTCGGTGGGCGTCCACTTGTAGTCGTCGGGAAAATGCAGCCCTTGCCTGAGCAGATCGCGCCAGTCTTGCTTGGGCTCGAGCAGCTCGATCGCGCGCTGCATGGACTTCGGGACGCTGCCGAACTCCTTGGCCTGCGCGATCACGGCCTTCCACATGTCCGCGAGCTGTCGCTCTTCGGGGTCGTTGGGGTCGCTCGTCTCGTCCCACTCGGAGTGGTCGTCGACGGGGGCCTTGGCGCCCTTCTGCTTCTTCAGCTGATCAGCGTAGACGTATTGCTCTTCGGCGCTCTTGTTGGCGTCGCCCTTGACGACGTCGCGGCGGGTTTTGATTCCAGCGTCGAACAAGATCGCGTTGACCGTCGCGTCCGCGGCGAGGTCCCAGTTGTCTTTGTTGCGCTCGGCGCGGCGCGAGAGGTGTGCGAGCGCCGAGTGCAGGGCCTGGTGGGCGAGCACGAACTGGGCGTCGTCGTTGTTCAAATTGGCCAGGTATTTCTCTGACCAAAACACGTGTCGACCGTCGGTCGAAGAGCTGTCGAGCGAGTGCTCTCCGACGCGGTCTTCGAGGTGCGCGACGAGGTAGCCGAAGAACGGGTATCGCAGGAGCAGCCGCGCGCGCGCCTCGAGCAGCTTCTCTCGCAGCGCCGCGGGAACGGGCGTCCCTTTGGCCTCGTTCTTTCGGCTGCTCACGTGAGAAACCTCCCGAGCCGCGCGGAGATCTTCGGCCACGACTCGGTCTTGACGAAGCCGCCGCGGTCGAGCTCGTACAAGCGCGTGACGAGCAGCATGGCCCACTCGTCGGACATGTTGAGCGCGACGGCGCTGCCGGTGTTCATGCGCTCTTTGGGGTTGGCGCCGACCCACGCGAGGACCGAGTAGACGATGGCGCGCAAGAGGTCGGGCCGCAGGAGCGCGCGCAGGTCGACGGCGCCCGCGAGCACCTCTTCGAGCCGTGGCAGCTCGTCGAAGACCTTGCAGAACGCGTTGAACTCGACAGCGGCGCCAGAGCCGATGCAGCCCTTCAGCATCTCGACCCGCGTGGGCTCTGGGACGCGCAGCTTCATCACGTCCGAGACGCGCTCCCACGCGCGAGGCGAGGCGAACGCGCGCTCGGCGCTCTTCGGATCGAACTTGAGCAGCATGTCGGGCCGCTCTTGCAGAAACGCGGGCACCGTCGGGTGCATGGCCTTGGCGACGGCGTAGTTGAGAAACTCGTCGCGCGAGGGCTCGACCTGCACGTGGCACAAGCGGTTCTCGAGCGCGGACACGAGGCGCGACGCGCCGGCGCGGTCGCCCTCTCGATTGCCAGCACACACAATCAACCAGCCCGGCGGAAACTTGAAGTGCTTGGTGCTGCGCTCGAGCACCACGATGCCCCACGCGGACTGCATGGCGGGGACGCAGTTGGGCAGCTCGTCGAGAAAGAACACGCCGCGCTCGCCGTCGCGGGCCGCGTCGGGAAAGGCAGCCGGTGGCGCGTACTCGCACTTTCCGTCGACGATGTAGGGCAAGCCCAGCACGTCGACGGGCTGATACAAGTGCGAGATCACCGAGCGAAATCCCACGCCGGCCTCGCGCGCGGCCTGGGCGACGAGGGAGGTCTTTCCGATCCCGGGGGCGCCCCAGAGCATGAGCGTGAGGGGCCCGGACGGGTCGTGTGATCCGTCGAGCATCGATCGGATCATCTCTTTGCTTTCGCGAACTGAAGCCATGGCGTTGCTGTGTTCTACGGTCGAGTGAGTAGGGTACGAGCGTCGCGCGCGTAGGCGCGGGTCGGTCAGCGCGATCGGAGTGTAGAGCACGCGCGAGTGATCGACAGCGCCCTCAGCGGTTGCTCATCGAGCGCAACCACTGCACGAGCGCGGCATCGCTGGCCCGAGCGGGCGCTGCGGGCGCAGGCGTCGCTGGTCACGGGGCGCCCGAGCGCGGCGGCGTTGGCCCACGGCGAACGCGGGGAGGTTGCGACGTTGCGTCCGATCGAGCGCGCGGAGCCGCGCGGCGAGACGCGGCGGTGTGCACTGCGCCTGCGTGTGGAGCTCGAGGGACGGTGTTCAATAGTTCACGAACCCGGGATAACCCCTCGAGATCCCGTACCGCTGGCGGCGGCCGACGCCCAACGCGAACGAGCACAGGGACGGAGCGATCGTGTGGGGACCGTGTTCAATTGCTCACGAACGCCAGGGCGCGAGGAGAGGCGCACATTCAATCCATTCGAGCACCTGGCGCGCTCTCGTGAACGATTGAACACCGTCCCCGCCCTCCCGATCGTGCCTGTCCCCGTCGGCGAGCTTGTGCCCGACCCCAATGGTTTCACACACATAACCCGCTCTCGTGAACTATTGAACACCGTCCCTGCGCCCCGAGGCGCGCAGTCGCCCCGTCGCGCTCGCGCTACGATCGCTGCGCCCGTCATGGACGAAGTCTTGAGCGTCGTGTTCTCGGTCGCCGCGGTGGCGTCCTTCATCGCCTTCATGGTGTGGATCGTGAGCCTCGCGAAGCGCGAGACCGCGGCGCGCCACGCGGCGTGGGCGGCGTTTGCTGCGCACCACGGGTTCACGTTTACGTTGCCGCACGGCCCCTGGTACGCGAAGAAGCCAGCGCGCATCGAGGGGAGCGTGGGCACTGTCCCCATCGCCATCGACACGTACGTCGTCAGCAACGGAAAGACCTCGACCATGTACACCCGGCTCGTGAGCGCGGCGATGCAGCCGATGCCCCTCGACGCGAAGGTGTACCGAGAGACCATCTTCGGCGCGCTCGGCGACCTCGTCGGCGCGCAAGACGTGGCCGTCGGCGACGCGCAGTTCGACAAAGAGTTCGTCGTGAAGGCGTCGCGAGAAGACCTCGTTCGTCAATGGCTCCACCAGCCGCTACGCGCGGCGATCACGCGCTTCTTTCTGGGCCCCGACCAGAGCAACGGCACGCTGCACTATCGTCAGGGACAAATCGTGCTCTCTTGGCTTGGCGGAGAGAGACGCGAGGGCGCGCTGCAGGCCGCGGTCTCGATCGCCGTCGAAGGCGCGGGCTTTCGCGGCGTCGAGCAAGGGGCGTTTCGGTAGGATGAGCGCCGGTGAGCGCGGCGCGTCCAGCGATTCGTCGAGGATTCGCTGGGGCCCGTCGCTGCGGGACGCGCTCGGTCGATGATACGCTCGCAGCACTCATGAACGTGCGCGCGTCGATCGTTGCTCTCGTTGCGCTGGCGAGCGCGGGCTGTGACAGCGCTGTCATCGGGCGCGACGCAGGTGATGGGACAACAGACAGCGCGACGGACAGCGGCGGCAGCGACGCTGCGTCGGCGCCGGACTCAGCCGATGCCCGCGCAGACGCGAGCGCGATCGAGGACAGCGCGACGCCCGCGGCGGTCACGTGGCACGAGCACGTTCGACCGATCGTCAACGGCCGCTGCGTGACGTGCCATCGCGAAGGACAAGTGGGGCCGTTTGCGCTCGAGACGCTGGCGCAGATGCGGACGTTCGCCGCGGCGTCGCTGCGCGCGATCGAGTCCCGTCGGATGCCGCCGTGGATGCCCATGCAAGGCTGCGGGCAGTTCGCGCAAGATCGCTCGCTGACCGAGCGCGAGATCGACACGTTTCGACAGTGGGTCGCGAGCGGAACACCCGAGGGCGACCCCGCCCGCGCGCCGATGGTCGAGCCCGCGCCGACCGTTTCATTTCGCGCAGACCTTCGGCTGCCCATGCCGGGCGCGTACACGCCGGACTTCTCGCGCTCGACCACGGGCGCCGACGACTACCGATGCTTCGTGCTGAGCCGGGCAGTGGATCGAACGCTCTGGATCACTGGGTACGACCTCGAGCCCGGCGTGCGGGCGATGGTGCACCACGCGAACGTGCACGCGGTTCCTGCGGCGAGCGCGGCGGGGCTGCCCGCGGGCGCGCAGGGATACAGCTGCTTCGGCGGCGCGGGGCTCGCCAACACGCGGACGCTCAGCGTGTGGGTGCCGGGGACGCCGCCCACGAAGTTTCCTGCAAACACGGCGATCGAGGTCAACGCGGGCGAGGCGCTCGTCGTGCAGATGCACTATTACCGATTCATGCCGGGCTCAGCGGCGCCGCCCGCCGATCGCAGCACGATGATCTTCGAGCTGAGCCCGGTGCGACCCGCGCGGCTCGCGCAAATGGTCGGCCCTGGCGGCCCTGGGTCCTTCACGATCCCCGCGCGATCGAGCGCGCACGTCATCGGCGGCGTGTGGACCGTCCCCGCGCGCGGAACGCTCTGGGGCGTCCTCCCCCACATGCACAAGATCGGTCGTCGCATCACCGTGCGCGTCGGCGACGCGTGCGCGATCGACATCCCTACGTGGGACTTTCACTGGCAACAACTGTATTTCTACCAGCAAATGGGCGGGATTCCCGTCAACGCCGGGCTGCAGACCAGCATCGCGTGCGAGTACAACAACCCCGGCAGCACGCCGGTCACCAACGGCGAGAGCTCCGACGAAGAGATGTGCGGCGCGCCGTTCTACTACACGCCGGAGTGACCATGCCGCGCCCGTTGTCACGCACGCTCCCCACGCTGCTCGCGCTCGCCACGAGCGCCTGCGTCGAGGCCGTCGCGCCGCGCGACGCTGCGGTAGACACCGTGAACGCGCGCGACGGCGCGAGCGCCATCGATAGCGCCAGCAACGACAGCGGCACGAGCAGCAACGACGGCAGCGCCGATGTCCTCACGCACGCGATGGACGTCGCCAACGACAGCGCGACGGACGCAGCGCTCGCGCTCGACGTCACATCGGCGACCGACGCGGCCCGCACGGACGCAGCAGACCCTTGCCTCGGCCGCGCGTTCGGCGATCGCTGCGGTGATGGCCTCGCGTGCGATGGGCGCGGAGCGTGCGCGATCCGTCGTCCGTGCGCGCTCGAGAGCGCAGGGCGCTGGCTGTATCCCGACGGGGCAGCCCGACGGCTGCTCGAAACCGTCTTCGCCTACGGCCGCTACTACAACTTCTGGATCAACCCCGACGGGAGCTACACGCCGCTCAACCCCGGAGGAAACACCACGGCCAGCGTCGACCGCTGGCGCGGCGTCGGACAGGCGTGCTCGACGGCAGACCCTTGCTCGTTCGACTCGTTCAACCTCTGGGCGAGCGGCGGAGACCCCGCGATCATCGAGACCGTCCTGCGCGGCGGGCGCTACTTCACGTACTCGAGCGCGGCTGGCTATCGGCTGGTCGACAGCGGTCTGCTCGAGGGCGTCGTGCGCTGGTCCCGCGCGGCCAACGGTCCGTGCGCGGATCAGCTCGAGGGAGAGTGTCGCTTTCAAACGCGCTCGTTGGTGATGGACTGGGGAGCGTCGCAGCTCGCGCGAGAAGAGATCACCGCGCAGGGACGGCGCTGGGTGTTCGACGGAGCGGGGCGGCCGGTGCCGTCGGTTCCGCTCGGGCAGCGGTTGGACAGCGTCGCGCGCTATGCAGCGAACGACGGACTCGGGCCGTGCATCGTCGGCGCGCCGTGTCGATTCGACGCGCATTTTCACGACCCGACGACGGGAGACGAGTTCGTCGTGGCGCGGGGTCGCTTGTTCGTGTGGGCCAGCGACGCTGAGAACACCCGTCGTTTCGCGAGCGGGTACGGCAACGAGCTGCACACGTTTGGTCGCTACGCGAGCGGCCCGTGTCGCGTCACGCGCTGAGCGTCACCGCTGCGAGCGGCGGACAACGAGCTCATTCGCGGGCGATCGGCAGCGCCCGTCCCTTGCGGCCAGCGCGCGCGACGGGCGGCGGCGTGGTGGCGATCAGACGCGCGGCGAGGTCCACGCAGCGATCGAGCAGCTCTGCCGAAGCGCTTCGAAGGGCGTCGCTGTCGCGCACGAGCTCGACGTTCTTCTCCATGTCTTCGGCGCTCCACCCGCGCGAGTGCGCGACGTACGGAAACTGTGGAAATTGACAGCCGAGCTCGCCGAAGAACCCGAGCATCTGCCCGGCCACGGCTTGGATGTTGTCTTGCCCGCCGACGATGATCGGCCCGACGACTTTGTTCTGCAGCAGCACCCGACCCGCGATGGTGACCTGGTTCTGGATGCAGTTCATTCGCTCGACCATCTTGAAGTACAGGCTGCTGGGCGCGCCCCAGCGGATGGGCGTCGCGACGATGAACACGTCACCCCAGTGCACGAGCGCTTCGTACACGCGCTCGAGCTGGTCGTTGGGGTCCATCTGCGTGATCGAGCACGGCCAGGTGCACGCGCGCGCGGCCTTCGAGTAGAAGCCCTCGCAGTGTCGAAACTCGAGCTCGCGCAGTCGGATCAAGCGCGTCTCGAGCCCTTTGCGCTCGGCGTGGGCGAGCGCTGCTTCGAGCAGCGAGTCGGACGCTGAGAACCGCGGGTGCTCGCGCTGCATGGACGTGGTCGAGATGCCGACGATCCGCGGCGGCCCGGGCGCGCGCTGGACCTCGCGCGCGAGCGGGTGCGGCTCGTGCGGCTTCTTCGCGCGGCGGGTCACTGGCGTGCGAAGCACCTCGACGCGGCCCTCGCGCACGCGCACTTCGTACGACGGAACGACGTCTTCTTCGAACCCGCGCTCGCCGTGGCCTTCGACGCGGTGAAACTTCCACTGGTGCCACGGGCACACGACGAAATCGCCGTCGAGCGTCCCTTTGCCGAGCGGTCCGCCGGCGTGGTTGCAGACGCCGCTCACGGCGCCGAACACTCCGTCGCGGTGGCTGAGCGCGACGCGCGCGCCGCCGACCATCACTTGTTGCACAGGTCTCTCGCGCAGCTCCTCGGCCGCGCCTACGTCGATCCACTCGTCTGTCATCTACGTGCCTCGCTTTGCTTCAGTTGTGCGACGGGTACAAACCAAGCTCGAATGAGCTCATTCGGCGCGGCGCCGTGCGCGCGGTGTCCTCGTCGCGTCCACAGGACGACTGGCTCAGTGCTCGGTGAACGGCTTGAGCACGGACCCGGCCATCTCGACCACTTGTGACGAGCTGGTGTTGTGGTCGATCGCGTGCCACGTGCGTCGAAGGTTCTCTCGCCCGACGTCCTTGGGGCCGAGCATCACGCGCTCGAGCGTCGCGAGGTCGGGCAGCGTCGAGAGCTCATCGGCCGTGAGCAAATGGCTGTCGGTGAGCTGCTTGCGCAGCGTGGCGGCGCGACCGATGCGCCTTCGCACCGCGTGCTCGTCCATCGTTTCGACGGCGTCCCACGCCGAGCGAATCTCGGCGACGGTGCGCATCCACAGGACCGTGTGCGCGACGCGATGACGGGACTCTGGCGTGCCGAAGCCCTGCGGGAGCGTCACCACGGCGGGGGCGGCCATGCCTTCACGCGGGTCTCCGCTCGGCCCTTCGAGCAAGGCTCTGGCGCCGAGGGCGAAGCCAGTGCTCGTGGCGCGAGAGACGGGGCGGGGGCCGGCCCAGTTTCCTCGGGCGAAGGCCTCGAAAACAGTGGCCTCGTTGGTCGGGTCGTCGAGCTCGAACTGCACGAGCACGTGTCGCGGCGAGCCCGCGGACACGGGTCCGATCGAGATCTCCATCGTGCGTCCGTCGGGTCGGCACGGGAGCCTGTGCATGACCTCGGCGCGCGTCACGCGCGAAGTAAACGTGAGGTAGAGCGAGACGTCCGTCGCGACGAGCCTTCGCGCGCCTTCGACTTCGTACGCGATGACGGGCGCGACCTGCGCCGCGTCGCGCAGAAAGTGAAATCGACCGCCGCCCGACGAGGCGATCAGCGCGCACAGGCGCTCGTCGATTCCGTCGCCGACGCCGACGACGTTGGTCTCGACGCCGCGGCGAAGGCCCTCGCCGACGAGCCGGCGCAAGCCTTCGGGCTCGAGCTCGCCGTGCGACGGAAGCCCGTCGGTGAGCAGCACGATCCTGCGCGCCGCGTCGGGGATCATCCATCGCGACAGCGCGTCGTCGCACTCGCGCCAGGCCGACGAGATGTTGGTCCCCGTCCCTGTGGCGAGCCGATCGAGCGCGCGGCGGGCGTCCGCTTTGCTGTCGGCGTCCGCGGCGCTCGGGGCGCACACCACGCGCGCGACGCGGTCGAACGCGATCACGGCGAAGCGGTCCTCGGCTCCGAGCGCGTCGAGCACGTCCCGCGCCGCTTGCACAGCGAGCGCGAAGCGAGCCCCGCGCATCGAGCTCGACGCGTCGATCGCGAGGGCCATGCACAGCGGCGCCCGAGCGTTCTGCGAAACCTCTGCGCGATCGAGCTCTCCGGCGAGCTCGACCAGCGCGAACGCGTGCCGCGGCCCGGTCCCCACTTCGGGGAGCCGCGCCGCGAAGGTGTGTAGCTGAAGTTTTGCCATCGACCGCGCCGAGCGTACGACGAAGGTGGCCTTCATTTCGCGCAACTCTCGCAGACCCTGTATCGTCTCGCGCGCACATGGCCACTGTTCGAACTCGCGCTGATCTCGCGGTGCTTCTCGCCCGACAAATGTCCGCCTCCGTCCGCTCGACGGCTTCGGGAGACGAGGACATCGAGGGGCGCGCGGCGCTCAAGACCTACCTTCTCGAGCCGCACGGCGCGGTGATGACCGACCCGCGTTCGGTGCTCGCGACGGCGCTCGCTCCGCAGGGGATCACCGTGGATTCTACGGACGAGCCCGAGCTCGTCGCGCTGGTCGCGGGCGAGCAGGTGTCCTGGCTCGACGCGACGCCGGGCCGTCCCTGGCGCCTGCACGTGGCCGCGAGCGTCAAGGACGCCGACCGCGTACACGAGCTGCTGACGAGCTCGACGCCGTTTCTCACGCCGCTGCGGATCCTGCCTTCGCGGCTCGAATCGCTGGCGAAGACCACGGGATCGCCGCTGGTGCTCTTCTCGCTGCGCCACGACCGCAGGCCGCTGCGCGCGAGCGCCGAGGGCGCGGGCTCGGAGGGCATCGACGTCGTGACCCTGCGATTCTGGGCGGCGACCGCGGCGCAGACCCTCGAGGCGCTGCGCGACAAGAACGTGCTGCCGGGCGCGACGAGCGTGAGCTCGGTGCAGCTTCGCATGGGAGAAGCCGAGCAGTACGCGCGCGTCGAGGTCTATCACGACGGAAAGTGCACGGCCGTCGGCAACTCGTTCGTTCACTTCGAGAAGCTGCTCGACGCGATCTGCGCGGAGTACGACGAGATGCGCGCGCTCGTGGACGCGATCGCGCAGAAGGGGCGGCGGGTGTTTGTTCCCGTCCCGTGGCGCGGTGACGCGGTGGAGCCTGCGGCGGCGCGGATGTTCGTCGGCGCCGACCCGTTTGCGCTGTGGGGGCTGCCCGAGCGCGTGGCCGATCACACGTTTCGCGCGCGCGTAGTGGATCTAGACACTGCCCGCGGCGCGGTCATCGAGCTCTCTCGCGAGGGCGTCGCGATCGAGTTGCCGCCTGGGACGCCGCCCTGCGTCGCGCTGCGGTTTCTGTCCAACGTGCAGTTTCACATGCACGCAGAGTTCTCTCTGGATCCCTTGCTGCAGATCCGCGCGGGCGGCGCGCAGGCGAAGCCCGAGGCGGCCTTCAACGAGCGAGACGCGCTCGACCGCGTCGCTGCCGCGGTGCTCACCGAGACCGTCGCCCTGTGGCTCCGCGGTTCTCCGACGGTGAGCGTGCTCTCGGTGCTCGACGGGCTGCTCGGCGTCGAGCGCTCGGCGCAAGGACACGCGGACCTCGCGCGCAAAGTGCTCTCTGAAGCCGCAGCGTACGAGTGGTCCGACTGGCTCAAGCCCGCGCGCGACGAGAGCGGCGCGACCGTGTGGCGCTTTCGCGTCGAGCCGCAGCGCGAGCGCACCGCGCGCACGCGGCAGCTCGGGCGCTTGTACAAGCACGCAGCCGCCCTCGCCCAGCGCCTCGCGGGCGGCAACGTCGAGCCCTGGTCGCAGCTCTCGCTGTTCGACGCCGAAGCGCTCGTCCCGCCGGACAACGGCTGAGCCGGGCGATGCGCGAGGACGAGTCCACGGCCGACGCAGCCCTCGCGAGCGCAGCGCGCGCGGTGTACGGCCGCTATCAGCGCGAGATCGTCGAGGGGTTCGACTTCTGCCCGTACGCGAAGCAAGCGCGCGAACAGGGCGCGGTGCGCGTCGAGGTGTGTTGCGACGCGCGGCCCACGCATGCCGCGGTGCTCGCGGTGGCCGACGAGCTCGCGGCGGACGAGCGGGTCGAGATCGGGCTGCTGTTGTTTCCGAGGGTGTTCGTCGATCGGTTCGAGTGGCAGCGGTTCGTAGGAGAAGTGCACGACCTCGACGCGAAGTCCCCGCGGCCGATGGCGAAGCAGTTCGCGGCGGCGGCGTTTCATCCGGACGCCGAGCCGGACACCGGGTCGCCTGCGCGCCTCGTGTCGTTTATCCGCCGCACGCCGGACCCCAGTATTCAATTTGTGCGCGTCTCGGTGCTCGCGCGCATGAGGGCGAGAGACCCGAAAGAGACCACCTACGTCGCGCCCGACGAGCTCGACGGGTTCATCAAGCGGCTCGCGGAGGCGCCGCTCGAGCAACGACTGCCGCTGCACGAGCGGATCGCGAGAGCCAACCTCGAGACGGTGCAAGCGCGCGGGGTGGAGCACGTTCGCGGGCTGCTCGACGGGATCTTGCGCGAGCGCGACGAGCGGTACGCGGCGCTCGGCGAGGCCCCGCGACGCGGAGCGCGCGCGAACGGGGACGGTGTTCAATAGTTCACGAACAGGGACCAGCGCCCCGACGGTCGAACCGCGCACCCCGCCTGCTACAGTCCCCCCCGCGCGATGGAACAAACGCTCGACGACCTGCTCGCCTCCGTTCGCTGGCTCTCGCCCGACGCCGAGCTCGATCGGCTCACCGACGACGCTCGGCTCTTCATTCACTCGATCGCCGACGAGCTCGCCGGGATCTGGCAGCAGCACGCCAAGCAAGAGCTCCCCGTCCTCGCGCCGTACATCACGCGCTCTGCGAGCGACGCCGTCGCGCGATGGACCCGTTCGTGCGCAGCGCCGAGCGTCGATCGATTTCGCTCGCACACAGCGACGGTCGACCCGTGGAGCGCGGCGCATCAGTCGGTGCTCACCCGCAGGCTCGCCGTCGAGCGCGACGCGCCCCCGCTGCTCGACGCCATCCATCGATTTCGCGCGCTGATCGAAGGCGCATCGCTCCCCGTTCCTGAGCCGTGGAAGCCCGCGTGGAGCCTGCTCCTACCGGGCTTTTTCACGGTGTATCGACACTGGTACTCGGGGGCCAAGATGCCCGCGACCTACGGCGCGCCCTCGCCTTGGGGGCCCCTCGTCGCGCTCTGGACGCGCGGCGTGTGGCCCGTGCTCTGCCCCAACGGTGAGTTGATTGTGTGGGTCCCCACCCGGCGCGACGGCGCCATCGTGCGCGACGCCGACGCCAAGCCAGAAGCGCCGATCGAGCTCACACCGTCGAAGCTGTACGGCGGAGAGCTGCTCCCGCCGGGACGACTGCCGATCATGTTGTGCGTCGTGGGCGGAGCGATGACCGTGCAGCCCCTCGCGAAGAGCAGCTTCTTCGACCTGGGCCTCGCGAACGTGAGCATCGGCACCGTGGGGCCCAACAACGCAGGCGGGATCGAGCGCGTCGAGACCGCGGGTCGAGAGCGCTACGTCGCGATGATTTCTGCCGTGGGCTCCGTGCGCTGCAACGGCGAGCCGCGCGAGTCCTTTGTGCTCACGCCCGGCGACGAGATCACCGTGGACGGGAGGGCCGCGACGGGGACGCAGTTCTTTCTCGGGGCGCGCGCGGACGACGACGTCGCGCAGCCGCAGTACGACGCGACGAAACTGCGGTAGCGCTCAGACGCCGAGCGCCGCGGTCATCGCAGAGAGCTTAGCCGTGGTCTCGTCGTACTCGCTGTCGGGGTCCGAGCCCGCGACGACGCCCGCTCCGGCGTAGAGCCACGCGTCGTTCTTGTGAACCAGCATCGAGCGGAGTCCGACGACGAACGCGCCGTCGCCGCCGGCGTCGAACCATCCCACAGGGCCAGAGAACCAGCCGCGACCGTGCAGCTCGTTGCGAACGAGCCAGTCGACGGCGAACTCGCGGGGCGTCCCGGCGATGGCGGGCGTCGGGTGCAAGAGCGAGACGAGCTCGAGCGGGTGCTTGCGGAGCCGCAGTCGACCGCGAATCGGAGACCAGAGGTGTACGAGGTTCGGGAGCACGCGGACGCGGGGCGTCTCGGGGATCTCGAGCGAGGTGCACCACGGGGTGAGCATCGCGCGGATGGCGTCGACGACGGCCTGGTGTTCTCTGCGGTTCTTCTCGCTCGCGAGCAGCTCGAGAGAGAGCGGCGCGGGGTCTTGCTCTGGTGCGCGCGGGAGGCTTCCGGCGAGGGCGTCGGTCTCGACGTCGCGGCCGCGGACGCGCACGAGGCGCTCGGGGGTCGCGCCGACGAACGCGCGCTCTTCGCGCTCGACGAGGAAGCGGGTGCAGGTGCGATAGCGCGTTCCGGCGCGGGCGACGCAGGCGACGGGGTCGATGGGTGTCTCGAGCACGAAGTGCGAGCGACGCACGGGAACGAGCTTGCTGACGGTTCCGGCGTCGATGGCCGAGAGCGCTTTGCGGACGAGGGTGTTCCATCGCTCGCGGGGGACGTCTTCGCGCGAGCGGAGGGCGCAGTTGTAGATGCGCATCGTGGGGCTGCGCGCGATCACGTCGTTGGCCGACGAGAGCTCGCGCAAGAGCGCGGCGCGGTCGGAGAGCTCTTCGACGCGCACGATCCACGTGGCAAAAGCCCCGTCCTTCGTGAGCGCAGCCCGCCACCGCGGCAGCACGAACATCTCGTCCGAGAACCACGCCCACTCGGCGTCCCGCGGGACGCCCGTCGCAAACGCGGCGCCGCCCATGAACGCCGGAGGAGGCGCCCCCTCGCACCCCTTGTCGCGATGCTCGATCAACCCTCGAAACGTCGCCTTCACCCGCTGCGGAATCCTCGAAAACCGCGGAATCCCCCCAGCATCCACCTCGCGCACCACCACCCCCGCGCCCGCCATCGCCGGCCCGAGGTCCTCGTCCACCCCGCGCGGATCCCAAATCACGCGCTCGCCCAGGTGCTCGGAGCTCGCGAGCCGCTCGAACGCTTGCGGCGCGCACCGCGCGGTCAGCGCGACGAACGCGTCTCGGTACGGCTGCGGCTTGATCGTCGCGAGCGCCTTCTCGACGAACGCGGGTTGCATCAGCGGATTCGTCACTGCAACCGTGTGATACCCCCGCGACCGCGCGCCGCGCACGCAGAGAGCGACGCGCGCGGATATCGCGACATCACTCACTCGCCGATTTCGTGGTCCACCGCGGTGATCTTGCTGATCCTTCGCTCGGCGCCCGCCCCGGAGAGCGTCACGTGCAGCTCGGTCCCGCCTGAAATCTGCGAGCCGCAGCGCTGCTCGGGCGCGCGCTCGCACTGGTAGCCCATCGTGGTCATCGACTCGAACATGAGTCGCAGCCGCTCTCGCACTTCAGCGTTGACCACGCGCTCGGTCAGCGTTCGCCCGGCGAACGTGCGGCATCGCTCGGTCCGTCGCTGTCCTTGCGGGGCGCGCACGGCGCACACCTGAAGGCCTCGCGTCGCGATCGCTGCGGTGACCTCGGCCGCCGACGCGAACACGAGCTGCCCGAGCATCGCCGTGTCGCTCTGCGACGCGCGCTCTTGCGCGGTCCTCGCGCGGTCGAGCGGGAGCCTCGCGCGCACTTCGTCCACGCTCGTCGCGTCGCTGAGCGCTGCCGAGCGAGCGCCGTCGTGCAGCGGCTGATCGCGTCCCGCGGGCAACGAAAAGACCCCCGCGTGGCCGCCAAACGTGTCGACCGCGTCGCCGAACACCACGAGCTCGTCGCCCGGCTCGGCGCCGACGTCGACCGCGCCCATTCCCGTCAGCGCCTGCGCGCTCAGCGGATAGGACCTCGCGTTCACGAGCGCGCCCTCGCCCTCGCGCACCCACGTGAGGCTCGCCGTCGCGTTGGCGCCAGCGCCGGGCTTCGCCATGGCGATCACGTCGCTGAAGCCCGCCGCGCCCCGCCACCGCGCTGCCACGGTCATCGAGAACCGCGTGCGCGCGCTCTCTACGGGGTCAGCTGCGACCGCGACGCTCGACGCAGCGTCCACGACTTCGACGCTGGCGTCGGGCTCGGCGCGCGCGCCCGCGGTGGAGACGCTCGCCCCATTCGAGACAGCGCTTTCGACGCTTTGCGACGCTCCTGCGCGACCGTTGCACGCGCTCGCGAGCGCGACGAACACCACCCAGCTACGAACGGAAACCATCGTCAATGCTCTACTCCTTCGGCGATCAGCGCGCGGGCATGAAGACCGTCTCGCACGTTCCGCAGGTAAACACGTAGCGAATCGCGCCTGTGGGGGCCTCGGTGAGCAAGCACGACGTGCCGTCGGTCAGCCGCACGACGCGGCCCGCGCAGTCGCGCACCGACGCGAAGTAGTCCCGCGCGCAGTTGCTGCTCTCGATCCGAACGTCCCCGCGCGAGAGGCTCGTGATGCACGCGGCTTGCCCAGGGCACACCGGAGGCTGGCCGTCGCACCGCGCGCACCCCTGCGCGTCCACCGTGCAAACCAGCGGCTCGCCGCTCGCGAACGTGCACCGTCCCCCGATGCAGCTCCACGTGATCCCGAAGCGCGTGCTGTCGGGCGTGCGCATCCCGTCGCAGTCTCGTGGGCCGTTGCACTCGCCGACAGGAGGCACAATCACGGCGCCGTCCGTCGCGACGCCAGTGTCCCGCAGCAGGCCACCGTCGCGGCCCAGCTCGGGGCTGACCGAGCTTCCGCAGCCGGCGCTCGCGGCGACCAGCGCCCACGCGCAGAAGAACCCCGATCGTCGTCGAAACATCGTCGCTGTCATCGACAACGACCATATCCTGCGCGCGCTTCCGGCGCAGGCGCGCATTCGAACAGGGGGGTGTCGGCAATGGCACCGGCCCGTTCGGACGTTGTATAGAGCGCCCTCCCTCTACCGCCGTGGCCACACCGTTGACGCATCCAAGCTCTGCCTCGTCGCCGCGCTCTCGCAAGACGGCCGCGCTCGTCCGCTCGATCGTCGCGCTCTCTGCCGCCGGCGCGGCGGTCGTCGCGATCAACGCCGAGTTTCGCCCGCTGCCCGAGGTGCTCGCGCGCAGGGCGCTGATCGTGCGCGAGGGCTCTCTGCGCTGGCTCGACCCGAGCGAGACGCCCGCGCGGCGCGCGATGTTTCTCGCGAAGACCTCGGCGCAAGGCGCGCTCGACGACGTGTACATCGCGCAGGCGCGCACGGGCCCGGACGACAGGATCATCTCGCTCGGCGGGCTGTACAATCTCACGCAGAGCAACGCCGCTGAAGAGAGCGCGCTCACGGTGGACCCGAGCAACACGTTCGCCGCGTTCGTCACGCGCGTGGACGGACGCGCCGACGCGATCTCCGTGATCGACGGTCGGGGAGAGCGCGCCGAAGTCGCCGCAGAGACCGGCGCGCGCTTGCGTCTCGCGGTCACGCGATGGCAGCGATCGGGCCGGCCCGCGGGGTACGGGATCGAGCGGTTCGACCTGGTGCGCGCGGCCGATCGCGTCGCGCTCGCGTTCGAAGGGACGAGCCTGGTGGCGACGGTCGAAGGGCGCGCGCGGGTGCGCATCGAGCCGTCGCGGGACTTCGCGCTCGGAGAGCGGCGCGAGCTGGTGCGGCATCGGGCGCGGGTGGCGGCGCAGATGGACGCGTGGGTTCCGTGGGCGGTCAACACTGTGCGCGCGGTGCCGTGGATCGGCGCCGAGCCCATCGAGTTGCTCGAGTCCGTCGCGTTCGGCGCAGAGCATCAGCTCGCGCGGCTTCGGCAGTCGACGGTGGGCACGAGCTCGCGGCAAGACGACGCGCAGGACCTGGCCGACGTGCTCTCGGGATCGAGCAACGCCAACGGCGCGGCGCTCGAAGGCCCCGTCGAAAACTGGCCGCCTGCGCGCATCGCGCCGCTCGTTCAACCTGCGCTCGCGCGAGAGGGAGAGTGGTCCCCGCTCGTGCGCGAAGGAGACCCGTTTTCACGGGCCAATCCCGGCGCGCCGCCGCCGATGTACATCACGTTCTTGCGGCCCGACCCCGAGCGGCTCGACGGCCGAACGTTCTTCGCCGCGTGGGATCCGAGGCAGATCGAGATGCACGTGGCGCCGGGCAGCGAAGAGCCCATCGGCGCCACAGGAGAGACCGGGACCGGCGCGATCCCCCGCGACGAGCGCACGATGTCGCGGCTCGTGGGGGCGTTCAACGGGGCGTTTCAGGCGATCCACGGCGAGTTCGGCGTGTTCGCCGAGGGGATGGTGCTCTTGCCCGCCAAGCCCTACGCCGCGACGCTCGCGCTGATGGGCGACGGGGACCTGGGCTTCGGCTCGTGGCCGCGAGGGTTGCGGCAGATCCCCAACGACATCGTCGAGTTTCGCCAGAACATGACGGCCATCGTCGACGACGGGACGTACAACCCCTGGCGCCGCGGATACTGGGGCGGAATCCACGGTCAAACGACGGACACGCACACGACGCGCACCGCCATCTGCCTCACGCGCGACAACCATGTTCTCTACGCGTGGGGCGATCACCTCGAGCCCTCGACGCTCGGCCGCGCGCTCGTCGCCGCGCGCTGCGTGTACGCCGTGCACTTGGACATGAACGGCTCGAACACCGGCTTCGAGCTCTATCGCGTCTCTGCCCCCGCGCAGCACCCTGCGCTCGAGCACGCGCTCGTCGGCGGCTTCGAAGCCGAGGGGACGATCTCGGGGCTGCCCAACATGACGTTTCGCGCGCGCAAGCTCGTGCGGCGCATGAGCCACAATCTTCCGCGGTACATCCGCCGCGACCCGCGTGATTTCTTCTATCTCTTGCTGCGCTCGACGCTGCCGGGCGAGCCGTTGCGCCCGCCGGTCACGCCGGCGCAGCAGGGCGAAGGGACGTGGCACGTGAGCGGGCTCGGCGCGCACGCGTTTCCGTGGCCCATGGCGCGGACGCGGGTGCGTCCCGATCCAGCGCGCGCGGATCGCTGGGTCAACCTCGCGCGCGTCGACGCGCGAAGGGTCACGCTCGCGCCTCCGGACGCGGCGCAGGGCGTCGTCGCGCGCTTCGTAGGCGGGTCGTTTTCGCGCACGCCCGGCGCCACGCGGCTCACGATGACGACCGGCACGAGCGGCCCGCGGTGGAGCATCGCGACGCAGGGCGACGGCCTCGCGGGTGAGCCTTTGCGCGCGGGCATGAGCGTGCTTCGCGGCGCAGGGATCGACGCCGAGGGCTATCTCGTGATCGCGGTGACGGATCGAGCGGCGCCGGACCTCGTGCAGCGCGCGCTCGACCTGGCGGGCTGCGGCCCCACGCGCATCGCGCTGAGCGACACGGTGCTCGCGCTGCCGACGGGACAGGGAGTGCTCGGCGAGAGCGCCCCTGCGACGAGCGTGGCGACGCTCTCGTTGGTCTCGCGCGCGTGGACTGGGGCGCGCAGGATCTTCCCCGAGGTGACGCCGGTGGGGCCCGCGGTGTGGACGCCGCCGATGCAGCGACGGGTGCGCTACGAGCGCAACCCGGACCAAGAGGGGACGATGCGCGTGAACATCGTCGGGGGCACGCCGTTGGTGGTTCCGATTCGCGGATGGAGTCCGCAAGACGGCGGAGCACCAGCGGCGCCGTAGAGGCAGCCGTTTGTGGGGCGCAGAAGAGCTGCGCGAGAACGCGGTGGTCTTCACGACGGGTTGGTAAGCGCCAAGAACGACGGGTGAAGGCGAAGAGCGAACGACCCAGAAAGAGCGCGCTGAGCTCCACGGCGGGTTGGCAACGGGCGAAGAGCGACGACAGAGCGAGAGCCCGGTGAACACCCTCTTCGCGCCACGGCGGGTTGGCAAACCCGCGAAGAACGTCGACAGAGAGAGAGCCCATTGAAGACCCTCTTCGCGCCACGGCGGGTTGGCAAACCCGCCGCTAGCGACGCTCGAAGCCTCGCGTCGGAAGGTGCGCGAAGCGCGCGACCACGCTCAGCGTGCGGAGCGAGTCAGCGTACGACGCGATGGACCGAGCGTGACCGCGCGCGGCAACGACGGCGACGTTGCCCGAGTAACCGGTGCCGACCGCCCCTCCTGATTCGAAAACGGTCGAAGAAGTTTTCGACGCAGGAGGGGCGGCGCACGAGCGAAGTGCGTAAGCGCCGAGGTGGGGAGGATGATGGCTGCGTTTCGTGAACGACGGAGCGAGCGCCGACGCGCGAAGCGCATCGCAGTGGCGAAGCCATCGCGCCTCGGGACTACGCGTGATTTGCCGACGGCCGAGGCTCTGCGAGGACGGAGGAGGGACGAAATCAGGCCAGTCCCGAAATCTGCGAAGCAAGTCGCCGCACGCGCAGTCGAGAAACGCAGCGAGTCCATCGACTCGATTCGTAACCGTGTATTCAGCGGGGTCACGGTCACCGGGTCCCGGGCAATGAGCGCGCGCTGAGCGCCGTGCGCGATGTGCGCGCGAGCGTCTTGGGTCACTGGCAGCGTCACGCGCGCGTGACCGTCGTACCCGGCGGTGAACGCGCTCTGCCCTGCCCGCTCGAACGCGCTGCACTCCGTGGGTTCCAAGAGAAACCCACACCCACGTAATCAAGACTCACTCGCAGCGCGCTGAGCGCCGTGCGCGATGTGCGCGCAACCGTCGTACACGGCCGTGAACGCGCTCTTCTCCACCAACTCGAACGCGCGCTGCTCCGTGTGTCCCCAAGACACCCCACACCCACGTAGTCACAGTCCCACTCTCGCAGACGCGCTTCGCGCCGATCGCCGAGGGCGCACAATCGTCCCCCCGTGCATGGCAGCGTCGTTCGCGTGCGCCCCTTGCACGCCCACGCCTCGCAACAGCGCCCATCGCAGCAGCTCCTTGGGTCGCGCGCCGTGGATGTGTACGGTGTTGCCCGTGCTGCCCGTGCTGCGATCGTTCAAGCTTCGCTTCGACGAAGAATACGCGTGGGTCGTCCCGGCGCTCGACGCCGACGGTTGTCCCTTCGGCGGACGCGGCGTGACCTTGCGCGGTGAAGACGCTCGCCTCGCGCAATCGCTCGCCGCGCCGCTCGTCCGCGCGCTGCCGACCACGGGCGCCGTGCGCGCGCTGTCGCTCAGCCTCGAAGCCCCGCGACGACTGCTCGCGACCGTCGCCTCCACGCCGAGACCTGCCGCACTGCGCCTGGACGACGGCCCGACGTTAGCGCTCGCGATCGTGGACGCGCAGCCGTTGATCGACGCGCTCACCGCGTGCGTCGCGCGCATCCTCGCGACGCGAGACCGCCCTGCGCTCGCGATGATCCTCGCGCTCGGCGCAAACAACGCGCTCGGCCTGCGCGGAGCGCTCCCATGGAGCTGCCCCGAGGACCGCGCGCACTTCGACGCAGCGACCCGTGGACACGCGGTGATCATGGGTCGGCGCACGTTCGAAGAGACCGGCGCGCCGCTCGACGCGAGACCCACGTTCGTCGTCTCTAGCACGATGCACGCCCGCGAAGGCGTGACCGTGCACGACTCGCTCGACGCGGCGATCTCGGCGGCGAGGCGCGTCGACGACGAGCCCTTCGTGCTCGGCGGCGCTCAGCTCTTCGACGAAGCGCTGCCTCAGGTGACGCGCGTGCTGCTCACGCGGCTCGCGATCGAGCCCGAGGCCGATGTGTTTTATGCGCCGGACCTCCGGGAATTTCGCGTCGCGAGCGAGCGAGCGGGCAGCGACGGCGCGCGCTTCATCGAGTACCGACGCGGTTGAGCGTCGGACCTTTGCTTTGCCGAGCAGCAGCAATCTGTGTGACTGCTATCGCATGCGAAGGATCGCCCTACTTGCGCTTCAATGCTCGTTCGCGCTCGCTTGCTCGACGCCGCGCCCGAGCGCGCCGGACGCAGCGCTGCCGGACGCGAGCGCGCCTCGCGATGTCGTCGCCGACCTCGTGACGCCCGTCGACGCTTCTGCAAGCGACGCGCGCAGCTCGGACACGACAGCAGACGCAGCAACAGGAACCATCCCAAACTGGTTGCTCACCGCGCAAACCACGGGATCGCGCCGCGACGTCCATCAGCTGTTGCGCATCAGCGTCGCGCCCGCGGACTACGGGGCGATGTCCACGATCTGCGCCAACATCCAGATGCCTGCGGGCATTCGACAGGCGAACACCATCGAGGCCATGACGTTCGTCGAGGGGCGGCTGCTCGCTTCGATCACCGACATGACCACGGCGGACACGCTGATCGAGATCGACCCGTGTCGATGCACGGCCACCAGCGTCGGATACTTCATGTCCGGTTCAGTCAGCGCGCTGACGGCGATCGGGCGATCGCTCTTCGGAATCAGCTCGACGAACAACGCGCTGATCGAGATCGACACGCGGTCCGGTCGCGGACGGCAGATCGCCGCGCTTCCGAGGCGGTGGGGAGGCGCGGGGCTCACCTGGTCCGGGCCTGCGCGCAACACCCTGTTCGCAAGCAACGCCGGCGACGAGACGCTCACCGAGCTCACCCCGAGAACAGGCGCAGCGCTCGGAGCGCCCATCGCGCTCGACTACAATTTCGTGACGCTCACCGTTCAGTTTCACCGCGGACGCCAGCGAATTTTCGGCTGTTCGGCGCCCGGCGAGCTACACGAGATCGACCCGGACTCGGGCCACGTCACGGTCCAGCCGGGCATCAACGCGCTGTGCCAGAGCCTCGCGGCGCCCAACGGCAGCGTCGCGTGCGTTCTGGACTGAGCACAGCGCGGTTCGGTTCGCCAGCGACCAGCGATCGCACCCTTCGTTGCGACCGCGAGCGAGCACCGCTCAGTCGTTGTTCCACGCCTTCGGGCTGACGCCGTAGAGCGGAACATCCTCTCGCTCTGGCCGAAGCACGATCGCCCGCTGCCTCGGCGCACGTCGCGAGACAGCGGAGCGCGGCGCGACGTCCGCAGCGCTCGCGACATCGTCGCTCGCAGAAGCGTCGTCGAGCGCTCGGACGTCGACCACCGGCACGTCCGCCATCGGCACGTCCGCCACTGGCACGTCCGGCACGGTCAGCACGCGAGCAGGCGCTGCGGCGATCGGCGTCGAATTCGGGTTGCCTCGCGCGCACGCGGCGAGCGTGAGCGCAGCGCACAGAGACAGCGCGGCGCAAGGTCGCGCGAACGCGGCGTGCTCGCAGAACGGGCACCGCTCGTCGGTGACGCGGATGTGGCGGGCGCAACGCAAACAGGGGTGAAATGGGGGCATCGCGAGCGTGTTCGACGCGCGAACGGGCGATTGGATCTACGGCGGGGTCAGCGCGCGGGATGGCTGCGACGTCGCTCCATCGACGACGGTTTCGCACCGTCGTTGGCAGCAGCCCGCTGTGGTCTCCGGGGCGGAGGCGTGCGAAGGCTCTCGAATGCGCACGTCCGTCGTACTCGCTGGTGTCTGTTGGTCGCTCGTGGGTTGCTCTCCCGAGAGCCCGACTGGGCGCGACGCGGGCAGGCAGGACGCCGCCGCGCTCTCCGACGCCGCGCCGGACATCGCGGCGCTCCCCGATGCTGCGCCGAGCGACGGTGCGGCGCAGGACGCGGCCGACGCGAGCGCGCTGCGCGTCCCCAACTGGCTGCTCACGATCGAGACCGCGGGGACCAACCGCGACGTGCACAGGCTGCTGCGCGTGAGCGTCGCGACCGCGGACTACGGGGCGATGAGCGAGATCTGCGCGAACATCACGATGCCGGCGAGCGTCCCTGCGTCGAACATCATTTCGTCGCTGACGTTCAACCAGGGGCGGTTGCTGGCGTCGGGCAGGACGGTGGCCGACGGAGACACGATGTTCGAGATCGACCCGTGCCGCTGCACAGCGACGGTGGTGGGGCAGTACGGGTACGACGCGGTTCCGGGGATCACGTCGATCGGTCCCGATTTGTTCGGCGTGACGACGACGGCCGATTTGCTCATCGCGATCAACCCGATGACCGCGCGCAGCAGGCAGCTCGGC
>JAAFIF010000071.1:48088-53476 GCA_013298625.1 Myxococcales bacterium
TACGGAATCAGCGGCAGCGACGACACGCTCGTCGAGTTCGACGCGCGAACGGGCGCCGTGATCGGCGCACCCCGCACGCTCGACTACGACTTCGGCTCGGTGGGAATGGAGTTTCACCCTGGCCTCGACCGCATCTACGGCTGCTCGACCGCGGGCAACCTGCTCGAGGTCGACGCCACCACCGGCCACGTCACTGTGGGTCCGATGCTCTACGCGCCGTGCAACAACCTCGCTGCCCCATTTGGCAGCGTCGCGTGCGTCCCAGGCTGAGCCAGCGTCACACCGCGTCGGCGCCGGGCGTTGCATACGTACGAACGGACCACGAGGCCGAAGGACCGCTGAAATCCTGGCCAACCAAGAGCGCCGATCGAGAAATCGACGACCCTCGCAGCCTCCGGCTCAACGCTGCCTTCGTCGACGCGCTCCCAACGCCACCAGCGCCGCCAGCGCCGCCAGCGCCACCGCTCCGTCCGCGCCCGCGCCGGTGGCCGCGCCCGCGCGACACGCGCACGCTCCCCCCGTGAAGGTGGGCGGCTTGTCAGCATCGGTGACCGTCGCGTCGTTGACCGTCGCGTCGTTGTTCGTCGCGTCGCTGTTCGTCGTGTCGTTGATCGCGCTGTCGTTGAGGGTCGCGTCGTTGACCGTCGCGTCGCTTACCGCAACATCCATGAACGCTGCGCCGTCGCTCGCTGCGCCGTCGCTCGCTGCGCCGTCGCTCGACACGCCGCTGTCCGCCATCGCGTCGCCCGCGTCCGTGCCTGCGTCGCGCGCCACGGCGCTGCACTGCTTCGTGCTCAAATCACAGGTCGAGCCCGAGGGGCACTCGGAGTCGGCGCTGCAGCCGCACGCGAGCGCTCCGGTGCCGACGCGACGACACACTGAGCCGAGCGCGTTGCCCGCGCAGCTGATCGAGCACGAGACGCACGCGCCGTTGATGCGATCGCAGAACACGGTCGTGCCGCCGCCTCTCACGCAGACGCTGTCGCTCTCGAAGAACGTCGCCGGGATCGTTCGGCTCGCCGCGCTCTCCATGCTGTCCAGGACGCAGTCGTTATCGCTGTCGGTGTCGTCCCAATCCTCGCGGCGGTCCGACGGTCGATCGGTGTTGACGCGGTTGCAAATGCCCTCTTCGACGTCGGTGAATCCGTCCCCATCGGAGTCCGCGCCGACGAAGGGATACTGCATCACCAACACCGTCAGCGCCTTCGGCAAGCGATACGGAGTGCTCGTCGAGAGGATCACGTCGGTCGGTACAAACTCGCTGACGACGAGCTCGTCGCTCAATCGAGGAGGCGCAGGAACGGTCAAGAGCACGTCGCCGTCGAGCCCGACCGGCGCCCCGGTGAGCAAGGCCGAATCCGAGGTCGCGACGCCGGTCGATCCGCCAAACGAGCCAGCGGTGATCAAGTCGCGCACGTCCGGCGTCCTTCCGACCGCGCCGCACGTCGGCACAGCGAACGAAGGCTGCGCGTCGTCCGCGCCGCCGACCTGGGACACGCTCGACATCGACGCGCCTCGCGAGAACTGCAGATACGCGCTCTCTCCGCAGCCGTTCTCTTGCGAGACGATCGTCGCAGAGATCGCCGCGCGCTCGTCGCGCTCTGGGGTCGCGCCAGCCATGCTGCATCGCGCGAGCTCGGCCGGAAGCGTTCCGCCGATGAGCAGACGCTGCGATCGCTCGTCGGACACGCCCCACCACACCCCGAGCTGTCGCGCGCGCGCCATGATCGCCTCGTTGCGATACCGCACCACCAGCGTGTGCCCGAGATACGAGAACACTTCACCGGTCGACCCTCCGAGCGGCACCGCCGGCGAGTCGCCGCGCTCGCTGATCGGAATCGACAGCGAAGGCAGCGCCCCTGCGCGGCGAGCGATCGCGTCCTGCACGAGCAGCGTGACGTCAGTGCGAATCGTCGCGCGGCAGCCGTTCGGCGAGCACAGATCGCCCGGCAGCCGACCGGCGAACGGGATGGGCATCGAGCCGATCACCCCGACGCCGTCGAGCGCGACCGCGCCTGGCAGATTCGCCGGTTGCATCATGTCTGTTCGATACTGAACGCTGGTGTAGAGCACCGCCGCCATCACCCTCGAGCCAGCCGGAACGCTGAGCGAGAACGCGCCCGTCACCGTCGAGCTCGGCTCGCTGCGCAGCCCCACCGCGTCCACCGTCAACGCCTCGTTGCTCCGCACGCTCAACGCAGGGTCGACGCTCCACGACTGCGCCCCAGCGCTCGACGCCGTCACGGTCGCGACGAGCAGCGCGACGAGCGCTGTCCTCTTCGATGAAGTTCTCACCAAGCAAAGCCTCTCTCTCTCGACCGCGCCGGTCCGCTCCGGTCATCGGCGATGGCCGGCGCGGGCGCGGTATCGCGCGGCGCATCGGTCGACCCTACTTCGCACGCATTCGATCGGCAATTTCACGGCCCCTGTCGCTTTCTGTGCGCCGGTCCTCCGTGAGCCTCGTTCTCGCGATGAAAGGCACCGAATCACACCATGCGTACCACCGCGATCGTCTCTGCCCTCGTCCTCTCGTTGCTCGCCTCGCCAGCGCGCGTCGCGCACGCCTGCGGCCCCTACGGCGGCGCCTTCGTGCAACGCTCGTTCTCCCTGCGCACGGTCCATGCGCTGATGGAGCACGTTCGTTCGCGAAACACCGCCGCCGCGCTCGCGCTGCTCACCCCGGACGCAGAGCAGAGCGCTCCCTACAACGGCTGCTGCCTTCCCCCTCGGCACGCAGCGGCTCCGTGGCTGAGCGCGCACCTCGCCCGCCGCACGTTGCAGCTCGTCGGGATCCGCAGCACCACCCCCGCGCCAGACGGCGCCCAGACCACCATCGTCGTGGACGGCCGCGAGAACGGCGTCGCGACGACCGTCACGCTCACGCTCGTCGCGTCGGCCGACGGCCAGTGGCGCGTCCAACACATTCACGCCGCGCGAGCCGACGTCCGCGCGTGAGCCCTGCGCTAGCCTTGCGTGCGAAACAAGCGCTCGATGCTCGCGTCCAGCTGGCTCTCGAGCAGCGCGATCGTCTCGTCGAGCTCGCCCTGCCCCACGGCGCTCGCCAGCTCTCTGCGCGTCGCCGAGAGCACCTTCGCCCGCGCGTCCGCGAGCCAGCGCACAACCGTCGCGCGATGAACAGAGTACATCTCCGCCAGCCGATCGAGCGTCACGCCCCGCAGCAAGTGCAGCTTGAGCACGTTGCGGTCGCGCGGGTCGAGACCGTCGATCGCCCGCGCAAACGCCGCGCGAAACCCAGCCTTCGCGCGGGCCTTCATCGCCGCCATCAGCGGGTCGTCGTCGCGCTCGGCCAGCGCGTCGATCGCGCCACCGTCGTGGGCCTCGGCCCCTGCCCGCGATCGCATCAGGTCGAGCGCGATCCGCGACGCGGTCACCAGCACCAACCCTTCGAGCCGTCCCTGCCCCGCGTATCCAACGAGCCTCGGCTCGCGCTCGCCCTCTGCGGGCAAGAGCAGCCGCTCGCGCACCCGCTGCGTGACCTCGTCCACCGTGGCCGCGTCGAGCTTCATCCGCGCGAGCGCCGCTGGGATCTTCGCGAGCAACTCTCGCTCGAAGCGCGCGACCGCCGCGGGCTCTTCGCGCGCGACCGCGCGAGCAAACTCCACTTCGGCTCCATCTTCTCCCTCGATCACGAGGGCGGAGTGTACGTCAGGCGCCGGCGCTTCTACTCTTCGAGGTGAGCTCCGTGAGCGCACAGTGCCCCGATGACAGCGTGCTCGACGCGTTTGTGCGCGGAGCCCTCTCTGCGCCCGAGCTCGTCGCGCTCGACGCGCACCTCGACCGCTGCGACTCGTGCGGAGAGCTCGTCGCCCACCTCGCCCACTCGCACACCCGCAGCACACCCGCAGCGGCCTCGCACACAGCCGCGCGCGAGGGCGAAGCGCTCGGTCCGTATACGCTGCGCGCGCAGATCGGCGAAGGAGCCTCGGGGCAGGTGTTTCTCGGGTGGGACCCGCGCCTCGGGCGCGAGGTCGCGCTCAAGCTGCTGCGGCCCGAGCGCGCGCAAGACCCCGTCGCGAGAGAGCGACTCTTGCGCGAAGCCGCGGCGCTCGCGAGCCTCTCGCACCCCAACGTCGTGACGGTCTTCGACGTCGGCGAGCACGGCGAGACCGTGTACGTCGCGATGGAGATCGTCCGCGGACCGACGCTCCGCGAGCACTGCCGCGAGCCCCGGAGCGCAGCGTCCGTCGTGGCCATCGTGCGCGCGATCGGCGCAGGGCTCGCCGCGGCGCACGAGCGCGGGCTGCTGCACCGCGACGTCAAGCCGGACAACATCATCGTCGGCGAGGACCGCGCGCGGCTCGCAGACTTCGGGCTCGCGGGCGCCGTTCTCGCGCAGCCCATCGAGAGCGCCTCGCTCGCCCCGCACACCGCCCTCACCCTCACCGGCGCCCTCCTCGGAACGCCGCTCTACATGCCCCCCGAGACCCTCCGCGGCGCCCGCGCCACCGAGCGCTCGGACCTCTACTCGCTCGCCGTCACGCTCTACGAAGCGCTCGCCCGCCGCCGCCCCTTCGAAGCCACGTCGATCGACGGCCTGCTCGCGGCGATCGACCGCGGCGCGCCGAAGATCCCTGGCGTCCCTGCCTGGCTCGACCGCGCGGTGCGCGACGCCCTCGCCGCAGACCCCGAGCGACGCCCGCCCTCGGTGCGCGCATGGCTCGATGCTCTCTCGCCGCCGAAGCGCACACGAATTCAACCTGCCTTGCTCGCGTTCGCGTCGATCGCCGCCCTCTCGCTGGCCGCGCTCTTCGCCTCCCGGCCAACGGCACCGCGCACGCAGCCCGCGCGCACAGCGCTCTGCGCCGAGGAGCCCGCGTCGGCAGCGATCCTCGCGCCCGCGCGCCGCGCAGCGATCCGCGCTGGCTTTGTTCGCGCCAACGCCACCGTGGGCGACAACGCCGCGCGGCTGCTCTTCGCGTCGGTCGACCGGTTCACCGCGCACCTTCGCGCGGCCCGCGCTCGCTCGTGCCAGGCCGCGCAGCAGCAAAGCTCGCCCGCGACCGCTGCGATGCACAGCGCCACGATGCAATGCCTTGACGACGCGAGGCGCACGGTCGAAGCGACGATCGAGTCCTTCGCGCAGCCCGACGCCGCCGCGGTGTTGCGCGCGAGCGCGATCGACGACGAGCTCCCGACGCTCGAGCGATGCTCCGACGGACGCGCGCTGCTCGCGCGCGAGCCAGCGCCGACGACGGCCCCTCGCGCGAGCGCCGTTGCCAGCGCCGACGCCCTCGTCCGCCGCGCCGTCGCCGAGCACGCCGCCGGGCGATACAGCGCCGCCGTCGACCGCGCGACCCAGGCCGTGGACGCAGCGACCCGCGCGCAGTGGGGCCCCATCGAGTCCGCCGCGCGACGCGCTCTCGCGCG
>JAAFIF010000124.1 GCA_013298625.1 Myxococcales bacterium
AAGGACTCGCACGGCCGCGGCCCCGCGTGGAACAACTCGCTCTTCGAAGACGCCGCTGAGTTCGGGCTCGGCTTTCGGCTCGCCGTCGACGCCCTCGCGCGCAACGCACGCGCGCTGCTCGCTTCACTGCGCGGCTCGCTGAGCGAAGCGCTGGTGAGCGAGCTCGAGTCGCCCTGCGCGGTGACCGACGAACGCGCGCTCGAGCGCCGTCGCGAGGCGGTGCGCGCGCTGCGCAACGAGCTCTCTCGGCTCGCTGATCCGCGGGCGAGATCGCTGGGGATGATGGCGGACGAGCTCGTTCCCCGCGCGGTGTGGGTGATCGGCGGTGATGGGTGGGCGTACGACATCGGCTACGGCGGGCTCGATCACGTGATCGCGAGCGGGCGCGACGTGAAGCTGCTCGTGCTCGACACCGAGGTCTACTCGAACACCGGCGGTCAACAGTCGAAGGCGACGCCGCTCGGCGCGTCGGCGAAGTTCGCCGCTGCCGGAAAAGAGACCCGCAAGAAGGACCTCGGCCTGCTCGCGATGAGCTACGGCCACGTGTATGTGGCCTCGATCGCGCTGCAAGCGAAGCCCGCGCACGCCGCGGACACGCTGCGCGAAGCGATGACCTTTCGCGGCCCCGCGCTGATCATCGCGAACTCTCCGTGCATCGCGCACGGCTACGACCTGCTGCACTCGCCCGAGCAGCAGCGCCGCGCCGTCGACAGCTGGGCGTGGCCTCTCTACCGCTTCGACCCGCGGCGCGTCGCCGACGGAAAGGCGCCGCTGCAGCTCGACAGCGGGCCGGTGAAGGTTCCCCTGAGAAAATACATGGAAGAAGAGGCACGCTTCAGGATGGTCGAGCTGCGCGACCCCGCGCGGTACGAGGCGCTCATCAAGCTCGCAGAGGACGCCGTCGCGGACCGCCGCGCGCTGTATGCACAGCTCGCAGGCGTGACGATCCCCACGCACGAGTCCGGCGCGAAGGCAGGCGACCATGGTTGATCTGCGCACGCATTGGTTGGGACTCGCACTTCCCAGCCCGGTCGTCGTCGCCTCGAGCCCGATCGGAGACGACCTCGACGCGCTCGTGTCCCTCGAGCGCGCAGGGGCGGGCGCGGTGGTCCTGCGCTCGCTCTTCGAAGAGCAGCTGATCGATGAGCAGATGGCCGCGCATCGCTTCATCGACGGGCAGGTCGACACCGACGCCGAGTCGCGCTCGATGATGCCCGAGTCGGGGATGTTCACGATGGGTCCAGACGCGTATCTCGTGCAAATTCGGAGGGCGAAGAGCGCTCTCGGGATCCCCGTCATCGGCTCGCTCAACGGGACGAGCCCGGGAGGATGGACCGAGCTCGCTGGCGCGCTCGAGGCCTCGGGCGCCGACGCGATCGAGCTCAATCTGTACGACCTCGCGACGTCGCTCACCGAGGACGGGCACGACGTCGAAGCGCGACAGCTCGAGGTGGTTCGCGGCGTGTGCGCGGCGGTGCGCGTCCCAGTGAGCGTGAAGCTCACGCCGTTCTACGCGTCGCTTCCCTCGTTTGCGAAGAAGCTGCGCGGCGTCGGCGCGACGGGCGTCGTGCTCTTCAACCGCTTCTATCAGCCGGACATCGACCTCGACGCGCTCGACGTGGTCAGGCACGTGCGGCTCTCGACGCACCAGGAGCTCCCTCTGCGCTTGCACGGGCTCGCGCTGCTCTCGGGGCGCGTAGACCTCGAGCTCGCCGCGAGCGGCGGCGTTCACTCGGGCGACGACGCGGTCAAGTGCGTGCTGTGCGGCGCCGCCGTGGTGCAGCTCGCGAGCGCGATCCTCGAGCGAGGGCCGGACGCGATGCGCTCGATCGTCGCAGGGATGACCGAGCGGTTCGACACGATGGGCTACGAGCGCGTCGACCACGCGCGCGGCGTGCTCGCCCTCGACAAGGCGCCCGATCCGCACGCATGGGAGCGACTGCAGTACGTCCGCACGCTGCAGGGCTGGCGTCCGCGGCGCGGCGGAAAGTGGAAGTGAGCCGCAGGAGCTCGCTCCCCTCCGTGACGCTTCGAGACGTAGAGTACGACCCGTGGCCGAACCGCGAACCACACCCGAACTCACCGCGTCCTGTCGCGCGCTGCTCGACGCGCACGCCGACGCGCTGGTGATCGTCGACGCAGCAGGCTCGATCGTCGCGAGCAACCGCGCGTTCGGTGAGTCCATCGCGCGCGGCCTCGCGCAGCCGTGCGCTTCGATCGACGCGCTCGTGCCCGCCGACGCTGCGATGGATCACCCGCTTCGCGCCTCTATGCTCTGGCAAGCGCTCGAGGCGCACGGCGAGCGCGCGGGGCAGCGCGGCGTGGTGCTCGTGCGCGCGGCGGACGGGCTGTGGCCCGTCGAGGTCTCGATCGGCGCAGCGGTGATCGACGGCTCGCGGCTCGCGCTCGTCGCGCTGCACGACGCCCGCGCGCGGCTCGAGGTCGAGCGACGCCTGCACTATGCGAGCACGCACGACACGCTCACCGCGCTGAGCAACCGCGCGGCGCTCGAAGAGATGCGTGGCGCGATCGAGCAACGGAGGGCCCCGTTCGCTGTGGTGATCGCCGACGTCGACGGGCTCAAGGCCGTCAACGACAAGCACGGCCACGAAGAGGGTGACGTGTTGATCGTCGAGGCCGCGGACGCCATGCGCTGCGCGGTGGCCTCTGGTGAGGACATCGTTGCGCGTCTCGGCGGAGACGAGTTTGCGCTGGTGTTGCTCGACGCCGACGAGGCTCGGCTCGACGACGCGATCGCGTCGGTGCGGTCGTGGGTCGCGCAGCGCGCGCTGCGACGCGACGCTCACCCTGCGCTCGCGCTCTCGGTCGGGGGCGCGCTGCGCGCAGGGAGCGAGACGCTCGCGCGAGTGATGCGCCGCGCGGACGAAGAGATGTACCGCGACAAGACGGCGCGGCGCGGGGCTACCAGCGCATCCCGAAGTTGAGCGAGGCCCGTGCGAGCGAGCGCTCGACGCCGAGCAGCGGGAGCATCGCGGCCAGGTCGATGTACGCGGTCTTGGTCAGGTGCGCTCGCAGGGCGAGCCTGGGCGCGAGAAACTCGAAGCCGTCGAAGCCAACGCGCGCTTCGACGCCGAGCAGCGCTTCGAACGGGTCGACCGGGAGCCACGCGGCGTCGAAGGTGGCGCGGGGGGTGAAGGTAAACGACGTTCCGGCGGCGCTGATCGCGGCGGTGACGGGCAGCGAGACGCCGCCGTGCAGCGACCAGCGTCGATGCGGGCTGAACACGAAGCTGAAGCCCGGCTCGAGCCCGATGCGCGCGACGAAGCGATTGCCGAGCTCTGTCGGCAACAACGCGCGCAGAAACAGCGTCACCTGCGCGTCGGCGTCCGTGGCGAGCGCGTGGTGGACGGTGAGCGTCGTGGCGCCGAGGTCGATGGGCGCTGTCACCACGCTGGCGTTGATCACCGTGCGGTAGCGGACCGCGTCGATCGCGAGCGTGACCCAGCTGTCTTCGTCGATGCGAACCGTGCCCGAGAGCGCGGCTTCGGCGTCGATCGCGCCGTAGAACGCGGAGGTCGCGATGAGCAGCCCCATGCGACCGCCGACAGAGAAGCCGCTGTACCCGCAGGCGCTCGGCGTCGAGCCGAAGTCCGCCAGCGACGGGACGCCCGCGGCGCCGAGGCTGAGCTCGATCGGCGCGCGCGGCGCAGAGCGCGGGCGGGCGCAAGGTCCGGCGGCCACGACGGTGGGCGCGAGCTGTTCTTGCGCGGGCGTCGCTTGGGCGAGGGCGGCGTCGGCGCCGAAGAGCGTGATCGCGAGGGCGTAGGGCGCGTGGCGGTTCATTGGTTGGGCGCCTCCCAAGCGCCGCCGTTGACGTTGACGATGATGGGGTTGCAGAAGCCCCAGGGCCACATGCCAGGGACGACCGCGTTGCCATGAAAACGTGTGTCTCCGTCGCGCGGCGCGGGCGGGCGCTCTTCGTTCGCGACGCCGTCGCCGTCGTAGTCAGCGCGGTCGAGGAGCCCGTCGTTGTCCGAGTCGCGGGTTAGCGGCATGCGGAGGCCAGCCTCGACGACGATCCACGCGTCGCGCGTGACGCCGAGGTCGGCGAGCGAGACGTCGCCGGTGAAGCGGTCGATGCCGTCGACGCCGAAGGGGTCTGTTGGTCTGGAGATTCCCTCGGTGATCGAGCGCGCGACGCGGCCGTTGACGATGATTCGGATCTCTTCGACCGGCACCCACGGCGCGGCGCGAACGACGACGCGGAGCCTCGCGTTGGCGACGTTGACCGAGCGCGGCGCGCGCACGGAGGGGCCGTAGGTCGTCGCGCCGAAGTCTCCGTCAGGGGCGAGCGTCGCTTCGACGTACGGGCCGTTGGTGCCCACCATGCGTCCCTCGCGCACGAGCGCGTTGAAGTTGAAGGGGTCGTACGTCGTGCGAGACATGCCGAGCACGAGGTTGCGCGGGTAGCCCATGGGCTCGACGGCGAGCGAGTGCGTGTCGCTGTCGGCCGTGCCAGCGCGGAGGTGCCCTGCGTTGAGCAGACCGAACCAGCCCTGCTGGTGGCGGAGGTTCTCGAGGAGGTCGGTGCCCTGCATGACTTCGATCGTGTCGAAGTCGACGTTGCGCTGACCGTTGCTGCCGCCCGGGCTGAGCAAGAGAAACGAGGGCGGGTTCGACGGGCTGTACTCAGCGGGGAGGGGCTGCGTTGGGTTCCATCGAATGGTGCGAAAGTAGCCTTCGTCGCGGCCGATCTTCGAGCCTGCGTACGGGTGGTTGAGCTGCACGACGCCGAAGCGTTCGCGGCGGGCGCCAGCGCCGGAGTCGATGATGGGCCGAAGCAGATCGAAGAGCTCTCCGGGCTGCGCGAGCTCGTCCCACGGCGCGCCGTTGCGAGGGTGCGACGGGTCGTACGGGATCGGCCACGCGTTGAAGTGTCCGATGGTGCGAGGCAGCGACGCGCCGGGGATTCGCTGGCTCGGGATCAGCGGGGTCATCTCGACGCCGGGCTGCACGAACACGCGTGCGCGCGCGTTGAGCGCCGTGAGCGCGTCGCCATACGACGTCGTGACGTCGTGGTCGGTCGCGGCGATCACGGCGACGTCGTTGACCAGAAAGCTCAGGACGCGGTCGTTGTCAGGAAACGACGTGTCGAAGCTGCGCCCCCCGTGCACGTGAAAGTCCGCGCTGATCGCGGTCGAAGGAAACACCCTGAGCTGCGCGATCGAGAGCGCGACCTCCGCGGTCTCGCCTTCGCGCACGGTCACCATCGTGCGGGCGATGGTGCGCTCGGGGCCGCCTTGGGCGTAGGCCCAGTACGTTCCTACTGGGGCCACGAATTCAAGTGGCGCGGTGTTTCGCAGCAAAACGCGGTTGCAACCGGGCGAGCCGCCGTGGGTCGGGCCGAGGTACGGCGCGCAGCGCTCGGCCGAGAAGTACCCGTACACGCTGCCGCTGACCGCGTCGCGATCGGCCTCGTTGACCGGGACGAGGATGAGCTCTGCCTCGCGGCCCGGCGAGCCCTCGCCTGTGATCGTGATCTGCGCTCGAATGCGGCCAGGGACCGTCGGACGCTGCACGGGCAGCTCGAGCGTCGCTGCGTCGGTCGCTGGCGTGCTGAAGCTCTGCGGCGCGCCGAACGGTCGTCCGAGGCGCCACCACTGCGCGCGAAACGAGCGCCCCGCGGGCAGCATCACGCTGTACGCGCCGCTCGCGTCGGGGACGGTCTCTGCCCATGGCGTGATGGCCTCGGGCTCGTCGCCGCCGCTCGCCGAGGGCTCGTAGAACACCACGCTTGCGACGCGCTCGTCGCCGAGCCCGCGCGGGAGCTCGACGGTCCCGCGCACGGTGACGACGGGCTCGCCGAAGAGCTGTCGCCGCGCCTCCATCGCGTGCGAGATCGCGCCGCCCACGCCGCTGCCGCTCGCCGCGACGATCATGCGCTCGAACACGAGTCCGTCGCCGGGCGCGACGTACGTTCGAGGCAGGCCGATGGCGGCGATGGTCGGGTCGACGACGCTGTGAAACAACGGATCGTCGCAGAGAAACGTGGCGTAGCTCGTGTCCGACCCCGTGTGCGACGACGCGGCGAGGTACGGCGCGCGCACGAGCGACGCGTCGAGGTCGACGAGGTCGAGCTGCGGGTGACGAAAGCCGAGCCCTCGGCCCTGCACGAAGGCCGTTTGCGAGCGATCGCCGAAGAACCACGCGTCGGACAGATAGCTCGACCACGCGATGCGCCCGCCGTTGTGCAGCTCGGTTCGCACGCGAACGCCGGGGTCACAGGGGCGCATCTCGTATCGCGTGACGACGCGCACCTCTCGGTCGCCGCCCGTGGAGACGTCGAGAAATCCCCGCGCGATGAGCACCGCGGTCTCGCCTTCTTCTCGCGTCTCGATGGACGTGTAGTGAACGGCGTCGCGAGGGACGATCCCGGTGATTTGATAGACCTGATTGAGGTGGTCTTCTCCGCCGTTGGGCGCGAGGTCGATGAGCGTCCCCCCAGAGGGCGCGAGGTGGTGCGAGTGCGTCGCGCGGTTGTGCTGCACGCGCTGCGCGGTGCTCGCGCTGAGGGGCAGCGCTGGCGCGACGTCGTCGATCACCGCGGTGACCTGATCGTTTTGCAGCACCCAATCGCCGACGGACGCGAGCGCGTCGAGCCCGCGCGGCCGCGTCTCGGGGCGGGTCATGCGAAACACCCGCGCGCGCGACCGACGCGCGTCGCATCGATACTCGAGCGAGCGGCACGCTGGCGGCGGGACGCACTGCAGCGACGGATTGGCGAGGCAGCCTGGGTCCTTCGACGGGGCGCATTGCGCGAGCGCGCACGAGAGCGCGGCGGCGCCGAGACCCCGCAGCGTCGCCCTCTTCGATCGAGCACGTGAGTCCATTGGATATCGGCGCCAACGTAGCACCAAACACCCGCTGGATATGCGCTCGAGCCCCCCGCTGCTGCGTCGTCAGCGCGTTCGACGACGACGGACGAAGGCGAGCCCTGCGGCGAGGGCGAGGGCGAGGGCTGCTGCGGGTGAAGCGTCGCGCGCGCGGCCGCGGTGCACGGTGCATCCGCCAGCCATTTGTCCGGGCGGAGCGCCGCCGTCCGGCGCGCCTGCGCCCGCGTCGGGATCGGGCACGCCGCTGTCTGCAGGCGGCGGGGGAACGACGTTGGGGTCGGGGATGCAGCGGTTTCCGTCGGGGTTGCAGATCCAACCCGTGGCGCAGAGCGCGCAGTCGTCGGTCGTGCACTGTCGCGTGGACCCAACTGGCAAGCACTGCAGCGGAACGTCGCACTGATCGTCGCTGCGGCACTCGTTGCCGAACGTCCCCGGCCTCGCCTCGGGCGGAGTCACCCACGAGGGCGGCGCGTACGCGCCGGACATCGCTGCGGACTGCGCGCGCTCGCGGATCCACGCGGCGTACGAGTCGACGCGCGTGTACACGGGCGAGCTGCACGAGGTCGCGTCGCCGCGCGAGAGAATGCCGAAGACGGCGCCCACTTCGTCGAGCGCCGGGCCGCCGGAGTCTCCCTGACACGTGCCCGTGTCCGCGAGCCACTCTTCTTGCGTGATGACCGTGAGTCCAGGGCGGGCTTGCGCGAGACCGACGTGCTCGACGCGCAGGCCGTCGCGCATGCGCCGTGTGCCCGAGCCGCCGCCGCGCGCGTTGGTCGCGCCGAAGCCGCTCGCCGTGAAGATGTCGCCGACGCGGGGCGCGATGTCGATGCGCGGCTCGATGGGCGCGACCGTGGTGATGTTCGAGGACAAGCGCAGCAGCGCGATGTCGCGGCCGCACATGGGCTGTCCAGTGGTGTTGTCGGGCACCCACACGTTGGCGACGCGCGTGAAGCGCGAGTTCTGCCCGATGACGGCGTCGGTGGTCACGAGAAACGATCCAGCAGCGTACGGGGCCGCGGAGACCGACGGCTCGTAGGTCGTCCCGTTTTGCGTGAAGCGCGAGCACACGATGCCCTCGCCCGAGACCTCGGACACGCAGTGCCGCGCGGTCAACACCAGGTTGGGCGCGATGAGCGAGCCGGTGCAGGTGCCGAAGCCTCCGCCGCCGGTGATCACAATGCCTACGACGTTGGTGTGCGTGGTGTCGTTGACCCCGCCGAAGATGCCCTGCGACGTCTGGCCGACATCGGTGGCGCAGCTCGCGAGCGCGACGTGAAACAAACCCAGCAACGCGACGCCTGTGGCGCGGACTCGACGTGACATCAACGAGACCTCCAGCGAAAGGACAGGGCGGGAAGGTAGCACCCGAGCCCGCAGAAAAAACCGCGGTTAGTTACCGCGCTGCGCCATCACCTTCGATCAAAAGCCTCAGCGCGCACGAAATCGACCGGTCAACTGCCGTAGCGCTCGACGAGCGCGCGCGCTCGCTCGACGAACGCGGCCATGTGAAATCGCTCGAAATCCGTCCACGTCGAGAGCGTGTGTGTGTCTTTGACGCGGTCGAGGAAGACCGCCCCATCGAGGTGATCGCACTCGTGCTGAAACGTCCCTGCGGACAGTCCTCGCACGACGGTGTCGACGTCGTTTCCGTGTCGGTCCCACGCGCGCAGGCGCACTTCGGTCGCTCGCGCGACGACGCCGCGCAGGTTGGGGACGCTCAAGCATCCCTCGTAATTGTCGAACGTCTCGTCGGTGAGCGCTTCGATCACCGGGTTGACCAGCACCGTGAGCGGAATGTCGGGCTTGTAGGGGTAGCGCGCGTTCTTCTTCACTTCGACGGCGACGATGCGGATCGGCTCGTACACCTGCGGCGCGGCGAGGCCTGCGCCGGACGCGTCGCGCATGGTCTCGATGAGGTCGTCGATGAAGCGTTGGGTCGCTTCTGAAGCGAGCTCTTCGCGGGTGATCTCGCGCGAGCGCTGGCGCAGTACGGGGTGGCCGATGGTGGCGATCTTTCGGATGGTCATGGAGGCGGAGTCCGTGTGCGAGTCAGTTGAGCGAGTGGGGCAGGGCGAGGTCGAAGGGCGCGATCGACGCGTCGAACCGCTCTCCTGTGTCCGTGACCATCTGATAGGTCCCGTGCATGGTTCCGCGCGGCGTCTCGATCGCGCAGAAGCTCGTGTACTCGAAGTACTGCCCTGCGCGCAGGACGGGCTGCGCGCCGACGACGCCTTCGCCGCGCACTTCGTTCACCTTGTTGTTGGCGTCGGTGATGATCCAGTGCCGCGAGCGCAGCTGCGCGGTCTCGGTCCCCTCGTTGGTGATTCGCACGGTGTACGCGAAGACGAACTGCTTCTGCGCCGGTGAGCTACGGTCGGGGAGGTATTTGCACTTCACGGTGACACGAATGCCACGAGACAACGCGTTGGACACGGGCGCAGACGATGCCGCCCGGGCCAGTCGACCGCAAGGGCGCTCCCGCGAGCGATGACGAAAGAGCTGTTGCAGTGAGCGATTCGCGATCGAAGTCGACGGACCCGGGCCCTGCGCCGCGCGGCGCCCTCTCGCGCACGGTGGTGGCGCTCGGGATCGTGAGCCTGTGCACGGACGCGGCGTCGGACATGGTGTGGCCGCTGCTTCCGGTGCTCATCGCCGAGGCGATGCACAGCAACGTCGCGTACGCCGGGGTGATCGAAGGGCTCGCCGAAGCGACAGCGGCGCTCGTGAAGTACCTGGTCGGACGCCGGTCAGACCGGCTCGCGTCGCGCAAACCTTACGTGCTCGCGGGCTACTCGCTGTCGTCCATCGCGCGGCCGTTGCTCTTCTTCGCGGCCGCTCCGTGGCACGCGCTGCTCATCCGCCTCGCCGATCGCGTGGGAAAAGGCCTTCGCTCGGCGCCTCGCGACGCGCTGATCGCCGAGGACACGCCGAAGGACCGCCGCGCTGTGGCCTTTGGATTTCATCGCGCCATGGACAACGCCGGCGCGGTGATCGGCCCGCTCGCCGCGCTGGCGGTGCTCGCGCGCTTCGACAACAGCGTGCGCGCTGTCGCGCTGGCCTCGGCGGTCCCCGGCGCGCTCGCGGTGCTGGCGATCGTGCTGCTGGTGAGAGAGCGGCCGCGCGCTGCTCCCGCGGCGGCTTCGCCAGGCGCGTCGGCGAGCGAGCCGCTGACACCAGAATTCAAGCGATACCTCACGGTGGTCGCGATCTTCGCGCTGGCCAACGCGAGCGACGTGTTCATCGTCGCGCAGGCGCGGCGCGCGGGCGTCTCGGTGCGCGACACTGCGCTCTTGCTGGTGGTGTTGGCGCTGGTGCGAACGCTCGCAGCGACGCCGGGCGGCTGGATCGCCGAGCGCGTCGGTCGCCGCCGGGCGCTGGTCGCCGGGTGGCTCGTGTATGCCGGCGCATACGCGGTGTTTCCGCTGGCCCGGTCGCTGGTCGCGCTCGCGGCGGTGACCGCTGCGTACGGGGCGTACTATGGGCTCACCGAGGGCGCCGAGAAGGCGTTGGTGGCCACGTTCGCCGGAGATCGAGGGCTCGGCCGCGCGTACGGCGCGTTTGCGTTGGTGACGGGCTTGGGAGCGCTGACGGCCAGCCTGCTGTTCGCCGTGCTCTTCTCGATCGGCGACGGAAGGTACGCCTGGTGGACGAGCGCGGTGTTGGCGCTGTGCGCGGCGGGGGCGATGGCGTCGACGCGAGAGCGCGCCGCGAGCTGAGCGCAGCGCCGCGCGGTCGAGCGAGGTAAACGCCCGTTCGCGCGGCGATCGTGGCGGTCGCGATGAGATTGGCGAGAGAATTTACAGGGTGAAGCCCGCTCGACACGCGGGGCGAATCTGGCGCACCGCGCGGCGGCGAAAGTAGTTTACGATCCCGGGCTCCGCCCGTGGGAAACGCTCCGTCCAACGATCCTCTGCTCGGCCGCGTGATCGCCGACAAGTACCGCCTCGACGCGGTGGCCGGCACCGGCGCGACCGGAACGGTGTACCGCTCGACGCACCTCACGCTCGGCCGCCCGATGGCCGTGAAGGTGCTCGCGCAGCACTTGATGGACAACCCGACGGCGCAGGCGCGCTTTCGGCGCGAGGCGCGGGCGGCGAGCAAGCTCGACCACCCCAACAGCGTTCAGGTCGTGGACTTCGGCGTCGAGCCCGACGGCGTGACGTACCTCGCGATGGAGTTTCTCGAGGGGCGCGAGCTGTATCGCGCGATCTTCGAAGACTGGCCGCTCGGCGCAGAGCGCTCGGCGCGCATCATCGCGCAGGTGCTCTCGGTGCTGCATGCAGCGCACGAGCTCGGGATCGTTCACCGCGATCTCAAGCCCGAAAACGTGATGCTCGTGCTGCGCCCCGACGAGCACGGCAACCTCGTCGAGGTCGTGAAGGTCGCGGACTTCGGCATCGCCAAGAGCATCGCCAACACCGCCAGCGAAGACAGCCTCAACCTCACGCGCGACGGGACCGTGCACGGGACGCCCGAGTACATGTCCCCCGAGCAAGCGCGGGGCGAAGAGCTCGACGGCCGCGCGGACATCTACGCGTGCGGCGTGATGCTCTACGAGATGATGACCGGCACGCTGCCGTTTACTGCAGAGAGCGCGTTCGAGGTCATCCTCAAGCACCTGTCTGACCCCGTCGAAGCGCCGACCAAACGCCGACCCGACGCCGACCCGCGGCTCGAGCCCGTGGTGCTCAAGGCCCTGGCCAAGAAGCGCCAGGATCGCTACCCAGACGCCAAGAGCATGCGGCTCGCGCTGCTCGACGCGCTGCACGGCGACGGTGTTGCGATCGCGCTCACGAAGCCCACTCCCGCGGGCGGCGTGAAGCGGCCGGTGCCCTCGGCGCCGGCGCCCAACGAGTCTGCGAAGGCCAAGCCGTCGATCGCGCCGGCGGACATGACCGCGGCCGTTCCGCTGATGCGCAAAGCGGGCGCGCACTTGCCGACCGAAGTGCTCAACGCGATCACGCAGATCGAAGAGAACGCCGCGTCCGCGCAGGCGCGCGCCGCGAAGAAGCCCTCGTCGCTGCGCCCGTTGGCGGTGGTCGCCGCGCTATTCGCCGCGGTGGTCATCGGCGCAGGAATCGCCTGGGCGCTCTCTGCTCGTTCGACGCCGGCGCGAACTTCTGCGCCTCAGCGTTGACCAGACCCGCGTGATGCAAGACCCCGCGCCGCTCGATCGACTCTCGCTCGACGCCCCTGAGCCCCCGCGCGAGCCCGAGTGGACCCGGCGCGAGAAGGACGGGCTTTCTGCAGCGCTCTCGCTCGCGGTGCTGGGCGTGGGCGGCCTGTGGATCTTCGCCGAGCGCATCGATCGCCCGTGGGCTCGCCCGCTGATTTTTCTCTCTGTGCTCGCCGCGTCGCTCGGCCCCGCGCTCGCCGCGCTGTTGCTCGTCGCGCCTCGAAGGACCGCCCTTCGCGCGAGGCACTTCGTGGCCGGCGTCGTCGCCGCGTGGGCCTGCATCGAGCTCGCTGGAGCCGCGCGAAGAATGGGGCTCGCCGCAGATTCAGGGGCGTTTCGCGCGGGGTGGGCGCCGATCGCCGAAGAGCTCAGCAAGGCGCTCGTGCTCGCGGCGATGATGACCGCGACCGATCGAGACAACGACCGTCGCGCCATCGCGAGCGCTGGCGTCGCGGTCGGCGCGGGCTTCGCGTTTCGAGAGAACGTCGTCTATTTCGCGACGGCCGCCACTGGCGAAGAGCTCTCGCTCGCGTGGCTCGTGCTGCGCGCGGTGCCGCCGGTCTTCGCTCACACGCTCTTCGGCGCGACGTACGGAACCATCCTCGCGCAATCGGCGATTCACGCGCGCGCGCTCGAGCTGCCCGCGCCGCGCTTCTCGCTGGTCGCGTTGGTGCTCGCGACGCTCGCGCACGTCGGATACAACGCGATCCCGTGGGCTGTGCTCTCGGTCGCTCCGGCGGTGACCGTTCCGTTTGCCATCGGGTGGGCGCTGCTCGCGCTGCTCGGGACGTGGGGCATCTCGCGTCGCGTTCGGTCGATGTCTCACGAAGATCCCCCGCTCGCGTCGCGGGTCTCGCTCGCGGTCGTCGACGCGCGGTCGATCGATCGTGTGGCCGCGGTGCTCGCCGTGGCGCTGCTCGGATTGTGGGCGATTCCGCTGGCCGTCGCGCGGTACCTCGCCGTTGTCTTCTCACCGTTCGCGCTCGGGACGGTGGTGGTGCTCGCGCTCGCGACGGCGCTGCGCGTCGACCGCGGGTTCGTGTGGCTGCTGCTCGGCGTCGCCGCGCGGCCGTTCTTCTCGATGGGCGAAGCGGCGCTGAGCGCGATCCCGCTCGCGTATCGCGGTCCGGCCGGCAGCAGGGTGGCGTCGGTGCTCGGCTCGCTGTTGTGGGTGATCACCGCCGCGGTCCTCGGCGCCCGCGTCGGCCGCGCGCGGGGCCATCGAACAGCGCTCGTCGCGGGCGCGGGCCTCGCCGCCGGAATGGTCGCTGCCTCCATCGGCGGAAACCTCGCCGCCGGCGCGCTGCTCGCCCCGTGGCGCGTGATGCTCGGCACCACGCTGGCGTTGTTTCCTCGCACCGTCGCGCTCGCTGCGGTGCTCGCGTGGATCTCCGCCGTTCGCCCGCGGCTCGCGCCGATCGCCTGCGTCCTCGCTGCGCTGCTCGCGGTCGGCTGCGATTGGCTCACCGCGCGTGGCCGCATGTTGGCCGCGATCCCGCTGGCGTTGCTCTTCGCCGCCGCGCTCGCAGCGGTTGTCTCTTTCGCTCGTCGCCGCGCGTGACGGTCGTCACACGAGCGGACAGCGCCGCAGCGCATCGGCGCTCTCGACCGAGCCAAACGCGATCCGCTCGATCATCGCCGGGCTCGCGTACCCGCGCTCGACGGCGCGCTCGGCGAGGCCGCGCAGCTCGTGCCCGGCCACCCAGGTCGCGTGCGCGCGCTCGAACTCTGTGCCCTTCACCCGATGGGCGAGCGAGACGAGCGCGCGCCACTCTGCGCACACGTAATCAACTTCGCCCGCGCCGCGCACGGCGCGCTCGTGCATCAGCTGCACGGCGACGTGCGTCTCGTCGTGCGCGCTCCAAAGGCCCGTCGCGCCCGCGAACAGCCGCGCCGAACCGAGCGCGCGTCCCCTCGCGCCGAGCACCGCCGAGAGCTCGACAGAGAAGCCTCCGAGCGCAGGGTCCACGACGAGCGCCCGCTCGACGATCGGTCGCAGCCGCGCGCAGGACGCGAGCACCATGGGTCGCCACGCGCGCTCGTAGCTGCGCTCGAAGGCTCGGGCGGCGTACGCGAGGTCGAGCGCGAGCCACTCGGTTGCGTCTCGGTCGGCGCGCGCGCAGTGCTCGATGATCGCGCGGTCTGCCCCCGCTCGCTGCGCAGGATCGCGTGCAAAATCGCAGAGGGATCGGATGGAGTCGAACGCCACGGGCAGCGCGTGCCACGCGATCGCGTCCCGCTCAACGAAGCGCGCGCCGAGCAGCGGTCCGTCTTGCTCGATCAGCGTCGTGCACTCCGCAGGGAGGGTCTCTCTTGAATACTGGTGATAGCGAGGCTCGAAGAGCGACGCGGGGTGCTGGCCCACGGGCAGCCACGCGAGCCCGTGAAACACCAGCTCGCTGACGGGCGACGCTGGCTCGATCGAGACGGTCACAGATCGAGCACCGCGCCGAGCGCGCCGCACGCCGCGCTCATGGCGGACAAGAGCACTCCGCCTGTGGGGGGCGAGAGCCTCGGCAGCACTTCGGGCTCGCTGCGCCAGGTGATCAGCGCCGATCCGACGAGCTCGATGCCGCTCTCGACGTTGTTTTGCGCGTGCCGCATGGGGTGCACGACGCGCGGACCGGCGCGGCGCACTTCGGCGAGAACGATCACGGTCTCGCCGTCACGGAGGCGATGCTCTTCGATGGTGCTCTCGAGGTCGGTGCCTTCGCGTTCGAAGTCGATGCGCGCGGCGGTCGGATCGACGGCGACGCGCCCGGTCTCGTCTTCGACGAAGAACGGGTGCAGCTTCTTTTCGGAGCGGATGAGCATGCGCCGCGGGCCGTTGACGGAGTCGCGCACTTCGTAGTGATCGAGCTCGAGCGCGACGCACGGGACGCGGTGGTAGTAGCTGCGTTCGGTGACGTTGCCGACCACGCGCCCGACGATCTTCACGAGGCCGGTCTTGGCGTGGGCGATGGGGGTGGCCTTCATGCGGCGAAGCAGCCGCGCCTCGCGCGCGGTCATGGGACCGAGCTCTGCGCGGTAGTGATTCTTCAGCGACATCGCGCCGGCCACGCCAGCGACGAGGGCGCCCGCGATCATCGGGCCAAACATCCGAGGTGCGCTCAGTGTAGTGCGGCTCAGCCCCGAACGAAACCCGCCCACCCCTGAAGGCGCGTCGCTCAGATCTTGCGAAAGAGGCCCGTCACGACGCCGACGATGGCGAACTCGCTCTGCTCCATCCGGGCGCGGGGCACGATGATGGGCGAGTACTTCTTGTTCTCGGGCTGCAGGCGCACTTGATCCTTCTCGGGGTAGTAGCGCTTGAGCGTGCCCGTCCCGTTGACGCGAGCGACGACGATGTCGCCCTTGCGCGCGTCGGTCGTGCGGCGAACGAAGACCGTGTCGCCTTCGTGAATCCCCGCGTCCACCATGGAGTCGCCCTGCACTTCGAGCGCGAACACCTCGGCGGACGCCGGCGTGCCGAGCATCGCGCGGTCGACGCTGTAGGACCCGCGGCTCGATTCGTAGAGCTCGTTGAGCCCGCCCGCGGCGACGGTGCCCTTCACCTCGACGCGCACCGTGGCGTCTTCGTTGGCCGGCTGGCTCTCGGTCTCGAGCGCGACGCTGACGGCCTCGGCCCTCGCCGTCGCTCCGCGCTCGATCATCTCTGTCGGCTGCAGCGCGCGGGACTTCATCGAGTCGCGGCGGAGGTAGCCCTTGCGCTCGAGCGCCGTCAGGTGGTCGTTGACCCCGTTGGTGCTCTTGATCCCCATGTGCGAGCCGATCTCGCGCAACGACGGCGGATAGCCGCGCTCACGAATCGACTGCTTGATGAAATCCAGGATCATCTTCTGGCGTTCAGTGAGCGGCTGCAGGGTGTCCATCCTGAACGCAACCTACTGAACGCAAGCACAGCCTGTCAAATTCCATTCGCCGCTTTCTTTCTGCGATCGAACGCAGAGTGCTAACGGCGAAGTCGAGCGAGGTCGTTGATGAGCGCGAAGATCCCAGCGTGGTGCACCGCCGCAGTCTTGTGGCTGATGTCCGCCTCGGCGTTCGCCCAGGGCCTGCCCGAGGCCGCGCCGAGCGGCGATCGCGCGCAGGCCTCGCAGGGCGCAGCCGCAGCGCCGCGTCGCACCGCGCGCAACGAGCGATCGTCGAGCCGCCGTCGCGGTCGTAGACCGCCGTCGCTCTCCGTGGGCTTCGCCAACGGCGGCGCGCTCGCCAACGGCGTCGCCCTTCGAGAAGATCACCTCGTCAGGCACCTCCCGGGCCGCCCGCACCACCACGGAACCGAAGAGCTCGTCGCCCTCATCCGCCGCGCTGCGAGCGCGGTCGCGAGGGATTTCGCTGGCAGCAGGCTCACGGTGGGAGACCTCTCGGACCACGACGGCGGCCCCATCGGGCACCACGCCTCGCACCAGTCTGGGCGCGACGTCGACCTGGCCTTCTACGTCACCGACGCGCGCTCGCGGCCGATGCACGTCAACGATTACATTTCGTTCAACGGGCAGGGCCGGCCCATCGCCGGCGGAAACGTGCGCTTCGACGTCGCCCGCAATTGGTCGCTCGTCAGCGCGCTGCTCGACGACCCCGCGGTGCGCGTCGAGCACATCTTCGTCTCGACGCCCCTTCGAGCGCTCTTGCTCGAGCACGCGCGGGCCATTCACGCGCGGCCCATGTTGCTCGTGCGGGCTCAATTGGTCTTGCACCAGCCCGTGCGCGCGCTGCCGCACAGCAATCACTTTCACGTGCGAATCGCCTGCCCCGACGGCGATGCTCAGTGCGTCGAAGGCGTGCGTCCTCGCCCTCGTCCCCGCAGCCGAGCCCGCGTAGCGTCTGCGCGTCAGCCCCGCGGCCGCGCGACGGCCGCCCCGCGCTCGCGCCGCGGTCACTGAGCGTCGGCGCGCTCGGGATCCCGTGCTTCGATCGGCGCTGGCTCGATCCCGAGCTTGCGGCCAATCAGGTTGTGCAGCGCGTACACGACCGGCGTGAGCGCCACGGCGATGAAGAACTTCAGCACGTACTCGCCGAGCGCCTTGCGCGTCACCCACTCGGCGGGTCGCGGCACGTCGCCAGAGAGCTTGGGGATCACCGACCAGAACAAGAAGTTGATGATCACCGTGTCGGCGATTTGCGAGGCCAAGGTCGAGCCCGTCGCGCGCAGCCAGAGGTGCTTGGTGCGCGTGAGCGCCTTCCAGAACTGAAACACGTGGATGTCGAGAAACTGCCCGATCAGGTAGGCCACGACCGAGGCGACGAACAGCCGCGAGCCGATGCCGAAGACCTTGTCGAACTCGGCGTCGCGAAAATAGCTGTTGGGCTCGGCGCGCGGCGCCTGCGCGACGTTGAGCACGACGAACGCGAAGATCGCCATCCACAGCCCCAAGAACGTAAGAAATCGCGCGCCCTTTCGCCCGTAGAACTCGTTGACCACGTCGGTCAGCAAGAACGTCACAGGAAACGCGAACAGCCCCACGCTCATCGGCTGCGTGTAGCGGAGCGGCCCGATGTGCAGGTCGATCGCGATGGCCTTTCCGCCGATCAGATCGCCGAGGATCAGGGCGGCCACGAAGATCGCGGCCAGGTAGACGAACAGCTGCGTGCGGCGGTCGAAGAAGCTCACGACGACGGGACCTCGATCACTTGCAGCACCGTCGCGCCGCTGCCCGAGAACATCCGCAGCGTCGCGCGAAACGTGCCCGAGAAGCGAGGGCACACCCGCACGCGCTCGCTCGGCTGATGGCCGCGGTCTTGCGCCGCGCGCACCCCGCTCGGGTCGATCCAGCTCACGTCCACGTCGCTCACCGACGGCACGGCAAACGCAGCGGCTTCGTAGCATCGGCCCTCTTCGAGCGCCGCGCGCACCTCGCGCTCTTGTGACGTTTGCATCACCGCTCGGCTCGCCTCGGTCACCGCGCGCGCTCCCTGGACCGACGCGTACGCCTCGCGGAGCTGCCGACCCACGAAATCAAGTTCGCTCCCGCCGAGCTCGATCCGCGCGCTGGCCCGCGCTGCGTTGGCGCCGTTGCCCGAGGCGCCGTCGCCTCGGTTCGCGGCGAGCGCGAGGGCGAGGCGCTCTCTCGCTCCTTGACCGAGCTGCGGGTCTCGCTGCGCTGACGCCGGCTCGGGCGGAGCTTCGATCAGCGCTGCGGCCCAACCGGTCGCGCTCGTGCTGCGCGCGGTCGCCTCGATGCGCATCGTGCCCGCGCCGACGCAGAACCGCGTCGATCGCACGCCGCTCGCGCTGGCCGCGGAGATCCCGATGGACTGCTCGACCGCCGCGCCGTCAGCGCGGATCGTCGCCGCGACGTTGGTCACCGCGCTCGCGACCGCCAACAACACATAGCACTTGGGAGGGGCGTCCGGTGCGACCCGCGGGGGTCTCGCCGCGAGCTGCAGCCGCGCCAGCACCCACTGCGTCGAGCGTCCGCGGGCCGGGGCTGTGACAGCGCCCCCGCGCCGGACGAGCGCTCGCGTCGAGCCCAGCGCAGCGGTGACTGCTCCGCCGGGGTCTCGCGCCGCGAGCTCTGCGGCGGATTGCGATGCGGGCGTCGTCTGCGCGACGGAGGTCAGCGGCGCGGCGCTCAGCGCGAGCGCGAGGGCGATAGATCGTGTCGACACGCGCGCAGTGTACGTAAGCTCGCGAACGGCTGTTACCCTCGCGCGACGATGAGCCTTCGAACAGCAGCGATCGTCGGGCGCGGGGACTGGATCGACGGGGAATTTCGCAGCGCTCGCAGCGCAGCGGCGGTCGAGCACGAGGCGCGCTCGCCAGCGGACCTCGATGACCCTATCGGGACGTTTGTCTTCGACCCTGCGCACGCCGCGCTCGCCGTCGAGAGCGCACAACGAGCGTTGGCCTCGTGGCGACGCACCACCTTCGAGCATCGAGCGGCCTTGCTCGGGCGGTACCGCGCCGCGCTCGTCTCGCGTCGCGAGGCCATCGCGACAGCCATCTCTCGCGCGATCGGAAAGCCCCTCTGGGAGTCCCGCACCGAGGCCGACGCGCTCGTGGCCAAGGTGGACATCACGCTCTCGGCGGGCGCGCAGCTCGTCGCGCCGCGCGAGGTCGAACCGGGGGCGTTCATTCGCTATCGGCCCATCGGGGTGTGCGCGGTGCTCGGGCCGTTCAACTTTCCTGCGCACCTGGCGAACGGGCATATCGTGCCGCTGCTCGCGGCGGCGAACACCGTTGTCTTCAAGCCGAGCGAGCGCGCCCCGCAGGTGGGCGAGCTGCTGGCAGAGTGCTTCGCCGAAGCGGGCTTTCCGGCGGGGGTGATCAACGTCGTGCAAGGGGCGGGCGACGTGGCCAAGGCCCTCGTGAGCGACCCGCGCGTCGACGGCGTGATGTTCACGGGCAGCACCGAGGTGGGGCGGTCGATTCTGCGCGCGAGCAGTGAATTTGCGGGTCGAATGCTCGCGCTCGAGATGGGCGGCAACAACGCCGCGCTCGTGCTCGACGACGCCGACATCGACTACGCGTGCCGAGAGATCGCGTTCGCCGCGTTCGTGACCGCAGGGCAGCGCTGCACCGCGGCGCGGCGGGTGATCGTGCATCGCTCCGTCGCCGACGCGGTGATCGATCGCCTCGGCTACGCGGCGAGAGAGAGCGTCGTCGGCGCGCCCGACAGCGCAGACTCGTTTCTGGGGCCGGTCATCGACGAGCGAGCGCGACGGGACGCACTATCGCTTGTACAGGGATTTCAGGGACAGATCGACGCGGTGAGCCCGCTCGTCGAGCGCGCGGTGGAGGGCGTCAGGGGCTACTACCTCGGTCCGGGGCTGTATCGGCTCAGCGGCGCAGCGGCGCGCGCGATCGGGGGCCGCGAGTGGTTCGCTCCGCTGGCGTTCGTCGAGGTGTGCGACGACGAGGCGACCATGGTCGAGCGGGCCAACGACACGCGGTTCGGCCTCGCGGCCTCCGTGTTTACCCGGGATGCAGCCCGGTTTCGGGCGGTGTCCGACGCGCTCGACGCCGGCGTCATCAACTGGAACCGCGGGACCGTGGGAAGCAGCTCGAAGCTCCCGTTCGGCGGCGTCAAAGACTCGGGAAACCACCGACCAGCTGGCCTCTACAGCGCGCTCTACTGCGCCGATCCCGTGGCCGAGCTGCACGTGCCCGAGCCGCGCGGCGGCGCGAGCGCCCCGGGTCTTCGGCTCCCGACGTCGGCTCAGTGAGCGGCATCGCACACGGTAGGTGTCATCGCGCGTAAGAGGTCTGCGAGTGAATCGCCCACCGTAGCGCGAGCCGAACGGATAAACTCTCTGGTTGCGTGCAGCGGCCGTGTCGCTGTCGGGAGAGTTGATCGCATGAAGCTTCGTCTTCGAACGCACTGGATCGCGAGCATCGGCGCGGCGAGCGCGCTGTGGGCCTCGAGTTCGTCCGCACAAACGCTGGTGAAGCCTGAGTTCTTGCTCATCGTCGACAGCTCGGGGTCGATGCGCGCGACCGACGCGGGAGCGAACTCGTGTGGCTACGACCAGAGCCGCGCGTCCGTCGCTGCCTGTGTCGTGCGCAACATCGCCGACGGGTTGGGCGACGGCATCTGGGGCATGATGACCTACGGGCTCACGTGCCAAGAGGCGCTGCCGCACTTGCGACCGCCTGCGACCGGCTTCGGCTGCGGCAATTTCAACACCGCGGGCAACTGTCAGTATTCGTTTCCTGCGGCGATTCCCGCGGCGAATCCTGCGGCCAACGGAGGGTTTCCGTTTCCGTTCTTCGGATGCAACGACGGCGGGACGCTCTGGGTGCCCATCGCGGAGACGCAGCAGTCGTACTTGCGCGCGTGGGGCGACGGACAGTGGAGCGGCTGCGCTGTCACCCCGCCTCCGGGCACCAACGGCGGCCCCGATCTTCGCTACATCCCCGGCTCGCCGTACGACGTGACCAACTGGGCCGAGATCGGGTTTCCGACGCGGTACACGCCGCTCGCGGGATCGCTTCGTCACGCTGCCAACTACCTGCGCAACCTCAACGCCCCTGCGCAGCGCTCGCCGTACCTCAACTTCAACGGAACCGGCGCACCCGATCCCTTCGGCCGCTGCCGCCCGATGAACGTGATCTTGCTGACCGACGGCGACGAGTGTTGCTCCACCAGCGACTCGCTTGGCTGCAACCTGTCGAGCACTTCGACGGGCGCGCAGATCAACGCGCGCAACATCGGCTGTCTTCGCGTCGACCTCAACGGCGACGGCGACACCCTCGATCCGGGTGAGGCCAACAGCGACGGGAACAACGACGGCGACTGCTACGACGCCAACGAGCAGAACGCGTTTCGCACGCGCACGTACGTCATCGGCTTCGGCACGACGGCGTCCACGGCGAGCATCGACGCGATCGCGGCCGCTGGCGGGACCACGACAGGCTTTCGTGCGACCGACGAAGCGTCCGTCTCGCAGGCGCTCAACGACATCGTCGCGCGCTCGCAGCTCGTCGAGCTTTGCAACGGGATCGACGACGACTGCGACGGGATGATCGACGAGGACTTCAACCTCGGCGCAGCGTGCACGGTGAACACGCTCGCGTGCTCGGCCAACGGCGTCTTCGTCTGCGACACCGCCGATCGCACGCGGTCGATCTGCAACGCCACCGCGCCGGTTCCCGGAACGGAGACGACGCAGGCGCAGTGCACGGATGGACGCGACAACGACTGCGACGGAGCGACGGACTGCGCGGACCCTGCGTGTGCCACGCAGACGTTCTGCTCGATGTGCAGCCCGAGCGCCGAAGTGTGTGACGGGCGCGACAACGACTGCGACGGGCAGATCGACGAGGGGATGATCACGCGTCCGTGCGGCTCGATGATCGGCGTGTGCACGGCGGGCACCGAGACGTGCCAGCCGCAAGCGACGCCGCAGCCCGCGGGGACGTGGGGCGCGTGCACGGGCAACACGGGCGGCGCCGAGGTGTGCGACGGCTTGGACAACAACTGCAACGGCGTGCCGGACGAAGGTCTGACGCGCGCGTGCGGCGTCAACCGCGGACAGTGCAGGCAGGGCGTGCA
>JAAFIF010000051.1:0-28047 GCA_013298625.1 Myxococcales bacterium
CTGCGTAGGAGTCGCGATCATGCAACGGCAACGCGATGTTGTCAGGCATTCCACTGCCGTCGCGTTGCTGCTGCGTGAGACCGCGTAGTCCCCAACCGCGGGCCGTTGACGCACGGAGCTGCCGACCTAACCCGACAGCGGCATCCTCGACTTCGCGCCGAAGACCTTGGCTGAAGTCACGCCAACGCATGAACGCTGAGCAGCTGGCAGGGAGACAATCGTGCCCTCTCGCGCAGGTCACCAATGCTGAGCCGAGACACTCGAGACCATTGAATCTCGTGTGCGGTGACGCATCACCGCGTCGCTCGGGCGTCACGGAGACCGGCACCCACGCCCGCCGCCTGTGCTCAGCGCCACGCGGTATCGCCGTCGATTGCGGCGCGCTTCGCCAGCTCGCGCTACGGAATCCTCCGCTCTTCGAGCAGAATCGTCAGCACCCGGCCCACCGGCTCCGTCGCGCTTCGTCGCCCCATCGCTGGGCCGTAGCCGTACGCCCATCACGAATGAACCCGCAATCCATTGCGGTGCTCAGCCGGCTGTAATCGCAGATCGCGCGGGGCAGAGAGCGAAGGACCCAATGAATCGCGGTGTTCTCCACGGCGGTTGAAAAAACCCGCCGCTAGCGACGCTCGAAGGCAACGAGCGAAGGACCCAATGAAACGCGATGTTCTCCACGGCGGGTTGACAAACCCGCCGTGGAGAACACCGCGATTCATTGGGTCCTTCGCTCGCTCGCTCGTCGCCCGGACGATCTGCAATCACACCCGCACACCCACCATCGGCCCAACGCCCCCATTCGCCTCGCTGCGATACCCTCGTCGCTCGCCGATGTTCACCCCGTGCACGATGACCTTCACGAGCAGCGCCCCGCGCGCCGCGTGCGCACGCTGCCTCGAAGAGCTCGAGCCGGATTGCACCATCGTGCGCAGCACCCGCGGCCGAACTCCGTCGCAGAGCAGTCGATGGCTGCACCCCGAGTGCGCGATCGACGTCGACACGCGCGCGCTCTGCGCGCTGCTGCGCAGCGACGCCCTCCCCTTCGCCGGCCGCGCCGCGGTCGAAGCGCTCGCGTTCGCCCGCGAACGCGCGATCGAGCAGCGCGCCCTCTCGCAATGGCGCGAGCGCCACGAAGAGACCGGGCAGGTCGTCGCGATCGCTCCGTCGCGGCCGTTCGAAGACGACCCCGAGCTCGTTCGCCCGGCCCGCGATCGACGCGGCCGTCCGCGCGTCCGCGTCTTGCTCACGGGAACCGCCCTCGTCGAGCGCAACGACACATCGAGCGCGTTCTGGTCGCTGCTGCGCGAGGGCTATTCGTGGTCCTCGCCCAAGCGCGAGTACGTCTTCACCCCGCGCGTGGGCGCCCGCATCGCGCCCGACGAAGACCCCGCCCAGCCCATCATCGGCGTGCTCTACGCTCCGCTCGCCAAGAAGAGCTCGAAGCTCGAACAAGAGCCCTCCCTGTGGCTCTTCGCTGCGGTCTCGATGCCGCCCCCGCTCCTCTGGCTGCACGGAATCAAGGCGTGGAAGCTCCGCGACGAGAACATCCTCCGCGTCCGCGAGCACGTCGCCCGCAGCGGCTTCGACGCCGATCTCTGCCCGATCGTCGCCACGCCCGCCGTCGACGCAGCCGCCCTCGACGCGCTGGTCCTCGCACTCGACGAGCACTTCGACGGCGCCGAGCGCCGCGTCACCGAGCACCAGGCCTCCGCCATCGCGAGCGCCCTGCTGCGCGCGGTCCGCGAAGACCTCCGAGCGATCGACGAGCAGCGCTTCGACAAGATGCTCTCGTACACGCGCTGGGGCCGCACCGCGGCGTCGGACGCCATCGTCACCGAGCTCGCGCAGACGCTGATCGATCACACGACGCCCACGCTCGCGGGACGCCACGCGCACGTCCTCGCCGCGATGGTGCTCGCCAGCCGAGCGGTGTCTCGCGCATCGCTCTTCGAGCAGTGGTTCGCCAACGAAGGGGCGCGCGGCGCGCAAGAGTCCGCGCGGGGCGTGTCCGACCTCTTCGATCGCTACGCCGAGTGTGAGGGAGCCGTACCCGTCGCGCAGCTGATCGAGCTCGCGGCGCGCTCGATGCACCCGTCGCGCACGATGGAGATGATTCGTCTCCTCGATAAGTGGATCACCGAAGCAACGGCGAAGGCCGCCACCGACGCGCTCTCTCGCATCGAGAGCCCGACGCTGCGCGTAGAGTACGAGCGGCTCACGCGAACGTGGCAGCTTCGGTTTCAGTGCGAGCCTCCGACGCTCGAGTGAAGCGCGGTGCGCTCAGCCGCCGGACGGCGTCGGAGCGAGCTCGATGAGCTCGGTGTCCTTGCGCGCAGCAGCGGCGCGCGCGGCCTCGGCGTCGAGCTTCTCTTTGGTCTCGAGCCCTGCGGCGTTCATGACCTCGGTGAAGCCGACGCTGCGAAGCGCGTGCACCGCGCGCGCGCCGCGCGTCCAGCTGTGCGCGAAGACCACCACGGGCTTGCTGCGCTCGCCGAGCTCGTGCGCCCGCTGCGACAGCTGCTCGAGCGGAACGCTCACCGCCACCCGAGGATGATGCCGCGCAAACTCGCCAGCGATGTCGACGTCCACCAGCACCGCGCCGCGCGAGAGCCAGCTGCGCGCCTTGAAGATCCTCACGACGTAGTGGTGAAACATCAACGCGAACACGCTGCACAGCGCGCCGCCCACCAACAGACCGATCCACGCTTCGAACACCATTGTCTGCACCCTCGACCTGCGAACAACGCACGTCTCGGGCCGCGCCGTTGCGCACGGCCAGCAGCGCAAGAATCCCCGCACTGACAGCAGCGCGCGTGGCAGCAGATCCGCCACAGTGAGGCTACGAAGCGCTCGGAGTGGGCCGACGCAGCAAGCTCCACACGAACCCGCTGCCCTGCCCCTGCGCTCGCGCGAGGCGCACCCACAACAGCGTCATGTGCTCGAGGTGCAGCGCCTGAACGAGCCCGCCCACGTCGAACGGCTCGAAGCCGCACTGCGCGATCAGGTCGTTGACGATCGCTTTGGCCCCGCGATCGTCGCCGCAGAAGAGCATCACGGGCTTGCTGTCGTACCCCGGGTACCGAGGGTCTTCGAAGTTCTCGAAGCCGTAGATGCTAAACGCCTTCACGACCTTCGCTTCGAGCGCGATGGACTGCACGAGCTCGCTGCCCGAGCGCTCGCTGCCGAGCCCGTGCGAGAGCCCTTTGCCGACGGGGTTGGTGCAATCGACCAGGACCTTTCCTGCGAGTTGAGCGGCGATCGGGCGCAGCACGCCCTCGTTGGCGCCGAACGGCGTCGCGAGAAACACGACCTCCGCCCGCGCCACGGCCTCGGCCAACGGCATCGCCCTGAGCTTCGTCGAGCGCGCGAGCGCAGCTTGCACCGACGTCGAGCCCTCTTTGCTCTCGGCGAGCACGACCTCGTGACCAGCATCGGCGAGGCGCGCAGCCAACGGAGCGCCGACGTTTCCAGCGCCAATAAACGTGATGTTCATGACAGTTGATCCTTCACCAGTACGCAGGGCGCGGAGGCAGCGCAGCGCTGCACTTCGCGCAGTTTCTGTGATCATCGGACACGTCTTCGAGCGAGCCGCACGCTGTGCAACGCACCCACAGGCGATTGACTCTCGTCGCGCTCCACACGCTCGTCCATACGGACGCAACGAAGCGCTCGCCGAAGAGCTCTCGCATCGCAGTGGCGTGGTGCTTGCCGAGCGCTCGCTTCATCGAGTCCTCGTCCTCCCACGCCGTCACCGTGAACCCTCGAAGGCCCGTGAACCCCGTGACGATCGAGATGAACCCCGGCTCGTCGACGAAGTCCTTCACGTTGGCCCGTGAGTGCGCGCGAATCCGCTCGCGCTCGCCCGCGTCCGCCGCGGTGATCCACGTGAGCGCGATCACCGACGGGGGCCGCGGATTGCCCGAAGCCGCGCGCATCGCGTAGCCGTAGTCCGCGGTCGGCCCGCGGATCGGCTCGGCCAGCGCGAGCGCGACGAACTCCTCGGGGCTGATCGGCCCCACCCGCGGAGCGTCGTACCAACGCGGCTTCTGCTCGGTCCACACGTTCTTGACCACCCGCCGCTCGAGCGAGGCGTCGAAGAGCCCCGCGGACACCATGATCTTCGCGCCCTCGACCGGCCGCTTCGCGAGCCGACTGCCGCAGCGCCTGCAGAAGCCCCGCTCGTTGGCCGGCGACGAGCGATACCACTCGATGTGCTCTTCGCCCGTCCAGCGAACGGCCGCGCGATCGGCGACGAGCATGGCGAAGAAGTTTCCGTGCAGCTTCTGGCAGTCGGCGCAGTGGCACGCGACGACGCCCGCGCTCTCGCCGGGCATGTGCACGCCGACGGCGCCGCAGTGGCACGCTCCGACGAGCGCTGCGGTCGTGACAGACTCGCCCATGTCAGCGCCCCAGGGTCTCGATCACGAGCTGCGCTGTCTCGGTGCCCGAGAAGTTCTGCTGGCCCGTGACGAGGTTTCCGTCGCGAATCGCGAAGCCTCGCCACAAGCCCGACTGCACGAAGTTGGCGCCCAAGCTGCGCAGCTCGTCCTCGATGCGCCACGGCATCAAGCGCTGCTCCTTGGTCATCGCGCCCATCGCCCGCACGGCCTCGTCGGCGAAGTCCTCTTCGACGTTGGCGAAGCCCGTGACGGTCTTGCCCTTCACGAGGGGCGCTCCGTTCGAGAGCTTCGCGTACCGAAGGACCGCGACGCCGTGGCAGAGCGCGCACGCGACCTTGCCCGCTTCGTAGAACGCCGCGAACTTCTCGTGCAGCGCCGTGGCGGTCTCGAAGCTGAACATCGGCGCCTGCCCGCCCGCCACGACGATGGCGTCGAACCGCGCCACGTCGATGGCCGAGACGGGCCGGGTGTCCGCGATCAGCGCCGCGAGCTTCGGCGTGTGAATGAACCCCATGCTGATCAGGTCCGTGGCCGAGTAGCCGCTCGCGTCGCGCGGGTCGGACATGGCGTCGGCCTCGCACTTTCCTCCGGCGGGGCTGAACACTTCGACCTCGTATCCTGCCTCGTGAAACGCGTAGTACGGGTGCGTCAGCTCGGACCACCAGAAGCCGACGGGCCAACCCGTCGTGCTCGACGTCGCAGGGTTGGCGATCACGATCGCCACGCGCTTGGGGTTGCTCTTGTTCGACGCGTTCGGGTCTCTGAGGCTCATCTCGTTCGCTCCTTCGGGTGGGAGGGCTCGAACAGCGGTTCGAGGCCCTCTCGCACAGGACTATCGAGCGACGAGACAGTGCAGGCAATGCAACGACAGTGAACTCACAGTTGCAAGCGCTGCAACTACTTCGAGCGACGGCGGCGCTTGCGCGTCTGGCCCGAAGTCGGGTCCGTCGCGTCGAGGCGCGTCCTCGGCTGCTCGTGTCGATCGGCCGCGACCTGGCGCGAGGCCCGCACGAACACGTCGCGCAAGAATCGATGCCCCGCGTCGGCGTCCACGCGCGGGTGCCACAGCAAGCTCAGCGCGTACGGCCTGAGCTTCACGGGCACCTCCAGGACCTCGAGCGACAACGGCCCCGCCATGCGCAGCGCGATGCGCTCGGACACGGTCAAGACGTAGTCCGTCTCGGCCACGAGCTGCATCGCCGTCACGAAGTACGGAACCGCCCTCGCCACGGTCCTCGTCCGCCCCTTCTCGCGCAGGACGTCGTCGAGGTAGCCGCCCGGCTTTCCCCGGGGCGCCACTTGGATGTGCGAGAGCTCGACGAACTGATCGAGCGTGAAGCGCTTCTTCGTCGCCGGATGCCCCTTGCGCACCACGCACACGAAGCGATCGGTCAACAGCTGTCGATTGCGCATCTCTTGCGGAAGATCACCGTAGATCCCCACAGCGAGATCCGACCCCTCGTCGCGCAGCGACGCCGCGTCGTCGGGCGTGTTGGGCACGAACCGCACGCAGACCTTCGGCGCTTCGTCGCACAGGATCCTGTCGACCGCCGCTCCGAGGATGGTCAACACGTAGTCCGTCGCGTGCACGACGAACGTGCGCGAGAGCTCGCTCGCCACGAAGGGCCGCTCGGGCTCGAGCGTCTTGCGCGCGTCGTTGACCACGCTGTGCACCTGCGGCTTGAGCGCCTCTGCGCGCGGCGTGAGCAGCATTCCTCGGCCCGAGCGCACGAGGATCGGGTCGCCCAGCCGCTCGCGGATCCGCGCGAGCGCGTGGCTCATCGCCGGGGTCGAGAGCCCCACCCGCCGCGCCGCGCCGGTGACGCTGCCCTCCTGCAAGAGCGCGTCGAGCGAGAGCAAGAGGCCGAAGTCCGAGGATTCCATCGGGTGCAACGATGGAGCGTGATCGTTGCATCGGTCAACAGCGATGGCTGTCGTACGTTCAGGCCGCGCGGCCGTCCTTGCGGCGCACGTCGAGCACGACGATCTTCGTCGGGTGCGTGAAGGGCGCAGGGTCCGCTGGCCACGCAGCGCTCGCGCCGTCCGCAGCGCGACCGAGAGAGAGATCGTCCACCGAGAGCACCTCGCGCACCGAGAGGTAGCCCTTGGCGCAGCGCCCTTCGATCGCGCTCATCCACTGCGCGCCCGAGAGAAACAGCGCGTTGTTGACGAGGACGATGCGCCCGCCGTGGCCGACGAGCGGCTGCAGCTTGTCGAGCATCCGCAGCGGATCGGCGGCGAGGTCGACCGTCCCCGCGTCGGACTGACTGAAGAACGGCGGGTCGATCACGGCCAGGTCGAAGAGCGCCGAGCGCGCCTTGAGCCGCCCGACCACGCGAAAGAAATCATCGACGACCAGCTCGTCCCGCGCGGGCTCGCCGTAGCCGTTGAGCGCGTAGCTCTTCTTCGCGAGCGCCAGAAACTTCGCGCTCTTGTCCACTTGCACCACTCGCTTCGCGCCCCCTGCGCGCGCCGCGACGCCGAGCGATCCCGTGTACGCGAAGGCGTTGAGCACGACGCGCCCAGCGCTCTCGCGGGCGAGCCACGCGCGCAGCGACGAGGCGTCGACGTAGAGGCTCGCGTCGCGGTTCATCATGAGATCCACCGCGTATTTCACGGCCCCTTCGCGCACGCTCGTCGGCAGCGCCGCCCGCTCGCCGCGCAAGAGAAAGCCGTTGCGCAGCGCGGGCTCTTCGGCGCGACGACGCTTCCACAGGGCGGTCTCGAGCCACGCGTATCGGGCGAACAGCGCATCGCACGCGGCGCGCACCCGCGCGGCGTCTCCGTCCGGCGACGGGCTGTGGTCGTAGAGCACCGCGCACGTCCCGAAGAGCTCGACCACCAGCGACGGGTCCCCTTCGGTGAAGCCGTTGAACGCACGAAACGCTGCGTCGTGTGGAGCGGCGAAGAGCTCGGGGTGCTCGGACTCTCGCCAGGCGAGCGCGCGTTGAAGTTGCATGGTCACCGGGCAGTACAGCAATCGCCGCGCGGACGCGAGCGCAGGTGATCGCCGAGAGCACATCGGGCACCCGAGCGGGCGAGCCCGCCGGACGCACGGCCAGAGGACAAGCCGCAGGCCTTTGCGCGACGAAGCGTCGCGTCGCGGCCAGAGCGTCCGCATGGCCTACGAGTGGTGCCCAGTTGGACGCGATGGCCGAGCGAATCCACCGGCCCATCGCCTCGCACGTCTCGACGCTGGTGACTGCGGTCCACCACGACTCCATTGGCTAGGGCAGGCGGACGCCTCGCCCGCTCCGCGACGCTTCGTCGCGTAAAGCCCGAGGGCTCGTCTCTCATGGTTACCCAAGTCTTGTGTGGATAAACAGCGGCGCAGCGACCCGCAGCCCAAGGGGGCGGGCATCAGCGCCCGCACCGTGACGAGTGTTCTCTACGGGCGAAGCGCAGCGGTCTCGCGACCGCAGCTAGCCAATGGAGCTCGGCGAGGACTCTCGTTGCCTTGCTGGTGTCCTCACTGAAGACACGATCCTCGACGCGATCACCGTCGCGGCGCTGCTGCATCGAGCGATGGTCGTGACCGAGTCGAGGACTGAGTTTTCAGCGAGGACCGCGGACGAGCATCGCGCGTTCGATGGTTCGCCATTGGCTAGCTGCGGGCGCGAGACCGCTGCGCCTCGCACCGAAGGTGCGCTGATGCCCGCCCCCTTGGGCTGCGGGCCGCTGCGCCGCTGTTTCTCCGCGCAGCCTTTGGGTAACCATGAGGGCTCGTCTCCCGCGCGTAGGCCCCTTCGCCCGACCCACCCGCGCAGCACGCTCGACATGAGTGATGCACACTCGCGCCATGTCGACGGCTTGGCCGCTCATCGCGACGCTCGGAACCCGCTGCGGAACGCCCCACGATGTGCTCTGCGCGTGGCTCGCGAACGACGGCTCCGTCGCGTGGCTCTTCGACCGCGAGGGATGGCTGCACCGCGTCGATGTTCGAGCGTCAACGCGGCGCTCGTGGTGCGTCTTCGAGCGCGGCGACACTGGTGAGCTGTCCGCGCTCATGGCGGGCGACGATCGTCCGTTCTTGTGGGTCTGCTGGGGCGAATCCTACAGCGAAGAGAGCACCGCGCGAGTGTTCGAGCTGCGCGAAGAGGGGCCAACGCTTCGACGAACGCTCTCGCTCGACCGCAATGCATGGCGAGCGCTCAGCGAAGCGCGCGCCCGATGCTCCGCGGTGCTCGTCCGGCGCGAGAGCTGGCCACCGTCTGCGTCGATCTACGCGCCTGACGGGACGCTGCTCTCGAACCCGTCCGCCGACGTCCTCGCGGCGACGCGGCGCGGGTATTGGGCGCGCGAAGGCGATCAGTTCGAGTTCTGCTCGCACGACGGTCGCCGCGTCTACAGCGAGGTCATCGAAGAATCCAACGACTTCATCGTCACGGGCGTCATCGAAGAGACGACGCTCGCGCTCACGCTTCCGAACGAGGTCTGGCTGCTCGACGCGGAGACCCGCGCCGTTCGACGCGTGCGTTCGACGCTCGCGCTCGAGCGGAAGACGAGCCGCCAAGACGAGACGTGCTCGCTGCTGCAGCTGCACCGATCCGGGCTCTGCGCGCTGCATCTCGGCCCCGATCAACCTCGATCACGATTCGCCGTTCAGCGCTGGGAGCACGAGCAGGTCGAGCCGATCCCGCTCGGAGAAACAGAGCGTCTGCTCTGGCTCGACGAGCGGTGGATCCTCGGGGCCACGCGCGGTCACTGCTCGCTGTACGACCGCAGCACGCAAACGCTCACGACCAGCGATTGCCCTCCGGTCGCGAGCATCGCCATGAGCGACGCGCGTCGGCCGATCGTCGTTCAGCACGCAGGAGGGATCACTCGCTGGTGGGACGCGCAGACCGCGAGCGTGCTCGGCGAAGACCGCAGCACGCACGCGACCGAGCGCAAGTTGCTAGGCCTTCGCCAGGGATCGACGCGCGCGCTCTTCATGGAGGAGCCGAGGTTTCGAGAGGTCTCGCTGGTCGAGCGAGCGTTGGTCGACGGAGCGCCGCGCGAGGTCTGGTCCGCGGTGATCGCCACGAACAACGAGAGCGCATCGGTCACGGCGCTCGGCGAGAGCCACGCGATCGTCGAGCTGTGGGAGTTCACTCCAAGCGTCGCACGCGCGGTACTGGTCTCGCGCGACTCGGCGACCACGCCGCTCCTCAACTGCGACGAGCACATTCAAGGGCGACTGCTGTTCGAGCGCGACGAGGTCGTCCTCGAACGAATCACCCCGACCACTCCCGGCGCGGACACTTGCGTGTGGCGACGAGAGCGCATCGCCACCAACGGAGCGCGCTTGTTGCTCGACGCCCGCACGATCGAGGTCGGCGGCGGCGCCACATGGACGAACGCCGGCCTCGTCCGCGTGGATGGCAACAGAGCGCGGTTTGTCTCGCACGACGGAGCGATCGCCGAGCACGCCTGGAGCGGCTACCGCGAGCTCGCCTGCGCGCGAGACGTTCAGCGCGCGGTGGCGTGCACCAAAGACGACTACGAGTCCGTCTGCGTTGTCGACGCGCGGCTCGGAGAAATCGCGCGGTGGCGAGCGATCGACGAGGACGACGAGATCACCGCGCTCGCGATGAGCGACGACGGAACCGCGGTCGCCGTCGGAACCGCGAGCGGCCAAACGCTGGTGTTCTGCGAGCGCGACGACGATTCAACGATCGCCTGAGGCGATCTGTTCGGCGCACTTCGCGTCTACTGGAAGCCGCGACGTCGATGCGCCGGTCGAGACGTTCATGCCGCCAGGTCGAGCGTCGTTTCGAGCGACTTTCGTGCGCCCTCGCCATCGGCGACTGAACGCGAGTCGAACCACTGCGGCTCAGAACGGGACGTCCTCGCTCGGCTCCCTCGCGCGCAGCGTCTCGTCGAAGCCTGCGAGCGCGAGCTCGACCGCGTCGTCCTGGATCGTCACCGCAGCGAACCCCAGCTCCACCAGCGCGATCGCCGGCGCGTACGGCGACGCCACCTCGCGAAACAGCCTCCCCGCCACGCGCTCGGGCGCCGTCGGCGGCAGCACGTCTCCCGCGGCGCTCGCGTCGCTCCACAGCGCGTCCCGCGCGAGGAGCCAGCGAACCGCAGGTCCGCCCATGTCATTGATCGGGTAGCGAACGACCGAGAGCAGGCTCGCGTCCACCCTCGCGAGCAACGGGTCCAGGACCGTGTAGCGCATCCACGGGTCGGCGTTGAAGCACACGCGAGTCGCCCCGCCCGCATCGGGCCGTCGCCAAGGCGACAGCCGCGCGATCAGCTCTCGCGCGAGCGGCAGCGCGGTCTCGATCGCCGGCGCGTCGTGCGCGAGCGCGACCCACAGCCCGAGCGCTCGCTCGGACTCGACCGCGCCCGGACGCACTGGCATGTCGCTCTGCGTGGAGCTGTACACCGGGTGGTCGTCGAGGTCGCAGCCCGCCGAAACCAAACCTCGCGCGACGAGCCGCTCCCACGCAGCGGCCACGACCCCGCGCTCTTCGTCGAGCACCGTGAGGATCTCGTCCAACCGCTGCGCGTCCACAGGCGGATCGCGTTCGAGCGCGGCGTCGTCCACCGTCCTCAGCGCGGTCGGCAGCGCGATCTCCCTCGGCGCGCGGTCGACCAACGACGGGATCGCTCTCGGCGCTCTCGCCCGTTCGAGCGGCGCGAAGAACACACCCCGCGAGAGGTCCGGCGGCGGCGCGCCTGGAGCCACGTAGAACCCCGAGCGATCGACGCGCTCGATCGCGATCCACCGCGCCCGCGCCGTGAGCGTCGCGCCGCCTTCGTTCGCCGCGAGCGAGAGCGCCGCGCCCGCGACGCAGCCAGCCCCCGACCCGTCGCACAGCACCAGCGTGTCCTCGAGCAGCACCGCGAAGCGTCCGTCGCCGAGAGCCGCGCCGTGATCGCAGCGCAGAAACGTGGCGAACCGCGCGCGCAGCGCGCCATCGACGAGCGACCGCACCTCGAGCCCTGCGTCTTGCGCGTCGCAGAGCGCGTACTCGCGGTCGAGCGCGACGAGCGTCGAGCGCGCGAAGGGCTCGGCAGCGCCCGTCACGAGGTCGACCCGTCGCGGACCATCTTCGGTCTCGACGATCACCACGCCCGCGCCGCGGACGCTGTGAAACGCGCGCGCTCCGCGGCCTGGCCCCTCCACTTCGAACGTCCGCGACCAGGCCTGCTGCCCGCTCGCGAGCCGGGTGGCTCGAAGCTCGAAGAGCTCTCCGTCTGTGTACAGTCCGACGACGAGCGCTCCGTCCACGATCCGCGCGAGCTCACAAATGCCGCCGAGCTCGACGGTCAGGACACACGCGCCCGACCCGAGGTCGTACACGCGGACCGCGCAGTTCTCGTAGCGATCGTCGGCGCTGGTGCACACGATCGCGAGCTCGCCGTCACAGTGCAGCGCGCGCAGGACGGACTCTCTCGACCCGAGCGCGAGGCGCGCGTGCGCGCGGCGGTCGCCTCCGTCGATCGAGCGCGAGACGAGCGCGCGGCCCTCGACGAGCAACAGCCTTCCGTCGTTCGACTCGCAGCAGCCCGCGCAGCCGTCGTCGACGGTGAAGCGCGCGCGGACCGAGTCGTCCGCCGGGTCGAGCACGACGACCTGATCGCGCCCGTCGCGCCGCAGCGCGCGAGAGAGCGGCCGCAGCGTGGTGGCGGACTCGACCGCGCCAGGCTCGAGCGTTGCGACGAGCAGATCGTGCGCGACGTCGGGCAGGCCGAGCGTCGCGAAGAGGCGTATTCGTTGCGAGTCGAAGGTCGGCAGCGTGGTCGCGCTCACCATGCCCGCGCGAGCGTAGCCCGCAGCGTCGCTTGCGCGAAGAAGCGATCCAGCGCGTCGTGGCTCTTCAGCGATTCGACGCGACGTCCGGGCCCAAGCCGACCGCGATCAACGAGCCCCGATCGCTTCCTCATCGCGAGGGAAGGCTATCGAGCGCGTATCGCGCGATCTCCGCAAACTGGGGCCGCGGAGCTCGCGGCCATCGACGTGCTCGTCGAGCGCGATCACCAAGCGGTCCAGCGCGGCTTCGGTGATCTCGGGCGCGTACAACACCGGGCAGCGGTCGCCGTCGAGGCCGTTGCTCACGAGCAGCTCGCGAAAGCGCAGCGTGTCTTCGTCGCGCTGCTGCTCACGCCGACGAGCCACAGCAGTGAGACGCCGAAGCCCAGCGCCCGCCAGAGTTGCAGCTGATCTTCTCCCTCGATGAGCGAGTCGCTCGTCGCGATCGGCGCGTACAGCGTGGCCACGATGGGCTGCGCGGGATCGTCGTCGCACTCTAAACCACTACCGCGACGGGGATCGTAGTTTTCTCGGTGCGCGGCAGTGGTTTGACTTGATTTCAACCGCGCTGCTCCGCTCCGCGCGTCTTCGACGCTCGTCGCGGGCGCGGCATAACGCGCTGCTGCTGGTGCGCTGTTCGAAGACGTACTCGCGCTTCGGCGACGCCCATGAGCGAGCGTGCGTCAGCCCGTCGATGAGCGTTCGGCTCGTGTGTTCGCGAGAGAACGCGCTGCCCGCGCAGAGCACGCGCACCCGCGGCCGGCCCTGCGCGTCGTGCGCTGGAGACACCCATTGCGGGTCGTCTTCGAGCCCGCGAATGGGCTCGCTGATCGCGCGCAGCCCCAGCGTATCGGCAATGCTGTAGGCCAGCCATTGAGCGTTTCTTCGCTATACCGCGCCCGCGACGGGCATCGCAGATGACCGGAGCGGATGAGGCGTTGGAAAGACCGTTGAAATCAAGTCAAACCACTGCCGCGTACTGGGAAAACTACGAACCCCGGCTCGGTAGTGGTTGAATCGATCGCAGCGTTGCGCGTGGTGACGAGCGCGTCGAGCGCGCCCCAGCTTCGCAGCGACTCCCTGCACTCGTTGAAGATCGACGTGAACGCGACGGTGTCCACGTCGAGCGCGCACGCAGGGTGCAGCCACTGCGGATCGATGTCGTACCCCACGGTGCGCTCGAAGCAGGGCTCGCCGCGAGAGATCTCTGCGCGACATCGAGCGCACCGCGCAGCGGCGCGAGAGCGAAGCGCGAACCGCATGACGGCGATTCGAGCACGGCGCGCCGATGACCGAGGTCGAACGCGCTGTGAATTCACTGTGAATCGCCGTCGTCGCCCGCGCACATGCGTGTGCACCGTGCGCGCGCGCCGCGATGGTGGCACGCTCAGGCGCGTGTCCAACGAGCTCGCCCATCCTCCACATCCTGTCGTGCTTCCTGCTGCGCCTGGATGGCCCATTCATCCCGCGATGGTCACGGTCGCGTTCGAGCTTCCGTCGTTTCGAGTCGTGCGCTCGCTCGGCGTCGTGCGCGGCGTGAGCGTTCGCGGCAACGCCGACAGCGGCGCGGATCTCGCGACGCTCGTCGATCCCGCGCAGACGTACTCGCAGCGGCTCGCGACGATCTGCGAACAAGCGCGATTTCAGGCGCATTTGCTCATGCTTCAAGCCGCGGCGCAGGTCGGCGGCAACGGCGTGATCGGCGTCTGCTACGAGACCGCGCCGATTCACCACAGCATGTTCGAAGTGCTCGCGTACGGGACCGCCGTGTGGGCCGAGTACATCGAAGATGCACCGGTGTTCGTGGCGCACGGCAAGGCGATCGAGCCGCCGAGCGCGCTCGCGCGGCGCGACGACGGTGATGGCGGGCCGTGACGAGCGTTCGCTCTCTTCGAACTCGGAGACAGCGCACGCCCGGCAGACGAGCCCTCATGGTTGCCCAAGACTTGTGTGGATAAACAGCGGCGCAGCGACCCGCAGCCCAAGGGGGCGGGCAACAGCGCCCGCACCGTGACGAGTGTTCTCTAAGGGCGAAGCGCAACAGTCTCGCGACCGCAGCTAGCCAATGGAGCTCGGCGAGCACTCTCGTTGCCTTGCCACTGTCCACGCTGAAGACGCGATCCTCGACGCGCTCACCGTCGCCGCTCTCTGCATCGAGCGATGGTCGTGACCGAGTCGAGGACTGAGTTTTCAGCGTGGACCGCGGACGAGCATCGCGCGTTCGATGGTTCGCCATTGGTTAGCTGCGGGCGCGAGACCGCTGCGCCTCGCACCGAAGGTGCGCTGATGCCCTGCCCCCTTGGGCTGCGGGTCGCTGTGCCGCTGTTTCTCCACACAAGACTTGGGCAACCATGAGGCCCAAGGGGCCGGGCACTTTCGCCGCTGTTTCTCCAAGCAGAATTTGGGCAACCATGAGGGCTCGTCTCCCGGGCTTTGCGCGAGGCGAAGAGCGAGCGAACCCACCGGTCCAACGCCCGGGCGTGGACCAAACGTGGCTCCGCGACGTTTCGCCTGTGATTCTCCACGCAGCTTTAGGGCATCCATGCCCCTTTGGGCCCGCGGGCGCCCTTGCTTCTCCGCTGTCTCTACCGACAGAATTTGGGCACCCCCCCTGCGGGCGATGAGCCCGGACCGCGGACGAACCACAGGGGGACTCAACACGGACATGCGGATCTGCATCCTGCGATCGACCTATGACGGAACCGCGTCAGCGATGGCCTCGCTCGACCCGACGCCCGATCCGTCCCCGTGGCTGGATGGCCACGAGGTGACCATCCGAGACTTGAGAAAATTCGAAGCGCAACGAGCGATCCCCGAGCTCGCCTCCGCGGGCTTCGATGTGTTCTTGAATCTATGTGACGGGATGACCTTCGAGGACATCGCTGGTGTCGACGTGGTCGAGGCGCTCGAGTCCGCGTCGGTTGCGTTCACCGGGCCGAGCTCGTCGCTTTATTCGCTGACGAAAGAAGCGATGAAGCGCTGGGCTCAGTCGCACGGCGTGCGCACGCCGGCCTTCGCGATCGCGCGCAGCGAGACCGAGGCGCGGCTGGCGGCGACGACCCTGCGCTACCCCGCGATCGTCAAGCACGTCGACGGGTTCGGGAGCATCGGTCTCACCCCAGCGTCGCGGGTGACCGACGCGCGAGCCCTGGTCGAGCAAGCGAACGTGATGATCGCCGACACGGGCGCGGCTCTCATCGAGGAGTTTATCGAAGGCGATGAATACACGGTCCTCGTGGCCGAAGACCCGAGCGCGCCGGACGGAGCGCACGTGTACGAGCCGGCTCAGTGCGGCTTTCCTCCTGGGGAGACCTTCAAGCATTTCGAGTTGAAATGGTGCGCGTACGAGGGACTCGAGTGGCGGCCCTGTGAAGACCCCGCGGTGCGCGCGCGCCTGATGGACGCCACGCGGACCGTGTTCTCGGGGCTGGGCGGCGAGAGCTATTCGCGCTGCGACTTCCGCGTCGAGCGCGACGGGCGTGTGTGGTTTCTCGAGATCAACACCACCTGCGGCGTGTTCTACCCGCCTGGCGCCGAAGGCAGCGCGGACGTCATCCTGCAGCGCGACCCCGGCGGGCACCGCGCGTTTCTCGATCGGATCCTGCGCGCAGCGATCGCGCGTGCGTCCCGCGCGGGCGGGCGCTGAGCCGAGCGCACCGGCGCGTCGCTGTCTGGGCGGTGGCTGCAGTTCGTACGGATCGAGAGCGTTGTATGCGCGGCTCCCCCCGGCGGTGCCGCGGTATCGCTCGGGAGGCTCAGCGCGAAGCCAGCGCGAGCCCGAAGCCCTCTGCGACGTCCCCCATCAACGCGAAGCGCTCCGGCGTCGCGCCCGCCGTCGTGTGCTGTCGCAGCGAGATCGCGCCGAAGATGCTGCCCACGCCGAACTCCATCGCGCCGTCGCGATCGAGGTCTCCGACGCCCGCGAGCGACGCGCCAAACCCCACCATTCCGTTGACGATCCGCGGCATCGTCGAGTTGTTCGCGGGGTCCAAGTAGACGAAGCAGCGCGACGAAGTCTCGGAGATCACGACGTCGTCGAAGCCGTCCCGATCCAAGTCGCCGACGCCCACCCCGAAGCCTCCGGTCGTCGCAAGGGCCATCATCGCCGTGTAGTAGAGCCGCACGGCCGAAGCCAGCGCCGCTGCACCCGCGGATTGCCCGCGAAACATGTACACGAGTCCAGCGCCCGGCGAGGCCACGACGAGCTCGTGGTCACCGTCACCGTCGACGTCGCCCGCGCACGAAATCATCACGCCGAACTCGCCGCTCGCGTCGAGCGGAACAATGGTCTGCGGCGCGCCGAACGGCGTCGCGCCGCCAGCGTTCACGTACACGAGCACGCTTCCGTGCGTCCCCAACCCCGGTGCGCCGACGGCGAGGTCGCCGCGTCCGTCGCCGTTGAAGTCACACGCGCCGACGATCGCGCTGCCGAAGCGGCTCGTCGCGACGTTGGTGAGCGTGCCTGCTGCGGACAGCGTTCCTTCGGAGGAGCCGCGGTAGAGGTTCACGGTGGAGGACGAGGGTGTCCCCACCGCGACGTCGCCGTAGCCATCGCCGTTGATGTCGCCAAGCGGAGAGACCGCGTAGCCAAACGACGCGCCGCCAGCGGGCAACTGCAGCGCGCTGCGCGTGCCCAGGCCGGTCGAGCCGCCGAGGTAGTACGACACAGGCAGCGACACGCTGAGCGAGTCGTGCGACACCAGCAGATCACCGAAGCCGTCGCCGTTGATGTCGCCTGCCCATGCGAGCCTCCCGCCGAAGAGCGAGCCCACCACGCGCGGCGCCTCATCGAAGCTAGTCGGAGCCGTCGCTGCGCCGATCGACGCTCCCGCCGAGGTGAACACCAACACAGCGCCGCTCGATCCCGAGTCGCGCGGAGCGCCCGCGACGAGGTCATCGAATCCATCGCCGTTGACGTCGCGCGAGACGCCCCACGAGACCCCCACGCGCGTCGTCGGCAAATGAACGCTGGGAAACTGCACCTGCCACGGCGCCGACGCGACGTCGCCGCCAGCTCCTTCGTAAACGATGCGCCAGAACACTCGATGTCCGACCGCCGCTGTCGTGGCCTGCAAAATGGGCGCGGACGGCTGCCAGGTTGTCGTTCCGTTGGCGAGCGAGTGCTCTTCGCCGACCACTGGAGCAAACGTGCGATCGCCATGAAACTGAATGCGCACATTGCGCGCCCCTGCAGGCAGCGACCACGTGTAGCGAGGAATCCGTCCCGATGTCGTCGCTCCCGACACCGGCGAGAGCAACACCGCTGGCGCTCGCGGCAACGTCACGACATCAGCAGCAGCCTCGCGCACGTCCGCGCTCGCGTCGGGCATCGCGTCGGGCATCGCGTCGGGCGCAGCGTCGAGCGAGGACTCCATCGCGACGTCTGCGAGCGCGTCCGCGGAGGCGTCCACAGAACCATCGACGCTCGCTTCGACGCGAATATCCTCAGCAATATCAGCGACGACGTCGCTCGAAACATCGCTCGTGACGTCACCGTTGCCGTCTGCGCTCGTCGCGCGATCGTCGCTCGCATCAGCGCCGGCCCCGTCGCGCACGAGAACGGTCGTCGGAAGAGTGCAGCCGCTCAACAGCAGGAGAACGGTCACGTATCGCATCGACATGGCTTAGAACCGTCCTCTCAATGACACTCCAGCGCCGTCGTGCCCCGCACCAGCGACGGTGACCTCGACATTGCTTCTCGGAGCGAGCGCAAACCACAGCACGCCCGCTGCGACCGCCGCCGCGCCCACGCTGAGGCTCACGTTGGTGAGCGCGTTGTACGTGTACGCCTCGTTCATGACTCGCTGCACTTGCGCCGGGGTGTCGCAGACGATCGCGTCTGCGCCGACCGTACAGTTGGCCAGCGCTCCGCCGCGCAGCGCGAAGAACACTCCCGAGAGCGCCAGCGTCGCGGCGCCCGCGCCGACGACCACCCACGGGCCTGCGCCCGGTCCGCGCCGCTCGATCCTCGTTCTCCGCGGCGTGACCGCGGTGTTCGTCGTGCGCACGGCGTTGTTGGTCGCGACATGGTCGCCATTGCCGTCGACCGCAGGCTCTCGCTCGAGCGTGATGTCTACGCGCTCGGTCTGCGAGGGACGCACTGAGATCGACCGCTCGAATCGCACGAATCCCGGCGCGCTCGCCGCGATGCGGGCGGAGCCCTCTTGCACGACCTGCGATGCTCCGATCAGCGCCTCGCTCACCGGAACATCATTGACCGTCACCACCAGCCCCGATGGCGCCGCTCCGGACACGCGCAGCTCGAGCACTCCCACGTGCGTTCGCGCGCGCTCGCTGACCGCAGTGCACTGCGCGATGAGCGCCGCACGATTGGGCACTGTCGTGTCGCGGGTCGCCTCGCGAACACACTGGTCCGCGGTCCCCAGCGCCGCCACGAAGCGCCCCAACGCCTCTTGCCGCGCCGCGATAAACAGCCGGATCGACGGCGTCGTTTGAATGCGCTGCGCGCGCTCTGCCAGCTCGAGCGCTCTCGTGTGGTCGCCAGCGTTCGCAGCGGTCGTCGCCTGATCGATCAACAGTCGCCGAGAGGCCATCTCTTCGGCGGTCTGCGCGCGCGCCACGGTCGATAGCAGACACGCGCTCGCGAAGAGCGCCGATGCAACAGCGGCGGTGTTCATTGCTCCCAGTGACCTCATCGAGGCTTTGGAGGATAGGCCATGCAACGCCGACCAGTCGACCACGCGCCCACTTGCGCCCCGATCGCCCGATGCCCCGCCTCCCCCCTCGGACAGTCGCGAGCGTCACTCCGCGCGGCACGCTGTGATCGCCGCGGCTTTCACTGGCGATGCTGCGTTGCCCTGATCAACTGCAGGACTCTCGCTTCGACCATCGCCGCGGCCGTGCTTCGAGACCTCTCGCGCCGAGCTTCGCGCTCAATGGAGCAAGCCCCACCGGACGGGCGACAGCGAGAGGTCGGACTGGAGCCTCTCCTGCAACGCGATGAGCGCTCCGTACGGAAGCGCCTTGTCAGCGGCGATCGCCATGGGCTCGCACGCCTGTCCGCCGAGCGCCGTCTGCATGGACCGAAGCTCTGTCGCGAACGCATCGAGGTCGATCGCGCCGGCGCTCATCGTGAGCGTTCTCTCGCTCGACGTCGCAGGCTCCGTGACGACCGTCGCGTCCCCGTCGTTGGCGAGCGCGGCGAACGAGACGGTCGCCGCCTGCCGCGTAGCAGACTCGACCGTCTCGCCCCGACGCAGAAATCTCGCGGAGATCTTCGACTGCTCCGTGCCTGCGTGCACGCTGTAGTGCCAGCAATCTCCGGCGGCGCCCGCGTCGCGAGCGTCTGGCAGGTCGAGCCCGAGCGCGACGTACTCGCTGCCTCGACGGAGCATCAAGTGCGCGTCGACGCTCCCCGTCTGCGCGACGGTGTAGAGCGCTCGATAGAGCGTGTAGGCCGAGACGTTGCTCGCTGCGTAGATCCCGAGGTGCAACTTCACGTGCGCGCCTCCGCCAGGCTCGAACGGATGGCGAAGCGCAGCGAACGCGTCGCGCAGCGGCTCGATCAAGAATCCGTACTCGCCTCCGCGGACGTCGCGCGCGCGAAACGCTCCGTTCTCGAGCTGCACGACGCGCGAACGAACGATCGGGGTCGCTCCCAGCCGTCCTCGCGCGACGAGCAAGTTGTCGAGCTCGACCGCGCTCGACGTGATCACCAACCGCAGGTGCGGCGGCGCAGCGGACGTTCGCGGCGAGCGCGCTTCGGGCAGCGGCACCTGCGCGAGCTCGGACGTCCGCGCGTTCATCTGCTGTTGCTGCGGATCGACGGTCGGCCCGCGTTTGCACGCGACGAGCGCCGCGCACAGGACGAGCGCCGAGGCGCGCGACACACGAAATCGATGAGTGATCACGCCGTCGATCGTAGCGTCGATCGCCGCTCGCGACAGCGGAGCAAGACCGGACACGGCCCCCGCGCGGTTGACAAGCGCGCCGCGCGTATCGATCAGCGCGCGGTGCTTTCTACGCTCTCGGTGAGCAAGATCGAGCTCGTCGTCGACGCACGCGCACAGCGAAGACAGCTCTTCGACTGGCGGCATTTCGTCGAGCCCCTCGATGATCTCTCCCCCGATTTCGACCCCGCGATGCACGTCCTGGCGGCGCGCAGCCCCGATGTCGATGCAGGCGCGCCATCGGTGCTCAGCCTCGACTCGCGGATCTCGCCGATCGAGATCGGCTCGGTCTTCGCCGAGCTCGCGCAGTACAGCCTCCACTTCGAAGAGGATGAGTTTCCATCGGTCCGTGCGGTCGTCGCGTACTTCGCAGCGCACGAGCGGCTCGTCGTCGGTGGCGGCGTTCGGGTGTGGTCCGAACGCGGCGTCGAAGTGTCTCCGGGCTGCTGCTCGGGCTGCGAGTCCTTTGGAGACTGGCTATCGCCGCGCGACGCATCTTGGTCGCCTTGGTGCGGTCACGATCCAACGACACGATTCGCGGTGACCGACGCGCACGTGAAGGTCAGCACCGACGACGTCGACACGGCGCTGCTCGATCGCGCGAGCTTCGAGCGAGCGCTCGACGCGTGCGCGCGAGAAACACAGGCGTTCGTCACGCGATTTCACCAATGGATCAGCGAGCGCTGCACCCCCGAAGAAGCGACGTGCTTCACAGAGCGACTGCGCGACGAATGGTCTCTCGGCGGCCGGGTGGCATCGCCCGAGCACTCGACGGAGGCGTAGCGATCGACGCCAGCCCGTCGGCTTCGCTGGCGATGCTGAGCTGCGCGTGATCAGCGAGCTCAGCGCCGAAACGCCTGCTCGTTGCGCACGAACGAGACGAGCAAGTAGAGGTTGAAGCCCCCCACGAGCAGCACTCCAATGCCATTGCCCAGGTATCCCGAGTGCGCCACGTTCGGATCCGCGCTGGCAGGGGTCGGCACGAGCCAGAGCGACGACACCCCGCCGAGCGCACCCAACAACCCAAACACCGCGGAGATGATCCCCAACACGCGGCCGGACGCTTTGCCCTTCAGCGCGAGGCGCCCGCCGATGACGTCCAGCAACGCGCTCGCCAGCACCATCGCGCCCGCGCACAGCAACACGACCGCGACGCCGCCGGCCACCGCACCAAGGACCCCGTCGAGATTGAGCCAGCCCGACTGATTGCCGGCGACGAATCGATCGAAGGCCGTGCCGAGCACCGCGACGAGCGCCGCAAGGGCGAGCAAGAACACGAAGCCGATCAGCTTGAACACCCCACAAATCAAGAGCGCCGTCGCAGAGAACGGCACGGGCGGAGGCGCCGCTCCGCCGGGACCAAACGGGGACGGCGTGGGGTGCTGATCCGGTCGCGGAGGCTGCTGGTTGGGCGGAGGGTACACAATGTCTCCTTCGGTCAGCGGCCGCGCGCGCGAACGCATCTCGTTGCGTGATGAAGTCTGGACAGTGACGCAACGCCTACAGCGGCGCAAGACGCGTCCGCCGAACGCGAGCGCATCGACGCGCGCGCGACGCCTGTGCGGACAGGTGTGATTGCCTTCCGTGTGCTGTGCGCCGCGAGCGTTCTCGAGCGCGTGGCGAACGTGATCGCGTTCACCGCTCCGCCCACGTTGCCGATGAACGTCGAGCTTCGAACGGTGGCTGTTCCGTCGAGCACGCAGAGCGCGCTGACTCTGGCGCCCGCGCCCGCGACTCTAGCGACCGCTCGTGACCATCAACGACGAGGCGCCTCCGCGTCCGGCACGCTCGCGGGGCTGCCCGATACCACCGCAACACCGCGCCTCGCTCGCCGGTAGACGACGCCGTGGGCGACCCAATTCGCCATGACGCAGCGTCGGCACGGAAATTGTCGACCGCATTCCTAGCCTCGTGAATCTCTTGCGACGTCGCAAGGAAACCTCGACGCAACGCGTCGAACTCACGACCTCGTCCCTGGTCCCGTTCCCTGCGACGGTGACCGTCGCCCGCGCATCAACACCCCAATGGCAAGCGACGAGCGTTCGCGCACGACGCCATCCGTGAGCGCGCCCATGCGCGACTGAGCACGCGCGTCGAGAGCGTCGAGCGCATGCGAGCGTCAACGACCATGACCGTGGGTCATGGTGCATTCCATCGCGCAGGATCGAAGTCGCTCCGCGCGCTCTCGAGCAGCACGCGCACCAGCTCCGCGCGCACGCGTCGAACGCCATCGGCGCCTGCGAGCAGCTCGACCACGCGTCTGTCCGGCATCCAGGCAGGCTTGAACCGCGCGAGCAGCTCCGTCGGAAGCCAGGGAGCGAGCGAGAGCAACATGCCAGTCCAGGGGTTGTCGTCGAACTCCTCTCGCGCGGTCTCGATCAGCATCGGCGCGAAGCGCTCGCGGGTCTGCGCGTCGATCGTTCTCCAGAGCGACGGGAGCAGCCGGACGCGGATGGCTCTCGGCTCGCGCGCCATCGCGGAGAGCAGCTCGCCCTCGAGCCCCATGCGCGCGCATTGCTGCACGTGGTCCTCTCTCATCTCGTCGAACGGCAGCGGCTCGTCGTCGAGCGACGCGGTGGCGCCGCGCAGCCTGCGCAGGACGACGGCGCTCCATCGACTCTCGAAGCGCACCTCGTGCAAGTCGATCGCGCGGAGCACGGCGTCTCTCGCGTCGCGCCCCAGCTCGGTTCCACGGACGAGCGCGTTGAGCCACACCCAAGGGCTCGGCGCATCGCCGGTCCACTGCGAGACCGCGGACAGAAGAGCCTCTCGCGAAGCCACCGCGATGAGCGCGACGAGCGCGAAGGACTCGTCCCACGGGCGCTCGGGGACCGCGGGTGCTGACGAGAGAGCGCTCGACGCGCGCAACAAGAGCGCGTCCGCGCACGGGCCGAGGGCAGGGTCTCGTTGAAGCCGTTCGATGAGCGAGCGGACCTGCGCGAGCGCCGAAGAGACCGCCGTCTGCTCGTCCACGATCCACCGCGCAAACGCCCCGTTGGGCAAGCACTGGGGCGCAACCTCGTCGAGGCTCGTCGCGATCGAGCGCAGCGCGTCGAGCGAGGCGCGCTCGTCGTCGACGGCCGCGACGAGCATCGCGATCCGGCTGCGCCCAGCGAAATCGTCGAGCGCTGTGCGGTCCGCGCGAACCAGCGCCGCGAGCGCGACCTCGGAGCGCATGGGGTTGGGCAGCGTCGAGATCGTCCACTCGAAGGAGTCGGCGCGGAGGTTCGCGACGTTCTCGACGAACCATCGCGTGGCGTCGGCCTGGCGCTCGGCGGGCGCGAGCATGGCCATCGTCGCGCGCGCTTCAGCGCTGGTCGCGAGCGCGTCCCACGCCTCGGGCCACCACGCCGCGCGATCGTCGGCGCTCTCGCCTTCGGCCCATTGGCTGACCGCGTAGCACAAGGACGCGAGTCCGAAATCGTCCATCGCGCTCGGAATGCGCTCGATCGTCTCTCGCACCAACGTCGGCGGCATGCGCGTGTACCAGTGCGGAGCCTCGGCCCACGCGGCGTTTCGTCGCGACGTCCACGCTCGCCACAGCTCGACGGCCTCGGCCGCGCCCGCGCTCGCGGCCCGCGCGAGCCACGGGGCGGCCGCGGCGATCTGCCTGTCATCTTGCAGCCATCGCAGCGCCGCGACGCAACGAGCGACCGCCGCGGGATCGTCCGTCGAGACCGCGCGTAGCAGCGAGGCGAGGCTGGCCTCGACGAGCGCGGCCGGCTTCTGTGCGAGGGTGTCGAGCGCGCGGGCTTCGATCGGCGCGCGCAGGTCTCGGGGCATCGCGTCGAACGTGACGTCGGGATCGACCCAACGCGACGGCGCTTCGGTGGCAAACGCCCCCGCGACCTGCTCGAACGCCCGTCGGCGCTCGCTCGGGGACTCGAGCACCGCAGCGACCTCCAACCACCCATCGTCCGACAGAACGCGCGCGAGCAGCCCCGCGGTGATCTCGAACTCCCAGCGAAATTGCTGCTCGGGAGTGAGCTTCTCCGCGAGCGCGCGCCACGCGCGCAAGAGCTCCTCCACGGTCTCGGTGGACGCAGCATCCCGTACGTTCCACGGAGTGCGCGCGGCGACGATCGCGCGAAACCAACGCTCGGCGCGGGCGACCTCACCGACCCAGAGCCAGCTCAGCACGGCCTCGGCGCGCGGGTCGTTGACCACGTCGAACGTCACGCGATCACCTGCGCGTTCGAGGATGCGATCGCAGGCCTCGAGCGCCTCGAGGCGCGCGACGCGCGTGGGCTCGGTCAGCGCCAGCACGTAGTTTCCATAGAGCGCGCGCAGGGCCTCCTCGTCGAGCTCGCCGGCGCCGTCTCCTAGCGCGGTGCGCCCGACCGAGAGCGCTTCGCGCAGCCCAGCGACGAAAGGCCGCCACAGGTCCTCGGGCAACAGCTCGACCATCACCCTCATCGTGCGGGCGTCGCACTGTGGCGTGAGCGCGAGCACGGCGCGCACGTCCTCGCTTCGACCGCTGCGCGCCAATCGCTCGAGCACCGTGGCGATCAACTCTGATCCCAGCTGCGCGCACGACTCGTACAACGCGCGCAGTTCAGCGGGGTCGACCACCTCGAGCAGCGCCCACGCCGCCACCCCGCGCTCGGCGCCCTCGAGCTTGCACAGCTCGGCGATCGCCGTCGCGCTGTCGATCGCGCCCACGAGCACGGCCGCGGCGCGCACCGACGGCGGACGCTGCCGCGCGCAACGCTGCACTTGCTCGTGCCGCGCGCACGCGAGCACCTCGTCCACCGCGGCCTCGGCGCGAGCCGCGTCGTCCTGCGCGGCCTCGAGCACCGCGCGCGCGCGCTCACGGGCTCGTCGGCTGTCGTCGCTCTCGCTTCGATCGCGGCTCATCGCACGCAAGGGTGTACCGCGACTCTGCGCGACGCTCCCACCCCGGGTGAGCCATGGCGCTCGGCGGCGACGTCCCGCGGCTGCCGCGTCGCGTGCGTCACCCCGCGGCGCACGATGCGCTCGCCGCTGCGTTTTCGGGGCGATGCGGAGTTGCTCATCGCTGCAACCACGTGCGCTTCATCGCAGCGCAGAAGTTCGCGCCGCTGGGTGCTGGCCAACGGGCGCTGTGGCACGATCGAGGCTGTGAGCGCGGGGCCGTATCGAACTTCAGGCGACCAACAACGCAGAGCGCTCGAGAGGTCTCGTTGGGTGGTCGCGATCGAGGGGCCTCGTCTCGTCGCGCTAGCGTGTCTTGCCTTCGCCGGGACGTGCGCGACGCTGCCCACGGTTTCGACGCTGTCTTGCGCGCGCGACGCGAGCAAGACCTCGTGCGAGTTGCAGTCGTACGGGGCGTTCTCGACGAAGACCGAGCGCATCGACGCCGCGTCGATCGACGTTGTCGCCGCGACGAAGCAAGAACAGCTAGGGCCGGCTCTCACGCGAGAGGGAGCACGATGGCGTTTGTATCCAGTCGCGGCATGGGACAAGCGTGACGCTCGACCATCGCGATCCAGCGAGTGCTGGCTCGAGCCCTCTCGCGCCGAGTGGAGCGCGTTTTTGCGCGAGCGACGAGGACGAGCGGTCGTGTGGTCCGCCGACCACATCCCGCCCCACGGCCCGGCCATCTTCATTTTCATATTCGGACTCGGGCTGTTTCTCGTTGGGTTCTTTCGAACGCTGGCAAACGCGCGTCTCGTCACCGTGCACCGCCGAACCTTGCGCATCCGCACGCTGATGAGCGTCGAGTTCGAGCGCACCATGAGCGCCGATGAGCGCGTGTCGATCAAGAAGGGCGCGCTCGTCTTCCGCGAGCGAGAGCGCGAGCTTCCCGTCGCGCGCGTCGACTCGATGGACGACAAGGCCACGCTTGCTTCGCTGAAGCGCGCGCTCGAGACCGACGAGCCTCGGCAGCCGATCGAAGCGAGCCGCGCGTGGATCTACACGCTGCTGGTCGCGCTCTTCGCGGCGGCCGTCGCGATGCGTGGCTGCGAGCGGGCGGCACATCGACCTACGATCCAACAGCGCTACGCGCACGTCTGCGCCGAGGCTCAGCAACGACGATAACGCGACGGTCGCGTCGCGCGCGGCGCGTAGGGACGAGGCCTCGCGTTCGTCGTGCAAAGGCGACGATGACTTCGTGCAGATTCACTGTGAACCTCCAGCAACGGGTTGCGCGGTGAGAGCACAGGCCATCCCGCAGCGCCCTCGCACCGCCCACGCAAGCGCGCTCCTGCTACGCTCTCGCGACGATGACGAACGACGAGGTCGACACGGTGCTCGCGTGGCTCGCCGAGGGACGCGTGGTGCGCGTTCCCATCAACGCACCGCTCTTCTCCGACAACCACCCGCTCTCGAGCAGCGTGCGGCGCGAGGCGAGCGGGCGCTACGTGCTCGAGACGCGCTTCAAGGAGCAGCAGACGATCCGCGAGGAAGAGCCCGTCCAGCTCTCCACCGAGCGCCTCGACGAGTCCGAGCTGCGCGCGAGGCTGCGCGCGGCGCTCTAGGACTGCGAGCGCGCGGCCAGCGACGCTCAGCGCGCGTTGTCCGTCTTCACAATCAGCGGCGTCATCGTGACGCTCGGCGCTGTCGACATCTGCTCGATCATCGCCTGCACGTCGGCGCGACCGCGGATCGACGCGAGGTCCTCGTCTTTCTCGATGTGTGCGCGGTTGCGGTATCCGCGATCGATCGCTGTCCGCAGCCAGTGCACGGCCTGCTCGTGCCTCCCCGTCCGCGCGAACGCGCACGCGAGGTTGTACGCGTCATCGACGTGGCCGAAGCGCGCGAGCGATGCGACGAGCCACTGAGCCGCGTCCGCATAGCGGCCTCGGCGAAACAACGCATCCGTGAGCTCTCGGCAGACGGGGTGCGCTCCGTCATCGAGCTGCGCAGGGTCCACCTGCATCGCCTCGTCGATCATCTCAGCGTGAGTGAGCGACCACAGCAAGAGCCTGCGCGTATACGGGTGATCCTCTGCTTCGAGGCGCTCGCGCGCAAACGCGACGGCGCGCCGCGCCTGGCCGCTGTGAACGAAGCTGGTGACCGTCAGTCGCACGTTCGCCCAGCTGCCCTGCGGGAGGCGGTCGATGGCCGCGGCGGCCTCGCGGTAGCGCCTTGCGTCGTGGTGCGCCTTCGCGATCACCTGAAGCGCTCGCCATCGCCCGGTGCGAGAGCGCAGCTTCGCGAGCAGCGCTTCTCCCGCAGCGACGCGCGCGTCGCAGTCGTCCAGGGCGAGCGGCAACTCGAGCGAGCGCAGCGCCTGTTCGTGGCGTTCGTCCACGTGGGTCTCTCGCCACGCTCGGAGCAGCGTCGAGTGGTACCAGAGCAGCGTGGCGAGGTTGAACAGCAGCGGCTTCGCGGCCAGCAGCTCGGTCGGATAGAGAGCCATGGTGACCGCGATCAGCACGAGCGCGGACGCGCCGATGTCGAACCCAGTGATCGGGTCGCGGTCGCGCCGACCGAGGAGGATGCGCGCGACGCGCGAGCCGTCGAGCGGCAACATCGGAATGAGGTTGATCAGTCCCCAGCCGAAGCCCATGAACCGCAAGTCGGAGATCACAGTGTGGGTGAGCTCCGAGCGATCCGCCGGAATGATGTAGTGCGCCGCGAGAGCGACCGCCCCCAGCGCGAGGCTCGCGACGGGCCCCGCGAGGACAAACGCCAGCTCCTGCGCCCGGGTCCACTGACTGCATTGCGCGTGCGTGAGTCCACCGAGCCACACGAGGTCGATCGTGGGAGTCGCTCCGAACCTCCGAGCGATCCGCGCGTGTCCGAGCTCGTGCACGAGGACGCTCACGAAGGCGAGGGATAGCCAAAGCGCAGCGCCCGCCAGCGCCCGCCCCGCGGCGAGGGGAACAAGGATGACCGCGAAGAACGACCACTGGACGCTCACGCGAATGCCCAACAGCTTGAACTCGAACGCGGTTGTTGTACGGCGCGCTGCCCCCACGGTGCTCATCAGCGCGCGAGGGTAGGACATCCCACGCCAGTCAGTCGACCACGCGTCCGCAAGCCGCGCCCTGCTCGCCCGCCGGCT
>JAAFIF010000051.1:28057-63970 GCA_013298625.1 Myxococcales bacterium
ACCCCGCGCCGCACGATGCGTCTGCCGCTGTTTTCACTGGCGATACTGTGTCGGTTGCGAGCTCCGACCGATCACGGTTCCGCCGCCCGAATAGCAGCCGTGAGCGTGCGTTGGGGGATGCCGGCATGCGTGGACCTTCGCATCGCCCACCACGACGCGGGAGTACGGTGGTTCACCCAGCGGCGATGTCGAAGCAATCGGGCAGCAAGCGTTGGGGGTCGGTGACGGGCGCTAGAACTCGCCAGCGACCTCTAGGCGAAGCGCGCCTGGCGACGGCGCCAACGACACCGAAGGGATGGACACCTGGCCCGAAGCCCTACGCACCGTTGAAGGCGCGAGAGTCGACGTCGATGCGTGAGGTGAGTACCCAGCAATCAAGAGCGCAATGCCCGGAACGAGCATCGCCCCGAGCCCCACGCCGGAAACGATCGCGCCTGGGACCAGCAGTGGGTTGTTGCTTCCGCACAGGGGGGTGAAACTGAAAAAGCACCGCGTCGAGGACGCGAACATTTCCGTCACGAGCAGCGCGCCACCGACGCCCACTGCCACTCCACCCAACACGGTCAACGCGATCCCGGCTCGCCGAATGTTGTCGCGGAGCGGTGAAGGCACTTCGCCCACCCGCGGGCTCGTCGTCTGCGTGTTCAGCGCGACGCGCGGCAACGCGAGTCCAGCGATGAACAATCCAACGCCGAAGCTCTGCAGGACGCCGTCAAAAACGAGCACTGCGAGCGTCGGTGCCGAGAGGCTGTGCATCCTGCCTCCGATCGCTGCCCAAACAAACGGTCCTGCCGCTGGAATCATGAGCGTCGCTGCGAGCTGACTGTTCGGAGCTGGCATCGTCAAGGCGCTCGCGATCACCGACGGCACCCATGCCGCGCCGAACGTCAATGCACCGGCGACGACGAGTCCCACAGTGGGTGTCGCCACGACTCGCGTGCCGACCGCAACTGGGCCGCCGAGGGACTCCCGCACGACAACACGGCTGATCCCCGCCGACTCGGTATGCGACGTTTGCGCTCGCTGCGGTGTGCCGACAGCGGTGGTCTCCTGGGCCCGCTGCGCAGATGCATCCGACGCGCGCGCCCCGAGCGCGCCGATCACCCACACAATCAACATGGCCTCTCGCATCGCGCGCGTTGAGGATACACCTTGCAGTGGGCGAACAGCGCACTTCGAGAGCCCTAGCGCGGAGACCGCGTCGGAGAGCACTTCGACATCCAGCTCCGCTTCGAACGCGGTGACGCCGCCGTCGCACACCGCGATCACGTTGGTCGTCAGCACATTGAAAAGCGCTCCAGCGTCGCCGTGCAGCCAGGCTTCGAACACCATCGCGTCTGATTCAGCAAGCCCGCGCTGCACGATGCGTCTGCCGCTCTTTTCACTGGCGATGCTGAGTTCAGCGAGAGGACCGCGTGAAACATGGCGACCGGGCTTCCCGTGACGACCGAGGGCCAGCGATTCGCCGACACGCTGCGCGCCTCCGAGAAGCAGCGCGCGACCGCGGACGTGGTCGAGATGATCTTTGGGGCGACAGGGCCGTCGTTGCACGGGTCGAGCAGCGTCGCTCAGAACCCGCCGAACTCCACGCCCGCGACGCCGCTCGGGCCGAAGTAGTCTCTTCGCACAAACGCGTCGTAGCCAAAGACGTTGGTGAAATGCAGGCCGAAGTACGGCCTCAGCCACGACGCGGGAGTCCGAATCGACAGGCGCAGCCCCACGTCGACCGCGACGCCAAACGACGAGTCTTTGCCGTCGAGCAGCTCGTTCTCCCACTGGCTCACGCGACGCCCGTCGGGCGTGTTGCGGTCGTCTCCAGAGAGGTAGAAGCCAAACGCTCCGAACCCGACCATCACCGGCAGCTCGACATCGAGCCATGGGAGCCCCGGCATCGTGACGCGAGGCGCGACGAAGATCCCCGTCACGGCGCCGTCGCCGCGAAGCGCGAGCTCGGACCGTCCGCGGTAGGTGCGGTCTGCGAGCGAGACGCGAAACGTGGACGGGTTGATCGGTCCCGGCCGCGCAAAGCCGGCGAGGCCGACCTTGAGATGGCCGTAGAACAACAGCGCGCCCGCTTGAAATCCGGGGCCGTGACTGAGGTGCTCGGCCAGCCCCAACGCGCGCCAGTCGACGCCCACGAAGGGCGCGGCGAAGGGCGCAGCCTGCGCGTGCGCGGACGATGCGCTGAGCCAGAGGACGAGCGGCAACACCAAGGCCGAAATGCTTCGCATGCGTGAGCTCCTGTGATCGATCGTGTGAATCAAAATCGGAGCCATCGCTGGGCGCCGATTTGAAAGCGAAGCGCGACCGTGCCGCGCGCGAGAAACTTCGCGCCGTCGCCGTTGGCGCCGAACACACCTCCCGCGTCTGCGTCGAGTGTGAGCGAGAGCTGCTCGGTCAACGCGATCGCAGTGCCGAGCGAGAGCAGCGCGCCGACGATGTCGGGCTGCACCTCGGGGGCGAGCTCGAAGACCACCGGAACGACGACCCCCGCGCGAAGCACCACGCGATCGCTGAGCCCTGCGTGCGTCACGAAGAGCAGGTCGCCGCCCGCGGCCCACGACGCGCGTTGCGCGAGCGCGCTGGTCTGCGACGCGCCGTCGATTCGACGCACGTGCGCGCGCGCGCCGAAGGACAGCGACACCTGCTCGCGTCGCCAAATCGGCGTCAGGACGCTGAGCCCCGCGTCGAGCCGAAGCGCGTCGTGTCCGGCGTGCCCGCCGACGAACACGTCCCAGTCGCGTCCGAGGCCGAGGTCGAGGCCGAGCTGCGTCTCGCCCGCTGTTCGCACACGAACGTCCAGCGCGGCGCCAGCGCCGAAGTTCGACAGCCGCGCCCCGAGCGCGAACGACGACGCCGCGCGATCCCAGGACGACGGAGCGACGCCCGAGCTCACGACGGAGCGCGTCTCGGCCTGCGTCGCCTGCGCGGACGCTTCGGACGCGGAGAGGCACACGAGCAGCGCCGCTGTCGTGGTGCGAGGTGCGCCGAAGCCGCGCGCGAGTCCTCGCGGGGGAGAGCAAAACGAGATGGCGTTCATGAGGACCGAGACTGGTGTCCCTATGCCCATGCGTCCAACTCATGCCGGTGATGACCATGATGAAGGATGCTCATGAGGCTACGCGATCGCGCTCGAGGCTCACCGTCGCGGCGGCGCGCGCGGGCGTCTCGTCGCAGCGCGGGTTCGCGCGGACGAAGCGTCGCTGCGCTGAGCGTTCGCCAGCGCAAACTCGCGCAGCCACTGGTGCGCGCTGTCGTGTTGGTAGCGCTCGTGCCAGAGCAGGTACGTCGAGATCTCGGGCAGCTCGATCGGCGGTCTCAGGACGCGCAGCGGCGCGACCAAAGTCGCCGCTTCAGCGACGCTCGTCGGACACGTCAGGATCATGTCTGTCTGCGCGAGCAGCACGGGCGCGCTCAAGAAGCTCGTGGTGGTGACGGCGACGCGGCGCGAGCGGCGCAGCGCAGCGAGCGCCTGATCGACTACGCCCACGGGCGCGCCGCTCGGCGCGACGAGCAAATGATCGAGCGAGAGAAAGCGCTCGAGCGTGAGCCGCTGCCCCACGTGCGGATGCTTCGCGCGGATCAGGCAGGCGAAGCGGTCCGTCTGCAGGAGGCGCTGCTGAATTCCTGGTCGAATTTCGTGCTTCACGCCGGGAACGCCGCCGGGCATCACGAGTAAGTCCAGCTCGCCGCTCGCGAGCTCGTCGAACGAGCTCGGGCCACGGCGACGAATGGACAGGCGCATCCGCGGGGCTTCGACCGCGAGGCTCGCGAGAATCCTCGGCAGCAGCGTCAGCTCGACCGCGTCCACGCACGCCACGCGGATTTCGCGCTCTGCCGTGCGAGGATCGAACGGAGCGGCCGCCCGCACAGCAGCGCTCACGCCGTTCAGCGCGTCGCGAAGCGGAAGCTCCAGGCGCTCGGCGCGCGGCGTCGCGATCAGGCCGCTCGACGCGCTGACAAACAGCGGATCGTTCAGCTCTGCGCGCAGCCGCTTGAGCTTGTGGCTCATGGCGGACTGGGTGATCCCAAGGCGCTTCGCGGCGCGCGTCACGTTGCGCTCACGAAGCAACATGTCGAGCGCCACGAGCAGGTTGAGGTCCATGTGTGAGGTATCGGACTGCATCGGCGACGATCATCGCGCGCGACGGTGTCCGAGCGCGCGACGCGCGGCAGGATTCGGCGCTGGGAGGATCCCGAGAGACGTTGATCGAGATGTCGAAGCTGATCTGCCCGTAGAGGGAGGCAAGGACATCCCTCGCTCGTCACTGGGCCACGCGTCCGCTGACGGCGCCGCCAAGGCGCGGCTCCGCTTGTGTCGTCCCGACGCGGACGGGGCGCGCTCGTCCGAACGCCGCGCTATGCGATCGCTCTCTCGAATTGAAGGCGATCGCGAGTTCAATCGCGAGACGAGCATCTTCCAGTGTGTCGCGCGGCGCGTAGGGACGACGCCTCGCGTTCGTCGTGCACACGAGGGGGCGGGTATGTTTCGCTCACCTTCACGATGCCCCCTGCCGAGCTGACGCCCATCGACCGCTTCTTCGCCGATCACAGCGACGCCGACATCCTGCTCTGCCTTCAGCAAGTCTTCTTCGCGCGACACAAGCAAGACGCTGCCTGGCTCTCGGCCGAGACGCCGTTGGTGAACGCGCTCTACCGCGCCACCATCCTCATGGACGACCTCATCCACGACGGCTGGACGCGCTTTGCCGAGACTCTGCAGGCCGGAACGTTGGCGGAGTTTCTCGACGCGCTTCGATTCTTTCACTCGCGCTTTGCGCTCGAGGTCCAGCGGCGCGCGGAGAATCCAGACCGCTTCCTCGACGAGTCGAGGCTGGACGCCGACGCGGTGCAGGACTACGTCGTCGAAACAAGCCAGCTCCTCACCGACGAAGTCGCGCGCGCTCTGCGCACGCATCGCGAGTCCTTGCTGCACTTGCTGCCGTCGATGGAGACGCACGCGAAAGCGAATCTCGCGACACGCGAAGCGCTGCAAGGCAGGCAAGCATGGCGCGCATAGCCAGCGCTACGCGCAAGCGTGCCCCTGCAACGCTCTCGCGACGATGACGCACGGCGAGGTCGACACGGTGCTCGCGTGGCTCGCCGAGGGACGCGCGGTGCGCGTTCCCATCAACGCACCGCTCTTCTCCGACAACCACCCGCTCTCGAGCAGCGTGCGGCGCGAGGCGAGCGGGCGCTACGTGCTCGAGACGCGCTTCAAGGAGCAGCAGACGATCCGCGAGGACGAGCCCGTCCAGCTCTCCACCGAGCGCCGCGCGCCGACGATTCCCGCGAAGCTCCCTCACGAAGCGAACACCCGAAGGTGCTCGATCGCCGTGTTGCGGTGAATCTCGAGCACTGGCGCGATGCCGCCCGAGGCGTCGCGTTGATATCCGCCTGCGAGATTCCAGACGAGCGGAAGACCTAGCGCCGAGGCCATCTCGAACACCAGCGCGTCGCGCGCGCGCAGCTCCGCGGTCGTGAGCCAGCCGCCGAGCGGATCGTCGACGTGGGGATCCGCGCCCGCTTGATAGAGCACCACGTCGGCGTCACGCGCCGCGCGCAGCTCGCGCTCGAGTCGCGCGAAGAACGCAGCGACCTCGGATCGCTTGTGAAAATGCGCGCCCGCGGTGAAGTGACTCACCCACGCGCCGCAGCCGAGGCGCGCGAGGATGTCCGACGTTCCGTCGCCTTCGTGTTGGTCACAATCGATGATCGCGACGCGCCCCGCGCGCCCCTCGGCCTTCAGCGCGAGCGCCGTCACCATCAGCCCGTTGAAGGTGCAATAGCCCCATCCCCCGCCCCATCCGGCGTGGTGAAAACCAGAGACCGGCGCGCACACTGCGGTCCGCTCCGCGATCGCCACGCGCGCTCCGTCGAGCATCGCGCCCGTCGTGAACGGCAGCGACGCGGCCAGCGCCGGATCGCGCGTCCCGAACCCGTTGTCGCGCAGCAAATCCAGCACGCCATCCACGTGCGCGCGATCATGGGCCAGCGCCAACGTGTCCCGCGTCACGGGCTCAGGCGCGAGGATTCGCAGCGCGAACCCCAGCGATCGCCAGTCGCCGACGACCTGCGCAGGCTTCGCAGCGCTCGGCGAGTCCGACTGCGCAGGCGCTTGCATCGAGTCACGAAACATCACGGTGAGCACAGGGGTGCTGGTCATCGAAGGCCTCCTTTGGCGCGCTCGGTTCTGCCCGCGAAGTCATGACTGTTCAATGCATGGCAGAATCAAGTCCATGACTGCAGAGTACGGTCAGGATCGCCCCTTCGCGGGGCTCACGCTCGAGCGACTCGAGAGCTTCATCGCCGTCGCCGACGCGGGAGGGATCGCCAGAGCCGCCCCAGACAACCCGACGCGGCAGAGCCAGCTCTCGCGGCAGCTACGCGAGATCCAACGCGCGCTCGGCTTCGAGATCACCCGACGAGACGGGCAACGCGTGGTGCTCACGCCCCGCGGCGCGCAGCTGCGCGCGATGCTCCGCGAGTTCTACGCGACGCTGACCGCGCTTCGCAGCGAGCACGCAGCGCAGCCCGTGTCCGTGACGCTCGCCGCCGGGGACAGCGTCCTTCGTTGGGTCGTGCTCCCGCGGCTGCACGAAGTCCTCGCACACTCGCCGGGCGTCGACCTCTCGGTGCGCGCGGTCACCAAGGGATTCGCCGCCGTGCGAGACGGGACGTACGACCTCGCGATCTGCCGCTCCCGCCGCAAGCCCGACGGAATCAAGCTCACCCGCATCGGCGTGCTTCGCTACGCCCTCTTCGCGCCGCGAATCAACGGTAAGCGTCGCGGCGCGCGGTCCATCGCGACGCTGCCGTTCGTCCATGTCACGGGCGCGCAAGACCTGATGGAGAAGCTCTACGAAACGCTCGCCGTCGCCCCCTCGGTCGCGCTTCGGTGCGAGACGTTTCCGCAGGCCGCGCTCGCGGTGGCGTCGGGACACTATGCGTCGTTGCTGCCCATCACGGCGGCGCGCGAGATCGATCGCACGGTCGCGACGCCGATCGAGGGGCTCGACCTGTCCGCGCTGGATCTGCCGCTGGCGTTGGCCGCGCGCGAGCGACGACTGGACACCGTGGCTGCGATCGACGCGCTCTATGCCAGCCTCGCGAAGCACCTCGCGCGCGTGCTGGACGCGTGACCCGCGCATCGTCGCCACCAGCGCTGCGCGCGGTCAACGCGTGCTGCGCTGCTCGAGCGACGGGAGGAGATCTCACGCAGCGCCGCGCGATGCGGTTGTCGCTGTTTTCGCCAGCGATGCTGTGTTGACCGACGACCTGCTCGCCGCCAACGGCGAGGTCTCGCGGCTCGACGCGCTCGTTCGGGCGCCGCTGCAGGTCGCGCAGCGCTCGGTGCAACCGCGGCAGTCGATCGCGGCCGAGAGCGCGCAGCGTCCGAAGAAGCGATGCAGCGGCTGGTCGGCCAGTCGAGGCCCTCGAGCGCTCGTTGATCGCGACCGCGATTGCTCGCGCGAAGGGCGGTCGCTCAGAGGCGGCTCTGATGGCTCGGTTGGATCGGGCGTTGCGCGACGCGATCGAGCTTTGTGTTTGCAGGCGATCCTGTGTCCGCTGGGCGCCGTCGTCAGCGCTGATCGACGAGCCGCATCGGCCCGGCGCAAGGGTCTCGGTACCACGCGCCGATCGCGGCCGGCAGCGTGTCGGCGCCGACGCGCGCGGCGGCCCACGTGTCGCGGCGGCTGATCAGCACGTGCGTGGTCGTGAAGAACGAAAAGAGCCCGTAGCGCGCATCGAGCGTGGGAAACGCCTGTCGTTTCGCGGCAGCGTAGCGCTGCGCGTACGCCCGCATCGCGGCGTTTGTCGGGTCGTCGACGCCGAGGTCGCCCAGCTGATTGGCGTCCATCTGCGAGTCGATCACGAGCAACGGGCTGGCGATCTCTTGCGTCGCGAGCAGGCGCGCGGTGCTGAGGCACGTCGGGTTCATGGCGCCGTAGCGCGCGATGCAGCTCGCGTCGCCGCGGGGGTTCCACGCGGCGAATCGCGCGCCCGAGGTGGCCCATGGCAGCGTCTCTCCGCTCGCGCTCTCGCGCTGGGTCGCAGGGTCGAACGCCGGGTACGGAACGCTGTACACGCCGTCGGACATCGCGACGAAGCGCACGCTCGGCGGCAGCGCGTCGCGCACGTCGTCGGCGTTTGCGAGGGTCCCTGCGCCGCCTGCAGACGACCCCATGAAGAACACCTCCCGTGTATCTCCGAGCCCGTGCGTGCGCAGCAGCTCCGCGATCGCGTCGCGCACGATGGTGCGCCCGCGAAAGTGCCATCGCGCGAGGTCCGACGCCGGCGCGCCGGGCGTCGCCGAGCGCTCACCGCTCCAGAGGTCGCTCGAGCAATAGTTCAACTGAACGTAGTTCGCGTCGTAGAAGTCAGGATTCGCGCTGGGATCCGCCGACGCGATCCCGGACAAGGTCATGGTCACCGCCTGGCCGTCCGCGCGATTGATGCCCGCCGTGGAGGTGAGCGACTGCGGTCTCGCAGCGCACGTCTCAGGCGTCACGCAGGATCCGCCGCCTTCGAGATAGATCACCCAGCGTCGCGCGGCGTCGCCTGTTCCCCGGCGCAGAAAGAAGGCCGCCGGTGTCCCGTCGTTGCATCGCGCGTCGGGATATCGGGCGGCGTCCAGAAAGTGCACGACGACCGCGCCTGGAGCCGGACCGTCGTGGACGAACCGCACGGGCCCCACGGCGCACGCGCTGCCGTCGCGCGGCGGCGTCGCGTCCTCCGCTGGCGACGCAGCGTCCACCATCGCTGCTGCGTCGACCGGCGACGAAGCCCCGGCTTCCGCGCTCATTGCGTCACTCGTCGCCTCACTCGTGGCGTCGACTCGCGTCGCGACGCCTCCGCACCCAGCGAGCACGACCGCCGCCGCTCCACACAGAACACGCCATCGAACACTGCGAGAACCCAGTCGTCGATCCATTGGGCGGACGCGCACAGCAGAAGCCATGCCCACGCCCGATGCGCCGCCTCTCGCGTCGAAGCGCGCCGATCCGCGCAGTCGCGCGCGAGCCCCCTCGATGAGCTCGATGGACGAGCGGCCGTCGGAGAACGCGCTGCGTGCCCTCCTCTCGGTCGGACGACTCGATCGGGCGAAGTTGCCGCGATGGCATCGTCCGGCGCGGTACCGGCCATCGTTGGTGTGTCTCGGTGCAGACTCGGGTCCGCGGCGGCGATGAGGAGTGCAGTCCGCAGCTCGTCCCCGGCGCGAGCGACCCAGGCTGCGTTTCTCGGGACATCTGCAAGGCGAGCGCTCTCTGCGTGTCGTCCTTCGAACGCGTCGTCGCGATCGGGAGAGGCTCGGACCTCCAACGCCAGTCCGTCAGCCGCGCCCCGTCGCGGCGCCGCCGTCCTCGGCCCGTCGCTGCCGCATCACCCCGCGCCGCGCGATGCGTCTGCCGCTGCGCTCACAACGGACCGTCGCCGTCACGCTTCAGCGCCGTCCTTCACGCGGCTGTGCCACAGTCTCGCCCTCGCGATGAAGCCGAAGAAGCTCGACGTTCTCATGCTGCGCTACGGCGACGGGGCGTGCTCGTCGCTGCAGTTTCTCTCGGATGCGCGGCTCGCGTTTGGCTATCGCTCGAGCGATGACGGCCCGACGAAGGGCTTCGTCCTCGACCTGACGAGCGGCGAGTTTATCGAGACGGCCAGCGCGCCGCACGAATCATGGGGGCGGGTCGGCTATGCGAGCGCGGTCGGGACGGTCGCTGCGGTGATCGCCGAAGGGATGCGTGGGATCGAGCTGCGATCGCTGGCCGCGGAGGTCGCAGCGCGCGAAGTCGCCGAAGACATGCAGCAGGCGAACGAACTTCGGACGCGCTCACAGCTGCGTCAGACGATCACGCGAACAGGGACGATGCCGCTGCTTCGCTTGACAGACGACGGCGAGGCGCTCTGGTTCAGCGCGACCTCGGCGCTCAAGCGCGTGGACGTGGCGAGCGGCAAAGTGCTCAGGACGTATTCGTGCTTCGACCGCGTGACGCTGCTCGTCGAGCGAGGAGCGCTGCTCGTCGCGCACAGCAAAGAGGGGCTGCTGCATTTCTTCGACGCGCGAAGCGCGGCGCCGCTGGTGTACCTGCGCTTCACGTTGCGTGGCTGGATCGCGTTTCGTAGCGACGGCGCGTGGGACGCGTCCGAAGAGAACACGCGCGGCGTCGAGCTGTCGTGGAAGGACTCGCGCAGCGCGGCGTTCGTCCCCGGCGTCGGCTTCGGCGTGCTCGAGAACAACCAGCTTCCGTTGGTCCAGGTTCAGCCCGCGATCGGCGGTCGATCGCCCGGCTTGCTGGCTCGATCCCTCAGCGGCGCGCTCGTCGGCGAGCAACGCTGAAGACGCGATCGAAGCGCCCGCGGCCACGCTGCCGAGGGACAGCGCTCTCGTCGCTCTTGCTACCGAGCCGCGCGCGGCGCGATGGGCGCGGTCGAGATCTCGAGGTCGTCCAGGTCGACCACCGCGCGGGCCGTGGGATCGCTGTGCGCGGTGATCCCGAGCTCGACCCGCGCGAGCACGCTGTCGGGAACGGGCAGCGTCCGCCCACGCACGCTGAGCACCTGCTGAGCGTCCTGCCACAGCTCGATCAGCCCCTGCGACGTCTCTGCGAGCGAGTAGTGCACGGTGAGTCGCACCCAGCGACCGCTGGGAAACTGCACGCGGCTCGCCGCGGGCTGACGGTACGTCGGCTTGTCCGCCCACTTGAGCTCGACGGCCAGCGAGCCATCGTCCAGCCAGATGATCCTGGGCCCTGGGCCCAACGAGATGATGTCGCTCTCCAGGTCGAAGAAGGTCAGCGGCCGCCCCTCGACGACGCGCACCGAGAACGCGACCCACACGTCGTCGCCACGGACAAAGTGCGCCAGCGTGGTCTCGATCGACGCCTTGCCGGTGATCATGTCCGGCGCGCGCGGCGACGACGTAAAGCGCAGGGCGCGCGCCCCCTCGGCGGCGTCCGCCGTGAGCGGGTCGATCCTGCTGTCGCGAAAGTCACAGGTGCCCGCGAGCAGGCAGTTCTGCAGCGCTACGTACGCAGGGACGTCCCGCGCCGCGGGCGACTGGAGCGTCAGGCTCGTGAAGGCGCGCGCGGGCGTGAGCAGCTCGCGCACGTGGGAGAGGCCCTCGAAGCCTTCGCGCCATGTGCGTCGCACTTCGTAGCGCTGACCGTCGCCGGCGGTGCGGTACACCCGGCAATCCTCGACGACGAACGTGCGCTCGAACCAGTCGGCGTCGTACAAGCGCTCGGCGAACTCGAGCCGCCCGTCGCGCAAGACGAAGGCATCGCCGCGATCGACGTGTCCGAGCAGCGTTCCATCGTCGGTGCGCACCTCGAACGGCGCCGTCGGAACCGCGGGAACGAGCGGGCAGTTCGGTCGAGGCGCAGGCTCGATCACCGGCGGGCGCGACGGCGCGCACGCGGCAAAGACCGCGAACACCGATCCCACCACACACGCATTCAACCGAGCACCGATCGTCCGCATCGGCGCATGATACCGGACGCGCGCATTCGCGCTGTACCTCCAACGCCAGTCACGCCGCCACGCGTCCGCAGCCGACAACACGATCACCCGTTGCCTCGCCGCCGTCGTCGGCCCGTGGCTGCCGTGTCGCGTGCGTCACGCTGCGCTGCACGATGCGCTTGCCACTGTTTTCACTGGCGATCCTGTGTTGGAGCAGCTTTCCACAACAGACTCGAACCAGCGCTCAGCGTCCGCCCGACTCTGCCCGAAGCTCTTCCGTAAACGCGGCGAAGTCATCGCTCGACGCGGCAAGAAACCGCACCCACGAGCCCACTGAAGCCTCACGAAGCAGCGCGCCAGCGAGCGCCTCCACCCGCGGTCCCACGTCGGTAAGCGTCGCACCGCACGCTCCACCGCGCGTCGGCGCCGCTGCGATCTGCGCGGCGCGCGACGAAGGTGACGAGCGAGTCGGCGAGCGGCGCGGGGTGTCTTTGCTTCGCCGCGCGGACAGAGCGCAGAGGCTGCGTCGCGTCCGGTCACTCGTCGAACGAGCTCTCTGTCCGCTCGTCGCTCTCGTCGAGCGCGCGTTGCAGCGCATCCAACCCGAGCTGTTTCGCGAGAGACGCGTCTTCTCTCGCCGAGTCTCTTCCGAGCTGCGACCAGCGCGCGTCTCCGCGGTAATGCAGAAGCTCTGCGCGCATCGCGTCGCTCTGCCTGTGCGCGAGCAACTCGCTCGCGAGCGCCTCGACGCGCGCCCACTCGTTGCGCCACAGCAACACTCCCAGCGCGACGCGAAACATCGCGCGATCGGTGGGCCGTTCTCGAAGCAGCTCCGTCGCGCGTCCGAGCGCGTCGTTGCGGTTCTGTTGCAGCGCGGTCACCCTCACCCGCAGCGCTCGCTCTTCGAAGCTCGCGTTGGGCTCGCTCGGTCCGATGGTCTCTGCGGCGACGCTCCAGAGGTTGGTGTCGCGACACGTCGCGCGGTCGACCATCGAGAGCTCATCGAGGTTGTTCTCTACCGCGTGCAAGAGCGCGCTCGCCGCGAGATACGGCAGCAGCTCGTCGTCGCAGTCCACGAGAGCGCGATCTCTCGCGGCGATGATCGAATCGACGTTGGTTGCATCGGCGCCGCGACCGATGCGTGACGCGAGCTCGCTCCACTGCGAGCGGCGCAGCACCACGCCGAGCTGACCGATGTCTGCCACGAACACCGGGCCGGGCGCGGTCGCGTCGATCTCTGCGAGCACCTCTCGGCAGCGATCAGTCACTTGATAGATCGCAGACTCGACGCGGACGGCGAGGTCGAACGGAGGGAGCGCGGCTTCGCAAACACTCGTGCCCCGCGAGACCGCGTCGATGACGCGCGCGCCCGGCGAGCCAAACGGGGCGAACAACTGCCCTGCCAGCGATCGAGTGCGATCGTCCGGCGCGAAGCCTGCCCACGATGCGAGGCGCTCGAGGTTGGTGTCTTGGTCGGGGTGGTACTTGAACGTGAACCCTGCGGTTCCTCGGACGTAGCGGCCCATGGATGGTGGGCGAGACTCTACCGGAGCGCGAGGGGCGCGCTGAAGTCGCGCCAGTGTGGTGCGACGAGGGAGCACGGTCTCGAAGCGGAGCACGGGCGCTGCCGCTTTGCGCTGACGTCGTTCGCAGCGGCAACGAGACGTCGCCGACAAAGCTGACACAGACCTCGCAGATTCACCTCGCAACGACCCCGCAGAGGGCGAGAGACGCGAGCCAACGAGCGGCGAGCCACGTACAGTGGCACCAACGATGAAGCCAACGCTGCAACGACAGGCGGACCGCGATGCCTTCGACCCGCGAGATTGGCTCGACCGTGCATTGGCGGCGACGAAGCGCTCGAACACGTTCGGCCGCCGCGGCGCGATGGCGCTTCATGCGGTCGCGGCGCTGCTCGTTTGCTGCGGCGCGCTCGTGTCCGATCGCAAGCCGACGCACGCGTGCGCGATGGCCGTCTCGCGCACCGTAGCGATGCCGCTCATCGAAGGAGAAGAAGCGCTGATCGTTTGGGACCCGACCACACAAATGGAGCACTTCGTTCGGCGCGCGAACTTCGGTGGCGCGCGCGGGCCGTTCGGCTTCATCGTTCCGACGCCGTCTCAACCGCAACTGCACGAGGCCGACGATCGCGTGTTTTCGCTGCTCGCGGACTTGTACACAGCGCCCGTCGCACCGTCGGCCCGTCGTAGTCGCTCGGCAGGGGGACTCGCGGGCAGCGACGCCGTATCCAACTCAGTGCAAGTCGTGGCCACCGCGCGCGTCGCGGGCCTCGACGCGACCGTTCTTCGCGCGACCGACGCGCGAGCGCTGGCCAGCTGGCTCGGCAACAACGGCTTCGACTCTCGGCCCGCGCTCGCCAACTGGCTTCGTCCGTACACGACGGGCACCTGGCACGTCACTGCGTTTCGCTATGTCGGAGCGACGGGAATCGCTGATTTCGGCGCGCGTGCGGTGCGCTTGTCGTTTCGCACAGACCGGCCGTTCTATCCGTACGCCGAGCCCGACGATCAACGTCCTTCGCGCGGTGCGCGTCGCGCGGCTCGCCCGTTTCGCGTGAGCGTGATCACCGCGCATCGTGTGGCAGGGACCGTCGCCGGACGACCTTGGCAAGCGCGCGTCGCGTTCGCCGAGCGCCGCTCGCTGCGAGCAGTGCTCACGTCGGTGATCCCCGAGTCGACGGCGGACGCATTGTGGATGACCACGTTCGACGAATCGAACTCCGTTCGAGGCGCCGGAGACCTGTGGTTTGCGAGGGCGTCCGCCCAAACCAACGTCGCTCCGAGCGTGGCGCGCGTCGCCAATCCGCTGCTCGCGTTTTGATCGCACGCGGCGGACGAATGGCGAGACCACCGCCGGCGGCGGTGATCGACCCGTCACGACGGCGCCACGACGCCCATCGTTCGCAGGTAGTCGATCAACGCTGGCATCGAGGCTTCGGGCAGCGTGCGCTCGTCGATGGCGGGCATCGCGCCGCGCGCGCCGGTGCCTCCTTCGCGAATCAGCCGACGCAGCGCCGCCTCGCTCAGACCGTTGCCGCCCAGCGATCCGGCCGGAGGAACGTGCCACATTGCGCTGTGGCACGGACCACACACGCGAAAGAACGTCGTGCTTCCCGCGGCAGAGCTCGGTGTTGGAGTCGCCGTTGCGACCGTCGCTTGCGCGTCGGGTAGCGCGACTTGCGCGTCGGGTGGCGCGACCGTCGCGGGCGCAGGACTTCGATCGACCACGATGGTTCGAGCAGCCTGCGCGTCGCGCGTTGCGCATCCCAGCGCCGAGATCGAAATGATCCCGAGCGCAGCCGCGCCGAGGCCGGCCCTTCGTCGCCGCGAGCGAACGCGGCCATCGTGAACTCTGTCGGTGAGAACCAGGCGGACGGGTGTTGGCATCGCTGCGTGGCTCCATCGTCGCAGCAGCGCGGCGCCGCGCCAACACCGCGACGGCGATGTGAGGAGCTTGTGAGTCCGCAACGAGCATGGCGGACGCCCCGTGAATGGGGGGGCGCTTCGTCGCCGCGAAGCGCGTCGCCGTCTCGTCTCCGTCGATCTTCAAGACCTCCGCGCGCTCGGCGCGCACCGCCGAGTCGTCGTGATGGTCCGAGCGCAAACGCGGGCCGCGCGAGGTGCACGCCGATGAGCGTTGGACGCCTGCTCGCGCCGGTGGCACTCATTTCTACGCGGCATTTCGCAGGGCAAAATCCGTACGTTTCCTATACAGTGAGAAGCTTGGGGGGATCGCGATGAATACGCGGATCGCGATTGCGCTTATCGTGTTGTTTGCCTCTTCGGGCTGCGGCACTTCGCCGAGCACGTGCGCGTGCCACGTGGTGCGAGTGCTCTCGATGGGCAACGACTCGCCGATCAACGACGCGACGATCCCGTACGTCTCTCCCGCGCAGCCGCCGGGGACGGGAGTGTTCTTGCCGTCTGCGGGGTCGTACGCGCTCGGCGGGCCGACGTGCTTTCGTGGCGTCGTGACCTTTCGCGTCGAGCATTCGGCGTACGTGTCCCAAGACGTGACGGTGACGATCACGCGTGATGTCGCGGGAGCGTCTGACCAGGCGTGCAGGAGCAATCCGCCGCTCGATCCGCTGGTTGTTCGGCTGCTTCCACCGTAGCGAGCACGAGCGATGTGACGATCGACCAGAGCCGATCGCCCCCGACGGTCCGCCAGCAGTCCACGTCGTCGTGAACCGCGCGCCCATGGAACGGGAGCGCTGCGCATCACGTGACCGCCGTCGATCCAGCGCGCGTCGCTCGTCGACGGCGTAGCGCGCCAGACGAGCGGCAGGCCGCGCATCCCGACGCGATCCACCTTTGTTTTCGCAAGAGATACTCGATCTGCGCGACGCGACAGCGGGACGCGCGCTTCAGCGCCGCGGCTCGTCGTCAGCGCGCATCGCCGTCGGCCCGAGGACCGTCGAGAGACGACTCTTGACCTGCGCCCAGAGGTCTTCGGGCACCGCGATCGCCGACGGTCCTGCGAGCACCGCGCCGAGCGAACGCACCGCGCCCAAGCGCTCTGCGGCGGCGACGACCTCGCCGTCGGTGACGACGGCCAGCGATCGGGGGCGCTTTGCTCCGACGAGCTTCTTGGCGCGCACCTGGCGCTCGCACGAGCAGGGATTCTTCTCGTCGCTGAGGCCGCAGAGCTCTTCGAGGACGGGTCGTAGCTTCTCTCGCGCGCGAGAGAGTCGCTTTCGGTACGTAGCGTCGGGCACCCCGCACAGGCGTGCTCCGAGCGCGTCGTCGGCGCCGAGGATCTCGGCGAGGATGATCGCCGCGCGCTCGTCGAGGGTGAGGCATCGGAGCATGGCGCGCGTGCATCCCAGGCAGGTCTCGCGCTGCTCGAGGGCAGCCTCGGCGTCGGACGAAGCGCCCTGCGGCGTGGTCAGCAAGAGCCCTGCGCGAATCCTGAGTTCGAGCACGAGTCGGCTCTGCGCGCGGTCGCGAACTCGTCGAGACCGAAGAAAGTGTCGAAGCGCGATCGAGTACGCCCAGGTCAACAGCTTGCTGTCGGCGCGAAAGGTCGACAGGTGCGTGATCACCAGCACGAGCGCTTCTTGCGTCGCGTCGCGAGCGTCCTCGGCGTGCTGGAGCAACCGCACCGCGAGCCGATAGAGGGGCCCCTGCAGCTCGCGGCACAGCGTGTCGGCTGCCCCTGCATCGCCTTCGAGCGCGAGCGCCGCGAGGTTCGCGAGAGGGTCCGCCGGGTCCGTGGGCGGGCTAGCTGAGTCCATCGCTTCTTCGTAGCGCGTCGAAGGGTTCGTTGCCCGACGCTGTGTGCGGCCGACGTTCATGGGTTGCCTCGCGTGAGCACCACTTTCACGCCTCGGTGCAGAAACGCCTCGGGAGCGTCCTCGAAGCGCGCGAGCAGCGTGGTGACGCGAGAAGGAACGAGGCGACCGCTTCCGATCAACGTGAGCACCGCAGGCAGCTCGGACCGAGAGCACACCCGCGAGGTGTGAAAGTGAACGCCGTTCATGAACGCCGGCAGCAATGGAAACGGCGTGCGTTTTGCGAAGTAGATTCCGACGCTGGTGCAGTCTCCTCCGGGTTCGGTCGAGAGGACGGCCGCGGCGAGGCCGTCAGGGTGAGCGCTGGCGTCGACGGTGATGGGGTAGCCGCGTGATTGCTTTTCGTAGCGCGCTCCCAGCACCCTTGCGCCGAGCTTTTCAGCGAGTGTGCGCCGCGCAGGATCGGGATCGATGTAGTCGACCTGCTCGCTGCCGAGGGCGACCGCGCAGAGCACGGCATAGAGACCGACGCTCATCGCCTCACCTCCGACGACGAGCACGGGAGCGCCCGGGCGAGCCGCGAGAAACGAGGCGACCGCGCGATGGCCGTCCGCGACGTTGTCTCCAGCGCTCGCGAGCTCGACCGCTGACACGTCCGGCGCCCGGACGAGCATCGCGTCGGCGAAGGGAACACGCACCACGTCCGCCATCACCGACCCCCAGTCTCCCCGGCCGAGCCCATAGGACGCAGCGTGAGGCACCGCGCTGCAGCTCGCCGTGACGCCGCGCCGGCACCGCTCGCAGCGGCCGCAGGAGATCTGAAACGGAACGACGACGCGATCCCCCGGCTTCACCGAGCGAACCTCCTGTCCGACCGAGAGCACCTCGGCGACGCACTCGTGCCCGAACGCAAAGGGCCCACCAAAGGGGAGTGACCGAAAGAGTCGCGGAGCGATCGAGCGCAGCGCGTGAAGCGGGCGGCTCCGAAACGGCGCGCGTCCCTCGACGATCGCCGCGTCCAAGTCGCATCGCGCGACGGCCAACGGCGTGACCAGCGCTTGCTCGGGCGCGGTGATCGTCGGCGCGGCGGCCTCGCGAAACGACAGCCGTCCCACGCGCTCGAAGACGAGCTGTCGCATCACGGGCTCTCCGCGCGGGCGACGCTCGACACGGTCTGCGGCGCGCGACGCGCGCGCACATCGGCGTCCATGAGCACGGGGACTTCGAAGAAGGCGCTCACCTGAGGAGCGCCGAAGCTCGAGAGGCGCTCGTGTGCGAGCGCGGCTTCTGCGTGCGCGCGGGTGGCCCAGACCGCCACGAACCCGATTTGCCCGTCCGTCGTGAGCTCGAACGCGCGGATCATTCCCTCGAAGTCGACAGCGGGAGCGCTGATCGCACCGCGCTGTGCGTGGCGCGAGAGGCTCCACAGGCTCAGCGTCGCGAAGGCGGGAAACGAGAGTGATCGCGCGCCGAGCGGCTCGCCTTCGACCCGCGCTCGCCCTTCGATCACCGCGGTGACCTCGAGCAGAAGAAGCTCAGGATCCGCCCCGCGCCGCTCGCGAATCCCTCTCCTCCACGTGTCCGAGTAATACGCCTGCGCGTCGCCGCGCGAACGCCACACGTAAATGCCTCCGAAACGCCCGTCGTCCGTGACGATGTAGTACTTGTGATCGAGCGCGGCGATGGCCTCGTATTCGGGCACCGCGCCTCGAAACCGCGAGCGCACGACGAAGCTGGGCGCGTACCAAGGCGTCCGCACGCGCACGATCGCGAGCGTTTGTGTGCTCGCGCGGACAAAGCTCGTTGCCCTCTGCCACGGGCCGAAGCGCGGCGCAGCGCAACCGGGCAGCGCCAGCAACGAAGCGAGGCCCAGCGCCCCAAGCGCGCCGAATGACCCAAGTGTGTTCGTGAACATCGCCATGTGCGTTCTCCTTCTTCGCCCCAGTGAGAGAACGCCGAGCCCGCTGCTGTGACCGAAAAAGAGCCTCGCGGTTGCGACGAGCGATGCGCGAGTCGAGCGCGACGTGGAGCCGCGATCGGGCGCACTCCTGCCGCGCGGCCCTGGCCGGATTGCGTGTTCAGCAGCTCGACGCGAGCGCGGCGCCTTGAACCCGCGGACGGGTTGACCTACTTTGCGGCGCGCGATCGATGATCGACGCGCTCGCCGCAGACAGGCGAGGCGCGCGGGGAGAATTCGAGTGAGCAACGTGGGGAGAGCGGCCGTCGCGAAGACGGCCTGGATGTGGATCACGCTCATGGTCGTCGCGGCGATCATGGGCGCGTCGCTGTCGCTGGCCGCCTTCGTCGAAGCGCGACGCCAGGGATGGCTCGACGCGCGGACCTTTCACGAAGCGCGCGTCGATCGAGTGCAGCTCGGACGCCTCGAACGGGGCGTTCGCCGCTCGACCGTCGAGTGGACGCTCGAGGCCGAGGGCGCGCGAGGGTCGGCCTTGCTCGACGTCGACGAGCGCGCGCTGCCTACACGCGTGGCGGTCGCATTCGATCCGGCCTCGCGTCGATGGTACGCCCGCGATGACGCCGAGCACGACAGCGCGACCACGGTGGGGACGCTCGTGGCTGCGATCGCCTCGCTCGTGACGGCGCTGTGGGCCGCGGTGATGGCGTGGGTGCGCAGACGAAGCGAGAACATTCCCAGCGAGGCCGTCGTCGATCGCGAGGCGCTCTCTGCGATCGCGAAGCGCGGGCGCGCCTCGTGGATGGCGCTGCGCGTCGTGGCGCTGCTCGGGTTCTACTTCGGGCTGCACGCGCTCTCGCTGGCGATCGTCGCGCTGTGCGTCGGTGGCGCGCTGCTCATGCTCTACGAAGAGCGAGTGCAGGTGGGAGTAGCTGTGACCATCGCCGTGGCGCTGTTTGGAATCGGCCGGGTGTACCTCTCGGTGTTTCGTTCGGCGGAGGGTCGGGCGACCGGCGTGTTGCTCGTCCCGTCGGAGCACCCTGCGTTCTTCGCGGAGCTGGCCGCGGTCGCTGCGCAATGCAACACGCGCGTCCCCGACGCGGTGTACCTCGCGGACATGCGCAACGCGGGGGTGAGCGAAGCGTCGAAGCTCTTCGGCTTGCTTTCGGGCAAGCGCACGCTGGTCCTCGGCTGGACCCTCGTGTGCGCGTCGACCGTGTCCGAGCTGCGCGCGGTGCTCGCCCACGAGTTCGGGCACTTCGTCGGCGGTGACACGCGCCTCGGCGCGGTGGTCTACGCCGTTCGACAAAGGGCGATCGCGATCGTGCAATCGATCCAGCGCGCGCACCAGGGCATCGGTGGGATCAACATGGCGCTGCCGTTTCTCTGGTACCTCGAGGTGTTTCTCTTCGCGACGCGCAAGCTCTCGCGCGTGCAAGAGCTGCTCGCGGACAAGCTGTCGATCGCCGTGGCGGGGCGCGGGCCTCACGTGAGCGAGCTGCGCAAGTCGCGGGTCGCATCGGTCACCGGCACCATGTTCCGGTTGAGCGAAGTCGAGCCGCTGTTGCGCGCGGGGTTGATCCCGCAGCACATCGAGCGCGCCGAGCTCGAGTACGAGCGCAACATGCTCGACCCCGAGCTCGAAGCGGCGATCGCGCGGCGGTTCTTCTCGGTTCCGACGGACCCTTTCGACACGCACCCTGCCCTCGCCGAGCGAGTCGCCTTCGCCGACGAGGTCTCGGACAGCGCGACCGCGACCGACGACCGCCCTGCGACGGTCTTGTTCGACGCGCCCGCGTGCGAGGCGCAGGTCGCGTCGGACCGTCGCCGCGCGATCGAGAGCAAGCTCGGACGCTCGTTGCGCGAGGTCTCCTTCGCCGACGGCTTTCTGCACTTTTGGATGCCGCGCTACGCACACCTCTCGCAGTCGGTCGCGGCTCGCGTGGCCGGAGACGACGGCGGGCTCGCTGGCATCGGGCGCATCCTGGATCCGTCGTCGATCGACGCGGTGTGCTTCGCGCTCGACAGCTCGATCGCACCGCAACACCTCTCGGCAGAAGACAAGCGCGCGGCGCTCGAGTCCGCGCTGCAAGCTCGGATCATCATCGTGCTCGCGCACGAGCCCGGATCGAAGCCGCACTTCGAGCTCGGTCGGCCGCTGCGCGTCGAGCGCGCGGACGGATCTGTGGTCGTTCCGCTCGATCTGGCGCGGGCGCTGCTCGACAAGCCCGACGAGCGGGCGCAGGTCGCGGCGACGCTGATGGGCTCGCGGGTCGCGAGCTGAGGTGATCCGGGCGGCGACGCAAAACCACGACCGCGACGGGGCTCGTAGATTTCCCGGCGCGCGACAATGGTTTGAATTGATTGAAACCGCTCTGGTCCGCTCCGCGCGTCTTCGACGCTTGGAGCGTGCGCGGTATACACGAGCGCCAAGAGCACGCTGTCGGAGCCACGCATGAAGAACGCGCACGATGTTCGACCAATCGACCGCCGGTCGCTGCACGAGCGACAGCTCGTGGCGTCGCGCATGAGAGACACGCTCGCCGAAGTGCTCGGTGAAGCGCGCGCGCGCGCGATGTTCACCGATGCCTGGCTGCTCGATCGCGTCGATCAACACACCGATGGAAGGCTCGAGGCAGAGGTCTTCGTCGCGGTCTTCGAGGGCGCCATCGTCGGTCACTCGATCGTGCGTCGCGAGCGCGATCACCGCGGAGAGCACGGATACATCTCGACCACGTACGTGCTCCCCGCGCACCGCCGCGCCGGCCTCGCGCGCGCGCTGGTGTCGTCGGTCGAACAGTGGATGCTCGATCGCGGGCTGCGGGTGTCCGTGACGCACACGCACCCGCGCAACGACAAGCTGCGCCAGCTCTTCACCGGGCTCGGCTACGTCGAGCGCGCGGTCGAGCGAGGAGATCCCCCCGAGCTGTTCGCAGAGTTCGAACGCGCGTGGTGAGCCCTCGCGAGTTCGAGCGCTCACGCAGTGATGGATGGCCCCCAGTCTGCCGCCGAGTGGCGCGCCTGTGCCGAGGAGACGCGTTGGACGCGATCGATCGCGCGCTCGAGAGCGCCCCGGACGACGCGGGCCCGCGCTCGAAGCAGCGCCAACAGCAGCGCGACGGCGATCGAGGCGTTGCCCCCTTTGCTCACTCTTCTTCGGCGCGATCGCGATCGGCCTTGCGCGCGCCGCCGCTGGCCCACTCGAGCGTGCGCGACGGCCCGAACCGGCGCAGCACGCTGTCCGCGCCGCCTACCCACACCGAGCCGTCTGGCCCCACTGCTGCGACGGTCTCGCTCGTCAACAGACCGCTCTCGTCTTCGGCATGCAAGTAGGGTTTGCCGCGTCTGCCTTGGACGTAGCGACGCACGATGGGGCCGCTCTCGAAGGTGTAGAGCACGCCCGCGCGATCGCCGAACACGCTGCCGTACGTCGGGCCGCCGGTGGTCACGCCTTGGTCTGCGTCGGCCAAGACGTAGAGCTTCTGCCCCTGTCGATCGAACGCGGCGATGGCCTGATCGCCTGCGACGTAGAGCGTTCCGTCGAAGCCCACGTTGCAGACCACGTTCTGCGCGCCGGTGATGCGCGGGGCGCACTCTTCGAGCGTCGCTGGGTACTCGTCTTCGCTCCACGGCGTCGGCACTGCCATCCCTGGCCACAACGAAACGGCCGCTCCCGACGCTGCGTAGCGCAAGAAGCGAACGCCTCCGCTCTCTTCGCGTCCGACCACGATCGTGCCGTCGACGTCGCACGCGAGGCACGTGGCCTTGCGCAGATCGATCGCTCCCTTGGCAGACTTGTCCGCGCCGAGCTCGGCCTCGGTCACGCCGTCCGTCGCGCGGATGCCGAAGAGCGACCGAACGCCGCCGCACCACAGCACGACGTGCCCGCTCACCATGAAGGACAACCGCGGATCGCCGTGGTGGCTCTTCGGAATCTCTTTGCGCCACTTCACTCTCGCCTCGGCGTCGAGCGCGAAGAGCTCGGGCGCTCCCGAACTCTCGAGCTCGAGCACGGCATAGAGCGTACCGTCCGCTCCGACGACGAGGTCCTTGGCGTCCGAGAAGCGCGGCAGCCGCGTCGGATCGCGCTTGGAGTCCTGTCGTTTCTCGCCGCGCGGCGCGCCCTGCTTGCTCTGCGCGACGGCCACGCTCGACGCAGGCGCGTCGCGAAGCTCGAGGATCCACGGCTTGATCGCGCGCACTGGATGCAAGAGCGACCAGAGGTCATCGGGCACGTAGCACTGCGCGTTGCAGTAGCTGCACGAGAAGATCCTCGTCGTCGCGCCGCCCACGGTCTGGGGTCCGCCGCAGCCGTTGCACTTGAGCGTGACCGCTTCTTTGCGCTGTTGCGGCCAGAGCAGCTCGACGTCTTCTTCGCGAACGAGCTCGACGTTCTGCAGATCGAGCTCGGGCGGAGTCGTTCGACACGCGGTGCGCATTCCACACGCGCACTGGTGCACGTACGCGCTCGCTGCGGCGCGCGCCGCGGCGCGGTCGACCGGCGCTCGGCAGACGCCGCACGCGCCGCTCGCCTTGCGAAACACGACCTGAAACCGTCCCGCGTCGGTCACGAGCGACGCGGTCTTCTCTTGCGTGTTCGAGAGGCTCGGGCCGTCGCGCAGCGGCTCGTGCAGAACGAGCTTCCAGATGCGCGCGTCGAGCTCCGCCGTGCGCCCGCAGCGATCGCAAGAAAACTGCGACAGCAGCGCGTTGATCGCCACCGGCTGCCCGCATCCGCGACAAGTGTGCGAGGCCTCGATCGACAGACTCACCATCGCGTCCAACGGTATCAAACAGACAACCCGTCGAAGTCGAACCAACGTTCGACGCGGTGGCCGAGCGATGCGTCGGTGTCGACGGGCGAGCGACAGCATCCCCGACCCTCGCGACGAATGATCAGACAATTTGCTCGATTCTGCGAACCAACAGGACTGTTGGCCCAAAATTCGGCCGTTTTTGGCTGCCGAGCGCCTCCGAGCGCTCGATGGCGCGCTGGATGGCTGCAAAACATCGATCCAAACGCCGCTACCACAACCGCCAGGACGACGGTCGCGCTGCACGATCGGCAGGTGACAAACCGCCGCGGAGCGCCCGGACCGAACTCAGCGTCGAAGCCGCCAACTCGGTATCGCCAGTGAACACAGAGGTGAACGCATCGCGCTGGCGACGCGCACCCAGGTCGCGGTTCGCGCGCGCTCTCGACCGACGAGCGGTGGATGCCCTACTCTCCGCGCCACACCGACGCGCGGTGAACCGATGCGACCGAGCGCTCCGTTCGAACGATGGCCCGTGCAGGTGAGCGACCCGAGCTACGGGTTCACCTGGTTCGTCGCGCCCAACATCATGGTCGATCACCTCACCGTCTCCGAGGGAACCGAAGAGACCGTGCTCGCCATGCATCGCACCCTCGATCGACTGCTCGCGAAGCACGGGCCCGGCATCGTCGCGAGCGGCGGGCTGCGCATCGTCGCAGATTGGAGAGTGGTTCAGACGTACACGCCCGGCGCGCGCCGCGCGTTCATGCGCGAGATCGCCAAGGGCAGACCCATGGCGAGCGCCGCCGTGGTCCTCGACGGGGCGAACCCTTTTCTCTCGATGGCGGTGAAGGCCGCGGACATGGTGCTCGCCATGACGCGCGGACCGAAGATCGAGCTGTTCGGCGACCTCGACGCGCTCTTGCGGCGCGAGGGGCTCGACGGCCCGAAGGTGAAGCTGCAGAGCTTCTGAGGATCGGACATCCAACGCCGCGAGCGCGCATCGAGCGCAGAGGGTGTTGACTCGGAGGGCGACTCGCAGGCTGCCAACCGACGCGAGTCGGACAGACGATGTCCGCGCAGCCACACTGGAGCTGCGGCAAGCGCGCAGGACGCAGTCACATCGGGCTCGACACCCCTCAGGGCGCCTCGAGGTACGCGCGCCACTGCTCGGACTCGGCGTGAGCGCACAGGATCTGCGCGCGCACTCGCAGAAACTCGGTCATGTAGCGCACGAGCACCGCGCGCTCAGCGATGCGCCCGAGCAGCCCGAGCGGCGCTTCGAAGTAGAACTCGTCGCGCATGAGCGTCAGGTCTTCACGCGCTTCGAAGCGGTGATCGTGGCGGAGGACTGCGAAGGCGCCGCGGAGCATTTCGTCGCGAAAATGCCAGGGTCGATCGAAGGCGGTGATCTTCGACGTCAGTCGTTGGCGCACGCCGAAGTGCCTGGCGCTGAAGGTCACCTCTTCGCCGAGCTCGATGAGCCCCTTCGTTCGGCCGGCCACCGCGCGCTCTTGCGTCTCGGAGGCGGTGCGCTCGTGAAAATCGATGCTGCGCGCGAGGTCGAAGCAGCGCTCGACCGGCGCGCGAATGAGCGTCTCGAGCTCGATCAGCGGCATCGCTCGCGAGCGTAGCACCGGTCTCGCTCGCCTCCGGCGATGCGCGCACCTCGAGAAGCCACGACCGCCACGAGCTGTGCTCTAAACCACGACCGCGACGGGCGTCGTAGTTTTCCCAGTGCGCGGCAGTGGTTTGACTTGATTTGTACCGCGCTGATCCGCTCCGCGCGTCTTCGACGCTCGTCGCGGGCGCGGTATAGCAATCGTCCCGCGTTCGCGCGAAGCGACCTCGGTCGACTCCGAGCCGTCGCAGCATGCTCTTCAGCGTGCTCGGAGGCAGCCCCAATTGAGCCGCAGCGCCGTCGGCGCCGTGCACGCGACCGTGGCTCGCTTCGAGGGCGCGTTCGATCGCGTCGCGCGTCGCGTCCGAGAGCGTCGTCGCGCGGGGCGTGCGATCCGCGAGACGGCCGGGCTCGTCAGGGTCGAGGATCAGCTCGAAGGCGCGGTTCGCGGACAAGATCAGCGAGCGCTCGATGGCGTTCGCGAGCTGTCGAACGTTGCCCGGCCACGGCGCTCGCTCGAGCGCGCTGCGCTGCTCACGAGTGAGCGTCGGCGCCACGAGGTTGTGCCTCGCGCACGCCCGCAGCAGCAGCGACTCGGCGATCGGGACGATGTCCTCGACGCGCTCTCGCAGCGGCGCCACCCGCGCCTCGACGACGCGCAATCGGTAGTACAAATCCTCGCGAAATCGCCCTTCGCGCACGAGCGCTTCGAGCGAGCGGTGGGTGGCGGCGACGACGCGCACGTCGGCGAAGCGCGTCTCTGCTCCGCCCACGCGCTCGAACTCGTTGGTCGCGAGCACGCGAAGCAGCCTCACTTGCGCAGCGGGCGTGAGCTCGCCCACCTCGTCGAGAAAGAGCGTCGATCCATGCGCGCGCTCGATGACCCCTTCGTGTCGACGCTCGGCGCCCGTAAACGCTCCGCGCTCGTGTCCGAACAGGGCGCTCTCGATGAGCGACTCGGGCAACGCTCCGCAGTTGACCGCCAGCATCGGGTGCCTCGAGCGCGGCGATCGGCGGTGGAGCCTGCGCGCGAGCAGCTCCTTTCCGACCCCTGATTCGCCGAGCAGCAGGACGGTCACGTCGAAGGGCGCGACCCGGTCGATCGTCTCGTGAAGCAAGCGCTTCATCGCGAGGCTCTCGGCGACGAGCGGCTCGTCGTGGGCTCGAGGGTCCATCGCGAGCGCCAGCTCTTCGTGCGCGCGACGCGAGGACGAGGCCATCCGCTCGATGGTGTTCGCTGTGCTCTTGGCGGCGGCGACGATGCTTCGAACGAGCGCGCGGCCGTCGTCCTCGAGCGCTGGATGCGCAGAGATGCGCTGCTCGATCGCGAGCCACGTGTCGTCTTCTGCGCCGAGCACCGCTGCGAGCGCGCGTCGAAGCGGCGCCTCGCGGCGCACCCCGACGCACGCATCGCTGACGGTCTTGGCCACGCGGAGCGAGGCGTTCGATGAAGGACTTCGGTCGCGCAACGGGAAAGGGTTGGATCGTACCGCGCGCGAGGGGCTCGCAGCAGCGGGTATCACAGACAGGTCGCGACGAGGCAGCGTCGTCGCGCGACGAGCCATCGTCGCGATGGCCGCACGAAGCCGCAATTTGCCAGATTAATCACCGTCGAGCGCGTCGGCATCGGCCTTGAAACACCACAGCGAACGAGGTGTTTCGATGAGCTATGTGATTACGGATGCGTGCGTCGGCGCGTGCGATATGGGTTGTGTGAGCGTGTGTCCCGTCGACGCGATTCACGGCGCGGTCCCCGAGCGAGAGCTTCGCGCGCTCTCGACGGCCGAACGCGCGAAGCGACACCCGTCGCTGCAGCTCTACATCGATCCCGAGCGCTGCATCTGCTGCGGTGCGTGCGAGCCCGAGTGCCCGGTGAACGCGATCTTCGACGAAGGCGATCTGCCCTCGGACAAGGCCTGGTGCCGGGAAGACAACGCGAGGTTCTTTGCGCAGACACAGCAGCGGTAGCCGCGAACGATGGTGTAGCGATGTTGTGCTCGCGGTCGGGGCGATCGAACGCCGATCCGTGGGTGCCGCGTAGGCTGCGAGCGACTGCGGTCGCCTTCGAGCGTCGCCGCTCGTCGGACACTGCCGCGACGCGATCGTCACGCCGCTGTGTTGTCACCAAACGACACATCGCGCGAAGCTCGACTCGATGAAGCTCCGAGGGGTCGTCGTGGTGTCGTCGTTGAGTCTGTGCAGCGTCCAACCTGCGCGCCGGGCCGCGCCTGAGCGCGCGACGACGCAGCCTGCGCCGCGCTTCGAGCTCGGGCACTTCGTCCCTGGTTACCAGACCACCGTGAGCGCGATCGCATCCAACGCCACGCAGACGCTCTTCGTCGACGCAACGCTCCGAGCCATCGTCACGCCCGGCGCGCCCCGCGACGAAGACCGAGTCACGGTCGCCGCCGAACGCCCCACCCATCCGTTCTCGCGCTGGTTCTCCCGCGCCGACGGCGGGTGGGTGTTCGTCACGACCGACGGCCTGGTGCTCGGCGCGCGCACGTTTCTCGGTCCATTCGAGACGCGCGCCGAGCTGCCCGACGAACCAGCGGAGAGCGAAGCGCCAGGCGCCTCGCTCGGCTCGATCAAGCTCCGCGACGGTCGCTGGTGGGCGCTCGACGATCCCGCGCACCCACGACCGATGGAGACCCTCGCTCCCGATCGGGCGTACGACGTCGCCTTCATCGACGACCGCCGAGTCCTGGCCCTCACCGCCCCTGGCAACGTCTCGCTCTCGGTCGACGGCGGTCGAACCTTTCGCCCGATCGAGCTCGCATCGGACGTGGGTGTCGAGCTCGTGTCCGACGCGACGCGCGTCGTGCGCGTGCAGGGACTGTCGCGATGCTGGGCGCTCACCGAACGAGCGACCCTCGCCGAGTCCGGCGACGAGTGCCCGACGGACCGCGTGGATCCTGCGTCGATCCCCGAGCGCGTCGCGCGATACCGCTCGTGGCGACGAAGGGTACTGTGGCCTGGCGGCGATCGCTCTTCTCCGAGCACGAGCGACGGGATCGAAGTCGCGGGCGCGCTCTTGCGGCGCGTCGAAGGCAACTCGACACACGTCGCGATCGAACGCCGAGACGGCGGGAGCGTCCTGGTCGCGTCTGAACTGGAGGCGCGATGGTTTCCGTTCGGCTCGTGGTTCGCGCAGGATCTCTCGACGTTCATGCGAGCCTCTCCGTCGATCCGACTGATCGACTCGCGCGGAGCGACCGTCGAAGAGCTGATCCCGCCACGACCGTCGGGGCTCGAAAGCAGCGTATTCGCAGAGGACGGCTCGGCGATCGCTTTGCCCAGCGAACAGGGCGCAGAACACATGCTCTGGACGCGAGCCTCGCGATGGACGCGATGGACTCCGCGCGCGGCCATCAACCTTCGGCACGCGCACGATCGCGCGCTGTTCGGCGCCACGCGGGACGCCATCGTCGAAGTGCGGATCGGCCCCGACGGGCGCGCGCACGAGCGCGACGTGCTGCGGTTCGAGCACGCTCGCAGCACACGTGACAGGTTCGCCGCCCTGAAGAGCAGCAGCCAACATGGCGGCGTGCGCGCGTGGCTCTTCTCCGCCAACGACCGAGACCGCTGCACGGTCGTCGTCGAGGACGGCACCGCCCCGTCGGAAATCGACCTGCCCTCTTGCGCCGAGCTCTCGCTCGTCCAATTCGTGGATCGTCGGTTCGGCCTCGTCGCAGGAGCCAACGAACTTCGAATCACCCGCGACGGCGCCACATGGACCGCGCTCACCGTGGCGTCGGTTCGCATCGATTCAACGTCGGCCGAGTCGAGCCCGATCTCGGTCCGTGACGGCGCGATCATCGTCGCCCCAGGCCATCGAATCAGCCGCGAATCCGCTGAGCGATCGCCCTTCATCGTGTCGCGCTCGACCGAGCTCACTGAGGGACGCGAGCCGATCGCCACAGACGGCCCCACCCGACGAACGAGCCAGTGCCTCCCGACACGAGCGCCCGGCTCACCGAACGCAACCGCAGCGGCGAGAGTCTTCTTCTCCGCCGTCGAGAGCGGCAGCCCCGCGGCGTTGACCGTCCGTTGGTCGCTCGGCGCGACGAGCGGCCACTACGACGGTCCTCCCCCGTGGCGAGCGGTCCGTGGAGAGTCGCAGATCTTCCATGAAGCGGTGTCCGAAGCGGGCGCGGTCGTCACGCGGTTTCCCATGGAAGAAGACGACACCGAGCAGGCGACCTATGTGTTCTCGCGCGGTGCGCCGCCGACGCCGATTCGAGCGCTCTCGACGCGAGGCGATCCTCCGCAGATCACCGAGCTTCAGGTCGAGCCGGCGGACGGGCGCTGGCTCGTTTTGTTTCGCCACCTTGCAACGCCTTCGCTCTTTCAGTGGCAGCGACTCTCGCCAGACGGCCGCGTCGAAGCGTGGGGCGACCTCGTCGTGCCCGACGCGTCAGCGCTCGGCTTTGGATCGATCGACGGTCGCTGGGGCGCGGTGTTTCAACGGTCCGGCGAGGAGACCGAGTTCACGTCGTTCGAGCCCAGGGTCACGACCGATCTCTTCATTGGGCGAGACCTCGATTGGTGCACGGAGGCTGAGACTCCAGGCGAGAATCGGCTCGCGCTTCGAGAGCACGACGAGCTCGACCTCAGCGACGAAAGGGACGGCTTGCTCGGCGGTCCAATCAGGGGAGTGCGCGCCGAGCTGCGATCAACCGGGCATTGGTGCGTTCACGCGATCGCGGAGGGTGCGACGCGGGTGAGCGCGACTCGTCCTCGAGGCGGGCAGCCCGCGAGCGAGCCACGCGCCGCCGGACAGTGGGTCTCGTACGGCGGCTCCGATGACACCGTCGATGTTCGTTGTCGCGGCTTCGCGTGGGACGGTCGAGTGATCGGAGTTCAGTAAGCTCTATCGCGCCCGCGACGGGCATCGAAGATGCCCAGGCGGATCAGCTCTTTCAACGAGCCGTTGAAATCAAGTCAAACCAAGACCGCGAACAGAGAAGACTACGAGCGATCGTGCTTCACGATCGCCCTCCACACAGAAGCACCTCGAGAGCATCGCCCGTGACACCTCCGCCATCCGTCGTGTCCGGCACGACGTGACGCTCGCGCAGCAGATGTTGGTCAACGTGCTCGCGGCATCGGCGACGCGCGAGTGTCGACCGGCGAGCGACAGCATCCTCGCCGCTCACGAAGAATTCTCAGACAATTTGCTCGATCGCGCGATCCAACAGGACTGTTGGCCAAAATATCGGCCGTTTTTGGCTGCCGATAGCCTCCGCGCACTCGGCTACGCGCTCAGCGGCTGCAAAATGACTATCCAAACGCCGCCACCACAAACACCACGACGACGGTCGCGCCCCGCGATCGACAGGCGACGGCCGGCGCCGCGACGCGCGCTCAGGTCGCTGCGGACTCGCGCGCTCGACCGACGGCCGGTGGATGCCCGATCGCGCAATCAGGTGAGCGAGCTGGCGCAGCCGAGCGAGTCGTCGTGAAGCGCGAGTGAAGGTTCTGAGCGATGCTGCGTCAATATGGCCTGCGTTGCCCCCTTCGACCGACTCGCGGTGCGTGAGCCATCGAACACAGCGGCCGCCCTCGCGTGGCGAGCGGCCGCTGTTCGGGCATCCGCGATCGGTGCTGCGACACAAACGAGGTCGGTCGCAGAAGCCAACCACCGCACAAACGGAGCTTCGATCCATGCACAGCTATTCAGTCGGGATTTTCATGGCGTGCTTCGCGTTGAGCGCCTGCGAGAGCAGCGCGTCAGCGAGCAACACAGCGACGACATCGAACAGCAGCGCCTCGACGTCGTCCTCTGGCGGCAGCACAGGGTCGTCGGGGGCTTCTGGCACCAGCGCCGCGAGCGATGGAGCAGGCGTCTCGTGTTCGAACGAGGTCATGCGCCAGTGCCCTGAAGGCATGCGCGACGGCTGCACCGGCGCAACCACCACAGTCCACGCGTGCGTCGCAAACGACGCCGCCGCAGGCCCCGCGTGTTCGGTGGAGGTCAGCAGGCAGTGCCCCGAAGGTCAGGTCGACGCGTGCAGCCTGACGCCCGCGATCGCGACGTCGCACGTCTGCGTGCTGCGATAGCGTCCGCCGGCCACTCAGTATGACTCGAACAAAGCAGCCGATCGCGCTCGCGACCCGTGAGCGCGCTTCGTCGAAGATCGCGCGCTGCGATGCCTGCGGCTTCGTTGGCGACGAGCTCTGCTCCCTCCTCGCGACCGTACCGCGACCAACGGAGCATCTGCAGCACAACCAGCGGCGAACGCATCCTGCCGCACGGCGTGCCTCACCCCTCGATAAGCCGCGCCCGCGACGAGCGTCGAAGACGCGCGGAGCGGATCAGGCGTCGGAAAGACCGTAGAACTCGAGTCGAACCACTGCCGCGCACCGCGAAAACTACGATCCCCGTCGCGGTCGTGGTTTCGAAGCGCGCGTCCTGCGAACGGACCCGTCGCGCTCACCTCGTGCGCGAAAATCGCGCGCGCACCGCGTCGCGACTGAGCGGCCCGAAGTGCCCCGGAAACCACTGCGCCGCCCGCGGCGCGACCTGGTCCAGCACCGTCTGCACGTCGCGCCGGTTGTCCTCGAGGTCGCACATGTAGAAGTGCACCTCGGCGGTGGGCCAGATGGCGTCGCCGCGCAGGAGGTCTCCGACGAACACGCCGTCTCCAACGGTCACGACGAGCGAGCCCTCGGTGTGTCCTGGCAACGGCAACACCCGCGCGGGGATGCCCGTCACGTCGAGCAGCGACCGCTCTGCGTCCACGGTGACGTCGGGCACGATGGGCGTGAACGTCGCCGCCTGGTCGCTCGCAAACCTCGCCCTCGCGTCGTCGTTGGTCGGGCAGAGCCGCTCGTTGTGCCCGCTTCGCAGCATGGCCTCGTCGCCGCGCCCGGCGATCACGCGCGTCCCGAAGCGGCGGCGAAAGTACGCAGCGCCGCCGGCGTGGTCGGCGTGGCCGTGAGACAGCACGATCGCGCGCAGTCGACTGGGGTCGAAGCCGCTCGCGCGGAGGTCCTGCTCGAGCGCAGGCGCGTTCGCTTCGAGACCCGAGTCGACCATGAAGAAGTCGCGTCCGTTCGAGACGACGTGAGCGTTGGTGTAGTCGCGGCGAAACGTGTGCACCGTCACGCCGTCCGCGAGCGAGCGCGTCGTGTGGCTCGTGGCGCAGCCGAGGGCGGCGCTCGCGAGCGAGAGGACGAGCGCAGCGCGGGCCGAGGCCGAGCGCAGCGAGAGGAGCACCATCGGAGGCGTCTTGATGTTCACGGCGTATACTTGGCACCCGAAGTTCACGGTGTCAACATCAGCGTCATGACCGAGTCCAAAGCTGGCTATCACCACGGAGATCTTCGCAACGCGCTGGTCGAGCAGGCGGTCGCGCTCGTCGAATCGGCGGGGCCCGAGAGCTTCAGCCTGCGCGAGGCGGCGCGGGTGGTGGGCGTGACGCCCAACGCGGCGTATCGGCACTTCGCGGACAAGTCCGACCTGCTCGTGGCCGTCGCGGCGTACGGGTTCGTGAAGCTCGGCCGCAAGATGCAGCGCAGATCGGCCGCGGTGGACGAGCGCGAACCTCGTCGGGCCGCGGTCGCCCGGTTCGAGGCCGTGGGGCGTGCGTACGTGGACTTCGCCGTCGCGCACAGCAACTTGTTTCGGGTGATGTTCGGCCTGCGCGGCTTGGCGTGCGTGGTGGGCGCGGACCCGATCGTCGCGAGGCCGACGCCGTTCGACCTGCTCGCGGCGTCGATCGACGCGATGGTGTCCGCGGGCGCGCTCGATCCTTCGCGGCGCGCGGGCGCCGAGCTCAAGGCGTGGAGCGTGGTGCACGGGTTCGCGTCGCTCGTGGTCGAGGGCGGCGCTCCCATGACGGCGGCCGAGCGGGGCGCCTCGCTCGACGCGCTGCTGGCCTTCGCCCTCGCAGGGTTGGGCGCGCGCGTGGACGGCGCGGCGCGCGCGACGTGATCCGCTCGAGCGCGGATCGCGATGCTGCGAAGAGCGCTGCATGCCACGCGCGCCCACGCTCGCGCATCGATGTCCGTGGCGAGCTCGACCGCTTCACGGGCGCTGACGAAGCGCTTCTCGAGCCCCCGATCGATCATGGCGAGCACCGTGTCGAGCGCCTCCTCGACCTCGGGCTCATCGAAACCACGACTGCGACGGGGTTCGTAGCGCTCGCAGTGCGCGGCAGCGGTTCGACGCATCGAGCGCCGCCCTTCGTGACCCCGCGCGGCGAGCGCTGATTCGCTCACGCGCCCGCTCAGCGCCGACCCTCAGAACGGGATCTCGAAGGCCGCTCGGTCCACGCTGCGCTTCACCAGACGAAGGCCCTTCGTGCCCTTGCGACGGCCGAGCCCGCCGCCGAGGCCGACCTCCTGAAGGGAGGGACACGCCCTGGCGATGGCGTGCACGTGCTTCATCTCCGGCGCAGACCAGCCCACGGTGAGGGACTGAATCGCCGTGCGCTCCTTCGCAGGGTTCTCGCGCAGCGCACGGGCGACCTGCGCCGTCAGGTCCTCCTCGATGTCGAGCCGTTGCAGCGAGGGGAAGGCTCGGGCTTCGGCGAGGGCGCGCAGCGCGCGCGCGGTCCGCTGGCCGTACCGCGGATCGCCGATCACGAGGCTCTCGAGGAGCGGCAGACGCCCGAGCTCCACAGCGGCTTCGGGACCGCCATCGAGCTCGATGGAGAGCCCCTCGGCGACGAGATGCTGCAGCGTTTCTGCGAAGGGCGCCCGGGTCAGGAGCGGCCACGAGAAGCGCAAGAAGCGGTTCAGTCGGTGCTCTGCGTCGCGGATGTCCTGCTCCGTGATCGCGCGCGGGTCGAACGGCGTGCGGGAGACGTTGAGCCAACGGAGGCGACGACACAGCGGGCTCGCGAAGAGGGCCGTGACGACGGCTGTCTCGACGTCTTTGCCCCGCACGTGACGCATGCTCAGATCGATCCCGACCTGGGCGAGATCGTCTCGCTCCGGCAGGCCTGTCAGCCATGCAGCGAGCGCTGCACCGCCCAGCTTGCCCGAGACATCGACGCCTTCTTCTCCTGCACCGACGTCGTACATCTCCGCGAGGTGCAACGCGGAGGTGAGCGCGAGCGCCTCGAGAGGAAGCTTGCCGCTCACGAGCGCCTTCACCCAGCCCCGCGGAGGAAGGCGCACTGCATCGGGCCACGTGGAGACGACAGCGAGCGCTCGTGTCACGAGGCTCCTTGCCGCCTCGAGTTCGCCCTCGGCGAAGTCGAGGATCCCTCGGCACAGCCGTCGAAACGCAGCCAGGCTGGGAGGAGCGTCGAGCAGCGCCGGCAACCAGTCGGAATGGACCCCGCTTTGCCAGGTCTCGCCCTCTGCGAGGAGGCGCCGGTTCCAGCGCACCTTGCCGCCCTCGCTCATCGACGCGAGGGTGATGGTGCTGTGGTCGTCCTTCGAGAGCACATTGCTGTGCCCTGTGAGAACGCCCGCGTCGAAGGTCCGCGCGAGGACGAGGCCCTGATCGTCGAAGTAGAGCTGGCTGCCGATCACCTGGCCGTCGATCTGCACATGGACGTTCCATGTTTCGTCCGGGTGGTGGTGCAGCTCGGGCCCCGTCTCGTCGTGGCCCGGGCCCGAGAAGAAGCGCCGCGTCTCGTGGCCAGGCGCGCCCTCGCTGTGTTCGACGAGACCTGAGTCCGGGCCAACGAGTGCTCCGAACGCGTCCGGCCATCGGGGCCGCCATGGGACGAAGCCGGCGGTCTTCGCGCTCTCACAGCGCAGCCGAAAGCCGCGCAGCGCATCGACGGCGCTCGCGCGCTCCACAACGCGCCAGGGGATCTCCCACGGGTCGATGTCCCAGGGCACGATCGCCCACCGAACGGCGGAGCGACGCGGCCAGTCGACGAGCGCGGCCTGCCGCTGGCCGTTGTGCTCGCGCTCGTAGATGTGTGGCACCAGCACGGGCTCGAACCCATCGCCGCGCAGCCGGGACCAGAGCGCGCGCCACTGGCCGATGCTGTCGTCGAGGCTCTTCGCGTGCTGCTGGCCGTAGCCGAGGAGACCGCTGCGAACGACGAACGTGGGTGAGGTCCGGACATGAAATCCGCGCGCGTTCGGAAAGGAGAGCCACACGTCGAGGCCGTCTCGCTCGAGCCTCACTGTCGAGAGCATCCTGTGCATCGCTGTCTCCTGAACCACGGTCGTACCGCGAGCTCGCACCAAGACCAACGGGCGCGGCGAGCGCGGCCTACACGCCCTGGGTCCACGTGTGCGCGAGGCGCGACGAGGACCGCGACCGCACGCTCGCCGACGAACAGCACGCAGACCAACTTCACCGCTGTTTCGTAGCGCTAGCGCGATTGACCGCTGTCGCGAACGATCGCGTAGACCGAGGATTTCTGCGTATAGACGAGCGGAGGCGAGATCGCAGCGGCGCGCATGAACCGAGCGTATCCCAGACGTTCGCAACGCGACCACGCGCCGTTCGTGACCCCGCGCTTCGCGCCCTGCTTCGCTCACTCGCGCAGGCGCTCGATCGCGAGCGAGGCGAGCGAGGCTATGAGCTTTCGACGATCGCTCGTCAACCGCGAGCCCCTCGGCCACGAGCTCACGATTGCCAGCATTCTGTGTGGAGAAACAGCGGGGAAAGGGCCCGGAGCCCAAGGGCTCGTGATTGCCCGAAAGCTGCTTGGAGAAACAGCAGCGAAGCGTCGCGGAGCCCCGCTCGCCCCACGCCCGGGAGACGAGCGCCAACGCGTTGAGCGAGGCGAAGAGCCACGCTTGGCTCACGCCCGGGAGACGAGCCCCCGGGCTATGCGCGACGAAGCGTCGCGTCGCGGCCAGAGCGTCCGCCTGGCCTACGAGTGGCGCCCGGTTGAACGCGATGGCAGAGCGATTCCGCCAGCGCCACTCAGGCATGTCGTCGCCCCATCGCTGCGCACGCTTCGACGCTGGTGACTGAGGTCCACCA
>JAAFIF010000079.1 GCA_013298625.1 Myxococcales bacterium
TCGCGCGCGCGTGAAGGCCATGAATCATGGCCTTCACGCGCGCGCGAGACAGCTCGGGGACGCGATCCACGAGGAATTTGTCGAGCCGCGCGCCAGCGTGATGCGCCTCGACCGTGAGTGTTTGAAAGGGCGCAGTGGGGAGGCTGGGGCGGTCGCCCTGGTCGGCTTCGAGTTCAGTCACGGTAGGAATAGGGGTCATACTCGCGCAGACGGGGGTGCGTCGAGCCCGGCGAGGGCGCGATCGACCGCGGCGAGCTGAGAGGCGAGCTCGTGGCGCATGCGCTTGAAGGTCTCGGGACCGACGTCACCGCGCGCGTGATCGCGGGCGACCGCGCGGATCTCGGCGACGATGCGATCGCGTTCGGCGCGCAGGTCGTCGTCTTTGCGGACGCGCTGTTGGTCTGCGCGCTTGGAGGACGAGGCCCCCGAGCGAGCGCGACGAATGCCCGACGCGATGGCGGCGAGCGCGATGAGCGAGGCGGCGGCGGCGCTGATGTCGCGCTCGGGCCCGTGCGTCGACGGGATGTTTCGCAGGCGAATGCGCAGGCCGTCGATGTTGGCGTCCGCGCGTCCCTGCCGCTGGCGGCCGGTGATCAAGATGCGCTGACCGTTGTTGCTGCGCTCTTCGGCCTGGGGCATTCCCTCGACTTCGAGGGACATGCCGGTGGGGGCCTGGGCGACGACCGTGGCGGCGAGCACGGGCAGATCCGGAAACCGCAGCTCGATCGGCACGTCGCTGCCGGAGAACTTCACGCGGTACTGCCACACGAGCTGGACGGGGCTGCGCGGATCGGTGGGCGAAACGCTGCCCGAGACCCGCACGCGGCCGTCGCGCTCCTCTGCGCGCAGGTCGGCCATGCCCATGCTCTGTTCGTCGACGCGAAACGCCGTCGCGCCTGGGGGCAGCGAGAACTCGAGCGGCGCGTCGGGGACGAACGTGTAGGGCGTAGGGTCTCCGTCGAGGCCGAGCTGCGAGATGTTGACCACGTTGAAGCGCTGCACGAGCACCAGGCGATCGTCTTGAAAGCCGATCTCGGCGCGCGCTTCGGTCACGAGGATCGAGTTGCGTTGGTTGCGCACGTCGAGGCGGACGAGCTGCACTTCGAAGCCGGCGCTCGGCGGGAGCTGAAACGGATCGGCCGCGAATTTCGCCCCGCGAAACTCGGTGCTCACGCGGTACGCGATGCGCGATCCGCGGGCGAGGCCCTCGAAGCGCGCGAGGCCGTCGGGCCCGGTGCGGCGCTCGACGGGGGCGCCGCGCTCTCCCTCTTGCATCGAGCCGACGCGGACGAGGCAGTCGGGGACGACCTGGCCCTGGCCGTCGAGCACGCGAACGACGATGGTGCCCGGAGGGAGCGCGTTGCTCTCTTGCGAGAAGGCCTGCGGGAGCTGCGCGCGACGGAGGCGCTGCATGCGGGGGTCTTCTTCGGGGTTTTGCGCCGGCGCGGCGCCCGCTTCGGAGCCGGGCGCCGCGGCGTCACCGCTGGCGGCGACCATCGGCGCGGACGCGTCCGACGAGAGGCTGGCGTCTTGTGCGTAGGCCGCGCTCGAAGCGAGGACGACCGAGAGCGAGGCGAGGACGAACGAACGATGCTTCACGACGCAGCGCTCTCGATCTTGGCTCCGCAGCCCTTGCAGAAGCGCGCGTCGCGATCGTTGTGGGTCTTGCACGAAGGGCACTCGACGTGGGCTTCGACCGGCTTGTCGGCGGGCTTTGCGTCCGCTGTCTCTGCTGCGGGCGACGAAGACTCTGTCGCTTGTTTCGCAGACGAATCGTCGCTGGACTCGGACGGCGTCGCGGCGGTGGTGACCTCGGCGACGAGCTTGTCGAACTCGGACTCGGCGCGGGCGAGGTGCTCGCCGAGCAGGTCGTCGAGCTCTTGCATGACCGCGCGAGCTTCGGCGCGGTAGCGGATCTCGAGCTCTTTGGCGTCTTCGTCCGAGAGCTTTCCGAGCTCTTGCTCTTGCTTGACGTCGCGCAGGGCGCGCAGGGCTGCGCGCTTGCGGTCTTCGAGCTCGGCCTGGGCGAGCGCGCGGTGGTCGAGGTCGTTGTCGTCGCCGAGCGACTCGGGGTCGAGCGCCGAGCGAAGGGACTCCCAGAAGAGCAAGATCGAGCCCGAGAGGGCGCAGAACGAGAGCCACAAGAGAACAGCGGGCCAGCCGAAGCGCACGCGCACGACGGTCGCGCCGAGCGCGACGACGATGGCGGCGATCGAGGGGAGGTTCTTCGCGATGAGCTCGTCGCGGGGGGTGTCAGTCATCGAGGTCACGGAGTTCCTCGTCGACGCGGCGGTCGTATTCGGCGTTGCGGGTGGTGGTCGCTTGGGCTTCTGCCGCGGAGACCGGGGCGGGCGTCGGGTTTGCGGCGAGGCCACGGTCTCGCCATTTGCGGACGAGCTTTACGCCGAAGCCAGCGCCCGCGAGGATCGCGACGAAGGGGCCCGCGTAGATCCAGCGATTGCGGCCTTCGTCGGGCGGGACGCTCAGCGCGGCCGCTCCGTATCGGCGCACGTACGCGGCGATGATCTCGTCCACGCTGCGTCCTTGCTCGAGCTGATCGTGCATGTCGTGCCGCGTTTGACCTGCGAAATCGCAGGTGCACGTCGCGAGAGGCAGCCTCGCGCAGTCGCCGCACATGCACAGCAGCTTGTCGTACAAGCGACGGTCCCTGGGGCTCATCTGCTCGGTGGCTCCGGCGACGGGCGGCGGGCTCGAGGTCGTGTGCCCTTGCGCGTGCGCCGTGGATGGAGAGAGCACCGCGGCGGCGCTGGCCAGCGAGAGGATCGCGATCACAGCGCCGGTGGTCGAGCGCGCAGCGGCGGCGCCCGCGGGCTGCGCGTCGTCGGCGGGCTCTTCGGCGCGCCTGGGTCGCGAGCGCTCGCGCACCGCCGAGAGCACGGGGTTGGCTTCGGGCCAGAGGCCGATGGCGGTTCCGAGGATGAGGACCAGCGCGCCGATCCAGATCCAGATGACGAGCGGTGTGACGAAGGCCTTCAAGTGCGCGACGCGGGTGGTCGGGCTGACCGAGGCCATCACGGTGTAGAGGTCTTCGCGCGGGGTCGAGACGATCGAGACCTCGCTCGTGGGCATGTCGGGGTGCGTGTTGAAGACGAACTTGGCGGGCGCGACGCGGCGCCACTCTTGTCCGTTCACGAGGACGGCGACGCGCGTGTAGACCTCGCGGCGCGAGGGCTCGCGGCGGTTCTCGACGCCGTCGTAGCGAAGGGTGTAGCGACCGATGGTGAAGCTCTCGCCGGGCGCGACGGTGGCCTCGGCTTCGGCGCGGTAGAAGCCGCCGAGAAAGCCGAAGAACATGAGCACGATGCCGATGTGCACGGTGTATCCGCCGTAGCGACGGCGGTTCTTCGCGATGATCTGCAAGAGGGCGGTGAAGGTCGACTCGTCCTTGGTCTTGCTGCGGGCGCGCGTGCCCTGAACGAACTCTTGGACGAGCGCGACGAGGTTGAAGAAGATCACGCCCATCGCGACGGGGGGCAGGTGGCCGTTGAGCCACGCGATCGTGCGGCCGACGGCGCTGGGATAGATCGGCTCGACGGCGACGACCGCGGGCAGACCGACGGACGCGCCGACGAACACGTGGAGCAAGAAGCCCACGGCGAAGGCGATGCTCGGTGCGACGAAGGCGTCGCGGATCTGCTTGGGCGAGCCTTTGCGCCAGGGCGTGAGGGTGCCGATGCCCATGAGGGCGAGCAGGACGATGCCCGGGATGAAGAGCCAGAAGTTGTAGAACGCCGCGCCGACGGTGAGGCGCTCGCGCGAGATCCACTCGGAGATCTTGGGCCACGTGGTGGCGACGACGATGAAGGTGCAGATCCCGAGCAGGAGCCAGTTGTTGGCGACGAAGGCGGCCTCGCGCGAGACGAGCGAGTCGAGCGAGGTGGGCCGACGCAGGGCGCGCCATCGGTAGGCGATCAGGCCGACGGAGATCGCCGCGATGAAGGCCATGAAGTACAGGAAGTACACGCCGACTTCGGATTGCGCGAACGAGTGGATGCTGGCGATGAGGCCCGAGCGCGTGAGAAACGTGCCGAAGATCGTGAGCAAGAACGTCGTGATGATGAGCGAGACGTTCCACACTTTGAGCGTGCCGCGGCGCTCTTGGATCATGATCGAGTGCAGAAACGCCGTCGCCGTAAACCACGGAATACACGCGGCATTTTCGACAGGATCCCACGCCCAGTACCCGCCCCAGCCGAGCTCTTCGTAGGCCCAGAGCATCCCGAGGACGTTGCCGATCGAGAGAAAGAGCCAGGCGAACAGGGCCCATTTGCGCACGGCGTAGAGCCACGCTTCATCGAGGCGACCCGAGGCGAGCGCGGCGATGGCGAAGGCGAAGGGGACCGAGCAGCCGACGAAGCCGACGTAGAGCGATGGCGGGTGAATCGCCATGTAGAAGTTACGGAGCGAGGGGTTGAGCCCCTCTCCGTCGGGCGGCGCTCCGGCGACGTTGACGGCGAAGGGGTTGGCCGCAAACGCCATCAAGATCCCGAAGAACATCACGATGACCATGAGCGTCGCGATGACGTACGGGGCGAGCTCGCGGTACCGCGTTCGCAGCCACAGGACGCAGGCGCCTGTGTAGAGCGAGAGCAAGAACGTCCACCAGAGCAGCGAGCCGTCTTGTCCCCCCCACAAGGCCGTGAGGAGGTAGATGCCCTCCATCGATCGGTCGCTGTAGCGCATCACGTATCGGATGCGAAAATCGTGGGAAACGAAGGCGTACGCGAGCAGGAGCACGTCGAAGACGACGAGCGCGACCGTGCCGAGCGCGGCCATGCGCGCGGCGCGCAGGTAGCGGTCGGAGGCGCGCGTCGGCTCGGTTGCGGCGAGCACGCTCAAGGCGAACGTGACCGCGGCGCTCAGCAAGAACGCGTAGATCGTCCACGTGCCCAGCGCTGGAATCCCAGCGTTGATGGCTTGGCTGTTCATGGGTATTGGGGACGCGGACCATAGCGCGATTCACCGCGGAGTCATCGCGCCACCGCAGCTTGGACGCTGCGAGCGGAGCGTCGAGCGCGTCCCCCGACGCGCGCTGCGATGAAACCCGCCCCCTATCCTTCGAGAAAAGCGCTCAGTTCTTTGCCCAACGAGCGGAGCTGCGACGGGTCAGACGATGGGGCCGGCGCCGTTCTCGACGACCTTCTTCTTCTCGTACCAGGGGCGCGTGGCGCTCACGGTGATGCCGTACATCATCGCGAGAAAGGCCGCGGCGAGGCCCGACAAGATCGTGGCGAGGGTCGAGACGCCGGGCTGGGTGCCGACCTGCGCGAGGCGGGAGGAGGCGCTGGCGACGACGAAGGGGACGCGCGAACCGACCGCGGTTTGCTCGGAGAAGTACGCGTTGACCGAGGTCTGGTCGGTGACCGTGACCATGTGTCCCGAGACGTTCTCGTAGCGAGCAGAGAGGTGGTAGGTCGTGTATCCGCCGTTCTTTGTACGGTGATACTGCGTCGAGTGGTCGGTGACCGTGGCCATCACGGTCGTGCCGGTGGCGGCGAGCATGTAGAACTGGCCGAAGCCGAAGCCGTGGACGAGCAAGAAGGCGAGGCCCATCACCAGGGCCCAGTTGCCGTGAAAGCCTTCGCGGCGGACGTGGCGCTCCGTCGGAACCTCGGTCGAGACGAGCATCGAGCGGCGGTTGGGCGCGCGGAGGATGAGCGATTTGTTCTTCGCTCCGCGGTAGCCGCCCTCGAGCTGCGCGCGGGGATCGTAGCCTTCGACGAGGGTTCCGATCACGAAGACCTGGTCGCCGCGGTGGACTTCGGCCGTGCGCACGCGCTGGTTGAACTCGGTGCGACGGGTCCCGTCGAGGGCGTCGACGACGAACACGCGCTGGTCGGGCTCGACGCGAACGGCGCGGCCGTCTTCGAGGCGAAGATAGAACGGTCGCGCGTCCACCCGGCGCGCGGTCTCGGTCCACGTGTGGCCGACGCCGTTCTTGGTGTTGTAGTTCTGCCCGTTCTGCAAGAGCTCGATCGCGATGGCGCGACCGTCGGGCTCATCGGTCTCGATCACGCCCTTGAGGACGCACTCGCCCGCGGCGAGCGGACCGATCTTGCCCTCGACCGCGCGGCGCAGGGACGCAGCGCGACGGCGCGCGCGCCACTCGCCGAAGACAGCGATGGCGAACAGGCCGCCCAGCATCGCGAAGCCCGCGATGGCAACGGCGAGCCAGCTCCCTTCGTACGAGAGTCGACCGGAGGGAGCGAGCTGCCCGAGCATCGAGAGCAGCGCAGAGGAGAGTGCGGCGTTGGGCATGGCGGCGATTATGACACGCGATGTGCGTGCTCATTGGTCAACGCCTGAAGGAGTTGGTTCCTTCCGAAGTTCTCTGCTCGCGCGCCCCGTACGCGCGAGGGAGGTTCATCCCCGTTCGTCGATGACCGTGCCGACGTCTTCGCCGAACAGCGCGCGGCGGATGGCGCCGGGCTCGGCGAGCGCGAACACGCGGATCGGGAGCTTGTTGTCGCGGCAGAGAGAAATCGCAGTCGAATCCATGACTCCGATGCGATCGCGCAAGAACTGATCGTACGAGAGCGCCTTGAACATCGTCGCGTCGTGGTGCTTCTTCGGGTCCTTGTCGTACACGCCGGGGACCTTGGTGGCCTTGAAGAGCGCGGACGCTCCGATCTCCATGGCGCGCAGCGCGGCGGCGGTGTCCGTCGAGAAGTACGGGTTGCCCGTGCCCGCGGCGAACAGGACGATGCGGCCCTTCTCGAGGTGACGCACGGCGCGACGGCGGATGTACTGCTCGGCGACGCGGTTCATCTCGATGGCGGTCTGCACGCGCGTGGGGACGCCGCGCTTCTCGATGGCGTCCTGCAGCGCGAGGGCGTTCATCACCGTCGCGAGCATGCCCATCTGGTCCGCGGTGGTGCGGTCCATGCCGCCCGCGGCGCCCTTGAGACCGCGAAAGATGTTGCCGCCACCGCACACGAGCGCGAGCTGAACGCCGAGCTCGTGGACCTTCTTGAGCTCATCGGCGACCACGCCGATCGCTTGCGAGTCGAGGCCCGAGGCGCCTTCGTGCGCGCAGAGCGCCTCGCCAGAGATTTTCAACAGGACGCGCGAATACTTGAGCGACGGATGAGGCGAATGCATGAGTGGCTGCGGTTCTCGCACACGCACGACGAACGCTCAATGCGGACCCGCAGGCGCGCAGCTTCAGCGCTGGCTCACCGCGCAGTGCTGCAAGAGTCCGAGCGCACACGCGGCGCGGGCGACGGGCTCGCGCTCGCGATGGTTCTGCGCGGCGTAGAGGGCGACGAGGCAGCACTGCGCGTCGCGGAGAGCGCACCCTCGGGCGGCCCACGGGTAGGCGAGCGCGAGGCGGGCCGGGGTCGGCGACGCCCCATCGGACCGACGCTCGACCAGCGCGCTGGCGAGCGATCGACACGCGGCGACCTCGCCCTGGTCGCACGCGCGTCGCCACGCGTCGAGCGACTCGTTGCGCGGGGCGTAGAGGCTGAGCCAGTCTCCGAGGCGGGCGCAGGCGAAGACGTCTCGTCGCGCGCAGGACGCGCGGAGCCAGGGTTCGATGCGCGGGTCGTCCCGTCGCTCTCGCAAGAGGACGGCGGCGAAGGTCGAACACGCGACGGGGTCGTCCGCGTCGCAGGCGACGGCGAGCCAACTGTGTACGGGCGCGATGAGGGAGAACTCGTGCTCAACGAGCGCCGCGCGAACGAAGCGAGAGCACACGGCGGGGTCGCGCTCGAACAGGCACGCGCGCTCGGAGAGCAGCGAGCGCGTGACGTCGTTGAAGCGATCGGGCTCTGCGTCGAGCCAGTCGGCGCACCCCGCGGCGGGGACGAGCGCGAAGCACGCGCGTTGAAAGAGCGCGTGCGCGCGGTCGAGCTGGTGTCCGTCGCGCGCGCGGCGGGCGGCAGCGGCGCAAGCCCGAGCCGAGCCGAGCTGACATGCGCGCTCCGTGAGGGCGTCAGCAGCGCGCTGGTCGGGCGCGGAGAGGGCGGCGGCGAGGCATGCGCGGGGCTCGGATCGAGTGCATTCTGCCTGCGAAATCGCCGTCGATTCATCGACACGTCCGTGATCGACCAGCCACAGGGCGAGCGCGGCGCACGCGGGGTGGTGCGCGGCCGAGCACGAAGCGCGCAAGAGCGGCTCGACGCGATCGCGCTCGATGGGGCCGCCGAGGCCGAGCGAGCGCGCGTCGGCGAGGGACACGCATGCGTCGTGCTGGCCCGAGGAGCACTCTCGTTGCGCGAGCGCGCGGCCGTGCACGGCGCTCTCGGGCAGCGTGGCCCACACGTCGAGGCCTGCGAGCGCGGCGCACGCGCGGGGGACGCTGGAAGCGCAGAGCGGCTCGAGGATCGAGCGGGCGCGGCGGTTGTCGCCGACCGCTCCGCGGCCGTGGATGAATCGGTCCGCGAGCGAGAGGCAAGCGTCGTTGTCACCGCCGGAGCAGGCGACGGTTTCGCGAGAGAATCGCTGGGATTCTTCGGGGTCGAACGGCGCTTCAGGCGCGCGAACAACAGGCGAAGGAGGCTCTGGGGGCGGGGGGATGTGCAGCGTGGCGAGCGAGGAGGCGGCGCAGCGCACGAGCGAGAGAGAGAGCAGCGGCAACGAGCGGATACACCAGCGCACGCGCGGGAGACGCTGTCATTTATCTCTGCGAATCACCAGTCGATCGAGGTCGTGCAGCGCGATGGTGTTCTCGAAGATGGCGCGCGCTTCGCGGACGTGTTGCTCGGTGCTCGCGTAGCGTTGAGAGAAGTGGGTGATGGCGAGCTGTTTGGCGTTGGCTTCGAGGGCGGTTCGCGCGGCGTCGGCGCTGGACGAGTGGCCGTGTTCGGTGGCGAGGGATTGATCCTCGGCCGTGTAGGTGGCCTCCATCACGAGGATGTCGGCGTCGCGGGCGAGCGCGAGGGCGCCGGCGCAGGGGCGAGTGTCCATGACGAAGGCGACGACGGAGCCGCGGCGGTGGGTAGAGACCTGGTCGACGGTGACGGTGCGGCCGTCGATGGTGACCGAGCCTTGGCGAGAGAGCGCTCCGACGAGGGGGCCCGAGACACCGGCGGCGGCGAGGAGCTCGGGGACGAAGCGGCGGCCGGATTTTTCTTCGAGGCGATAGCCGATGGTGGGGACGCCGTGATCGAGGGCGTGGGCGTAGAGCGTGTACGTGGGGGTGTCGGCGATGACGGCGAGCGAGGGGAGCTCGCGCACGGGCGACGGGATGATTTCGGCCGCGGGGTAGTAGATCGAGGCGTAGCGAAGGCGCTCGAAATACTGCGCTCCAGATGCGGGAAAATGCACGTACAGCGGGTGAGTGATCCGGTCGAGCGAGGCACGTTGGATGATGCCGCCGAGGCCGAGGCAGTGGTCGCCGTGAAAGTGGGTGACGCAGACGCGGTTGATCGAGCTCGAGGCGAGCGAGGCGAAGGCCATTTGGCGCTGCGTTCCCTCGCCGGGGTCGAAGAGAAAGCCTTCGTCGTCCCAGCGGAGAAAGTAGCCGTTGTGATTGCGGAGGCGGGTGGGGACCTGGCTCGCGGTTCCCAGGGCGATGATCTCGCGGACGCTCATGAGGGAGGGCCGAGGGGATAGCCATGTCCAGCGCGCGCGTCGATGGCGACGCCCCAGGGACGGTGTTCAATAGTTCAAAAGAGCCCGATAACTCCGCGAGACTACACAGCGTGGTCCGTGCCGCCGCGCCGTCGCGCACGGCCTCGACTCGGGTGTAGGGGGACGGGGTTCAATCGTTCACGAACGCGTCGTGCCGGCGCGCGGCTGGGCCCCTTCGACTTCGCGTACATGATCTCGCGGAGTTATCGGGCTCTCTTGAACTATTGAACACCGTCCCCGGGGCCGAGACACTCTCCCCTTCGATGGCCCGCACCGACTGGAACCCCGACAACACCCACGTGCTCATCCTCGGCCTCGGCCTCTCGGACTGGGCCGAACCCGACAACCCTGGCTGGCGGCGACACCGAACGCTGGCGCAAATGTTCGAGCGCGTCGGCGTCCCCGCAGAGCAGATCCACCTCTGGGAAGACGACAAGGGCACAGCGAAGTCCATCAAGCGCAAGCTGCCCCGCATGCTCGAAGCGATGGGAGAATCCGCGCAGTTCGTCTTCTACTACGCGGGCCACGGCGACGTAGACCCCGACGAAGAGGACGAGTTCTACTTCTGCCATCCCACCGAGGACGACGATTGGCTGTACGGCTCGGAGCTGCTCGACATGGTCGACGAGCACTTCGAGGGCGAGCGCGCGGTGTTCTTTCTCGACTGCTGCTTCTCGGGATGGATCGCGCGCGCCGTCGAAGAGTACGACAGCGACGGCGAGTACGCGGCGCTCACGTCCTCGACGAGCGACGTCGAATCGACGGGCAACTGGACCTTCACCGACTGCTTGATCGCAGCGCTGCGCGGAGAGCGCGGGATCGACGCCAACCGCGACGGGACGATCACGTTCGCAGAGCTCGCGCGGCACGTCACGAGCCAGATGCGCGAGGTCGACAACCAGCCGGCGGACTTCGGTCACACGAGCGCGTTCGACGGGTCGTTTCGCTGGGCGCTCGCGCGGCGATAGGGCGCGTGTAGCGCGCGGTTGTCATCGCTGACAACTGCGTTGCTACGGCGACGATCGCGACGGGGCTCGTTGGCCGGGCGCGCGGCGCAGAGGAGCGAGAGCGAGAGGGCGGCGTAACCGTTGCTTCGACTCGGCTCCGCCAATGAGACACGCACCGTCGAGGGGATGCCTGCGACGCGCGATCGGGGCAGCGATCGCGCTGAGCACAGGGGCGACGAGCTGTCTCGAACGCCCCGTAACCACGCCTTGCCCAGTGGGGCAGAGGGGGCTGTCCGAGGTGATTCAAAACAGCAGCATCGAGAAGCTCGACCTGCTCGTGGCGGTCGACAACTCGGGATCGATGGAAGAAAACCAGGCGAACATCATGGCGCAGCTCGGTCCGCTCATCGACCAGCTGACCAACCCGCGATGCATCTCTCGCAGCACTCCGGGCGGAGGCCCGCTGCACGAGTGCAGCGCGAGCAACCCCGACGACGTGCCGCAGTACCCCGCGGTGCAGGACGTTCACGTGGGGGTGATCACGACGGACCTCGGGACGCGGGGGTTTCGCGTGGCGGGATGCGACGACACCGACCGCGGCGACGACGGGCGGCTCAACCCCATCCGCCACGGATTCGCGATGCAGGCGCACCTGCCATGGGCGCCGCGTCGTCCGGATGCAGCGGCCGCTCCGCCAGGGTTTCGCCCGGCGGCGTGCGCCAACGACATCAACCAGTTTCCGAGCTTCATCACGTTCTGCTCGAACGCCGCGGACCTGAGCTGCGACGTCGCGGGCGCCAACGCCTCGACGCGCGACCCGCTCGTGTTCGCGGATTGGTTCAAGTGCAACGCTGGGATCTACGTCAACGGCTGCGGGCTCGAGGCGCAGCTCGAGTCCGTGTGGCGCGCGTTGGTCGAGCACGACGCGCGAGCGATTGCGGGCAACAATGCTCCCAACGCAGGTTTCGTTCGCGAAGACGCGCTGCTCGCGATCGTGATGCTCTCGGACGAAGAAGATGGCTCGGTGCGTGACTGCGATCACGACAACGGGTTCTCTGCGGCCGAGGGCGGGACCTGCACGGACGCCAAGGACGTGTACGACACGGCATCGGGCGCCTGGGCAGACGCCACCAACCTCGACCTGCGCTTCTACCGCTACACGCCGGGCGACTCGCGGGACCCGACGTGGAACCTCGATCGCTACGTCAACACGGTCCCCGCGACCGCTGCCAACGCGGCGACCCGGTGGAACAAGGACCTCCTCTCGCTCAAGCCCGGCCACCCCGAGCGCATCATCTTCGCGGCGATCACCGGCGTTCCGCTGAACGTCCCGACGACCATTTCTGCCGGCAACACCGTGATCAACTGGGACTCGCTGCTCGGCGCGCCAGGGCCACGAGGAGCAGACGATTTCTACGGCCGCGACTCGCGAACCGCCGCGGCGGGGATGCAACAAACAGCGGGTCCGTTCTCGATGCGCGCGGCCAACATGGACCCGACGTGCGCGCACGTCGTCCCCGCGTGTCGCCGCGAGGGCAGCATGTACGACCCGAGCGCGTCGTGCTCGAGCTCGCAGTACATGGCGTTTCCGTCGAGGCGCATCGTCGAGATCGCGAGGCGGTTCGACGATGCGCCACTCTGCAACGGCCAGCCGTGTCGCAGCGGCGTCGTGACCTCGATTTGCTCCACGAATTTCGGCGCTGCGATCCGCCTCATCGTTCAGAGGCTCTCGAAGCGGCTCCTCAGTCGCTGTCTGGCGCGTGTGCTCGAACGAATCACGGATTCGGCGGGCGACGATCGGGTCCCGTGCGTCGCGCTCGAGGCGCTCCCGCTGGGGATGACCGCGTGTGATCCTGCGCGCGGGCGACGCGTCCCGGTGCTGCCCGAGCACCGCACGTGGACCTCGCACGACGGCGTTCACACCGTGTGCGAGATCGATCAGCTCGCGACCGACCCCGTCACGCGCGCGCCGGTGAGCGAAGGCCCCGGCTGGTACTACGACACCGCGCCAGACCCGCAGAACCCGACGTGCGGACAGCGCTTCTCGTACACGCGAGAGGCGACGCCTGGGTTCGGGACCGAAGTGCGCTTCGAGTGCGTGCAAGACACAGCCGGGCGCTGCCGTTGAAGCGCTAACAAACCGAGAAGCTCTCTTCGTCGTGAAAGCGCACTTCGTACCGCGGCAAGCCTGCGGCGAGCGCGCCCAACGTGCTCGCGGCCTGCGCAGCGGCGCGCTCGCTGAGAGAGAACTGATAGCGGCGCTCGTGCTCGCGGCGCAGCGGGACGAGGTCCGTTCGCCGCATGAAGAACGCCGTCGCCTCGTCGCGCAGGTAGCCCGCCACCTGCGGAGTGTTCAAGAACATCTGCCCCACGTCACCCGCCGGCGACACCAGCGGAACCCGCGAGAACGCGTGCAGCGGCTCTTCGTCCACCACCACGCTGACCACCGCGCCCTCGTCGTGGTGTCCGCCGAGGACCTCGATCGAGATGCTCGTCGCGCCTGCCCAGTACAGCTCGTACAGGCTCAGCACGAACGCGCGCGTGAGCTCTTCGCGCACCCCGTACTCGCTCGCCATCGTGAGCGTGCGCCGGAGGTGACCGCAGCCGATGTGCTCGGGGACGAGCAGCAGCTCGCGCAGCAACGGGCGCACTTCGTGCGGTGGATTGCTGGTCCATTTGCGCCAGTGCTCGGGCAGCCCCGGCAGCGGCGGGAGCAAGTGCTGGATGCCCGGCTCGGCGCGCAGCTTCATGATCATCGCGTTGAGCGCGTGCGTGTCCGTGTGCATGTAGAAGCGCCCGATGCCGTCGATGTACGCGTCGAGCAGCGCGGGGATCGAGCGAGCGTCGATGCGCGAGCGCGTGGCCTCTTCGATGGCGGCGAGGCTGAGCAAGAACTCGCCTGCGTTTCCGCCGGGAGAGCCGAGGACGCCGTGGTCGTCGCGGCCGTCGACGCAGGACTGCTTTCCGTTGACGACCATGGTGGCGAGCTTGAGCCAGCGCACCGAGCCGGGGTCGCCAATGTGCGCGCGGACGTCTTCGAGTGTGAGGATCTTTCTCTCGCGCGGGGCGTCGTCGTCGGCGAACGCGTCGGCCGTGGGCATCACGTCGAGCGTTCGCGCGCGGAGCACCTCGTCGCGGCGAGTGACCAAACCCTTGAGTTTCCACTCGCGGATGCCGCCTTCGAGCGCTGCGACGAAGCGCATCCCGAGCATCTCGAGGTACTGCGCGAGCAGCGCAGAGCGCTCTCCGCCGCGCGAGACGAGCACGACGAACGCCGAGGGAGACAAGCGCTGCGCGAGCTCTGCGATGCGCTCGGCGGGAACCCAGTACGAGCCAGGGACGTACCCCAGCGGACCGACGATCTCTTCGACCGTGCGAACGTCGATGATCTTGATGCGACGGCCCGCTTCGGAGACGAACTCGGCCGAGACCATCGGCGCTCCTGCGGGGTTGCGCCATCGCTGCGCGTTGAAGTTGGCCCGAAGCAAGCGCTCGGCGGCGCTCTTGGCGGGCGGCGGTTCAGCGGAAGGGGTCCATGCCATACAGGCACGGATGCTCTCACGGAGCCGAGCGCTCGCACGCGCGCAACCGCGCGAAGGTCTGCCACGCAGCGCCTCCGCGGCTCCGCAGTCGAGCCGCGAGGGCGCGGGTCTCGTGCGCTCGCCACAAGCGCAGGGCCAGGGCGGCGCTGACGTCCAACGGCTCTGCGCGGCCGCTCCATTCGTCGCGCGCGTGCGCGATGTTGGCGCGCTCGAGCGACGCGGGGTGCGCGTCGAGCAGCGTCGGAAGAACCGCACGAGACGCGGTCAATTGTGCGAGAAAATCTCTGTGCCACGGGTCGTCGAGCACGGGGAAGCGCGCGAGGACGACAGCGGACAACATTCGTCGCAGGGTCTCGTCGCGGGCGTCGAGCTGGTCGAGCTGCGCGATGACCGGGCTTCGCTGGGCGTCGATGGCGGTGAGCGCGGCGCGCGCTCCGGCGAGGGTCGGCGGGACCGAGAGAGCGCTCGAGAGCGCGGCGATGACCGCGTCTTCTTCGATCACCAGCGGGTCGGTGCGCGTCGCGTCGCGCGTGACGGGGGCGGGCTCTTGCGCGCGGAGCCATCGCTCGGACGTCGTGGTGGGCACGTCGATCGAGCGGCCTTCGATGCGCGCGCGGGTGTGCGCGTCGAGCAGCGAGATCGCGCCGTCGCGGTCGTAGTCGAGCGACGCGGGCGGGACCGACGCGCCGTCGCGGTCTTCTCCGCGCAGGGCGTGAAGAAAGTGCAGCCCGAAGCCGGCCTGCGCGCGACGATCGGGGTTGGGGTCGCACCCGGCGGACTCGCGGTCGAAGGGCGCCGCGAAGAGCCCGCATCGGTTGGTGCTCGCGGCGCCGCGCGCGCTGTCGGCCTCGCGAAAGGAGAGCTCGCCGAAGCCGCCGCCGAAGCACGCGGTGATCACCACGCGCACGGGGCGCTCGGGGCGCGGGTCGTGATCGAGCACGTCGGCGAGCGCGGGCACGGTGAGCTCGCTGTCCTCCCAGAGGCCGACCACAGAATCGACTGGGTTTTCTCCGCCCGTTCCGTGGGCGGCGACGTAGAGGGTGACGGCGTCGGACGAGCTCGCGAGCGTGGCAGAGAGCGAGCGTAGGACGTTGTCAGCGGTCGCGGCGAGGTGCGCGTGAACAGGGGCGCGCGTGTGCCTCGCGGTGCGCCCCGAGCGCTCGTCGAGCAGCGCTGCGATGCGCGCGGCGTACGGGTCCGGCGCGGGCTCGTCGACCTCGACCTGCGCGAGCGAGCCGCTGCCCGACGCGAAGAGCACGAGCGACGGACCCGAGAGCGCGCGCCGCGCGAGGGCGACGTCTTGCGCGAGCGAGACCTGGTTGAGCGACGGGAGCGAGCCCCCTCCGGCGATGATCGACCGCGTTTGCGCTGGCGATGGCTGCGGCGAAGCGGGGGTCGGGTCCGGCGCGACCGCGGGCAGCGGTGTGTCCGCGGCGTCGACGGCGACCACGTCGCGCGTCGGGCGAAGAGCGAGCGTCGCGCGCGGCGGCGCGTGCTGGGCGCACTTCGCGCGGGGCAGCGAGAGGCCGAGCAGAGCAGCGAGGACGAGCGCGCGCACGGGACGTTCGCTACGAGTACCGCAGATGCGCTCAGGGAGCGCAGGTGAAGTTGGGCCGACACCGCCGTCCGTCGGGGCACTCGGCGTCTTCGTGGCACGAGATCAGGCCCTCGATCGTGACGTAGACCTCTTTCTCGTACTTCACTTCGAAGACCAACCGCGCGCCGGCGACCGTGGCGCTGCGGCGGATCGTGCGCGTGACGTAGAGCGCAGGCCAACCGGCGGTGCCGAGCGCGTGCAGCCCTGTGACGAGCGCCGCGGGGATGGTCATCGCGCCGTCGTCGTCGGTCTCGCAGTGAATCGCTCCGCGCAGCCCAGCGTGGTGCGTGAAGTCCATGCTGACGAGCACGCGCTGGCCTTCGGGGACGGGCGTCGCAGGGGGCTCCCAGCGCACGTCGAGCGGGCGATTCGGCGCAGATTCGTGGGTGCTGTTCGTCAGTCGAAGCTCGTCGATGGTGGGCATCGACATCGTGATCGGGGGGAGGCCGCTCGAGGCGGCGATGTTCCATTGCAGGGTCGAGCCCGAGGCGAAGGGCGGGTAGCGGAGCTGCTCGCCAGGGATCGAGAGAGACGTCGGCTGTCCGAACACCGTGGACGCAGGGACGAGCGGCGAGAGCGTCGCGCCGTCCACGCGACGCAGGCCTTCGATCGACACCGCTCCGAGGTCGAACACCGTCGGCTGCGGCGCGCACACGCCCTCGCCGACGCACGTCGCGCCGTTGCTGCATCGCGGCTCACAGAAGGGGATGTCGGGCACCTGCAGCGCGCACTCTGCCTCGGTCATCGTCGTGCGCAGCCGCACCGTCGGCGCGGGCTCGGCGCTGAGCAGGCGCGCGCGGACCGCGGTCGTCTGCGGCTGCACCAGGTCGATGCGGATCAATTCGACCCCGAAATACCCATACAAAACGCGCGTCGCTGCGTCGGCGCCCGCGTCGAGCGCGCTCGGCCGCGGGCCGCACGAAGCCGCGAGGAGGCACGCGCCCCCTGCGAAGAGCGCTTGAATTCGTGTGCCAAGCATGGAGAGAGCTTAGCAACATCGGCGCTCGATCGCTCAGGGCACGAGCAGCCCGAGCGTCGTGGCGCACCGCCGTTGAACTTCGGCCCACCGGCTCTCGAGGCCGCTGTGAAAGAGCGCGCGCACGTCGGGCTCGGCGATGAAGGGCTCGAGCATCTCGAGGACCCAGCGCTGGTCGAGGTCGGAGGGGTAGTTCCAGAGGTGATCGAACGAGGATTGGTGGGCGCGGACCGAGGCGATGTCTCGCAGCGATGCGAGGGTGATCGCGGTCTGCCTGAGCTTGGCGCCCCAGCTCGTCGCGGGGTCGTACTTCGGGTCGCTCGCCGCGCGCTTGTCCGACGCGGCGGCCTCTTTTTCGTACGCCGCTGCGATGGGGGCGAAATCATCCTCGGTCGCGCCGAGCGCGTGCATCGCGCGCGCCGTCGGGATCACCGAGCCGACCAGGTGCGGAACCTGCCGCGCCCCCAGCCGCGCGAGCGTCGAGAGGGCGCCCTCGGGGGCCGATCCGACGCGCACGAGCAGCGCGCAGCACGCCTCGCAGAAGCGCTGGGACTCGTACGGGAGGTTGCCCTTGGGGTGCTTCGCGATGGCTCGCTCGATCGCGACAATCGCATCTGCCGCAGCAGTATCCGGGCGTAGTTGATCCCACCAGCGCATCACGCGCTCTCGGTCGTGCCCGTCGAAGAGCTGCTCTTCGAGCGCCGCGGCGATCGCCGTCGGGTTGCCGCGCACCCATCGCTGCATCGTCGCCTCGGACACGTAGCCCACCGTCGAGACCACCGAGCGCGCGCAGCGATCGACGTACGCGAGGGCGGCCTCGGGCGCGTACGAGAGGACCTCGTAGAGCACCGTGTGAAGTCCGCCGTTGCCGAGCGCGTGTTGAATCGCAGCAGCGTTCTTCGCGACCCGCGCGGGGATCGAGCCTCGGTCGATCAGCCCGATGGCGAGGTCGTACTCCCACGCAGCGTCCCCAGCGCGATCGCGGTAGGACTCGATGGCGGCGATCGCGCGCGCGTCGTGCGCGGACGGACCGCGGTACGCGAGCGCGAGGGCGGCGCTCGAGGCAGCGTCGAGCGAGCTGTCGCACAGCTCGATGAGCGCGAGGGTCACTGCGTCGGGCTTCGAAGAGAACCGCTCGAAGAGCCACAGCGCGCGGCGTCCGATTGCGGGGTGGCGCACGAGGCGATCGGCGAGCGCAAACGCGGGATCGACGGCGACGCCCGTGCTCGCGGCGCGTCCCACGAGGCGAACGACGGAGGCGAACACGTGCTCGTCCTGCGGCGCTTCGTCGAGCAGCGCGCCGAGCCACGGGAGGTCTTCGGGCACCACGGGGACGCCCGTCTCGGCGAAGCACCGCGCGACGGCCGCGCGCAGCGCGAGGGGGCTCTGGTCGAGCAAGCGATGGGCGTTGGCGCGGAGGCCAAGCACGTCGCTCCACGCGAGGTAGCTGCCGGTGTACGCGACGACGTCGAGCATCGCGGCGCGCGCTTCGGGGTCGGGGTCGGCGATCGCCGCGGCGACGAGCAGGGCGCCTCGGTTGGCGTAGTAGAAATACTTGTCCTTCAGCGCGGTGGCCGCTTCGATGCGCTTGGCGGGCTCTGGGTGAAAGAGCTGCTGTTGGGCCTTGCCTTTGATTTGCTCCCAGAGCGCGCGGACGTGCTCGGGGACCGGGAGCGGGGCGGGCTTTGCTTTCGCGGGTTTCTTCGCTGTGGCCATCCGTGGCGCGAAGGGTATCCCGACGGAGTCAGCACGAGCCATCCTGCTGGTCGCGCAGCGCGCCGCCAGTGCGCTACGCTCGCGGCACACACAGAGAGGGAGGCCCGAGAGCCATGAGCGACGCGACGGAATCTACCGCTGAATCGAGCGCTGTTTCTGCGAGCGAGAGTGACCCGAGGCCCTTGCGCGCGCGCGTGCAAGAGGCGATCGACCGAGCGCACACCGCCATCCGAGCGACGCAGGGGCGCGACGGGCGATGGGAGGGGCTCAACCTCGCGGGCTCGTTCGGGACCGCGACGGACCTGGTGTTCGAGCGGTACCTCGGGGCGCTGAGCGCGCGGGACGCGCAAGAGGGAGAGCGCTATCTGCGCTCGAAGCAATTGCCCGACGGCAGCGTCGCGAGCTGGGAGTTCAGCGACGAAGGCACGCTCGACGGAACCGCGTTCTGGTACTCGGGCATGCTCTCTGCGGGCGTCTCGGACACCGACCCCGCGATGACCCGCGCGCGCCTCGCGATGGAAGCGCGCGGCGGGATGAACAGCGCCAACCCCATCACGAAGATCTGCCTGGTGATCGCCGGCGCGCTGCCCGCGAGCGATCTGCCCTCGGTGCCGCTCGGCTTGGACTTGATCCCGGGCTCCGAGGACTTTCTCGCGCGCTTCTTCGGCGTGAACACCCTCATGCCCATCCACACGATGGGCCCGCTGATCTGGGCGCTCAAGCGCAGCTCGCGTCCGCCGTCGCCGTGGACCGAGCCCGTGGCGTACTTCGCCGCGCAGAAGTCCATCGAGTACCTCACCGAGCGCCAGGACGAGTCGGGCAGCTGGATCGGCGTGACGTTCATCACGCTGCTCGGGGCGTGCGCGCTCGCGGGGCTCGGCGTGTCTCGAGACGACACGCGCATTCGCCGCGCGCTGCAGCACGTCGCGAGCGTCAAGAGCTACAACCGCGACGGACAAGTGGGGCTCTACGTCGCGCCGTTCGAGAGCACGCTGTGGGACACCGCGCAGTGGGTCCGCGCGCTGGTCAACTCTGGGATGCCCGCCAACGATCCTGCGCTCACGCGCGCGGTGGACTTTCTCATCGAGTACCAGACCACCAAGCCGTCGCCGTGGGACTGGCAGACGCCGCCTCCGTGGGCTCCTGCGAGCGGCGGATGGCCCTTCGAAGTGGGCAACGAGCTCAACCCGGACATGGACAGCACGCAAGAGGTGCTGAGCGCGCTCATCGCCGTGCGCAACGGGCTGAGCGATCCGCCCGAGCACCTCACGCGCGCGATTCAGCGCGGGATGGACTGGCTGCTCGCGATGCAGAACCCGGACGGCGGCTGGGGCGCGTTCGCCTACGGAAAGCCCACGCCTCTGCCCGGGCTCATGTACTACAAAGACCCCGCGGCGCAGACGGACGTGGGCAAAGTGCACGGGCTCGTGCGGTTGTTGTCCGACGGGTTTCAGCAGATGGCGCAGCTAGGCGACCCGAGCACGGCTGACGTCGCAGGACGAACGCTGTACGCGCTGGGCATGCACGGGATGACCGCGCAAGACGCGCGCGTGCGGCAGGCGATCGCCCTCATCGAGTACCTGCGCGAGCCCGTCACGGGCGCGTGGTGGGGTATGTGGGCGATCAATTTTCTTCCGGCCACGGCGTACATTCTCACCGGGCTCGCGAGCGTGAAGGCTGACCTCGACCAGACGTGGGTCAAGGACGGGCTGCGCTTCATCCTCGAGCACCAGAACATGGACGGCGGCTGGGGCGAAGACCCGCGCTCGTACTCGGACCCGTCCCACGCCGGGCGCGGCGCGTCGATGCGGTCGATCACCGCGTACGGAGCGTGGGCGCTGACCGAAGCCGGCGACATGCGCGACCGCACCGTCAACGTCGCGGTCGAGCGCGCCGTCCGCCTCTTGCTCGCGCACCAAGGCGCAGACGGCCTGTGGAAGGACGAGCACAACCAGGGCGTCCTCATGCCCAACGTCGGGTACTACTACAACACCACGTTCTCGACGTACGTCGCGCTCGAGGCGCTCGGCGCGTACAAGAAGCACCTCGATCGCATCGCGGCCGAGAGCTGAGCACACGAATTCAAATTCTCGAGACCTCGAGGATCGATCCATCCTCTCGCGATCACCGATGCGCGGCGCTTCATGAAGGACCTCACGGCGATCGAAGCGCTGCGCCGAGCGAGCGCCGAAGGGCGGCCGCTGCCCGCGCGGGCGTACACGGATGAAGCGCTGTTTCGCCTGGAGAAACAGCGGATCTTCGACGGGTCTACCTTCGCGGTCGCCGGCCTCGGGGACGCCGAGCGCCCCGGCGAATGGACGCGCGCGAGCGACGCGGACCCGCGGCTGGTGATCACCTGCGGCGCGGACCTTCAGCGCCACGCGATCTTCGACGTGTGCAGGCACCGGGGCGCCACGCTGTTGCCCGAGCAGCCTTCAGGAAGGCAACGCGCGCTCTGCCTCGAGTGCCCGTACCACCAGTGGCGCTACGGGCTCGACGGCGCTCGCCTCGGGGTGGGGCGCGGGTCGAGCGAGCCGCTGGTGCGCGCGCGGTGCGAGCAGCGGGCTGCGCAGCGCTGGGCGCGGTACGACGACGCGGTTCACCCTGATTTTTCGCTGCCCGAATGGCTCGATGTGCTGGACCGCGCGCCGCTCGTCCGCGCGCGCTCGACCCGGTGGGAGGTGCGCGCCAACTGGAAGCTCGTCGTGCAGAACTTCGTCGAGGCCCACCACTTCGAGGGCGTCCACCGCGCGCTCGAGCGATGGACCCCGTGGAGGGCGTCCCAGAGCACGATGGGCGAGTGGTGGATCGCCGGAGAGATGCCGCTCGTCGAGGACGCAGAGACCGTGAGCGAGACGGGGCGGACCAACGGGCGCGCGCTCATCGTGGGGGACGAGCGCGAGCGGCGGAGGGTGCGGGACGCGTACGTGTTTCCCAACGCGCTGTACTCGCGGCAGCCGGACTATTTGCTGGCGTATCGGCTGTTCGCGCTCGACGTCGACCGAACTGCGCTCTGGTGCGACACGTTGGTGCATAGCAAGAGCGAGGGCTGTGCGATCGAAGAGGTCGCGCGGTTCTGGGACCGCGTTCACGATGAAGACCGCCTCGTGTGCGAGTCGCAGCAGCGCGCCGCGGGCTCGCGCGGGTTCGCGCCGGTCGCGTACGAGCCCAGCGAAGACGGCGTGCGCGCGTTCGACGCCATGATCGCGCGCGCCCTCGCAGAGACGCTCGAGTGAGCACCGCCGTGTGCCACGCGCGCGACGACCGCACGAGAGAGAGAACTGGCGCTCGCAGGGATTTCGCGCGACAGTTTGGGAATATGCCAAACCGAACCTTGCTTGCCCTCGCCTCGCTGCTCGCCCTCGCGCGGTGCAGCCCGTCGGCGATCGTGCAAGCCGACGCGGGCGCGCAGGACAGCGCGCGCGCAACGGACAGTGAATCAACGGCGGATTCGTCAATCGTGACCGACGCGTCAGCGATCCCGGACAGCGCGCAGAGCGGCGACAGCGGCGCGCAGCTCGACGCCGCCAACCCTGGCTGCGTCGGCCGCCCCGCCCAGTGCGCCAACGGAACGAGCGGCGGCGCCTGCGGCGACACCCTCACCGCCCCCACGTGCGTCGCGGGCGAGTGGACCTGCGGCGAAGGGCAGGTCTTTGTCACATCGTGTGCCTGCGTCGGAAGGCCCCCCGGCGCCACGTGCACGTGCACGTCGAGCGGCTGGCGCTGCGACGACTCGGGCGTCGCGAGGCGGTTCGCGTGCGGCGCAGCGCTCACGTGCTTGAGCGGCGCGGAGCTGTGTCAGGTGTCGATCCCGGGCGTCCCCGGTGCGATGCGCTCGTTCGAGTGCCGGGCGTTGCCTGCGCGCTGCGGCGATGCGCCGTCGTGCGCGTGCGTGGCGCCGCCGGCGGGCGCGCAGTGCATGCAGTCGCCGAGCGGCGACATCACGGTGACCGTCGCGCTCCCCTGAGCACATTCGCCCGCAGGCTCTTTGCGGTGGGCGCTGCGAACAAGCGACAATCGCCGCTGCGGTTTTGAACGCTACGTCGTCTCGCGCGCTCTCGTTGCTCTCGCTGCTGGCCCTCGGGCTGGCGCTCGCGGGCTGCGCGCGACCGCGGCCGTACATCGAGCTCGTGCTCGATACGGACCTGCCGCAGAGCGTTCCGCTGAAGATCGCCATCCGCGTCGTGCGGATCGATCGCGTGAGCGCGCCGAGGACCGACGGTGGGTCCGACGCACCGACGGACGCGAGCGACGCCCGCACCGACAGCGCCATGGACGCTCGCGCAGACGCAGGCCTCGACGCCGCGATGGACGCGCGCGTGATGGACGCCGCCGTGGACGCGCGCAGCGACGCTGGGACCGACGGCCGGTCCGACGCATCGATGGACGCGCGCGACGGAGCAGTCGACAGCGGCGCGATCTCGCTCGTCATCGATCCCTCCGTCAGCAGACAGGAGTACCAGCGCACCAACGACGGAGGCATCTCGCTCCCGGCGTCGTTGGTCTTCACCGTCGACCCTCCGTACGAAGACCGCGTGCTCGTCGAAGTGCGCGCCGAGAGCTCGAGCGCGCCGGGCTTCGTGGCGTACTCGTGGACGCAGCACGCCGTCGTTCGACCGAGCGCCGACGGGCCCACGATCGTGCGGATGGTGCTGAGCTATCACTGCGCTTTTCCGGTGATGGGCTGCGGGAGCTCGGGCGCGACGCGGTGCAACACCGACGCGTGGTGCCGCGAGCGCGGGCTCACGTGCGGCGAGGACGGCGTGTGCATCGATCCGTCTGCAGTGTCGACGGCGAGCGCGCCGACGCGCAGGCCCAGCGCCGACGCGTGCGCGCCGGGCCGCTGCGATCCCTGGTGTCCCCCCTGCCCCTCGGGCACGACGTGCGGGCCCAGCAACGCGTGTGTTCGCTCGGCGTCGCGAGGTTGCATCGACAACGACGGCGATGGCTACGGAGAGGGCTCGGTCTGCCTCGGACGCGACTGCGACGACGCGCGACGAGACGTCTCTCCGGCCTCGGCCGAGCTGTGCGACCGCATCGACAACGACTGCAACGGAATGGTCGACGAGCAGGGAATCTGCGGCCCGTTCGCGAACAGCACCTGCCCCGTCGCGACGCCCATCAGCTTGATGGCCCAGCGCAACGACGCGCGGCTGATCGACACGGCGCAGGGCAGCGCCGAGCTCGGCCCTCGCTGTCGCTTCGCGGGCAGCACCGCAGGCGCCGGAAAAGAGCTCTGGTACAGCGTGACGTGGCCGGCGAACGAAGAGCTCGACGCGCGGCTCGAGCGCGTCGGGTCGAGCGGAGATCCCGTGCTGCTGGTCTTCGATCGCTGCCCGGACGCGATGGCGCAGCCGCTCGCGTGCAACGACGACTCCGACGACCCGCTGCGCTACAGCTCGCGCGTGGTGATCCGCCCGAGCACGACGTCGACCGCGCCGCGCACGCTGTATTTCGCCGCGGATTCATACGGAGAGAGCTCGTCGGGCCCCATGCGGCTCAACGTGACGCGCAGGCCTGCTGCGCCCGCGGCGAGCTGCGCGGCGCCCTACGACGTCGGGATCGGCGGCGCGATCTACGGGCTCTTCGGCGGGCGCGACGGCACGACGCTCTCGTGCACGGGTCGCGCGCGGGTGCCGGACGAGACGTTCTCGATGACGCTGCCGGCGGACTCGTCGCTCTACGTTCGCGCGGCGCAGCCTACCGCGGGGACGCCGCTGTTCTTGGGCGCGGGCCCCGCGTGCGGGATGGTCGTGCCCGACCGCTGCGTGCGCAGCGACGGCCCCTCGCCAGAGCTCATCGTGGAGGGAGGATCGACGACGGTCTTCACCATCGAGGGCGGGGCCGCGGGCACGCCGTACGTCTTGTCGCTGGCGACGTCGCCTGCGGGCTGAGCGGTTGTTCGCGATCGGGTGCGTGACGTTTGCGCACGCGCAGCGGCGCGGGCTCGGGGCACAATCGGGCGGTGCGCTCACGGTATTGCGGCGTGTTCGGACGTCCCTATCTCGACCTCGGCCCGTACATCGACGGCGCGGCGCTCGACGCGATCGACCGCGAGATCACCCTCGCCCTGTCCCATTTGGACAGCGAATACACCGGCGGAACGCTGAAGCACATGGGCGTCGTCGCCCCTTGGATGATGGACGACGGCTACCGCGACGCGATGGACGCCCTCGCTGCGATGACCGAAGCCGAGTACGAAGACTTCGCCTCGCTCGCGGACGAGGGCGTCGAGGCGGCGCCGTACGAAGCGCGCGCGGCGGCGCACGGAGACGAGACCGATCGGCCCTTCTCTCGGGCGCAGCAACGACTGTTGTCCGTGCGACACGGAGCGTATTTTCCCTGGAAGTGCTGCTATCACCTGCTCGCCAACGAGCGCTGGGAGGACAAGCACTCGGGCGAGGGCAAAGACTTCACCGACGAGGCGCGCGAGCACTTCGCGAAGACCGTCGCGCTCATCGAGTCCCTTCCGTTCACCGAGGTGGGTCGCGTGGTGATCTTCGGGATGGAGGCCAACGACCACGCGCCGCTGCACCGCGACAGCGAGCCCGGCCAGAGCGAGACCGTCGCCCAGTGCGTGATGCTCTCCCCCCGTCGAGGAAAGCGCTTCTACCTGCAAAATCGCAGCGAAGACGAGCCGCTCGTCGTGGACGCGCGCGCGTACTGGTTCAACGACATGGACTACCACGGCGTGCTGGCCGACCCGTTCTTTCGCTACTCGCTGCGGGTCGACGGCGTGTTCGACCCCGCGTTCGTGCGCGAGCTTGCCCGGGGTCGCTGACCGTTCAGCGTGCCAAACACCAGCCGCTGACCGTTCTGCGTGCCAAACACCAGCCGCTGACCGTTCTGCGTGCCAAACACCAGCCGCTGACCGTTCAGCGTGCCAAACACCAGAAGGTGAGCGCTCAGCGTGCGAACACCGGGACGCTGAGGGCGCGCTCGTTGGTGGCGCCTGCCTGCGCGCGGAGGTAGAGGCCTGCGAATTCGCCGGCGACGAGGTAGACGCCGTAGTTGATCGTCGCTCCGTCGGGCTGCGCGAGGGCTTCGAAGTACCGCTGCGCGATCCATCGTCCGGGGCGCGCGAGGCGCAGGCACTTGTCCCAGTGCTCGTCGGTGCAGTGCTTGCCGATGATCACCTCGTCGCCCTCGGCGCCGTAGTCGCTCTTGAGCACCCACTGCTCGCGCTCGGCGCGCAGCTGCGCCTCGTGCACGGTCTCGAGTCGAGAAGTGTACGGGATGACCCGCTCGATCACGCCCTGCGCCCAGGTCGAGAAGCGATGGATGTGCTCCCAAAACAGCGCCATCGCGCGCTTGTTCTGCGGCACCACCGCGCCGAACGGGTTGATGATCGCCGTGCGCTCTTCGACCTCCGCCGTCAGCGCGTGCCGCAGGGGAACGATCAACGGCTCAGTGTCCGCCAGCGCCTCGTCGCTCCACACCGACGCGCGCTCGGTCCACCAGTCGGTCTTGTAGTGCCGCAAGAGCACCGAGAGGGGCTCTTCGAAGAGCGTCGCGCGGCCGCTCTCTTCGTCGGTCTCGAGGTTGTACGGAGAGCCGAGCACCACGCGATAGCCCTCGGCCTCGAACCACCGTCGGTACAGACGGATCACAGACAGGTCGTCGGAGAACTCTGTTGGATAGATGATTCCCAGGGTCTTCGGCGAGTCGTCGCCGGCGATGCGCTTGCGGACCTCTTCGACCATCGCGACGAAGCGCTCGCGCAGCCTCTCGTTGGGGTCTTCGCAGCCCTCGAGCGCCGCGGCCGAGAGCGTGCGCGCGAGGGCGTTGAGCTCGGTCGCCTCGGCCTCGCCCGTGGGCGTGTCGCAGTTGAGCTCGGCCACCGCGAGCCCGTCGTCCGTGACGAACACGTCGGCCCGCGCGATCCCGTGCCAGCGCGGGGCGCTCGCCTGCCAGAGCACTTTTTGTGTGGGCGTGAGCGCGAAGAACTCATCGAGCAGCGCGGGGTCTTCGTCGACCACCGAGCAGAGCTCGTCGTAGAGCGCGGCCACTTCTTCGCCCACGCGAGCGAGCGCGGCGAGCTGCGCGCGATCGATCACGACGGGCGTCGTCGCGAAGCGCGGCTGCCCGTCGTACCAGGGGTCTTGCAGGACGCCTCGGGCGACGAGGGCCGCGGCGAAGGGCTCGTATGCATCGGTCATCGAAGGCTCACGCGAGGGCGACGAGGGCGAGCGCAGAGGCGAGGTACGTGGTGGCTTCGAGGGCGGCCGCGCCGACGTCTCGGTCCTGGGCGATGGCGTCGTCGAGCGCGCCTCCGCGCAGCGTGGGCCTGGCCTTCAGCCAGAGCGATTGCACGACGAGCTGACGGACGGGATAGAGCCCGAGGACGCACGCGCTGAGCAGGGCGAAGCCGGTGAGAGAGGCCTTCCACGTGGTGAAATCCCCTTCGAGCGCGCGAGAGATCACCACGGCGCTCGCGACCGAGACGCCGGCGTACGAGAGGGCGGCGGCGAGGTTTCCTCCGCGGATGTGCTCGTCGTCGTCGTAGGTCGTCAGCGCGCGAAAGAGCGAGACGGCGCCCAGGTGAGCGATCACGGCGAGCGTGAAGAACACGAGCGAGAGGCCCCAGCTGCGCCAGTCCTGCGCGCTGACCGCGTGCCGCGCGAGCACGCCCATCGACGCGTAGTGCGCGCCCGCAGCGAGGCCCGCTGCGATGTTGCCGCGCGCGAGCTCTTGTCGCAGGTGGCCGCCGAAGAGCGCGCGCACGCCGAGCGAGCCCGAGATCTGAACGAGCGCGAGCCCCGTCACGCCCATGATCGCCACGCTGACCACGTCGTGGACGACGGACTGACCGAGCGCGTTGTATCGAACGGTGGCCGCGGCCACGAGCAGGACGGCGAGCACGTCGCCCCCCAGCGTGATGTTCTGCGCGGCGTTGCGGCGGGCGCCCTCGTCTTTAGCCGTGCGCGAGACGAGCGAGCGGCCTGCGCGCAAGAGAGCCAGCAGCGTGAGCGCGGTGAGCACTCCGAAGAGCGCGGTCGTGCGGGTCGAAACAGGGTGCATGGATCAGCGTCTCCTCGCGAGGGTCGAGAGCTTCTGTCGCGCGGCTTCGCGCTCGCGCTCGGCTTGCGCGCGCAAGAGCGTGGCGCGCTGCTCGCATTGGTTTACGACGTCTTGCGCCGCGGCGAGCTCGCGGACGTAGCGCATGCGCAGCTCGCCTTCGGGGCCGGCGTCTTTGAGCACCTGGAGCTGCGTCGAGATCTTGCTCTGCTTCTGCCACGCCTCTTCGCGCTCGCGCTCGGCGCGCTGGCGTTCGGCGTCGGCGAGGTTGGCGGCGTTGTGGTGGTTGAAGACCTCGGCGAGCGCGCCGTACGTGGTCGCGTCGAGAAACTGCCGGTCGAACCAGAGCTGCAGGTCCTGCGCGCCGAGCTGCGCGGCGTGGATCGAGCGCGTCCCGGGCCAGCGCTCGACGGGCTCGAGCACCGCGGCGCCTTGCGGGTACACGGTGACGCGAAATCTGTGGAAATTCGCGGTCGTTTCGAAGGGCTGCGGACCGGCGGGATCCCAGGTGCGGCCCGTGATCTTGGGCACTTCGAACACGACGTCGACGGGCTCGCGGTGGTCGCTCTCGGCGCGCAAGGTCCAGAGCATCTCGTGGCGCAGCTCTTCGACGACGTACTCGCCGTTGAGCGAGAGCGAGGAGGCGACGGACTGCGATCGAGCGCTGGATTTGCAGCGAATCGCGAGGTCTTTGGCGAAGGCGAGGCGCACTTTGGTCCCGCGCGCAGAGTAGGGGACCATGGCCTCGCCGGCGTAGACGTCGTCCGCGTAGATGACGGCGGGGCCCTCTTCGAGCACGGCGCCCGACTCGTTGTCGAAGGACAAGACGAGGTCTGGCGAGGCGGCCTGGCCCACGCGCCAGATGCGCTCTTTCTTCGCGGGAATCCTGCGAGACAGCAGCGGGACCATCGCGCTTCCGCCGCGCTTGATCGAGACGCGCGTGGCGACGCGGTACTCGAAGAACTCTCCGCGGTCGGCGTAGTTGCTGGCGTTGGCCGCGCCGTCGGCCATCGCGCTCGCCATGGGGGCTGGGGCCATCGCCGGCGCGGGCGCAGGCGGCGGGCCTGCGGGCGCTCCTGCGGCCATCATCCTCGGGGCGACGGGCGGAGGCATCGGGGCGCGCTCGAACTGCGTGGGCGCCGCGGCTGCGCGCGAGGTCTCTTCGACGACGGTGCGCGCGACGTTCTTCGGGTTGTACAGGTCGATGACGAACGAGACGGGCTGCCCCGTGGTGAGCGTGAGGTCGATCGCGTCGAGGTCTTCGTCCGCGGGGTTGTGAACGATGCCCCAGCCCATGAGCATCACGTCGTTGTCGATCGTGGCGAGGCGGTACGAGACGCGCCAGATGGGCGCGGGGATCACGTACGAGACGCGCAGGTCTTCGGCGGTCCCCGAGAGGGCGACGCGCACGAGGCGGCTCTCGCCGGCGGTCGCGGCGCGCGATCGGTCCACGAGAAACTCGAGGTCCGCGCGAGAGGGCGCTTCGTCGAGGGCGATCCCGCGCGCGCGGTCCACGTCGACGAGGGCGATCTGGCCGTCACCTGCGCGCAGCACGAGTCGCAGGCGCTTGGCGCCGTCGGCGATGGGCGCGTTTTCGATGCCGATGACCTCGCCCGAGACCGGGCCTTCATCGAGCGAGACCGAGACGCGCCGGCCGCGCAGCGACGCGAGCAGCCCTTGCAGCGCGAGGCCCGGCTCGAGCCTGAGCTTTCTGCGCGCGAGGGCCTGCTCGGGGTCCTCGGGCTTGTCGAAGGCCACGGCGCCCACGGTCGCGTCTCCGCGGGCGACCCAGACGGCCAGGGACTTGAGCACGTCGTTCATCTCGTCGATCCGAAACGAGAGCTCGAACGGCCCGTCTGCCGCGCCCGATCGTTCGAGGTACGCCACTCCGTGCTTGAACAGCACCATCCTCACGACCTTCGGAGACTTCATGCGTGCGAGTATCGCGCGCCCCGATGGCGAATGAACCCATGAAAGACACCCCCGAGAGCCCCGAAAAGCAGCGCCCGAAGAGCTACGCACACGCCCCTCGGCTGCCCGAAGGGCCCGTGACGCTGACCGAGCTCGTCTCTGGCGACGGGCCGCTGATGCTCGAGATCGGCCCGGGCCGCGGGCGGTTCGCGCTCGAATTGTGCGCACACAATCAAACCCAGCGGGTGATCGCCCTCGAGATCCGCCGCAAGCTCGCGTTTCAGCTCGACGATCGGCTCGCGCAGAAGGGCTACGGCAAGCGCGCGCGGTGCTTCGCTGAGGACGCGCGCGAGGTGCTGCCGCGGCTCGGGCCGATGGCGTGCGTGGACGCTGTCGCCATTCACTTTCCCGACCCGTGGTGGAAGAAGCGCCACGCCAAGCGGATGGTCGTCGGCGACGCCCTCGTCAACGAGATCGCGCGCGTCGTGAAGCCCGGCGGGCTGGTGCTCGTGCAGACGGACGTGCTCGAGCGCGCCGAGGCGTACAACCCGCGCTTCGCCGAGCACGAAGCGTTCGAGAGCCTCGGCAGCCCCTACGTGGACGAGAGCCCGTTTGTGCCCGCGCGGTCCAACCGCGAGGCGATCGCCATCATCGACGGCTTGCCCGTGTACCGCATGGTGTTTCGGCGCAAGTGACTCAACGCACGAACTGCCAGCTCGTCCCGCGGGCCACTTCCAAGTGAAAATGATTGCGGTGCGGGACGTTGAAGTTCGGCGTCAGCACCACGTGAAAGAGCCCGCGCCGCGCGGAGTCGCACGCGATCGTCCGCAGCACGCGCGCCGCTTCGTTGCGCGGGACGCGCGCCTCGGGGCCGCACACTGGACGGCGCAATCGCCCGTGAAAATCCCCGAGGACGCTCAGCGTCGTCCCGTCGTCGCGCACGAACACGCCCGCGTCGATCGCCATCCCGCCCATGTGCCGGGTCTGCACCGGGTTGCGCTCGGCCTCGGCCTGCGTCGGCGGACGGTACGTGCTCAAGTGCACGACCTCGCGCACGCTCAGCGCGCGCAAAAGCCGCGACCAACGCACCAGCGCGATGGCCATGCGGCAGTCCATCAGCTCGCGGATCTGCCGCCGCCCGCTGGCGCGGTAAGTCACGCCGCCGATCGGGCCGGTCACATAGATGGGCTGCGCCACGCCTCGCACCGCGCGATCGCTCGGCTCGAACGCCACCCCCGCGCGACGCAGCAGCCGCACGCACTGCCGATCGGACAGCGCCGCGATCTCGTGCGCCGCCCGCGGAGCGCTCGGAAGCGGCTCTCCCTCGGCGCTCCCCGTGCGCTCTCCCTCGTCCGCGATCGGGTCGGGCAGGTCGTCTTCGGCGCGCCCGAGCACGTGGTCCGCGCTCGTGTCGTCGCTGTCGTCCACGGCCGTCGCGCCAGCCTCGAGCTGCGCCCCGCCGTCACCGCCGCGCGAGGCGTCCCCGTCCGCTCCGCCGTCGCTCGTCCGACGCTGAACGGTCTGCGCACCGGCGGTCTTCGTCGACGAAACTGCAGCCAAAACACTGCCCACTAGAATAGTCACACACACAATCACCGCGCGCTCGACGCCCCGCGCGGCGCGGCGGTCGCGGCGCTCGTCTGCGGGCGTTGGTGGTGCGTGCGTGGCCCTCATGGGGTGCGGTCTCCGCGCAAGACCTCTGCGCTGATCGCGTAGTGTCGCTGCCCTCGCGCGAACTGCAAAGAAACCGTCGAGCCGAGCCGCCCCAGCGCGTACGCGGTGAGCAGCTCGTCGAGCGAGCGCGTGCTGCGCCCGTTCATCATCACGAGCCTGTCGCCCGGGCGCACGCCGGCCGCGGCGAGGTAGCCCTGTTGGTCGAGCGAGACGACCTCGAAGCCGCCGTCTGCCGAGGCGCGAGCGCGCATTCCACGGGCGAATTCGCTGATGTTGTCGACGCCTCGAAGGTCGGCGCGCAGCGTCCCGTCGGCGCGCTCGTACAAGCGCGGACGAAGCTCGACCCACCGCTCGGGCTCGCGCGCGACGCTCGCTCTCGCGCTCGCGCTCGCTCGCGTGGGCCTCGCGCGGGTGGCGGCCCGCGGGGTCGCTGCGACGATCGGCGCCGCAGCGGGGGCTCGCAGCACGTCGCCGTCCGTCGCCAGCGCTGCGGGAGGCGCAACCGCGGTCACCCTGGGGCGCGCGGGGCCTGTGCGCGCGGCCAGGGCCTTCGACGCGCTCGCGCGCAACGCCAACGCGAGCAGCAGCGCGCACGCGACGACGGCAGAAAGCTCTCTTGCGACTCGCAGCAGCAACGGCTGCCATGATGCACGGTCCTGGCTTCGTTGGTATTCAAGCGCACCACTGTGTCGAGTCGTTTGAAGTCCTCGGGCGGGCTGCTGCTGATGGCGCTCGCCATCGCGAGCGCCCTGTGGATCACCCGCGCGCTCGCCGCGAGCGACCACGTCGAGCGGAGCCACGTCGCGGCGTTTCCGTCGCGCCCGATGCGCACGCTCAACCTCGGCCCGGCCCTGCTCCCCTCCCCCGGAACGCTTCGCCTCGTCCTCTGCCCCGCCGACAACGCCCCCGCCCTCGCCCGCGACGGCTCGTGGCTCGTGCTCTCGCGCGACGGCCGCCCTGTCGCCCGCGAAGAGCTCACCCAAGACGACGCCCGCGGCCGTCGCTGCCTCGAGGCCACCGCGCACGCGAGCGGCGTGGTCACGGTGACCGCCGAGCTCTCTGCCTCGGTCGCCACGCGCGTGGCGGTCGCCGAGCGCTTCACGCACCGGCGCTTCACCCTGCTCTTCGCGCTGCCGACGATCGCCTTCGTCCTGGGCCTCGCGCTCACGCTCTTTCGCCGCCCGCGCGCGCCGAGCGCAGCGTCCCCCGACGCCTACGCGACGCCCGAGGCGCCGACCTCGTGGCCCTGGTCGTGGGCGCTCGCGCTGGGCGCGTACATCGCCGTGCAGCTGGTCAACGCGATGTTCGTCGTCGGCTGGATGGCGCTCTACCGCCCGCCCGCTGGCGTCGACGGGCTCACCGTCGCGGTCACCACGCTCACGCAGCACGGGCTCATGGTGCTCGTGTCCTTCGCGTTGCTGGGGGCGTTTCAGTCCGACGGCCGTCGGGGCCTGAGCGCGGATTGGCGCGAGAAAATCGGCTTCTCGACGATCACGCTGAAGGGCGCCGCGCTGTCTTTGCTCGCGGCGGCGGGGCTCGTGGCGATCGCGATCGGCTCGACCAAGCTCATCCCCGACCTCAACTCGTCGCCCATGGGCCGGCTGCTCGAGCGCTCGCCAGCGCGCTTCGCCATCGCCTTCGGCGCGCTGATCGCGCCGTTCAGCGAAGAGCTCTTCTTTCGCGCGGTGCTCGTGAAGACCTTCGGCCGGGCGAACCTCTGGCGCGGGGCGCTCGCGAGCGCCGTGGTCTTCACGCTGGTGCACGCCGCGCAGCTGTCCGGCGCGTGGGCGGGGCTGATCCCGATCTGCGCCGTCGGGGCGACCAACGCGGCGATTTACGCGAAGACCCGCGGCCTCGCCTACCCCTGGCTCGTGCACACGCTCTACAACGGAGCGCTCACCGCGAGCCTGTATTTCGTGTAGTCACTTGATTGTGTGGGCTGAGTGTCACGCGGCTTCGAAAGTGCCCTCCGCGCGCCATCAAGCTGGCGCGCTTGCGCGTGGCGTGGCCAACGTGCGCCCAGGCAAGAGCCTGGGCTTAGGCAACTGGGGTTCTCTTTGAAGCACCGGCGCTTCAGCACATTCGAGTGCCCGCAGCGTCGATACTCACCTGCCCCAGCTCGGGCTCCATGCCCGAGCGCTTGTCGGCTGTGCCGCACGCAAGCGCGCCGACTTGACGGCGCGCGTGGGCGGCGCTCCGCCCGCGGTCACGCGGCTTCGGCGTGCATGTGTCGCAGGTCGGCCAGCTGCGCTTCGAGCTTCTTGCGCGCGCGGGCTTCGAGCTGACGAGCGCGCTCGCGAGAGACGCCCAGCTTGCGGCCGAGCTCGGCGAGCGAGAGCTCTTCGTCGCTCATGATGCGCTGCTCGACGATGAAGCGCTCGCGGGGATCGAGGCGGGCGACCGCGGCGCGCACTCGAATGTCGTACACATTTTGCCGCTCGGCCTGCGCGTACTGCTCGTCCGCAGGGGGAGCGTTGTCGCCGAGAGAGTCTCCGCGGGTCCCTTCGCCGTCGGCGTAGACGGGGACGTCCAGCGAGACGTCGCGCGCGTCGAGGCGCTGCAGCAAGGGCTCGAGCTTCTCGACGGTCATGTTGAGCTTCTCGGCGAGGGCGGCGAGCGCCTCGTCCTTGTTGTGAACGACGTTGGAGATGCGCGCCCGCTCGCGGCGGAGCTGAAAGAACAGCTTCGAGCGCAAGGGGCCCGAGCCGGCGCCCACGAGGCTCCACGAACGGATGACGTAGTTGAGGACGTACGCGCGGATCCAATAGGCCGCGTAGGTGACGAAGCGCGTGCCCTTGTACGGGTCGAACTTCTCGAGCGCCGTAGCGAGGCCGACGTTGCCCTCGGCGACGAGCTCGGGCATCGGGAGCCCGTAGCGCTTGTACTGCCGCGCCATCGAGAGGACGAAGCGGAGGTTGCTCTCGACGAGCTTGGTGCCCGCGGCACGGTCGCCGTTGCGATAGCGAACGGCCAGGTCGTGTTCGTCTTCGCGCGAGAGCACCTCGGTGCTACGGACGCGCTGCATAAAGCCTCTCACTGCAAGGTCGTTGTCGCTCATGGGATGGTCGCTCCGTTCGACAGATGCGCGAGTGGCTCGGGCGTCGCGCTCAACAGTGTCGAGAACCGAAGAACTAAGTCGGTCCGACACCAACCGAGCAGAGGGGGAAACTCTTCCGCTCGACGCCCGACGGGACACCACTCGTTCCGTCGTCGATAGAGTTGGTACGCACGGTCTCGTTGCGTTCCAGCCCGCGGCGCGTGAAGTAGTTTGAAGTCGACGGCGCTCTGTGAAGGACTGTGAAGAGCGCGCTGCGACTGTGTGTCCCCCGACGCACGGAGACGTAATGCACGCCTAGCCGATCGGGTAGTGCGCCTCGAAAAATAGTCAGCGGCTCAGCGCCCGAAACCGCTGCTCGGGCCCGCCCGGCGCGTACGCCTGCACAGCCACCAGCGGAACCGTCCCCGCTCCCACCCACGCGTGCCGCATCCCCGCCGCGATCACCTGCGGATCTCCAGCGCGCACCACGTTCTGGTGCCCCAGCGCCCCCTCGCCCGCGCCCCACACGTTGACCATCCCGTCCGCGATCACCGCGGTGATCAGCTCGTACGATCGCTCGTGCACGTGCTCTGCGACGTTGGCGCTCGCCCCGCCCACGAGCACGCCGAACGAAGCCCGCCGCGCCGAGGGACCATCGAACGCGATCTTCGCGCGAAACGCCCCTTGCCCCCACGAGAGCCACTCGACGTCCGCGAGCCGCCGCACTTGCAGCCCTTGCGGAGCGAGCGCGCGTCGCTCGACCATCACCTTCGCGCCGCCCGCGCTCGCGTCGCCCACAGCAGCGTCGCTGTCCGCAGAGACCTCCTCGGTCCCCATCGACGCAGGCGCGTCCCGGGCGACGACCAGGACCACCGCGGCCGGCGGATCGCTCGGCCCCACGTACACGTAGAGCCCTTGCCCCGATGAGCGCAGCGCAGTCCACGCGGTGATCGCCGACTGCTCGTCGAGCTCGTTCGACTCGCGCGGCTCGGGGTTGGCGACCGACGCGTACGCCCGCCCCGCCACCACCATCGCCAGCGCGTCCACGGTCTCGTCGGCGTCCACGCGCAAGCTCGTCCCGGGCTCGAGCACCCACGCGTTCATCTTGGCCGGCGCGCGCTCGTCGTCGAAGCCCGTGCTCACCCTGCAGGCGCCCGTCTCGCAGCGGCGAACCGCCGGGCTCGCGCGCCAATCGGCCGCAGAAATCTCAGGTAATTCTCTGGGAGCGACGCGCCCGCCGAACCCCTCGGGCACGCGCACGTCCGTCGTCCCCTGCGAGCCGCGACAGCGCGCTGCGCCCAGCGCCGCGACGAGCGCGACACCGAGCGCAGCCGTCGCCCTCGCGCGCGAGAGCGTCACCGAGGACGCGCCTCCCACGCGGCGCGGGCGCTCGCGCGAAGCCGCTCGTCGCCGAGAAAATCCACGGTCGTCCGCGCCATCGCCTTCGCGGCAGAGAGCATCCCTTCGACCCCGCGCTCGGACGCCGCGCACTTCGCGAACGCCTGCTGGTGGCACGTCGTCTCGCCCTCGTCGCAGATCGCCACCCACGGATGAATGCTCGCGACGGCGTGCGAGACGTCGCCCATGTCCGTGCTGCCAGCGCCCGCGTCGGGGTCGGTTCGCTTGGGATTTCGCCCGAGGTTCTTCATGTGCGCGCCGAACGTGTCCGCCAGCGGCATGTTGTTCTGCAGGTCTTTGTACCCGCGGCGCGCGGTCACTTCGAGCCGCACGTCCGACGCCATCGCCGCGGCCTTCGCGCAGCGCTCGACGATCGCCCGCACGCGCTCGAGCTCGCGCACGTTCGTCGCGCGCACGCTGAACTCGCAGCTCGCGCGCTCGGCCACGATGTTGACCGCCTCGCCGCCCTGCGTGACGAACCCGTGCACGCGCACGCCGTCGCGAAAGTGCACGCGCTGCGAGTCGATCAAGTGAAACGTGTTGGTCACGGCGCTGAGCGCGCTCTGGCCGTCCCACGGGGCGATCGCTGCGTGCGAGGCTTTTCCGTAGAAATCGAAGTGCAGCCACACGTTGGCGAGCGTCGGGTGCGCCAGCAAATCTCGGTCGAAGGGATGAAACATCATCGCGGCTTCGACGCCCTCGAACGCGCCCGCTTCGAGCAAGAGGATCTTGCCCCCTCCGCCCTCTTCGGCGGGCGTCCCGACCAGGTCCGCGCCGCCGTGCAGGTGCGGCGCTTGTTCGCGCAGCACGCTGGCGACCGCGACGAACGCTCCGACGGCGCCCGCGGCGATGAGGTTGTGCCCGCACGCGTGCCCGACGTGCGGAAGCGCGTCGTACTCGGCGAGGATGGCCACCCTCGGTCCGCTCGTCCCGCAGCGGGCGCGCAGCGCCGTCGCGAGCCCGCCGAACGGGCGCTCGACGGGCAGGTCCGTCAGCGAGCGAACGGTCTCAGCGATCCACTCGGCCGCGCGGTGCTCTTCGAAGCGCAGCTCGGGGTGGCTGTGAATCTTCAACGCCAGCTCGGACAGCGCCGCCGCGTGTCCGTCGATCACGGCGTCGATGCGCGCGTGCACGTCCTTCGGTTGCATCACTCTCTCGACGTCGAAACGTACCGAGAACTTGCACCGGCGTCGCGCACCTCCGACATTTGTCTCTCTTCATGGGCATCGAAGCGCTCATCACCGAAGCACAAAAAGGAAAGGTCGCTCCCATCCTCGTCGTCGTGGGCGACGAGCGCATGCTCGTGACGCAGGCGATCGACGCGGTGCGCGCCGCGACCGTGGGCCCTGGGCCGCGCGGCTTCAACGAAGACCACTTCGACGCGACCAACACGCTCAGCGCCACCGTCGCCGACGCCGCGCGCTCGCTGCCCATGATGGCCAAGGTGCGCCTCGTGCTCGTGCGCAACGCCGAAGCGTGGAAGGCCGACCAGTGGGAAGAGCTCTTGCGCTACGCAGAGTCTCCGTCGCCCAGCACCGTGCTCTTGGTGACCGCTGAGAAGCTCAACGGCTCGATGCGCTTCGTCACGGCGGCGAAGAAGAAGGGCTACCTGTTCGAGGCCAAGACGCCGGACGAGCGCGACCTCGGTCCGTGGCTCGACGCCGAGGCGCGACGCAGGGGCATCAGCTTCGAGCGCGGCGCGGCCGAAGCGCTGATCTTGTCCATCGGCGCAGACCTGGGCGCGCTCGCGGACGGTCTCGAGCGCCTGCAGCTCTTCGCGGGCAAGCGCGCGATCCGCGAAGACGACGTCGAAGAGGTCATCAAGCCCATCCGCGAGTCGGGCGTCTTCGAGCTGTCCGAAGCGGTGGCGGACAAGAACCTCCCGCGGTGCTTCTCGATCATCGACTCGCTCTCGCGCGCGAAGGACAAGGACAAGCCCGCGCTGGTTGTGCTCGCCCTCGTCGCGCGGCAAGTGCGGTTGATCTCGATCGCGCGCGACGCGATCGAGAAGGGCGCGGACCCGGTCGGCGCGCTCGCCGGCAAGATGCCCCCGTTTGCGGCGAAGAACATGGCGCGCTTCGCCAAGAAGTGGAGCTCGGCGCAGCTCTTTCGGGCGCTGCGCAAGCTCAGCGAGACCGACGGGCGACTGAAGTCCGTCAGCGCCGCGCGCGGGCAAGAGTGGCGCGTGATGGAAGAGCTCGTCCTCTCGCTCTGCGCGTGAGTCAGCGCGCCGAGCGAGCGGCTCAGCTCATGGGCTCGAAGTCAGCTTTCGACGCGCCGCAGTCGGGGCACGACCAGTCTTCGGGCAGATCTTGAAAAGGTGTGCCCGGCGCGATGCCCGCGGCGGGGTCACCTTCGGCCGGGTCGTAGATCGAGTTGCACACCGCGCAGCGGTACCGGGTCGTTCGTGGGTCAGCCATTGGAGAGACACGAGGATCGCACAATTGCGCGGGGGGAGATCAGCCTCGTAGATTCCGCCGACACCGAGGGGGGTTCTGTGGCATCCACCGTCGCATGCCACGGATCACAAGGGTGTACACGCGCACAGGTGACGACGGGACGACCTCGCTCGGCGGAGGGCAGCGGGTGCCCAAAGAGGCGCTGCGCATCGAGGCGTACGGGACCGTCGACGAGCTCAACTCGTGCGTGGGCGTCGCGATCGCGCTGGGGCTGGACGCGCGGCTGAACGAGGCGCTCGCCACGGTGCAGAACGAGCTGTTTCACTTGGGGAGCGACCTGTGCATCCTCGAAGAGGACAAGGCGAAGTTCGCTGTTCCGAAGATCGAAGAGCGGCACGTGGTGGCGCTCGAAGAGCTGATGGACTCGCTGAGCGAGTCGCTCGCGCCGCTCGAGAACTTTGTGTTGCCCGGAGGCACCGCGGGCGCCGCGCAGCTGCACGTCGCGCGCTGCGTGTGCCGCCGCGCAGAGCGACACGCCACGGCGCTCTCGCGCATCGAGCCCGTCGGGTCCTTCGTCGTGAAGTACCTCAACCGCTTGAGCGACGCGCTCTTCGTGATGGCCCGCTACGAGAACTTCGCCAAGGGCAAGACCGACGTGTTGTGGAACAGCCGCGCCTGAGCCGCGGAGCTCACGCTTCGGTCGCGCCGTGATCAGGCGTCGCGTAGACCGCGAGCAGCGCCGCGAGGGTCATCGACGCGATCGCGGTGAGCCCCGCGAGCGAGAGCGCGTCGAGCGCGCGAGGTCCGAAGTTCTCTGCGCGGCTGCCGAGCGCAGGGAGCATCGTCCAGCCGATCGCGAGCAGCGCCCAGCCGCGCGCGCCGCCCGCGGTGCGACCGGGCAAGAGCGCGGTCATCGAGAGCGACGCGACCGCGAGCAGCGAGAGCGCGGGCAAGTGAGACGCGGCCCACGGCCCCGATGAGCCTGCGAGCACCGCGCCGCCGCCGGGCAAGAGCGCCCACACGAGGCCCAGCGCGAGCCCCGCGGCGACGAAGGCCCGAGAGCGCTTCGCGCCAGCGAAATACGCGCGAAAGATCAGCGCCGCGGGCAGTCCCACCGCGAGCGCCGTGAGCGCGAGCGCGCCCGAGACCGTGTGCCCTTCGCAGCCCATCGCGCGCACGGCGAGCGCAGGCAGCGCCGGCGCAAACGCCAGCAGCGCCCGCGTCGCGTGCCCCACCGGAACAAACGCCAGCACCAGCGCGATCACGCCCGGGATCGTCCACGTCGCCGCGCCGATCGGGTCCCGCACCAGCGCGGGGATCGCGCTCGCGACCACGATCGTCCCGGCCGCAGCGAGCGCGATGCGCAGCGCGGATTCGCCGACCTCGACGGGCTCGTCGACCTCGATGCCCACCGTTTGTTGCGAGGTTTTTTGCTGCGATTTGTCCTGCGTCTCGGCGAGCCCCGAGGGGGTCATCGACGCGATCACAGGCCGCGACGAGCGCGGAGGCGTGCTCGGTGACGAGTCGCGCGCGGGGATCTTCGCGACCACCTGCGGAGCATCGCTCGCGCGCGGCACCACCGGCTCGGGCTCGGCCTCGACCGGATCGTGGGCGAGCGTCGCGGCGAGCGCAGAGGGTGTGGTGACCGTGCGGCTCGAGGCGTCCGGCGTCCCGTCGCGAAGGGTGTTGGTGTGACGGATCGCGGGGGCCGGATCGGACGCGCGAGCGCTCGGCGCAACGGGCTGCGCTTGCTGCGATTTTGCTGGCGGTTCGTCTTGCTGCTCTGCAGCGAGGGCCTCAGCGATCGACGCCGAAGGCGCGGTGCCTGCGAGCGTCTGTGCGAGCGAGTGCATCGGCGACGGAGCGCTCTTCGCCACAGCGACCGGGCCCTTCGCGGCAGACGCGGCGGGCGCCTCGTGCATCGCAGTGCCCATCACGCTCGAGAGCGAGATCGGCGCCATGCCCACGATCGTGCTCGAGAGGCCGTCCTTCGGCGCCTTCGGCGCGCTCTTCGCCGCGCTCGACGGGGCTTCGGGCTTGGGGGCTTCGGGCTTGGGGGCTTCGGGCTTGGGGGCTTCGGGCTTGGGCTTCGCGGCGGCGGCGTTCATCGCGGCGAGCGGAGCGGCCATCACGAGCGTCCCGCGGAGGGAAGGCTCGGGCTTCGAGGGCTCGGGCTTCGAGGGCTCGGGCCCTTCGACGAGGGTCTTCGACAGCGCCGCGGCGGGCGCGCCGATGCGGCCCGCGGACGAGGGCGCCGTGGTCGAGGGCACGGGTGGAGCGACCGGCGCGTTGGGCTCGATCACCAGCGTCGATCCCCCGACGCGGCTCTCTTTGGGCTCGCTCTTGTCCTGCGTGGCCTTCGATTGCGCGGCCTTCACGAGCTCGGACGGCGTGAACACCATCGTGGTCGCCGCGGGCCGCTCGCTCTTCGGCCCCGCGGGTGATTGCGACGGATGCGCAGGGACGCCCGCGCTCGACGGAGCCTTCATGGGCGGGCTGTCGTCCATCGCGAGCGTGGTGCCGCCGACGCGGGGCTTGCCCGCGGCGGGGATCGCGACGCCGGGGACGCCCGCGCTCGGAGGCGCGACAGAGGGACCGCTCTTCGCCGCTTCTTTTGCAGCTCGTTCGGCTTGTGCCTCCGCGACCTTGGCGACGAGGATCTGGTGCAAGCCCTTCGACTCGAGCGCGAGCGTCGGGGTGGGCGGCGCCTCTCGATGCGCTCCTGCGGGCCCCGGCGCGCTCGACGGCGGCTTGCTCGTGGCGGCGCTCGAGACGCCGGACGGAGGAAGGGGAAACGACATGTCCCCGAGCGCCAGCGTGGTGCGCAGCGGATCGTTGGCGCGCGACGGCGCCGGTGGATGCGCTGATTGCGCTGTCGCCGGGGTTGTCGTCGGCGGCGGCGGCGAGGACGGCGCGACGGGAGCGCCCACGGACACCGCGGGAGCAGGGTCGTCGGACACGTCCCAACGATCGTCGGACGACGCGGGGACCGGCGGACGCTCGCTCGGGAGCTTGGGCTTCGCCATCCCCAACGGAGTCAGTGAAATGCGGCTCTTGGTGACGGACGGAAGCCGCACTCCACAGCTCGGGCAGCTCGCCCCCGCGTAATTCGCGGGAAGTTCTGCCTGACAGACGGGACATCGATCCATCTTCGATACACTCGCGCGGGCGATGGTCACCCGCAAGCTACTTTCCCAGGACGCAAATCAGAGAATCCGTGGCGGAGACAACGAGGGGGCCCTTCGCGGGCTCGTGGCGCTCGTGCGCTCTGCTCCGCACGACCTCGACGCTCGGCTGCGCATCGGCGACGCGCTGTTGATCGCCGGCGACAGCGCGCAGGCGATCCAAGTGTACGCCTTCGTCGCGCGCGAAGCTTCACTCTCGGGCCACCCGTTGAAGGCCATCGTGGCGCTGAAGATCCTCGCGCGCATCGACCCCGCGATCAACGAGCTGCTCGCCCAGCTCGCGCAGCGCTACGCCGCAGGTTCTCCCGCGTTGGGAAAGACCGTTCGCCTCTCGCCCCCCGCCCCTGACGCGGAAGTGCCCACCGCGGCGTTCGTCCCCAACGAGCTCGACTACGCGCAAGTGCGCGCCGTCGCAGCGCAAGCCGCGACGCTGCGTGATGGACTGCCGGGCTACCCTGCCAACGTCGCGGCGATTCCGCTGCTGTCGGATCTTCCGCCCGAAGCGTTCGCGCGCATGCTCGCGGCGGTCGAGCTCAAGCGACTGCCCGCGGGAGAAGCGATCCTGCGCGAGGGCGAGCCCGGCGACGCGTTCTACATGATCGCGCGCGGCACCGCCCGCGTCACGCGCCGCGCCGGCGGAGGCGGAACGTCGGTCACCCCCGAAAACGACGTCCTGCTCGCCACCCTCGGCGAAGGCTCGATCGTAGGAGAAATGGCCCTGGTCTCGGGCGCGCCGCGCGCGGCCACGGTCTCGGTCGTCGATGACAGCGACGTGCTCTCGTTTGGCCGCGAGGCGCTCGGCGCGGTCGCCCGCGAGCTCGACGTCGTGGGACAAGCGCTCGAGCGCTTCACCCGCGATCGACTGGTGCAAAACCTCCTCGCCACGCACGCGATCTTCAAGCCGTTCGACCGCTCGCAACGCCTTCAGCTCGCCTCGCGATTCAGCGCGCACGACGCGCCCGCGGGCGCGGTGATCATCCGCGAAGGAGAGGTCGGCCGCGGCCTCTTCTTGCTGCTCTCGGGGCAGGTCGAAGTGAGCCGCAACGACGCGGGGCAGCGCGTGACGCTCGCGACGCTCGACACCGGCGACGTGTTCGGCGAGATCGCCCTCATCGAGCAGGGCACGACCACGGCCACCGTCACAGCCCTGCGCAACAGCACGGTGCTCTTTCTCTCGCGAGAGCTCTTCGACCGGCTCGTGCAGGGCGTCCCCGAGCTGCGGGCGTTCTTCGAGAACCTCGCGCAGGATCGATTGATGGACACCAACCTGACGCTCAGCGCCGCCCGCGACAGCGCCGAAGAGCTGCACGAGGACGACCTGGTCCTGGTGTGACACCGGTATTCAAGTCCCGCGGGGGACGAAGCCGTTGCGCAAGAGGTTCGCCCGCCCTGTGGGCCACAAGAGGCAACGCGAGTGCGAGCCGGGGACCGTGTACACCAGGGCGTTGCGCGTGCGGTCCTCGCCGTCCTTGAGGTTGATCACGATCTCGACGGTCCCGTCTCCATTGACGTCGGCGAGCGTGGGGACGCTCATCGCTCCGTGCGCGGGCAGCGCGATCCGGTGCTGCATGGCTCCGTCTGCGCCGAGGATGAACAGCGCGCTCGCGTCGGCGCGCGGCGAGTACGTGGCGAAGACCACCTCGGGAGAGCCGTCGCCCGAGAGGTCTCCGACCGCGAGTCCCGCGGTCAGGACGTCGTTGTTCGTCGTGTACTCGAAGCGCCAGCGGCGCTCGCGACGCGCGTCGACCATGTGAATCGCGCCGTCGAATCCGGCGAAGACCATCTCGAGCCCAGGCCGCGTCGCGTCCATGTCCGCGACAGAGACCTGGTTGGTGAGCCCGACGAAGTTCACCCCTTCGAAGTCCCACAGCCCCGCGCGGTACATCGGGACGTGAAAGGGCTCGACCCACGCCGCAGGCCGCGTCGCGTCCCGCTGCAGGACCCACAGCGCGACCCCGCGCAAGCGGTCGTTCTGCGCGGCGTTTTGCACGCTTCCCACAACGACGATCTCGTTGCGCCCGTCGCCGTCGATGTCCGCGATGGCCGGCGCCGAGTTGGTGAAGTGCGCCTGGTTCGCGGTCGCTTCGTCGTTGGCGTAGCCCTGCTGCGCGAGCGCGTAGTCGTGAAGAAAGCGCACGCCGAGCACCTTGCGTCGGTTGCGAAAAATGCTGGCGGCGTCGAAGGCCACGCCATCGCCGCGGTGCCACGAGAGGTATGCGTTGTCTTGCGCGCCGACGACGTCCCACGAGGCGTCTTCATCGATGGGGCCGACGGCCACGTTCTGGTCGTAGCCGCCGGTGACGAAGCAGTTCGTGTCGCAGCCCGAGGTCATCGTGGTGTTCGGCGGCCAGCCCCGAACGATGGTCCCGTTGCCTTCGACGGCCAGCAGAATGTCCCGCGGAGTCCCTGCGAGGGGATTGGTTGTCAGGGTGACAAGTTCGAGGCGACCATCGCCATCGACGTCGCCCGCGGCCAGCGACCGCAGCTCGTCCCGCCACGCGAACGGAAACCCCGGCACCGCAGCGCCCGCCGCGTCGAGCACGTAGATGCTGCCGCGCGCGGCGAAGGCCACTTCGAGCCGCGCGTCTCCGGCGAGGTCGGCGACGATGGGCGAGGACCAGATGCGCCCCGAGCTCGGGACGTCGAAGGACCACGCGAGCGTTCCGTCGGCGCGGTACGTGAGGAGCTTGCCTGCGCGAGCGAGGATGATCTCGCGCTGGTTGTCGCCGTCGAGGTCGGCGACGGCGGGAGAGGCGAGCCACGACTCGTTCCACCGGTCGCGGAGCGTGAGCGCGAGGGTGGGCGCCATCGCGACGCGCGCTCCGCCGCCGCTCGCCGGTGCGCACGAGGGCGCAGGGAGCATCGCGTCGACGGGCGTGCTCGCGTCGGGCAACGGCGCCACCCCCGTGTCCATCGCGGCGTCCGATCCTGTCGATCCGTCCGGCTGTCCCGCGGGCGGCGCCCCACACGCAGCGACGGTCGCGAGCGCAAACGAGAGCCAGTGCTTCATCGTGCGCTCGATCGTAGCGCTTCTTCTCAGAACTCGTGCACGAACAGCCCGCTGCGCAGCTTGGGCTCGAACCACGTGCTCTTCGGCGGCATCAGCAGCCCCGCGTCGCTCACCGCCAGCAGCTCGTCGATGCGCGTCGCGTGCATGTAGATCGCCAGCGCCCAGCCCTCTTCGCGGGCGCGGCGCTCGAGTTCGGCGGCGCCTCGAATACCGCCCACGAAATCAACATGCTTGTCTTTTCTCGGGTCGTTGACGGCGAACAACGGCCGCAGCACGCGCTCTTGCACGATCGAGCAGTCGAGCGACGCGACCGGGTCGCTCGCGTCCCAGCTACCCTGGCGAAACGTCCCTCGGTACCACCGCCCGCCCACGTACAAGCCCACGGACTTCGGCGCGCTCGGCGCAGGCTCGTTGGTCTCGACCACGTCCATCACCGAGCGCAGCTCCGCGAGCAGCTGCTCGGGCGTGCGCGTCGATCCACCCGCCTCTCGGACGAGCCGGTTGTACGGCAGGATCTGCATCTGATCGTGCGGAAACAGCACAGCCAGATACACGTCCACCTCGCCCTCGCTCGCCCCGCGCTTCGCGCGCAGCGCGCACACCCGCGACGCCGCCGCGCTTCGATGATGCCCGTCGGCGATGTACATCACCGGGACCTCTCGCTCGAACGCCGCGACCAGCGCCGCCCGCTGCGCGCTGTCGGCGATCCACAGCGTGTGCTGCACGCCGTCGCTCGTCGCGAAGTCGTACACCGCCGCGCCGCGCTGCACGTCCGCGATGATCGCGTCGATCGACGACGCCGCGCGGTACGTGAGAAACACCGGCTCGTCGTGGGCGCCCATCTCGTTGATGTGCCGCGTGCGGTCGTCCTCTTTGTCCGCGCGGGTGTTCTCGTGGCGCTTGATCGTCCCCGCGTCGTACTCGGCAACGCTCGCGCACGCGACGAGCCCCACCTGCCGATGCGCGCCCATCTTCTGCGCGTACACGTAGAGCTGCGGCTCGCGGTCGCGCACGAGCACGCCCCGCGCGACGAAGTCCTCGAGCGCCGCGCGCCCCTGCGCGTACACGCGGTCGTCGTGCTCGTCCACCGACGGGTCGAGCGCGATCTCGGGGCGCGAGACGTAGAGGTAGCTGTCGCGGTTGTCCCCCGCGAGCGCGCGCGCCTCGCGCGTGTTGATGACGTCGTACGGAGGCGCCGCTACCTGCGCGACCCGCTCGACGGGCGGCCGCAGCGCTGCGAAAGGCTTGATCGTGGTCATGGCGGGGCGGCACCGTATCACCAATGAGGTTCTCTTCTCGCCTCGGTCGCTCGCTCGACGAGAGCCCCTGGTCCGCGCACGTCCGCGAGGCGCGCGCGCGCGGCGCAGTCCGCTTCGACCTCACAGCGTCCAACCCCACGCGCGTCGGGCTCGGCCCGGACCCCGCGCAGTCCGCGAAGATCCTCGCGGCGCTCTCGGACCCCCGCGCGCTCGCGTACGACCCGCACCCGCAAGGAATGCCCTCAGCGCGCGAGGCCGTCTGCGCGCACTACGCCCGCGAGCACGGCGCAGCGGTCTCTCGCGAGCGCGTGTGGCTCGGGGCGAGCACGTCCGAGCTGTACGCACAGCTATTCATGTTGCACTGCGATTCATCGAGCGAAGTGCTGGTCCTCTCGCCGGGCTACCCGCTCTTCGACTCGCTCGCGCGGCTGGTCGGCGCCGAGGTCGCGCGCTGCCCGCTCGCGTTCGACGGGCACTGGATGGTCGACGCCGACGCGCTCGCTCGCGCGGTCACCGACCGGACGCGGGTGATCGTCTGCGTGAGCCCCAACAACCCCACCGGGTCGAGGCTTCGCGCGCACGAGCTCGCCTCGGTGCGTGCGCTCTGCGCCGAGCGCGGCCTCGCCCTGATCGTCGACGAGGTCTTCGCGGAGTACTCCTTGGATGCGAGCGACGAGGCGCTGGTGCAGAGCGCGACGCGCGAGGCGTCTCCGTGCGTGCAGTGGACGCTCGGAGGGCTCTCGAAGAGCGCTGGGCTACCGCAGATGAAGCTCGGCTGGGCGGTGCTCTCGGGTCCCGAGGCGCTCGTGCGCGAGGCGAGCGCGCGGTTCGAGCACGTGGCGGACGCGTTTTTGTCTGCGAGCGCGCCGGTGCAATGCGCAGCGGGCGCGCTGCTCTCGATCGCGACAGAGCTGCGTCCGCGCATCCTCGAGCGGTGCCGCGCAAACCTCGCGCTGGCGAGGGCGACGCTGACGCTCGAGACCGGAGCGAGCGCGCTCTCGTGCGAAGGGGGCTGGTCGCTGGTGCTTCGTCTGCCGGCGGTGCGCAGCGAAGACGAGTGGGCGCGCGCGCTGCTCGACGGCGAAGGAGTGCTCGTTCAGCCAGGGTATTTCTACGATTTCGAGCGAGAGGCGTTCGCTGTGGTGAGCCTGCTGACCGAGCCCGAGCGCTTCGGCGAAGCCCTGCGACGAATCGCCGCGCTGTCCCGCGCGAGTCTGTGAGTGAGCGAATGAAGGGCGCTCGCTCCGCGCGCCACTCACTCGGGATAGGCAAACATGAAACGAATCGCTCTCGCGCTGCTCGCGCTGCTCGGCGCAACAACTGCGCTCTGGCTCGCGTCCGACGCAGGCTCTCTCACGGCGTTGACGTACAGCGCGCTGCGCGGACCGTTGATCCAGTACACGGGCATCGTGGCGCTCGCCGTGATGTGCGTGTCCGTGCTGCTCGCGCTGCGCCCCGTGTGGCTCGAGCCTGCGCTCGGCGGGCTCGACAAGAGCTATCGCTTGCACAAATGGCTGGGCGTCACGGGGCTGATCTTCGCGGTCTTGCACTGGGCCACGATCAAGGCGCCGGGCTGGCTGCAGACGCTCGGGCTGATGGCGCGGCAGGCGCGCAGGCAAGGAGCGCGGCCGCCAGCGCAAGCGGCAAGCGCGATCGTCACGACGCTGCGATCGCTCAAGCCCGCGGCGGAGGCGATCGGAGAGTGGACGTTCTACGCGGTGGTGCTGCTGATCGCGCTCGCGTTGGTGAAGCGGTTTCCGTACCGGTGGTTTCAGAAGACGCACAGGCTGCTGGCGATCGCGCTCGGGCTGTTCGTCTTTCACGCGGTGGTCTTGATGAAGATCACGTATTGGACGCTGCCAGTCGGGCCAGTGATGGCGCTCTTGTGGCTCGCGGCGCTGGTGGCGTCGGTGATCGTGCTCGCGCGGCGGGTGGGCGCGGGCCGGCGCGCGAGCGCCGAGGTGATCGCCGTCGAAGCGCTGCCCGAGAGCGAGAGCGTCGCGGTCACCGTGCGCGTGGACGCGCGGTGGAAGGGACACGCCGCGGGGCAGTTCGCGTTCGTCTCGTTCGCGAGCGCCCCCGAGCCGCACCCGTTTACGATGGCCTCGGCGTGGAGCGACTCGCGTGAGCTTCGCTTCGTGATCAAGGCGCTCGGCGACCACACGAAGGCGACGGTCGCGCGCGTGAAGGTGGGGGACCGCGCGACGATCGAGGGCCCCTACGGGCGCTTCAATTTCGCCAGCGAAAAGCCTCGGCAACTGTGGATCGCTGGAGGCATCGGCGTGACGCCGTTCTTGGCGCGGCTGAAGG
>JAAFIF010000115.1 GCA_013298625.1 Myxococcales bacterium
AGCGGCGGGTTTACCAACCCGCCGTGAAGAACGCCGCGCTCCATTGGGTCCTTCGCTCGCTCGGCGCCCCTTCACGCGGCTCGCCGTGATCGTGCATGCTCTCGCGCGGACGCCACGCTCGATCGATGACCGCCGCACGTACGACCCTCGCCGCCGCGCTCGCGCTCGCTTCGCTCGGCGCATCCTTCGCTGGGGGCTGGTTCGCCCACGCGCGCCGCGCTCGATCGCTCGCGCCCACGACGGTCGCCTCGCCCGCGCCGCCGCGCCCGGTGCACCGCCCTGCCCTCGCGCAGCGGCCCGAAGAGCCCGCGCGCGAGGCGCCGCCGTCGCCGTCGCCCGTGCGCTCGTTTCGTGGAGACCGATCGCACACGGGGCGCAGCGGCTACGCGCTTCCGTTGGACCTCACGGTGGTGCATCGGGTGAGCACGGGAGGGCGCATCTCGACGCAACCCGTCGTGAACAACAACGGTCGACTCGTGTTCGGCTCGCACGACGGAGCGCTCTACGGGCTCGACGTCGACCGCGGCGCGATCCTCTGGCGCATCCAGAGCGGCGACCGCATCTACTCGTCTCCGCTGGTCACCCCAGACGGAACGTCCTTCGCCGGCACCGACGCCGACCGCTTGTTCTCTGTCGACCTGCGCGGCCACGTCCGCTGGGCGCTCGCCACGGACGACGACGCCGACACCGCGCCCGCCCGCGCCGACGACGGAACCCTTCGCTTCGCCGCAGGACGCGTGCTCTACGCGACGACTGAAGAGCTCACCGTTCGCTGGCGATTGCAGTTCGGCGCCAAGCTCTACTCCTCGCCCCTGGTGCTCGCAGACGGGACGACCCTCATCGGTTGTCAGGATGACAAGCTGTACGCGGTCGACGCCAACGGGGCGATCCGCTGGCAAGCCGAGACCGGCGGCGACGTCGACGCCACGCCCGCAGTGCACGGAGACACGGTGTACGTCGGCTCGGACGACGGGCACGTGTACGCCTTCGCGATCGCCGACGGGGCCCGGCGGTGGCGCACGCGGGTCGGCGGCTACGTGCGCGCGGGCGCCGCGATCGGCTTGGACCGCAGGGTCGTCGTTGGAACCTTCGGCCCCACGCCCCGCATCGTCGCGCTCGACGGCGCCACGGGCGCGATCGCGTGGAGCGTCCCCGTCACCGGCGGTCCGCCCACGGCAGAGTGGGGCGTCGCGAGCTCGGCCCTCGTCGATCGCGACGGCCGCTATGCGATCGGAATCCCGAACGGACAGCTCTGGGTCATCGAGCGCGACGGCGCCGTGCTCGACCGCGTTTCGCTCGGCCGTTCGCCGGTCGACTCGTCCCCCATCCTCGTGCGCGACGCCCTCGTCGCCGTCGGAGACGACGAAGGGACGCTCTATCTCCTCGGCCCCGCGCGGCAGACCAACACCAACGCGGACGCTGGTGACAGCGACGCCAGCGAGCCCGAGCCCGAGCCCGGCGCGACGCTCACCGACGCAGAAGTTCGCGAGACAAATTCATAGCGAGCTCTGGTAGCTTCGTGAGCGATGCAGGTCATCGGCTCGCGACGGTCTCTTCCGCGTATTCTCTCGATGATTCTCGCTGGGGGTGAGGGCAAGCGACTCGCGCCGCTCACGCTCGAGCGAGCCAAGCCCGCGGTGCCCTTCGGCGGTCGCTATCGCATCATCGACGTGGTCCTCTCGAACTTCGTCAACAGCGGCCTCGCGAAGATCAAGATCCTCACGCAGTACAAGAGCGCCTCGCTCGAAGAGCACATCGCGCGCGCCTGGCGGCTCTCGCCGATCCTCGACAACTACATCGAGACGATCCCCGCCCAGCAGCGCACGGGGCTCAACTGGTTTCGCGGCAGCGCCGACGCGGTCTGGCAGTGCTTTCACGTCGTGCGCGACGAAGACCCCGAGATCGTCATCATCTTCGGCGGCGACCACATCTACAAGATGGACGTCCAGCAGATGCTGGAGCACCACTTGATGAAAAACGCAGACCTCACCGTCGCTGCGATCCCCGTCCCGAAGAAAGAAGCCTCGGCCTTCGGCGTGATCCACACCGACGAAGAGGGCCGCGTGATCGCCTTCGTCGAGAAGCCGAAGGACCCGCCCGAGATGCCCAACCGCCCCGGCTGGTGCCTCGCGTCCATGGGCAACTACATCTTTCAGCGCGACGTGCTCGAGCAAGAGCTCACCCGCGATCAAACCGAAGAGAACAGCGCCCACGATTTCGGCAAGAACATCCTGCCCGCGATGGTCGAGAAGGGCAGCCGCGTCTACACGTACGACTTCGCGCAGAACATCGTCCCCGGCGAGCGAAAAAACGGCTACTGGCGCGACATCGGCACGATCGCCTCGTACTTCGACGCCCACTTGGACCTCGTGTCCATCTCGCCCGAGTTCAACCTGTACAACCGCGACTGGCCGCTGCGCACGGGGCACTCGCACGACCCGCCCGCGAAGTTCGTCTTCAGCGATCAGATGAGCGCGCGCGTCGGCATCGCCATGGACTCGCTCGTGTGCGACGGCTGCATCATCTCGGGCGGACAGATCCACAAGTCCGTCCTCGCGCCCGGCGTGCGCGTCAACTCGTTCTCGCACATCGAGCAGTGCGTGCTCATGGAGCGCGTCAAGGTCGGCCGCTACGCCCGCTTGAAGAAGGTCATCGTCGACAAGGACGTCGAGATCCCCGCCGGCGCGCAGATCGGCTTCGACCTCGAACAAGACCGCAAGCGCTTCACCGTCACAGAAGACGGGATCGTCGTGATCCCCAAGCGCGCGCGCCTCGACGCCTGACGCGCTCTTCGCTCGTGTGGGGGACTCCCGGCGCTTCAGCCCTTCTTCAGCGGCTTGAGCGTCGAGGAGGTGTTGTTGGTCGACCGTCGCGCGCCGCCCGCGTTGAGCCGCTCGACCTCGCGCTCGAGCTCGTGGATCACCGCCGCGAGCCGCTCTTCGAGCGCAGGATCGTCGAGCTCTGCGCCCACTTCTTCGGGCTCGAGCTGCGCGCGCAGGATGAACCGCGCCCGAACGAACGCCAGATCCGCGCTCGCAAACCGCGCCATGAAGCGCTGAACCATCTCGTGTGCGCGGCCCTTCATCAGCGTCCCTACTGATCAGTGACAGTACATAATCGACCGCGACTGCGCACCTGAAACGCTCGCTCGACGTGATAGCGTCTCGGGTCGTGAGCGACGCAGTCACGATGCTTCCGCGCGGAGGTTGGTACATCAAGACCTCTGCCGGACCCATCCAGGTCGGCCTGCCTCCAGAGACGATCAAGGACTCGATGGCCGGCGGCCTCGCGGTCCCGACGCTCTACGTCTTGCCCAAGCAGCTGTTCGATCGACGACGTGGGGTCAACGTCGCCGAGTGCGAATTTCCTGCATATTTCAACTTCTTCGCGCTCAAGCGAAAGATCCGACTCCTCGTGGACTCGCTCGAAGACGAGCGCCGCGTGCGCTCGGTGTTCGAAGAGGCCCTCTTCGGCCCGAGCACCATGCCGAGCGACAGCGAGTTCGCCACGGACTACGCCGCCGCGCTGAGGCCGGACTTCAGCCGAGAGAGCAATCACTTTCGTCGCATGCCCGACGGCTCGCGGCTCGACGTCGACATGCTCGTCGAGTTTCTGCACTTCGACGCCGACGACGCGTGCCGCGTCACCGACGACGTCACCGTCCGTCGCAAGGACGACAGCGTCGAGTTCGTCGACCACGGCGAGCTCGTCGCGCGCACGCCGCATCGCTTGGAGCTGCCTCCGCGCTCGAGACACAGCAGCGACGCGACGCCCTTCGATCCCCCCGAGTTCGGCGTCACCGTCCTCGGCTCGAGCCACGGCTTCGACCCCGCAGGCAAGACCACCGGCGTCATCCTCTGGGTCGGAAAGCGCGGGATCCTCGTCGATCCCCCGGTCGACGCCACAGAGTACCTCCGAGAGCGCGGCGTCCCCGCCAGGCTCATCGACGGAGTGATCCTCACGCACTGCCACGCCGACCACGACTCGGGCACGTTTCAGAAGATCCTCGAAGAAGAGCGCATCAACGTCTACACGACGCCCACCATCGTCGGCTCGTTCGTGAAGAAGTACGCCGCGCTCTCGGGCATCGGTGAAGACCTCTTGCGCCGCACGTTCGTGTTCAACCCCGTCACGATCGGCGCCCCCGTCCGCGTACACGGCGCAGAGATCTGGTTCTTCTACACGCTGCACTCGATCCCCGCGCTCGGGTTCGAAGTGTTCTACGGCAACAAGAGCCTCGCGTTCTCGGGCGACAGCCTCTACGACCCCGAGCGCCTCCGCGCCCTGCGCGACCTCGGCGTGCTCTCCAACGAGCGCTGCGAAGACCTGATTGATTTTCCGTGGCACCACACGGTGGTCATCCACGAAGCGGGCGTGCCCCCGCTGCACACGCCCGCCACCGTCCTCGCGGACCTGCCCGAAGAGCACAAAGAGCGCCTGTACCTCGTGCACATCGCCGAGAAGGACCTCCCCAAGGACAGAGGGCTCAAGAGCGCACGCGTCGGCCTCGAGCAGACCATTCGCATCCCCGTCGACAGCTCGCCCAACGACGAAGCCGCCGAGTGGCTCGAGCTGCTCTCGGGCGTCGAGATCTTTCGCGAGCTGCCCTTGTCTCGCGCGGGAGAGCTCTTGCGCGCCGCAAAAATGCGGGTCTTTCACGCGGGCACCAAGATCATCCAGAAGGACTCGCGCGGAGAAACGTTCTACGCGATCGCCTCCGGCGTGTGCGCGGTCGAGCACGAAGGCATCGAGCTCAAGCGCTACACCGCTGGTGACTACTTCGGCGAGACCGCGCTGGTCCTCGATCAGCCGCGCACGGCCGACGTCGTCGCGCGCACCGACTGCAAGCTGCTCGAGATCGACCGCTATGGCTTTCTCTACCTCTTGCGCGGGACCGACGTGCCCGAGCGCCTCGTGCGCCTCGCGAAGATGCGCGAGATGCGGTCGTGGGAGGTCTTCGATCGCAACAGCGTCCTGTCGCACTTGAGCAGCGGCCAGAAGACCGTCCTTCAGTCGCACATGGAGTCGCGCACGCTCGAGGTCGGAGACGTCCTGTGGACCGCGCACGGGCCCGCCGCAGGCGCGGTGCTGCTCGATGAAGCGCAGCTCGAGCTCGAGGGGACCGACGGCTCGCTCGCGCCGTTCAAGACCGGCGCGCTGGTCGGAGAGTTCGACGCGATTCGGCTCAACACGCCGGTGAAGACCACGGCGCGCGTCGTGGGTCGCGGCAGGGCGTTCTTCGTCGATCGCGTCGCGCTCGCGAGGTTCTTCAAAGACAACCCCGGGGTGCTCGTGAGCTTTCTCGGGACACGCTTCGTCGAGTGAGCGCGCTATGAGCGAGGGAGCGGTGCTCGTCACGGGAATCGTCGGTCGCCTCGGCAAGACCGTCTGCCGCTTGCTGCACCGCGAGGGGCCCGTCGTCGGCGTCGATCGCAGAGACTTCACGGACCGCCCGCGGGACGTGGTGTTTCATCAGATCGACATCCGCCGCAAGAAGATGCGAGACATCTTTCGGTCGGCCAACATCCGCGCCGTCGTGCACCTCGGCATCATGCACGACCCCCGCGTCTCGCCCTCCGAGCACCACGCGTGGAACGTGGTCGCCTTCGGCAAAATGCTCGAGTACATGGAGCAGTACCGAGTCCCCAAGCTCGTCGTGCTCTCGAGCGCCAACGTCTACGGCCCGCAGCCCGAGAACCCGCAGTTTCTCTCGGAGAACGCGCCGCTCCTCGGCAGCGCGCGCTTTCACGAGATCCGCGACCTCATCGAGGTCGACATGCTCGCGCAGAGCTTCTTCTGGCGAAACACCGCGTGCGAGACGGTCATCCTCCGCCCCGTCCACATCCTCGGCAGCGTCCGCAACGCCCCGTCCAACTACCTCCGCCTCGAGGTCATCCCCACGCTCATGGGCTTCGACCCCATGGTGCAAGTGATCCATCAAGACGACGTCGCGCGCGCCATTCAACGCGCGATCACGCCGGGCATCCGCGGGATCTTCAACCTCGCGGGCCCCGCGCCGGTCGCGCTCTCGCAGCTCATCCGCGCGGCGGGGCGCCCCTCGGTGAGCGTCCCGTACACGCTCGCGAAGGCGGGGCTGCAAGCGGCGTTTCGCTGGAGATTGTCGAGCTTTCCTTCGCCCGAGCTCGATCACATCAAGTACGTGTGCATGGTCGACGACAAGCGCGCGCGCGAGCAGCTCGGCTTCGCGCCGAAGCACAGCGTCCGCGACTGCGCCCTCGCCCTCGACGAGCGCTGAGCGCTATCGCTTCTCTGCGCGCGCGTCGATCGCGTCGATCACGCGCTGAACGCGCTCGCGCGCCGCCCCCGCCCGCATCGCCTTCGCCCTCGCCCGCAGCCGCGCGCTGGACGCAGCATCTCCCGCGCGCTCGACGATGGCCGCCAGCGCGTCGGCGCGCAGGCTTGTCGACTTCTCTGCCAACAGCGGCTCTTCGATGATCGCCACCCACTCGCGGCGCCGACGATCGTCGCCGAGCGCTCGCTCGAGCACCGCGCACGCCGCGTGAGTCGCGTCGGGGACCTTCGCCTTCATCGTCGCCAACGACGCGCGCAGCGCCAGCACCACCGCGTCGTGCAGCGCGTCGGTCATCACCGGAGCGCGCGCCGCGATCGCCACCAGCGCGGCGTGCGAACTCGGGTCCATCGCGCACTTCGCCGCAAGCGCCGCGATCTGCTGTCGCTCGTCGAACGTCGCGCCCTCGATCGCCCGCTGCGCGCGCTCGAGGCAGCTCGCCCACGACTCTGCGCGCTCGGACTCGATCGCCTCGGAGAGCAACGCGATGGCCCGCTGCGAGAGGGTCGCGGCGGATCGCGCGTCGTTGGAGGCCCCGCGCGCGAGGTGCTCGTCGAGCGCAGCGGCGACGGCGCTGACCGCGCTCGCGTCGATCGTCTCGGTGCACACGGTGACCGCGTCGTCCGCTTCGTAGCCGACGCCCGCGAGCAGCGCGCGGAGTTCGAGAAACTTCGCGTCGATCGCGGACTGAGGCGCGCTGCCCAAGGTCACGATCCAGAGCACCGGGGTCGAGAGCCCCTCGGTGCGCCACGCGACGAGCTTGTCCTTCTGCGCGGCCATCACCTTGGTCTTCAGCGGTGTTGCGAAGAGCGCTGCGACGACGGGCTGCGAGGGGTCGTCGCGAGGGTTCATCGAGGACATCGCGCTTCCGGCGAGGACGTACTCGCGGGTGGACGAGCAGAGGGTCCAGTCCGGCATGTGCTCGAGGCACTCGTCGCGCAGGGTGTTGCCCGAGCTGAGGCTTCCGCCGAAGCGCACGCGCACGCGGGGACGGCCCTTGCGGTCCCGCGCTGGCTCAGTCGCGGGGGGTGCTGCGCTCTCGCCTCGCTCTCGCTGCGCGCTCAGCGCTTCGATGCCCTTGGCGCGGCTGCGCGCGACCAAGCGGGCGGGCTCGAGCTCTTCGGGCGAGCCTTCGCGCTCGTCGAACGCGCGGGCGAGGCTCACGGCGTCGACGTCGATCGCGCACTCGACGTGGTAGGCGCACTCCTCGGGGTCGGACATCGACGGGTCGGTGTAGACCCACGCGCGCACGAACCACGGTCCGACCTCGATGGGCTCGCGGCATCGTCGACAGCGGCAGTCCCGCTCGTTGCGTTTGAACTCGACGTACATCGCGCGCGAGTGTGTCTCGAACGCAGCGCAGCTCGCCAGCGCCGAGAGCGCCCCCGTTGCGCTCACACGGTGACTTCGAGCCCGTCGTACGAGACGCGCACGCCGGCGGACTCGCAGGCGCGGCGCTCGGCGCTGTCGTCGAAGTGGATGGGGTTGGTGTTGTTGATGTGCACGAGCCAGCGGTCGGCGCGCGAGAATCGCTGCAAATACTCGATGATTCCGTCGCTGCCCGAGAGCGGCGCGTGGCCCATCACCTTGGCGTCGCGGGTGGTGAGGCCCATCGAGGTCATCTCGTCGGTGCGCCAGAAGGTCCCGTCGATGAAGAGGGTGTGCGCCTGCGAGAGGTACCCCGCGAGCCGCTCGTCCAGCTCGCGCACGCCCGGAACATACGCCAGCACCCGCTCGCTCCCCGCGCTTCGCACGAGCAAGCCAACGGTGTCTCCGTCGAGCTCTCCGCGGCCGGCGCCGAGGCCCCTCGCCTGCGCGTACGGCGGGACCTTGCTCGTGACCGCGAACGCCCGCACCCGCACGCCGGTGTCCGCGCCGTCGCGGTCGGTGATCATCGTCTCTTCACCGTGAAAATTCAGCGCAGTTGATTTCGTGGGTCCATACGCCGAGAGCGCCGTGAGCACCCCGAGCCCCTGCTCGACGGCCTCGAGCGTGGGCTCGGTCGCGAAGATGTGCGGCGCCCCGCCCTCGCGCAGGATGAGCAGCCCGAGGCAGTGATCGAGGTCGGCGTTGGTGAGCACCGTGGCGGCGATGGGGGATGCGCGCAGCGAGCCTTCGGGAGGCGCAGCAGCGGGCCACGCGGCGAGCTGCACGCGCACGTCGGGCGAGGCGTTGAGCAGGACCCAGCGCGCTCCGTCGGCGCTGACGGCGAGCGAGGACTGCGTGCGAGCGCGCACGCGCGGGTCGCCCGAGCGGGCGGCGCGGCATGGGGGGCAGCCGCAGTTCCATTGAGGGAGGCCGCCGCCGGCGCCGCTGCCGAGGACGCGGAGGCGAAGTGCGTTGCGATCGGTGCTCATGGCGGTGGATGGTGCCACGCGGCCCGCGATCGACGCGCGCGCAACGGTGGCGCGATCACCACTCGTGGCGCACGGTCTTCGGCTCGCCGAGGCGTCCGACGAGCACCACCGTCGCGAGCGCGACCGCCGCGAGCACCGTGACGAGCGCCTGCGCTTCAGCGTCGCGACCGCCGCGCATGGCCTCGTAGATCGCGATGGACGCCGTCCTCGTCACGCCCGGAATGCTCCCCGCGATCACCAACGTCACGCCGAACTCGCCGAGGGCCCTCGCGAACGAGAGCGCAGCAGCGGCGGCCACTCCGCGGCGGGCGAGCGGCAGGGTGATCGTCGTGGCCACGCGCCACTCGGTCGCGCCCAGCGCGCGCGCTGCGGACTCGAGCGTCGGGTCGACAGCGTCGAGCGCAGCGCGCACCGTGCGCACGGTGAGGGGCAGCGCGTGGACGATGGCCGCGAGCACCGCGGCGTTGAGCGTGAAGGTCAGCGGCCCGCCCGTGAGCCGCTCGAACGCGCGGCCGAGCGCCGTCTGCCGACCGAGCGCCGCGAGCAGGTAGTACCCGAGCACCGTCGGCGGCAACACCAGCGGCAGCATCACCAGCGCCTCGAGCGCGCGCTGCCCCCAGAACCGCCGCTTCGCCAGCAAAAACGCGCACGGAACGCCCACCACCAGCGCCACCGCCGTGCTCACCACCGCCACCCACAGCGACAGCCACAGCGGCGACCAATCGAGCGACGACCAGCGAAACAACGGCGAGGGATCCCTTTCGAGCGCGCGACGCAGCGCGCTTGGACAACGGATGATACGCGCGCTCGCTGGCGAACATGGCGGCCGCGCGTGTGACGAGCGTGTGACGAGCGCGATCAGCCCCCGGTGGCGCGCATGTTCACGGCGCTGGCGGTCTCTTCGGTGCAGCCCTTCCAGCTCGCGTCGGGCTTCATGGCCCACGCGTCGCTGAGGCCCTGCGCGATCGCCGCAGCGTCGTCTGCGCGCGCGGCGTCCGAGACGTCGACGCCGTCGTTCTTCGAGAGGCAGGCGCGCAGGACGCCGGTGCTGCTCGCGCGCAGCCGATCGCAGCCGTCGCAAAACGTGTCCGTCGTCCCGGTGATGAACCCCACGCGATGCAGTCCGTCCCGCGATCGAACGTACTTCGCCGGCCCTCGATCGTGATCGACCCGCGCCCCGTCGTCCGCGAGCAAACGCGCGAGCGACGCGCGCATCTCGTGGTAGCCCACGACGTCGGTCCGAAACAGCTTCGCGCCTTCGCCGACGCCCATCACCTCGATGAAGCGCGGGACGATCCCTTTGCTCCACGCCCACTCAGTGATGGCCTCGACCTCGTGATCGTTGCGTCCGCGAAGCACCACGGTGTTGGTCTTGACCTCGTCGAAGCCGACCGCGAGCGCAGCGTCGATGCCCTCGAGCACCTCGTCGAGCGCTCCTCCGCGGGTGATCATTCGAAAGCGCGCCGGATCGAGCGAGTCGATCGACACGTTGATGCGCCCGAGGCCCGCCTCGCGCAGCGGCCGCGCGAGCGCCGCGAGCCTCGAGGCGTTGGTCGTCAGCGCGAGGTCCTCGACGCCGAGCGCGCGAACGCGACGGACCACTTCGACGATCTCGCGAAACAGCAGCGGCTCACCGCCCGTGATGCGCACGCGACGCACGCCTTGCGCCACCAGCGCGCGCACGAGCTTCTCCCACGCGTCGACGTCGAGCCGATCCTCCGCGGGGACGTAGCCGTCTTTGAGCGACGGTCGGCAGTACACGCAGGCCATGTCGCAGCGATCGGTCACTGAAATGCGCACCGAACGCGGGCTCGTTCGCTCGGTGACGAGGCTCGGCGCGGGCGTTGGGGTCGCGAGGACAGGGAGTGCGAATGCCATGGAGTCACGCAGGCCGCTGCAAGGCACAAAACGATCCGCTGACGCGCGATCGTCGTTGCCGTTGCGATGCTACCGCACGGACCCGGTGGCGACGGCAGAGGATTTCTCGACGAGCGAAGCGGGCGTTGTTGCCGCGCGGGGCGCTGTGCGAGAGTCCAGCGCGATGCAGGGACCGCCTGGCGAAGGGCCCGACGCGCGAGGCGAGCAGCGATCGCGCAGCGAAGCGAGCGCGCGGGCGGCGCGGATGGCGGCGTTGGCCGCGGTGATCTACGCGACCTGGGCTTTCATCGCCAACGTGAGCCACGGGGCGTGGATCGCGGCGCGCTCAGCGGGGGCGCAAGCGCTGTGGAGCGCGGCGCTGACGTTGACGATGAGCACGCTGATGGAGTGGAGCGCGGTGCGGGCGCGGGCGCGAGGGCTGCGCGTGCTCTGGGCAGCGGCCCCAGCGATCGCGCTGGCGTGGGTGGGCCCCCCGACGGTCCACTGGCTGATTCGAACCCCGGAAATCCTCCGCACGATCATCCCCGGGATCACCGTCGGAACGCTGTTCTCGTTGGCCTATGCGCGCGGGATCGAGCGCGCTATAAACCGCGTCGAGTGAGCCCGTGAGGGCTTCGGCGGGCGGGACAAGGACACCGCTCGCGGCAGACCAAGCGCGCGTCGACAGCGGCCGCGCGAGCAACGATCCGCGTTCGGGGGGCACGTCTCCAGTGATCCGTTATCAAGTCTTCGATCTTCACGAGGTTCGCGCGCGCGGGCAGCGCGAGGTGGATCGCATGGCGCAGCGCATCTTCGCCGTGTGGCAGCCGCTGTTCTCGCACCTCGACGGGCTCGATTTCACGTTTCATCGAAAGAAGCACCTCGAAGACGACCTCGCGGTGCGGCTGCGCGCGATGTTTCTCGTCGACCGACACACTGGCCGCGACCTCGGCCTGATGATCGCGCGCATCTACGAGCACAAGATCCACGGCGAGACCGTCGCGCGCTTCACGATCAACGCGGGCTTCGACCCGGCGCTCGTCGGACGCAGCCGGGGACAGATGTTTCTCGCGTACGAGCTGTGGCGCTATCGCCTGCTGCACCCCGCGCGGCCGTTCTACATCGTGGACATCTGCAACGCGGCGGCGAGCTACTGCGCGTTTCGAAAGACCTGGCCCGAGCTCGCGCCGTCCCAGCGTTTCTCCACGCCAAGTGACCGATGGTCGCTGATCGAAGAGTGCGCTGACCACTGGGGAGCGCGGCCCGTCGAGGGCCTCTGTCGCGAAGCGCGGACGACCGGCGTCGTCGTGCGCGACGCCGTCGTGCACGAGCGAGTCACCCGCAACACCGACGACGCGGCAGCCTTCTACGAGCGCGCGACCGGCGGAGACTCGTCGGTGGGGCTGATCGTGAGCGCGCACCTCGGGTTCAGAGAGATGTCCACCTCGATGATCGAGGTCGTCACGCGCCCGCTGCGTCCCCGCGCGAGGCGAGCACGCAACCTTGTTGGGAGCAGAACATGACCGACATCGAGACCGTCATCGTCGTCCATCCGCCCTTCGCCTGGCTGCTCGACTGGCCGGCGATCGTCTCGCCCGCGCAGCGCTGGTACATCGTCACGACGCCGGCTTCGCTCGCGCGCTTGCAGCGAGAAGACAAGCTGCGAGCGTTCACCGCTGCCCACGCGAGCACGACCTTCTCCGAGCAAGCGCTGGCGCCGATCATCGAGCCTTGGGTCCGCGCGCAGGCAGACCGATCGCGGGTGCGAATCCTCTCGATGATCGAGCCCGTGCAGCTCGCCGTCGCACAGCTGCGAGAGCGCTTCTCGGTGCCTGGGCCGACCGCGCGAGCCGTGACGACGTTCACCAACAAGCTCGCGATGAAGGCCGCGATGAAGGGCGTCGACGACCTGCTGCCCGCGCACGTGGCGTTCGATCGCGGCGCGTTCGAGCGAGACCCGCACGAGTACGCGCGCGCGGTGTTCGCGAAGCTCGGCGGTCCGTTGTTCGTCAAGCCGCTCGCAGAGAACAGCTCCGTCGACACCGCGCGCATCGACGGCCCGTCGCAGCTCGTCGCGCACCTGCACGGGGCGCGCTCGGACCTCGAGATCGACGAGTACGTCGACGGCGATGGATTTCACCTCGACTCGGTGATCATCGACGGTCGCGTCGCGTGGTTCGGCGCTGGGTGGTACCTCGCGCCACAGGGGCAGACGCTGCATGGAAAGCCGCTCGCAGGGGCCGCGATCGCCCCTGGTGACGCGCTGTTCGAAGAGCTGCGCGCGCTCAACCAGCGCTTGCTCTCGTCCTTCGATCGCGTCCCCGACGGGTGCACGCACATGGAGGTGCTGCGACGGCGCGACGGGCGCTGGGTGTTTCTCGAGGTCGCAGCCCGCGTCCCCGGCGCGCGCGTCGTCGAGACCTACGAGATCACGCGCGGGATCAACCTCCGGCACGCGCACTACCAGCTCCTCGCTGGCTTGCCCGTGGACCTCAGCGAGCGGCGCGGGCCCCACGCGGGCTACTACTGCCCGATGAAGACAGAGCCCGGCGCGATCGAGCGCGTGGTGTCTCCGCCCTTCTCTTGCGCGCACCGCGGAGAGTGGGAGGCCGCTTGGATTGCTCGCACGGACACCGCGAAGAGCATGGCGATGGCCGATTGCATGGGCGTGTTCATTTTGTGGGACGACGACCCGCAGCGCGTTCGTCGCGAGCTCGAGGCGCTCGAAGCGTATCGCCCCTACGTCCTCGCCTGATCGCCGCCCCTTCGGGAACATCCCCGCCGCCCCGTTGTCCTGCGCGCGCGATGCACCCCTTGCGCGCCACGATCACCCTCCTCGGCGCGCTCAGCGCATCCTGCGCCTCGCTCCCCGCCGCCACGTTGACCGTCGAGCACCCGCTGCCCGAGTGGCTGATCGCGCTCGTGCCGCACGGAGACGACCCGCAGCTCGCGCTCGGGGGTGGCCAGCGCTTCGTGCTCTCGAACGAGCGATGGCGCGCCCTGCCCGGCGCGATGGACACCACCATCGTGGCCGCGGCGCGCGTCGGAGACCGCTGGCTCTTCGCCAGCGAAGACGGCGTCGTCGCGCGCAGCAACCGCGTCGATGGCCCCCTCGTTCACCACGCGCAGCTTCGAGCACGCCTCCGCCGCGCCTCCTTGAACATCGGCCACGGGACCCGCGGACGCTCGATCGCTGTCACCGACGCGACCGCCACGCTCTCGATCGGAATGCTTCCGCTCATGGCAAGCCCCGCGCAGCGAGAGCTGTTGCTCGTCGACGGCGAAGGCGCCACGCGCGTCGCGCGCTTCGAGCACACGCCCATCAGCGCGGTGTTCGCGAGCGCTGCCCACGGCGCGGCGCTGCTCGAGAGCGGCGAGCTCTTTTGCACCACGGACGGAGGTCACGCGTGGCGAAGGGTGGGGCCCGACAACGACTCGTTGCGTTCGCTCGCGCGCGAGGGCGCAACGCTCGTCGCGCGCGGACGACACACGTACGAACTCGACGCCGACTGCAGCGCGCTGCACCTGCGCGTCGGGGTCTCGTTCGCCGCAGGACACCAGAGCGCGACCCTTCGCGCGCTCGTGCAGGCGCAGGCCGAGCGCGACCCGAGCGCGATCGGCGAGCGATTTCTGCGATCGAATCACAGGGTCGCCGCCGTCGATCGAACGCTGATCGTCCTCGACGAGCGCCTCGCGAGGGTCACGCGGTTCGAGCCCGACGCGCTTCCCTCGGAGGGGTGCATGGCGCGCCCCTTCGGCGCGAGCATGGCGATCGTGTGCGCGACGCACGAGCGCGAGGCGCGGTGGTGGGCCGCCGTCCTCGACGGACCGACGAGCCCATTGCGAGTGATCTCTGGACGCGGCGTGCGGCAGCGAAGCGCTCGAACCACCCTCGTCGAGAGCGCGAATCGCGTGGTGATCGACCCGCGCGGGCGATGGATCCTCTTCGCCGCGCGCTGCGACGACGGCGACGACCACGACGAGCGTCGCTGGTGCCGCATCGACTCGAGCGGCGCGCGCGCAGAGCTACGCCTGTCGGTCGCGATCGTCGACGCCGAAGGAAACTCTGCGAATCTCCTGCTCGGATACCGCGCGACCGCCCCCCTTCGCCGAGCCGACGGGCCCTCTCTTCGCGCGCTCGTCGCGCTCGACGTCACCACGGGCGCCGAGGTCACGCTCGACCCGCGCCTCACCGCAGCCTCCACACGCGTGGCCATCGCCGCGGACGAGACCGTGTACGCGGTCTCGTCGGGGCCGCGACCGCTCGTGCACGTCGGGCGCACCCCCTCCTCGCTGCAAACACACGCGCTCCCTGCGCGAGCGGTGGGCGCAGGATTCATCGACTCATCCCGCGGCGTCGCCTACGGAACGCACGGCGACGCCCTCTGGCTCACCTCCGACGGCGGCGCGCGATGGACCGCGATCGCGCCGCAGATTTCAGGGTCGCCGCGCGGTCTCGCGCTCGACGAGTGGTCCGCCGCGCGCGTTCGAACCGTGGCCCAATGCGGCGTCGACCGATGCCGGCTCGGCCGTCGGGTCGCCGCGACCTGGGCTCGCGCCGACGTACTCACCATCTCGCGCGCGGGCGACGCGCTGCCCGACCTCTCGCTCGGCTGGGACGAGCACGCGACGCACCAGCTCGCGCCGTACATCGACCGCGCGGCGCTCTGCACACACTCGGACAACACCGCGTCGAGCGCGCCGACCGCTGCTCCGCGCGAGCGCTCGTTCGTCCTCTCTCCGGGCGTCGCCATGCGCTGCGACACGACGCGCCGCCCGTGGTCGTGCGCGTTCGTGGGCGATCGCGTCGGGGCCATGGAGCTCCCGCAGAACCAGCGCTTCGAGCTCGCGCTTCCCGCGGCGCGAGGCGACGAGATGGCAGAACAAGAGGGATTTCGGCTCGTGAGCGCGGGCGTGGGCGGCGTCGTCTTGCAGCGCAACGGCAACGGCCGAACGCAGCACGTCTTCGTCACGCGTCGCCTCTCGGCAGGCTGGATCGAAGCGCCCGACGAGTCCGAGCTCGGCCTCGCGCACACGGGCGCGCGGATCGTCGCCAACGACCAGCAGCCGTGGCTCGTCCTCGGCGAGAGCGCGTACGCCGGGTATCGCGTGGACGAGGGCCACCAACGCACCGTCGTGATCGTCGAGCACGACGCCCGCGGGGCCATCGCGCGGGCGTCGGCGCCGCTGCCGACTGGGTCGCTGGCGCTCGGATGGCTCGCGCGGGGGCCCCTCGGCGTGGGCTGGCTCGCCCCGTCGCTCGTGACCGGCGAGGATCTCTTCTGGCCCATCGATCAAGGTCGCCCGACGCGCGTCGCGAGCTTTCGCACCCGGCCGCTGGGGTTCTGCACGGGCTCTGCGCCGAGCGATGGGGTTCACGTCTTCGTGAGGGAGCCGCACATGACCGAAGGCGAAGGGTGGTACGGCGGCAGCGAGCTGCTCGCCAGCATCACCGTCGCCAACGGGGCGGGCTGCGTGCGCGAGCTCTCGCTCTCTCCGTGGCAAACGCTCGCTGAAGATGCGTCGCGCGCGCATCGCTGGCGCTGGGTGAACGGAGCGGTGGTGCACGAGCGGCAGCGCGCGGACGGGCGACTCGAGAGCGATCGCTGCGGGCGGTAGCACTTTGTCCCACGCGAAATCGATCAACGCATTGGCCGCGTGAGCGTCCGTTCGACCCCGCATCGCCGAGGCAACCGAGCGACGATGTGCTCTCCAACAGACCCGCTTGGGCGAACGGCGACTCCCGTCGCGGACGTCGCGACCGCGGCGCGCCCACGTCCATCAGAATTGACCGACGACGACAGCGCCGTTGAGCGCAGGCAGCACCCAAGCTCGCGACGCTGAGGGGCGCGGGGTCGATCGCGACGAACGAGCGAAGACGATCGTGCCGATCGTTCCGAGCGTGGCCAACGTCCAGCCAACTGCGGAGGTCACCGTCGCTGCGCTACCGAGCGCGAGCGCTCGCCCACACTCTGAAACGTCATCGGGCATTCCGCATTCGCCCTCTCGGTACTGCGCTGCGTTGTAGTTCGCGACGCCGAGCCCCGCGGCGCCCGCGGCGACTCCAGACGCGGTCACGACGGCCGACGACACCGCCAGCACGACCCAAGGCCCCGAGCGCGGCGGCGCCGGCGGACGCGTTGGTCGAACCACGACGGGCGCTTGCGCCACGGCTGCAGCGGCGACCGGCGTGACCGAACGCTGGGGCGTCGGCGTCGCGAACACGAACTGCTCTCGCACCGCCTCGGCGCCGCCCGTGAGAACCACTTCTCGCTCGATCGTCGGACGCCCGGCGGCGCTCGCCGTGAGCACCACGCGCCCGGTCGCAAGCCGAACGAGCCCCCGCAACGGCGTCTCGCCGATTCGCTGGCCGTTTGCCGTGATCACCGCGCCGACGACCGACGCGTCGATCTCGAGCACGCCCACTCGTCGCTGCGCGAGGCGGAGGTTCTCTTGAAAACGAGCGATCCATTCGCGCTCCATCAGCGCGTCCGGCGGCGCGTCGAGCGCTCTGCGCAGACAGTCCTCTGCGTCGAGAAAACGCCCGAGCGCGCCGTGCGCGACGCCCATGTGAGCGAGCGCAGTGTTCGAACGGCCTAGCTCGTACGCCACCCGAAACCGCGCGAGCGCTTCTTCGGGTCGCCCTGCGACGAGCAGCGCGCGCCCCTCTCGAATCAGCGCGCTCTCCGCGCTGCGCGCCGCCTGCGCCACCGCGACGTCAGGCGCGCTGGCGCCCGCAGAAACCGCCAACACCCAGAGCAATCGGCGGTGCTGCTTCGTGATCGGTCGTTTCATAGAACGAATCCTCCGCCGACGTGTCGCCGCTCGACGCGCGGGGCTCTTGCCGCAGGGCGCGCGCGGCTGGTGGCTGCGCGGCCGCTGGCGACGCTGGCGTCTGGCTGCGCGTTCGACGATTCGATCGGCGCGACGCGCGGCTCGCTTGCGGTCGGCGCGCCCGCGCGCTGATCGATCGGGGCGGCCACCGTGGCAGGCATCGACAGCGCCGCCCCCCGCGCCGATGCAGCCGCAGAGGCCGTGACGGTGGTCGCCCGCGCCGGCGCTCGTCGTCGATGGTCGAGCACGACGAGCACCGCGATGACGATCGCGAGCAGCGCCGCTGGCGACGCCCAACGCGACGTTGCTCGCGCCCCGATGCGCTGCAGGTCGTCGAGCGGCGGCGTCACTGGCCCCGCGTGCAGCGGCGGCTCGCGCGTCTGCGACGATGCTTCTTCGGTGTCCGCGAGCGCCGCGTCGCGCGGCTCGTCTGCGACGCGCGCGTGCGTCGCGCTGTGCTCGGCGATTCGCGTCGGCGCGGGACTGCGATCGACATCCGCAGCGGCGATCGACGCTCTCGGCGCTGCGCGGAGCGCGGCCCCGCGATGGCCCTTCGGCGAGGCCCACACGGACTCGAGCTCTGCGGCGATCTCGTCGTAGCTGCCGCAGGCGAACGGCGCGAGCGCGTCAGCGAACTCGCCGACTGACGAGAATCGCTCTGCGGGGTCGACCGCCATCGCCCGACGCAGCGCCAGCTCGAACTGTGCGTCGACCGTCGGCACCACCGTCGAGAGCCTCGGGTATTGCCCGCCACGAATGCTGTCGAACACCTCAGCGATCGACTCGCCGCCGAACGCGACCTGCCCAGCGACGCACTCGTACGCGATCGCGCCGAGCGCGTACTGGTCGGACGCCGGGGACACGGTGCTCGAATTCGCGATTTGCTCGGGGGACATGTACATCACGGTTCCGAGCACGACGCGCGTCTGCGACAAGCTTGCGACGACGCTGTCGACGACCTTCGCGATTCCGAAGTCGAGCACGACGGGCCGCAGTGAATCGTCGCCAGCGATCGCGAGAAAGACGTTGTCCGGCTTGAGGTCGCGGTGGATGATCCTTCGGTCGTGCGCCGCTTGCAGCGCGCGCAGCACAGGCATCATCAGCGTCGCGGTACAGCGGATCGACAGCCCGCCCGTGCGGTCCACGAGGGCCTGCAGCGAGCAGCCCTCGAGATACTCCATCACCATGTACGGCGGATCGAACGACTCGTCGACGTCGAACACCTCGATGACGTTGGGGTGCCGAATGCGCGACGCGGCCTCGGCCTCGCGCAAGAATCGAGCGACGGCGTCGGGGCTCTCGGCCGTCTCTCTGTTGAGCGCCTTGATCGCGAGTCGCTTGTCCATGCGAATGTGGCGGGCTTCGTACACCTCGCCCATGCCGCCGGCGCCGATGCGTCGAACAATCTCGTACTTTCCGGCGATGACAGCTCCGCGAACGAATTCGAATCTATTTTGCAGCGCCTGCATCGGCGATCTCCGTGTTTCGTTGTTTTCGTTCGGCGCCGCGTCCGAGGCTGCCGTCGCGAGAGCCGAGCGCCGTCGCTCTGGCGTCGTCATGGAAACGTGATCGAGATGTTCGAACAGTATTCTGCGAACTGAAGCACCACGCCGGCGGGCGCGACGACGTTCAGATGAAGCCCTGCCAGCGGGCTAGCAGCGCAGAATCCGCCGGTGACCGCGAAGCTGTCCGCCGTCGCCGCGAGCGCCGTCGTCCACGACGGCAGAGCCGCCGCGGCGTTGACGGTGACGGCGCCGGAGATCGGGTCGATCGCCAGCGTGCCGCAGCGCACGCCGAGCTGCACGAGCCCTTCGCCGATCGCGGGTCCGCCAGCATTTCTCCAGCGTGAATCGACGGCGGTCACGATCTGCCCCGCGGGACACACGCCGCCAGCGCCCTCGGGAGCCCAGCTCGCCCAGCCGCCCGCAGGCAGCGGTCTTCCGTCGCCGTCCTCGTCGGCGCCGAGTCGCAACGCGAGCGGTCGAGCAGTCAACAGCACCTGCGCGCATCGCAATCGCACGGTGCCGAGCAGGTCCGACCGAGCAGCGCTGCGGGACACCGACACGCCGCGCAGCACATATCCGCCGGGGCAAAGCACGGAGTCGACCGAGGCGACCTCTCCCGATCCCGTCACCCACGCGATCGACCGTGGGATCAACGCGTTTGGCAGCACCGGCGCGCGCAGCTCCACGCGAACGGAACCGGGACAGTTCTCGTCAGTGACGCCGTTGCAGTTGTCGTCGACGCCGTTGCACGTCTCCGAGACGCCGCGAAGTCCGCACGCACCGCAGTTGAGCGGAGTGTTGATCGCAGTTTCGCAGCCGTTGATCGAGTGCCCGTCGCAGTCGCCGTAGCCGCTCTCGCATCCCCCGATCGCGCACGAGCCACGCTGACAGGACGCGACTCGGTGATTCGTCGCAGAGCACACCTGCCCGCACGCGCCGCAGTTCATCATGTCGTACGCCAGATCGACGCACGCGCCGTCGCATGCACCTGCGTCCGCTGCGCACGCGTCTCCGTCGGCGCCGCCGCCGTCTCGCGCGTCAGAGTTTGGCGCGCCAGCGTCGGAGGGCGGCGCTCGGGTGTCTGCGCCGAGCGCGTCGAGTTCGCTCGCGTCTGGATCGAGCGCGTCCGCGACGAGCGCATCGTCGATGGCTCGCGAGTCCGCCGCGCCGTCTGCCTGTCGGCGACGCGGAACGTCGACGCAACCCGCGGCAGCTTCGACGATCGCACCGAGCCCCATCGCGCAGATCACCGTCGTCCAATTCGCATAAGCCATAGGCTCCAGAGTTGAGCGCGGCCTCGCTCGACGGGCGACATTGGGCGGGTTTGTTTGAGTTTGCTCGATATCGCCGGCCGCGACGGGCGAGATCGCGCAGGAGAGAGAGACGCGTCGCAGTTTCGGTTTGTTTCGGTTTGTTCTGATTCTTCGGGGGGGGCGGCTCGATTCTCTGTTTCGTGCGCGGAGCAAACCACCGCCGCGCCGGGGACCGTCGTTTTCTCCGCGCGCAGCGGTGATTTGCCTGGATTTCAGCCGCGCTCGACCGCTCGGGTCATCGGCGATGCCCGTCACGTGCGCGGTGTCGCGAAGCGCCAAGCCGTCGCGGTCACTGCCATGACAGTCGCGATTGCTCCGTGCTAACGCTGCTGTCGTGCAGCGCCGCGCGCGTCGACAGCCCTTCGGTTCGCCCAACGCGAGCCACGGCCAACTCAACGCACGTTGGCTGGCACCGGACGAAATCGCGAGGCACCTCGGCATCACGGTCGAGCAGGTTCTCGAGCACATCGCGCGCCGCGGGCTCCCCGCGTTTCGCGTCGGTGACGTGTGGAGGATGAAGCTCGCCGAGGTCGATGACTGGGTTCGACGAGGCGCCGGGGATCCTCAGGGTGCGCCCGCCGCGCGCGACGCGCTCGAGCCTCCGCTCGAGGCGCGCGCCGACCACGACACAAGCGCCGAAGAGCGCAGCGCAGCGGCGCTGGACCCTCGACTCAACGCGGCGAACGAGCGCTTCGCGAGCGCGGACTTCGAGGCGGTCGTCGCGCTCACCGGCTCGCTCGCGATCGATGCGCTCGCGTCGGTCGACGTTCGATGGCAAGCCGCGATGCTTCGACTGCGAGCGTTGATCAAGCTCAGTCGGTTCGACGATGCGCTCGCGTTCGCCGATGGACTGGTCGCGCCCGACCCCGCCCGCGAGGTCGAGTGCGCGACGCAACGGGTGCGCCTGCGCATCGAGAAGGGTGACTTCGCCGAGGCGAACACCGAGCTCGAGCGGCTCTGCTACCTGCCGCACGGGCTCGCCGACGCCGACGCCGCGCGCGTCGCGAGCTACCTCGCGTACATCGGAAACTACCGAGCGAGCGCGAGGTTCGTCCCTCAGTTGGCAGCGAGCACCGCGCACTTCGTGAAGATCTCGCTCTTGGGCGTGTACATCGAAGGAGGCGCCGTCAGCGCCGCGCGCGAGCTCGCGCGATCGCTGCCCGTGCGCGACCGAGAGACGCAAGGGTGGCTCGATGAGTGCGAGATTCCGCTCAGCATTTTCAGCGGCGAGATGCGCGAGCTCGAGCAGAAGATCGCGGCGCTCAGCCTTCGCGCGTCGGCGAGCTCGGCGCAGCCGTGCTGGGTCGACGCGGTCACGCTCGCCACCCTGCGCGGGCGCGAAGCGACGCACGAGCTAACCCGCGAGGACATCCCGAGACCGACGGGATACCAGGGAAACTGCCTCGCGATCGAGCTGCTCCGCAACCGCACGCGGCACGGGCGCGTGCGCGACGCCGACGCCCTCGCTTCACCGCGAGCCAGCGATCCCGCGTGGCTGCGCGTGCGCGACGCCGTCGTTTGCGCAGAGCGAGCGCTGCTCGCAGGCGACACCGGCGCTGCGCTCGGCCACGGCCGCGCCGCGCTCTCTGTCGCCACCGCGAGCGACGGGCTCCCGCTGGTCTTCGAAGCGTGGAGCACGCTGATCGACGTGCTCTTGTGTCGCGGTGATCTGTCTGCGCTGCACGAGGCGCAGGCGGCGCTGCTCGCCGTCGCGCAACGATCGGGGTCAGCGCGCGTGGCCGCAGAGGCGCGCTGGCTGGCGGCGCTGCTCGCGGAAGAGGCGAACTACCTCGCGTTCGAAGCCGCCGCGACGGAGATCGACTGCTCGCCGATCGCCGCGCGCCGCGCGCGGTCGCTGCTGGGCGGATCACCGCCGCTCGACGCGGTCGACCGCGTGGTGCTCGACGCGCTCCGCGCTCGCTTCGCGCCGCGGCGCGTTCGCGTGCTTCGAGAGTGCGGCGAGCCTTGGCGCGGCGGATGGTGCTACGACCGGGCGAGCCGTCGAGTGCTGTTGAGCGACGGGACCGCGCACGATTTCTCGACGCGCTCGGTGCAGCGAGCGATCCTCGATGTGCTCTTCTCGCGCAAAGAAGCGAGCAAAGAAGCGCTCGTGCGCGAGGTGTGGGGCGTGCGCGACTATCACCCGCTCAAGCACGACAAGCGGCTGCACCTCGCCGTGCACACGCTGCGAGAGAACCTCGAGTCGCAGCATGCGTCGCCGACGAGGATCGTCACGACGCTCACGGGCTATGCGCTCGGCGGCAGCGAGCGCGTGCTGGAAGTGCTGGAGAACGACCGGTAGTCGTCGCGATGTCTCCGCCCGCGACGAGCGCGGCAGGTGACCGGAGCGGACACGGGCTCGGAGGCCGAAGTTGAGATCAAGTCGAACCACGGCAGAGCGCTGAGAACACGCCGCTCGCCGCCGCGGTCGTGTCGTTGATCCGTCGCCATTTTGGCAGCGACGACGCGCACAAACGTCAAAGAGGCAATGCGCCGCGCCTCGGAATGACCACGCGCATTCGCGTCGTTGCAAAGAGCACAACCATCGATTCGCGCCTTCGAGCGCGCCGATACGCGACGAGCGACGAGCGCTCGAGCGACGAGGCGCCGGAGGCGCGCAAGGAGACTGCTTCGCCATGAAGACCCTCATCGCCGCGGCCGCGCTCGGCGCGCTCACGTTGTCCTCCTCCGCGGCGAGCGCACAACACGCCGCCCCGGCGCTCGCACCATCGCAGCGCTACACAAACGGATCGATCTCGCTGGTGGGATCGGCTGCAGCGCGCTCGAACATTCGCCTCGATGATCCTTCAAGCTCGATCAACGTCAGCGTCAGCAGCGAGCTTCGCTGGCTCTATCGAGGCTTCGTACTCTCGCCGCGCGCGGGGCTTGTCGGAGGAATCAACAGCTATAGTGTCGGGCCGCTCGCGACGCAGAGCACGACCACGATGGTCGGCGGACACGTCGCGCTGCTGGCTGGAATCCTTCGGCCCATCACCGAGAGCGTGAGCGTCGGCGTGCTGCTCGGCTATCGCTTGCTGGGGGAGCTGTCGACCACGGCGCCGTTCAGCGTCGAGCGGGTGGCGCACTCGGCGGTGCTGGAGGTTCCGTTCACCGTGCACGTGTCGAACAACGTGTTGGTCGAGCCAGCGCTCGTCGCCGAGTTTTCGCGCTCGACGCAGACCGCGCGGCTGCCAGGCTCGAGCGCGGCGAGCGCGGTGACAGCGCTCTCGATCGGCGCCGAATTCCGCGTGGGATACACGATGTAATCCAGCGCGCTCAGCGCGCGATGCGCAGCCCCCTGCGGCCGTTGGCGATCGGCCCCGCGAAGGGGGAGCCCGACGAGCGCACGCCGGTCACCACGCCTGCGTGCACCAGCAGCGCGCCCACGTCGTTCGACGTCGTGTCGAAGAGCGGAACGCCCACCACGAGCTCCCCGAACCCGTCGCCGTCGATGTCGCCCACTCCCACCGCGCTGTGTCCGAACCAGTCGCCGGACGCCGCGCCCTCGAGCCGCTGCGTGACGGTCGAAGCGATCCCCGTGCGCGCGCCGAGAAAGAGATCCGCGAGCCCCGAGTTGCTCAGCCCGCGCGAGTCGACGAGGTGGCCGCCGATCACCACGTCCGAGTACCCGTCACCGTTGACATCGCCCGCGCTCGCCACGGTGAAACCAAAGGAGTCGCTGTCCGCGTTGCCCTCGATCACGCGCGGGCTCGCAGGAAACACACCGAGCGATCCGCCTGCAAAAATACTGGCTGTCCCCGCGTACATTCGAACCGGCGAGCGGGTGGCGAAGTAGGCGCCCACGATGATGTCCGAGTAGCCGTCGCCGTTGGTGTCGCCCGCGCACGCCACGTCCGAGCCGAAGCGATCGGAGACGTACGGACCGTCGAGCGCGCCGATCGGGTTCGGGCCGATGCCCGCGACGCTCCCGTGAAACACCAAGACGCTGCCCGCGTCGCTGCGCCCGTCGGCGTCGCGAAAGCTGGCGCCCGCGATGATGTCGGCGAAGCCGTCGGCGTTGATGTCGCCCGCGGTCGACACGCTCCAGCCGAGCACATCACCCGGATCCGCCCCGAACACCACGCGGCTCGCGTCCGGCCCAGGGCCGCTCGACGCGCCGTGATAGACGCTGATCGAGCCCACGTCCATGCGCGCCCCGTCGTCAGCCGAGCGCGCGCCCACCACGACGTCGCCGTAGCCGTCGCCGTTGACGTCCCCTGCGCCCGCGACAGAGAAGCCGAACTGGTCGCCCACCGCGAAGCCGTCCCACGCGCGCGCGGGCGTCGACGCGATGCCCGTCGCGCCGCCGAAGTACACACGCGCGTGGCCGTTTCCGAGCGCGTACGCGCCGACGACGAGGTCCGAGAACCCGTCACCGTTGACGTCGCCCGCGTTGGCGACGGACTCGCCGAAGCGAACATTCGAGACAGGGCCTTCGAGCGTCTGCGCCGGCGTCGCAGAGAGCCCGGCGCGCGAGCCCAGAAACACTTCGACCCGTCCGCGCAGCACCTCCGGCGAGCCCGCTGCCACGTCGGCGTACCCGTCGCCGTTGAAGTCCAGGGGGCCTTGCCAGCTCGTGTCGCGATCGCCATCGGCGCTGCGAGCGCCCACGAGAAACTGCCACACCGGCGTGCGCGCGTCCGATCGCGCGCCGCTGCGCACCGCGGTCGCGCGCCAGAACCACCAGCCCGCGGCGAACGGCGCGCTCGCGCGCCACCGCGGAGCATCGACGGTGACGGGCGCGACGCACCCGGTCGTCATGGCGCGATCGCGACAGAGCTCGAGTCGAGTGCTGTTGGTGTCCGGCGACGCGACCCAGCGCAGCGTCGGTCGTTGGCTCGTCACCACGTGCGTGCTCAGCGGCGCGACGAGCCGCGGTGGCGCGATCACATCAGCGTCGGGCAGCGCAGCGGGCCCGTCCGTCGCAGCGTCGTGCACGTCGAGCGCGGCGTCGCTCACGTCCGGCGCAGCGGCGTCGGGTCGGCCCGAGAGCGCGTCCGCCAGCGGAGCGGCGTCGAACGCGGGCGCAGCCGAGTCCATCGCGGGTTGTGTGGGCAGCTCGATCGAGACGCACTCGCCGTCGTCGCCGCAGGTCGCCCCCTGCTCGATGCAGCGGCGCGAGACCGTGCACTGCTCGCTCGCGACGCTCGAGCATCCCGTGGCGCGATCCGCGCATCGGACGTTGAAGAACAGCCGGGCCTGCAGCGGAACCGACGGCAGCAACGACACGCTCTGCATCCGCTCGATCACCAGCCCGGGCTGCGTTCCGCTCGGCTCGACCTGCAGCGTCGCGAGCAGCGTCACGAGCCCGCTGCGCGCGCCGTCTGCGCGCGGGACGACCGAGAAGCTCCCCGGCAACAGCGTGCGTCCATCGGCGCGCAACAGAGCAGCGTCCGCGCGACGCAGCGCCTCGATCGGCGCAGCGCCATACTGCGCGGTCAGCGCGAGGCTCATCGGCCTCGCCCGATCGACGTTGGTGTCTGCGAACACGGACACCTGGGTGGGCGGCTTCGAGCAACTCGTGAGCGCTCCGATCACCGCAGCGACGAACCATCGAACGGACTGCACAGCGACGCACGTTAGCCGACCGGCGACTGGCCATGCGAGCGCGCGGCGTAGCATCATCGGTCATCCATGAGACGATCGATCTTCGTCGCGCAAGCGCTCGCCCTGGCCGCAGGATGCCGCGCAGAGCCTCGCGAAGCGCCGCCGCCCAACGAGCGTACCGCGGGAGGGTCGTTCGTCGCGCAATCGAGCCTCGACGCGGCGACACCCGAAGACTGCGCGACGCCCGATGTGCATGCGGACGCGCAGCGCTCGACGTTGGACCACAGCGACGCGACCTCGCTCGTCAGGATCGAGAACGTGTCCGTCGCTGACGCGCGCGCCATCGTGCGACCGCCCAACGAAAACTGCGCCGACGCAAACCCCGACGGACGACGCTGCCGCACGGTCGGAGCGCGTTGCTTCGGCAGTCAGTCGCACTGCGCGGGCGGCGGGACTCCGCGCGTTCCGCCGCGCTGCAGCGGCTCGCAGTGGAGCTGCTCGTGCGACGGGCAGAGCGGCCCTCCGACCTGGCAGTGTCAGCTGCAAATGCACGCCGCCGGCCCGATGCCCCCGCCCGAGCTCGCGCAGCGGGCGCAAGCGTAGCAACGCCGCGCGTTCATTTTAGGCCAACCGAAGCATCTGTCAGTGAGTTTCCCATGACGCGACGTGTCCGACGTCGGACGAAGACGCGCGGACACACCGTCGTGGAGAGCAGCGCACGCGATGACGCGCAGGGTCTACGATCGCGCCGATGGCGTCGAGCGCTTGGTCTCTTCGGTCCCCCTCGCTTGTGTTGTTCGTCGCGCTCGTCGAGGCCGGTTGCCACAACGCTCGCACGAGGCTCCGCGAAGGGCGCCTCTACGACGCCTGCAACCTCGTCGCGGGAGGCTCGCCTGAAGACGCAGCGGCGGTGAGGCTCGCTGTGACCGAGCGCGCTCGGCCGCGGCTCTCGTTGCACGTCGTGACGGGCGATGACGACGAAGTCCGGCGCGCGCGCTCGCTGCCCGCGCTGCGATTTGGAAGGCTCGCAGTGGCGACGCTCTCTGTCGGCTCATCGAGCGACCCGACGCCGATCCGCGTCACGCTCTCGGGGCTCGGTCTCGAAGCCGCGACGTCCAACGCAGCCAACGCGCGCCTCGTCGACCAGATGGACGAACGCACGGCGTACGCGATGCTGAGCGGAGACCTTCGATCGCAGCCAACGGGGTCGCTCGGCGGACTGCTCGTCGACGGGACCGTGTTGCTCTTGAGCGCGGGCACCATCGACCCGCGGCTCCGAGGGCACTGGAGCATCGGAATCGCCAGCGGCAACAGCGCGACACCGCAGCCTCCGAGAGCGGAGATCGACGCGCTCGTCGCGCGCTTCACGCTGAGCGGCGAGGCGCGGTGGGAGTTCGTCGCAAACGCGGGCGCGACGACGACGAGGCTGTTCGCGCTGCTGCCCACGGACGGCCGCGAAGAGCCCGCTCGGCTGTCCCTGTCCGTGGGATGGCAGGTCTTCTCGGGCACGACAGCGTGCTCGCTGCGCGACGACGTGAGCCTCGAGCTCGGGCCGGGCGCGGATCTTCCATCGAGGATCAACGCGCGCTTCGCGAACGGGCCCATCGATTTGTCGCAGCTCCCCGCGACGCGCAGGTGAGCCTGCGGACAGCGCGAGCTCAGCGCGCGCCGTACATGAGCCGCCACGCGGCCTCGAAGCGGTAGCGCCCCATCGCGTCTCGAGGGCTGCTGCCGCCGGCCTGCGTCGAGCCGTGCCCGTCCGTGGTCATTGCCGACGAGATGAGCCGATGCGTCCCAGCCCACGGCGACGCGCCCGAGTCGATGCTCGTCGGCGCGCCTGGCAGTCGCAGCGACGCAAACGCCGCGAGGTGCCCCGAGTGTTGCCCGTCCGCCGTGTGCGAGAGCCCCCAGAGCGCGGCGGGCGCCGTCATTCCCGCGGCCGTGAGCCACGCCTGCCCCGAGTCGAGCGGCCCCGAGAGCATCACCGCGCGCTCGACGGGACGCACCTGCGCGATCACGCCGCTCGTGCTCGCGCCGTGCGAGATGCCCGAGATCACGATGCGGTCCCACCGCGGCTGCCCCCCTTGCACGAAGTACTGCCAATCTCCTTGCGGATTGCGTCGCTGCAAGAGCTCGATGGCGCGCGCCACGCGGCG
>JAAFIF010000103.1 GCA_013298625.1 Myxococcales bacterium
TGGGACGACCGCGGGTATACCACTTCGGACGAACGAGCGAGCGGCGCTCGTTTGCCCGCGCGCGGACCCACACGATGAGCCGATTTCGCCGAGCGCAGACGAGCGCGCTGTTCGAGTCCTCGTGGCTGACGCTCTCGAAGCACGCTGTGCTCGGCGAGAGCGGCGAGCCGCTGCCGTTTCCCATCTACACGTTGGACATGGGCGACTGGGTCAACGTCGTCGCGCTCACCGGCGCGCCCGGCGACGAGTCCATCGTCTTCGTCCGCCAACATCGCTTCGGAACACAATCTCGCTCCCTCGAAATCCCCGGCGGCCTCGTCGACGCGGGCGAAGCGCCCCTGCGCGCCGCGCAGCGCGAGCTCGAAGAAGAGACCGGATACACCTCGGGCGAGTGGAGCGCGCTCAGCTGGAGCTTTCCCAACCCCGCGCTGCAGTCGAACAAGCTGTACATGTTCGTCGCGCGCGGCTGCGAGCGCACCAGCGCCGTGCAGCTCGACCCGCTCGAAGACTGCGAGGTCGAGCTCGTCGCGTATCGCGAGCTGCCTACGCTGCTCGCGCGCGGCGAAATCCGGCACGCCCTCGTGCTCGTCGCGCTATACGAACTCTTGCTGGCCGACCGCGGCCTGAAGGTATCGGGACCATGAGCGAGACCAACGAGAAGCCTGCATCCGTCCGCGTCGACGCGAAGCCTGTAGAGCCCGCGCCGGCCGGCGCGACGCGTGCGCTGCACAAGCGAGCCACGCTGCTGACGGTGCTCACGAGCCCGCGCGCGTGGATGGCGTTCTTTCGCGACAAAAACGCGCCCAAGCTGCCGAAGTTTCTCGCGCTGCTCGCGCTGATCTACATCGTCTCGCCTGTCGACGCGGTGCCCGAGGTGCTCGCCGGGCCCTTCGGTCTGCTCGACGACCTCGGGCTCGGCACCATCGCCGCCACGTGGCTCGCGTCCATCGCGGCGAAGTACGAGAACAAGAAGGACGACGCGGCCGAGGCAGCAGCGATCAACGCGGCGAGCACGCCCTCGGGCTGAGCTACCGCGCGCCATCAAAGCTGCCGCGTGACCCCCGCGCCGTCCCCGCTCAGTCCACCCAGCCGAACTCGTCGCGACGAGAGATCAAGCACGGCTCGGTCCCCGCAGGAAACCACCGGCAGTTGTCCGGCCGTCGCTCGTAGATGCCGCACAGCGTCCCGTTGAGGTGGACGCAGGCTCCCGTGCCCTTGTCGAGCGCGAGGAGCTTCACGCCCTTCTCCGTGCGGATGTACGGCTTCTTCACGAGGTCCGGGCGGTCTTTGCCTTCGAGCCTCGCGAGGTCTTCGTCGTCGAGCACGACCCTGTTGTTGATGCAGCAGGCCGCGCACGTCATGCAGTCGAGCTCGAGCTCTCGCGTCGACGTCGGGTACTTGCTGTCGCGCTCGCACCAGTGCTCGACCTCGTGCTCGTAGGCGCGCGCGACGCGCACCGTGGCGAGGCCCTTGGCGTGCCCGCGCGCGATGCGCTTGTATTTCTCCAGGTAGACCGCGAGCATCGCCCAGTAGGCAGCCTCGGGCATCGCGTCTACGCCGCCCTCGTCGTCGAGCGGCAGCAAGAGCCACGCGGCGGGCCCTCCCTTGGCGGGGCGCCAGACCACCGCGCAGCCGCCCGAGCGCACCCACTCCGCGGCGTTGCCGAGAAACTTCTCTGTAAACGATCGCCACACCGGGCGGAGGATCTTCTCAGCCATGGTCGCGCTCAGTTTCCGCCGGACGCAGGCGTGCGACGCGCGGCCCCTTCGCCGCGGCGCACGTCGAAGTTGGGCGGCGTGTTGGGGTCGCAGTTGGGGCCGAAGCCCGTCGCGTCGAACTGATACTCGATCGATCCTCGCGCGCCGTCGGTGGTGGATGCTTCGACGCGCACGCGGTGCTGCCCCGCGCGAGCCGGAGAGCAGTACGAGAAGAGGTAGTAGCGCTGCGTCGCCGCTTCGATCTGCGTGGCGATTTGCTCGAACGCCGTGCGCACCGCGGCGGGGTCCGTCTGCAGCACCGCGCCGTTGCGTCCGAGCTCGCGCAGCTCGCCCTGGTCGAGGTCCGCGCCGACGCCGATGGAGAAGACCGAGTGCTGCGAACCCCGAACGGCCTCCATCATCTGGTCGCGCGTGACGCGGGCGGCGCGGTCGGTTCCGTCGGTGAAGACCACGAGCGTGCCGAACTTGAGGGGCTGCGTGGCCGAGGCGAGCGAGCGGTCGAGCTGCTGAAGCCCTGCCACGACGGCGCCGTGCAAATTCGTGGACGGATCGCGGGGGCGATAGTTGGTCAGCGCGTTGATGCCCGCCGCCGCTCCGCCCGCGCTCTCCGTGAAGGGGACGACCGGCGTCAGCGTCGGCGACCCGTCGAACGCGTACACCGCCACGCGCTGCTGGCGCTCGACGCGCTCGACGAACACCCGCGCCGCCTCTTGCAGCTGCGGAATCTGTCCGCTCTCCGTCACCGACCCGGACATATCCATCAGCAACAGCGTGTAGTGAACGGCGGCCACCTGCGGGTTCAAGATCGTCTGCCGCGACTCGAGCGCGGACACCGGGCGATCGTCCTCGTAGATGGTGTAGCGATCCGCGGTCAGTCCGCCCACAGGCTGACCGTTGGTGCGGTCGACGCTGAAGTACATCGCGACGTTGCTCGGCCGTCGGACGCTCGAGTTGATCAGGTTGAGTCTGAGCCCAGCGCAGCCTGTGAGCGCGACGGCCATCGCCGCCGTGAGCAGTGTCCTCTTCATGAGGGTCGCGAGTGTACACCGCGCCCGCCGATCGCCCGCGAAAACTGCGCTACCTGCGCGCGCGCTCGGCGAGGATCGTCGCGAGGTAGTCGCTCGGCGTCGAGAAGAGCAGCTCGGTTCTGCACGTCGCGACGCCGCTCGCGCGACGCAGCGCGCGCTCGAAGGTGAGCGTGCGACTCGCGTCGAGCGTGAGCCGATCGAAGCCCGCGTGCACTGGATCCACCGCGGTCAACACCGTCGCTCGCTCGCTCGCTTCGGTGCGGATTTGCCAGTGTTCGAGGCGGAGTTCGTCGGTGTTTCCGATGCCCGAAGCGCGCGCGCCGTGAAGGCCGAAGGTCACCTCGACGTCCATCGCGCGCTCTGCGTAGCCCACGTCCGGCGGCATCACGCGATCGGTGTAGACCCGCAGTCGCTCGACGAACACTCTGCCCGCGCCGACGTCGGCTTCGCAGCGCTCTCGCTCGACCCTGCGCGCGCGGGCGATCACCTCGCGGGGGACAGGCCAGCGCTCGACGCCGTCGAGCCTCACGCGCGACGCGGGCTCGAGCGTGCGCACTTGCTTGAGCACCATTCGCGCAGGCGCCCGAACGCCGTCCCTGCGCGCCGGCCATCCCTCGCTCACCTCGTGAAACTCGAAATCGAGCGTGAGGCTCCGTCGCTGCTGACCGCGGGTCAGCGTGGAGTTCTCGCGAGAGATCCACGCGTCGCTCACCGCGCGGGTCTGCGCGAAGAGCGCGCGCGCAGCGTCGTCGGTCATGAGCTCTCTCGCCGGCGCGAGCGTCGATCGTCGCCCTCGCTCGACGCGCAGCTGCCCGTCGGACCGGCGCGCGAGCACGGTGAGCACCTCGGGGAGCTTGTTGGGATCGGGGTTCGCCACGCTCTCGGCGCCGAGCTGAACGTTGATCGTGAGCGCCGCGAGGTCGTCGCTGTTCGGCGGCAAGAGGGTGAAGGTGCACACGCCCGTCGTGCGCTCGATCGCGTCGTCGAAGCGCGGATGCACCGCGACCGCCATCGCTGCGGACAAGTGATCGATGCGCTCGCCGCGGCGCTCTTCGAAGGCCTCGAAGCCCCAAAACGAGCCCCACACTTTGCGGATCGCGCGCTCGATGGACTTGTTGCGATCCGAGGCAGCGGGCTGCGCCGAGGGGTCGAGAAAGCCCGTAAACGACTCGTAGAGCCCCGCGCCGTTGAACCCTTCGATGTCCTCGGCGTTGGACGACGAGCGAAACCGAATCCCTTGCGTGGGCGCGAGGTGCGCGTACGCCGTGGTGAGCGCGCGACGGATCTCGCTGAGCGCCGCGGGCGCGATGGGCGTGCGCTCGATGAGCCCGCGTACGCCGTCGCCGCGGGCGAGGTCGCCGAGGGCCGTGCTCGATCCGAGCGGGTCGCAGAAGGCCTCTGCGAACTCGCGGTCGGCCTGCCGCGGGTGGCGCGAGAGATACTTCGCGCGGCCCTCGAGGACCATCTCGCGCACGCGCGGGTCGCCGTCGAACTCGGCGCTCTCGATCGCCGCTCGAACGCGGTCGAGCAGCGGCGCGAGGTGCTCGGAGTACGCGCGCGTGGTGATGGCCAACGGCCGGTCGGGGATCGCCAGTCCGGGGGTGTGGGTGAGGGCGATGAAGCCCGAGGACTTTCCGCCGATGGACGCCGCGAGCGCTGGGATTCGAGCGGGCGATTGCTCGCTGAGGTCGAGCACGTACGCGAGCTGCGAGGGATCGGGGGTCTGCACTCGGCGCGGCGTGCGCTCGGTCATCGAGCGGTACCGCTGCAGCTCTTGCTCGGTGAGCGCCGTCACGGACACGTCGCTCGCGCCGCGCGCGGCGAAGACGACCGGAGCGTAGCCGCGCGCGAGCTGCATGAGCATCGGGTCTTCGAGGGCGCCCGCGAGCATGGCGTTGGGGATTCCTCGGTTGCGCGCGAGGAGATTGATGTGCGCGAGCGGTGTCTGCGGGACGGCCGTGAGCACGCCTGCGGCGGGCGGCAACAGGTCCGGCGATCGCTCGAACACCAGGATCTGCTCGGGCGTGCTCGCGGGCAGCCCTTCGTTCGCTCGGACGAAGCGCAGGTATCCCGCGGTGATTCCCTCGCTGTAGACCTCGCGCGTCCCCCGCGGGACGAGCTCGTCGTAGCGCAGCACTTTGTCGAACCCCGTGAGCCGCGCGCGGATCATCTGCCGCGCGAGCTCTTCTTGCGGCTGCGAACGGACGAGATAATGCAGGTCGTTGGCGATCGAGGGCGGCAAGTGCGCGCGCAGGTGCGCGTAGAACACCATGAGCTCGTCGTGCGTCGCGCCGTCGTTGAACTCGAGCTCGAAGGCCCAGCGTCGCGCGGTCGAGCCTTGCGCTGGGGGCAGCGAGAGCAGCGTTCCGAGCCCGAAGCGGCGAGAGCGTCCGAAGGCGCGCTCGTAGAAGCGCGGGGAGTACAGCCTGCCGTCGCTGTACATCACCAGGTCGAGCGGATACTCCGCTTGCTCGGCGGCCCACTGGTAGACCGCGGGGATGTTGGCGAACGCGCGCGCTCGAAAGGGCTCGGTCTCGTCGCCGTCGACGAGGGCGCCGTTGAGCAGACGAAACCAGTACCACTCGTCGTGGAGCTTGAAGAAGTTGCTGTCGTAGAAGCGCAGCCGCCTGCGATCGGGCGCGGTGAAATCCGTGATGATGAACTTCACCGCGCGCAGCATCCCCTCGTTGCGAGAGAGCCTCGCGAACGCCTCTTCGCTCTCGATCCGAGGGACGGTGTGATCGTCGAACGCCGCCGAGCGCGCGCGCAGCGCGGGGTCGTCGAGGTGTCGCGTCGTGCGGCACTGCGTTGCGGAGGCTGCGATCAACGCGAGCAGCGGCAACGTCACGCGGAGGGGTGTGGGGCGCATCGCTCGTTCTGACGATTGTGCGCCGGTCGGCCTTGGCGTTCTATGGCCTGTCGCGCGGTCAGTGCTCGGCCCCCGAGGACTCGCGCTTGCCGGCCTCGCCGCTCTTTACGAGGGCGAAGCGAAGCAGCACCGGGCCGATCAGCTCGTTGATGGTGATCACCGCGAGGATCAGCGCGCGCGCGCTCGCGCCCCACCCAGGAAAATGCGCGGCGAGCAGCTGCGCCAGCCCCACGGACACCCCCGCCTGCGGAACGAGCCCCAGCGAGAGCCACCGACGGACGGCGGGCTCGCTCTGGGCGAGGGTGGTTCCGATCCGCGCGCCTGCGGCCAGCGACGCCGCGCGCAGCGCGAAGATCGCCAGCGCGTACGGCCACAGCGTGGCCAGATCGTGCAAGTGCAGCTTGGCCCCCGCGAGCGCGAAGAACACCGCGAAGATCGGCAGCGTCGCCGGCGCGATCTCTCGATGAACGACCTCGCCCGAGATCCCCAGGGCGTTCTCGAGCACCAGCCCCGCGGTCAAGCAAATGATCAGCACGTCCAAGTGCAGCCGCGCGCCGACCTCTGCGCTGACCAGGCAGAGCGCCACCACCACGAGGCTCACTTGCGTCCCTACGCGCTTGATGAACTGCGCCAGCAGCCACGCCATCACCGCGCCCGCCAACATCGAGCCGAAGATCTCGATGAAGAGCTGCGCGATCGGGTGGATGCTGTCCGCGCCGCTCGCGCCGAACACGCTCGTGGCGAGCCCGTGCACCAGCGCGAACAGCACGATGATCGCGATGTCCGCGAGCACCACCACGCCGAGGACCATCTCCGAGAGCGGCCCCGCGCTGCCCGTCTCGGACAAGATCGCGAGCGCGACCGCGGGAGAGAGCGACGCGAACACGACGCCCAGCGTGACCGCCGCGGTGACCCTTTGCGCCGTGAGCATCCCCGCGAGAAAGGGCAGCCGCGGCGCCATGAGAAAGCAGAAGCCGCCGCACAGCAAGATCGCGAGCGGGATCGCGACGCCGCTCACGAGCAAGATCGCCCGCAGCCTGGGCCTGAGCTTCGCGATGTTGATCTCGCTCCCGGCCGAGAGGGCGATGAGACCGACCGCCACGCCGTTGACGATCTCGAGCGACGCGACCATGCGCGCGTTGACGTAGTCGAGCACGTCCGGGCCGCACAGCAGCCCCGTGAGCAGATAGCCCGTGAGCCTCGGGAGGCCCACGGCGGCGAACGCGTTTCCCGCTTGAATCGCAGCGAGGACGAGAAAGCCCACGGCGAGGGCGACGCCCGTGCTGCCCGGCGCGCCGACGGCGGGGGCGAACGCGCGGGCGCTTCCCATCAGGGCGAGCACGACGATGAAGAGCGCGAGGGGACGGATCACAGCAGCACCTCGTCGTCGTCTCGATCGGTGTCGGCGGGCGCGTCGCTGAGCTCGAGCTCGGGCGGGGGCGGCTCGCGTCGCTTCCACGCTGCGACGAACAGCTGCGTGAACAGCTCGGCGATCAGCGCGCCGAAGAGCACCACGCTCTCGTAGAGCGGGTCGAAGTCAGGGTACAGATTGCGCGCCGTCACCACCACGGCGACGGCGACGACGCTCGAGGGTTGCAGCGCGATCGCGACGAGCGACGAGGGCGCACCCGGCAGCGGTCGAACGCGAGGCGCGAGCAATTTTGCAGCCGTTCGCGCTGCGACGTAGGCCGCGAGCAACACGAGCACCTGCGCGCTCGCGACGCTCCACGTCGCGCCGACGACCGCGAAGAACGTGAGGTAGATGGGGCGCTCGAGCCTCAACAAGAGCTGCGCAAAGTCATCGCCCTCGCGCTCGCGCAGGCTCGCCACGATGACGCCCGCGCAGAACGCGACCACCAGCGGCGAGAACCCGAGGTACTGCGCCATCCCAGCGGAGAACGCGACGCCGCCGAACGTGAGCGCGGATCGCTCGTTGTCCGATCGCGCAGCGGAGCGCGACGCGAGCAGCAGAAAGCCCAAGCACGCGCCCATGCCCACCTGCAAGAACACCCAGCCGAGCGGCGGCAGCGCGAATCGCTCGCGTCCGAGCGGACGAAAGATCGCCGTGACGATCGCGAGCACGACCATCGGCACGGCGTCGTCGAGGCGCGTGGACGCGCGCACGGCCTTCGACGCTTCGGCGGTGAGCGCTCCTGCTCGCTCGAGCGCGCGCGCGCCGCTCGGGGCGCTGACGGCGGCGCAGGCGCCGATCAACAGGGCGTCGCGGATCAGCGTGCTCGAGAGCGGCCAGTGAAAGGGCACGAGAACCAGCATCGTCGCCATGCCCGTGGCGATCAGCGTGAGGCCCGTCGCGGTGGTGACGAAGAGCCCAGTGCCCTTGGTGATGCGGTCGAACGAGCGCACGTCGAACTCGGCGCCGACGCGAAACCCGATCCATCCCAAACCGAAGTCCATCACCGGGCGCAGGTCCGCGACCACCGACGGAGAGAGCACTCCGAGCACGGGGTGCCTCGCGATGGCGCCGAGCGCGATGAACGGCAGCGCTGCGGTGGCGAACATTCCGAAGCCCGCGCTCTTCTCGAAGGCGCGCACGCGCGGGTGCGCCGCGAGGATGGCCAACGCGAAGAGCGCGCACAGCCCGAACGCCACGCGGGCTACTTGTCCCGCGGGAAGCCGCCGCCGTGGCGCGGGCGGCGCGCGGGCTTCGGTCGTCGATGCGTCCGGCGGCGCTGTGCTCAGCGCGTCCGTGGGCGCGACGTCGAGCGCTGCATCACGATGCACCACGAGCGATTCACCATCGACAGCCGCGCGTTCGCTGGCGTCCGTCGCGACGTCGCTCGCGGCGTCGTCAGCGTGCGCCGCGATCGCTGCGTCGAGCGAGCTCTGCGCTGTTGCTGCGCGCGGCGTGAAGAGCACCGCGAGCGCCGAGAGCGCTGCGATCGCAAGCCACGTCGCGGTCATCCCGTGCGTACGAGCGAGCATCGAACCGAAGGGTCACCGCTCTCGCGCGAACGAGCAAGCGCCAAGCAAACCGCGGAATATCGCGGCGCCGTCGCGATGGCGCACCACAATTCAAGATCTCGCGACCGATGCGCGCGCTCAGCGGCAGACGCTGGTCGAGATCAAGCGCAGCTGAACGACGTTGTTCGCGCTCGGGTACGCGATGACGAAGCGCTCGCCGACGCCCGCGATGTTCTGCGCGACGGGCAGCGCTGCGATGGTCTGCGGACCGGTCGTCGTCGTCGGCACGAGCGTCGGAGGGCCCGCGCGGTTCTGCGCGACGCGGTGAAGAGCGACGCCGTTCGCCATCGTCGCGACGACCAGCTGTTGCCCCGCCGCGCTGGCGGTGGCGATCGCGGCGTCGGCGGCGATCGCGCCGAGGTTGGTCCACTGCGGCGACGCTCCGACGGCAGGAGCGATCGCGGCCTGCAGCGTCGAGGACGAGACGAAGGCGATCGCGAGGTCAGCGTTGGCCGTGAGCGCTGCGGTCGCCGCCGTGAAGGGCGGAAGCGCGACGGGCTGGCAGCTCGGTGGATTCATGGCCGTGTCGATCAGCACGCACCGGCCGACGGCGGTGCTCGTGCGAAAGGCGGCCATGAGGGGAGTCGTTCCGCCGAAGGTGCTCATCGAGACGAACGTCGCGTCCGTCAGCGGCGTCGTGATGGGCGGAGGCGCCATCGCGCTCGCGACGAGGACGCCGGTCGCTTCGCTGTAGGCGCGGCAGGTGAGCTGCGCGCCGACAAACGTGCAAATTTGCACCTCGTTCATGTCCATTCCGGGGTGCGTCCCTGCGAGGGGACCGGTCCCGACCTGACTGTCCCACGCGCTGAGCGCAGAGAGTCCCGTGCCCGTCGTGCCGTGGTACACGCGCGACTGCGTCGCTGCCACGACGGAGGTCCGCGTCCAGCTCAGCGAGCGTCCTGCGCTGTCCAGCGGCGAGCTCGTGATCGCGCCGTCCGCCACGAGCACGCCGGCTTCGAGCCTCACGTCACCGACGATCAAGTTGGCGCTGGCCATGCTCGTCGCGATCGCCGCCACCCGAAGCGAGCCCGCGGGGCCGTTGGCGCGCTGTCCGATCGCGAGGTGCGTCACGCGCGTGATGTCCGCGCCGAGCCGAAGGTCCACGGTCAAGTCCGCGGGGCAGCTGCCTGCGTCGCTCGCGCCTGCCTCGACGCCGCCGTCGCGCGCGCCGCAGGTCGCGCCGCTCGTGTACGCATCGCTCGTGATCGCCGCTGTCGCGCAGCCGCCGCCGCGGCACGTTTGATCGGGCCCGCACATGATGCCCGCGCAGCTTCGCTCGAGCAGCACGGGCACGGTGCGCACTTCGCCCGCGACGAAGCTGGTGCTGATCCGCGCGGTGATGTCCGAGGGCGTCGCGCCCATGCCCATCGGCCGCATGTTGGTGAGTGCTTCGACCGAGACCGTGAGCGCCTCGCTCTGGTTGCCCGACGCAAACACCGAAAAGCGCATCGGAAACTGCGACGCGTCGGTGATCGTCACCTCTTGTCCAGCCGACCCCGTGAGCGAGACGCCCGAGGCGTTGTTGATCTTCACGCGCACCGTGCGCAGCGGCAGCGCAGCGGGGTCGAAATCGAGGCACACGACAAAGTGCAGCGCCGTGGCGCCGCGGCAGCTCGTCGTCGCGAGCGCGAGCGCTGCGACCGCGGCGAGCGTCCGCGATGAAGTGCGAGCGCGGGTCATCACATCGCTCCTGTTGCGCAGCGCGAGCCGTCGGTTCGAAAGCAAAAGAGCCCAGGCAACACAGGCTCGCGATTGCCCAGCACGATCGCCGTCGGAATCGCGATCGCCGCCACCACGCCCACGCCGATCCCGACCCACAGCCACGGGCTGCTCGTGATGGGTGGAGGCGGCGCGGGCGTCCTCGGCCTCGCGTTGGGGTCGGCGACGGTCACCCTTGGATCGGGCCGCGTCGCAGCGAGCCTCACGCGCACCTCGACGCGCCCGCCCGGCTCGAGCGTCACGCGCTGCGGCGTCCCTGTGAATCCCTGCAATTGGCCTTCGATGGTGTGCTCGCCAGGGTCCGTCGCGATGTCATCGTTGGCGTCGAGCGTCGCGCGTCGCCCGTCGATCAGCAGCCTCGCGCCCTCGGGCTCGACCGCCGCCACGTGGATCCGAGCGATCCTTCTGCTCACGTCTTGAATATATGTGGCGACCTCGCGATCGTGCCGCTCGTGCTGTGCGGGCGAGGCCATCTCGACGAACTCGTTGAACCGCAGCCGCGCTTCGGTCACCCGTCCCAGCGCGCGCAGGGCGATCCCGAGGTTGAGCGCCACGCTGGCGACGCGACGGATCTCGTACGACCGCGAGAACGCCGTGAGCGCGTCGGAGTAGCGCTCGTCGGCCAGCGCCGCGACGCCCTGGTCGAACAACGCGCGCGCCTCGGCGTCGCGGGACTCTTGCGCGGCCTCGGGCGTCGGCTGCGTTTGGGCGGCTGCGGGGCGAGCGGACAGCGCGACGGCGAGCGAGAGGGCCGTGGCGACCGTCGCCGCGGTCCGAGCGCGGCAGCGATCGCCACCGCGCGTGGACCAAGCGAATCGATGCATAGGCGAAACCTACCACCAGCCACACGCAGCCGAGCGCCTCTCGAAGCGCGTGGGGCTATTCGTAGGTGGTCGCGCCGCGGACGCGCGGGACGCCTGAGTCCGTCACGCTCTGCGCTGGCGTGGGCCGCGCGGACCTCGCCGCAGCGTCGCTCGGCTCGGTCCTGCGGTGAGGCCGCGCTTGCGCGTTGTGCGCGAGGGGCGCGGCGTCGGTCACCGCGGTGGTGGCGTCGAGCTCGGCGGGTTCGGCGCTGGCGTCGGGCGACGCGACGGCGCGCAGCGCAGCGGTCGCGAGGGCGTCGAGCGCAGGGGACACCGCTGCGGCGTCGACGGTGGCGCTCGGCGAAGCGACGGTCGAAGTCGCCGTAGAAGGGCCTCGGCCCGCGACGAAGACCGCCGTGGTCGCGGTGAGCGTGAGCGCGATGGCGACGGCGACGAGGCGAGGCTTCGACGGAGAGCTTCGCGCGGATCGCGCAGAGACGGGCTCGGGGTCGATCGCGCCAGCGACGCGCTCGATGGCGGCTTGGGTGTCGGGGTCCGCGGCGCGCGTGACCGCGAGCGGACGGGGCGCTTCTTCGATCGTCTGCGCGAGCACCTCGGGTGCGTCTGCGCCGACGATCGAGACGCGCGGTCGCAGGGTCTGAAGGCGATCGTTGAGCGCGATGGACTGCGCGCTCGCGAGCGCGCGAAGGGCGGAGGCGAGCCCGCGCGCATCTTCGTAGCGCTGGGATTTCTCGGGGCGGAGGCACTTCGCGACGATGTCGACGAGCTGTTGTGGGCAGTCGGGGCACACATCCGAGAGCGAGCGCGCCGTGGTGGTGGCGATCTTGACGAAGAGCGCTCCGGGGGTGTCGGCGACGAAGGGGCGGACGCCAGCGGCGAGCTCGAAGAGCATCACGCCGAGGGACCAGACGTCGCTGCGAACGTCGACGTGCGCGAGCCCTTCGATCTGCTCGGGCGACATGTACGCGGGCGTTCCGAGGGCGGTGCCCGTGGTGGTGACGCGCGTGGTGTCGCCGGTGATGATCTTCGAGATCCCGAAGTCGAGGACCTTGGGGACGATGGCGCCGTCGGCCGAGTGCAAGAACACGTTGGCCGGCTTGAGGTCCCTGTGCACGACTCCCTTGCTGTGCGCCATCGCGACCGCGTCGACGACGGGGATCATGATCGCCAGCAGCGCGTCGAGCGGCAGCTTCGAGCCCTGCGAATCAGCGTAGTCCGCGAGGTCTTCTCCGCTGAGCAGCTCTTGAACGATGAACGGGATGTCCTGATGCTCGAGCACGTCGAGCACGTCGACGACGTTGGGGTGTCGCACCAGCGTCGCGGCCTTGGCCTCGCGCAGAAACCGCTGCACGACGTCTTCGTTGCGCAGCAGCTCTGGGCGCAGGATCTTGATCGCGACAGGCCGTCCGATGCTCTCGTTGACGGCTCGGTACACCTCGCCCATTCCTCCGGCGCCGAGGCGCTTCTGGAGCCGGTACTTGTTGGCGAGCAACATTCCGGTCAGGGCGCGAGGTTCTGTGGAGTGCATGGGCAGGGGGACGAACTTCAACCGTACCCCACCGAGCGCGGGCGCGTCGACTGAGCCGCGTCGAGCGCGGCGAGAGTGCGGTAGCGTGCGGTCGAAGATGCTCCGTTGGCTCCGGACACTGTGGCGCTTTGTGCGGTCGTTGCTCGGCCTCGACGCGCAGCCCAAGCGCAAGAAGCTCGCCCCAACGAGCGCGCCGCGCCGCGCGCAGCCCAAGGCGAAGAAGGCCGCCGACGATCCGCGCGTGCACGTTCGGTATGCGCCCTCGATCGACGGCGACCCCGATCCGGGCGAGGTCGTCTGGGCGTGGGTGCCCTTCGAGGACGACCCGTCGCGCGGCAAAGACCGCCCCGTGCTCATCGTCGGAATCCGAGGAAATTCGCTGGTCGCGATCCCTCTCACGAGCAAGCAGAAAGACCGCGCACCGCAGGTGTCCGTGGGCGAGGGCGCCTGGGATCGCGAGCGCAGGACGAGCTACGCGCGCGTCGATCGCCTGCTCGAGCTCAGCCCCGCGGACGTTCGTCGCGAGGGGGCCATCATGCCGCGCGACCGGTTCGACGCGGTCGTGAGGGCGCTGCGCGAGTGGCACGGCGACGCGGTGATCGCGCGGTGACCGGCGGTCACCACCACTCCCAGTGCCACGCCTCCGAGGGGACGGTGCGACGAAAACCGAAGCGCTGCGCGTTGCGCTGCAGCCAACGCAGGACGCCCGGCGACGAGGTGTTCAAGTCCAGCGCGTGGCCGCTCTGGTGGTTGGACTCGCCGGGGCGCGCGGCGAGGTTGCCGCGGCCTCGGCGGTACGCTGCGTAGAGCGCTTGCTGGTGCTCCATCGTGCGAAAACCGCTGACGATACGAATGGTGACGCCCTCTCTCGCGGCCGCGGCGCGCATGCGGTCGAAGGCGAGGGCGGTGCGGACTTCGACGGGCTTTCCGTCGAGTCGAGTGACGGTGATGCGGGTCGCGCGGCCGTCGACGTAGCCCTGCGCGGGCCCTGCGGGGACGTGGTCCGACGTGACGCCCGTCGACGCGCTCGCCGCTGCGTTGCCGCCGCTCGCGCGCCTGCGTCCCTGCGGCCGCTCGGCCCTCGCGCGCTCTGCGTCGAGCGTCGCCATCGCCTCGGCCACCCACTCTGCCGCCGACGGAACGCTCGCGTGCCCAGGGATCTCCCTCCACACCCCGACAGCGTTGACGCTCAGCGCTCTTCGCCCGCCGCTCGCTGTGCTGTGTGGTGACTCTGTTCGCAGCGCCGCGAGCGCGCTGGCCCCGAGCATCGAGCCCATCGCCAAGCACAGCGCCGAGACCGCGCCGAGCTCGACGAGCGGACGCGCGCGCGCCGGTCGCGTTGGCGCTGCTTGGGTCTCGCTCTCGTCCGTCGCGTCCACGAAGCGCGGGAGGATATCGCACCCGCGCGCGATCGCATTTGCAGTAAATCTCGACCCGCATGCCAACGCCCCACATCTCAGCTTCTCCCGGTGATTTCGCAGACGTCGTGCTCATGCCGGGCGACCCGCTGCGCGCGAAGTTCATCGCCGAGCGCTTCTTCGACGAGCCGCGGCTCGTCACGTCGGTCCGCAACATGCTCGGCTACACGGGCACCGTGCGAGGCCGTCGCGTCTCGGTGCTCGGTCACGGGATGGGCATCCCCTCGATCTCGATCTACGCCACCGAGCTCGTGAAGTTCTACAACGCGCGCACGCTGATCCGCGTCGGCAGCTGCGGCGCGCTGCGCGCGGACCTGCGCGTGCGCGACGTGATCGTGGCGCACGCGGCAGGGACGGACTCCAACGTCAACCGCGCCCGCTGCCTCGGGTTCGACCTGCCCGCGGTCGCTGATTTCTCCCTCGTCCGCGCGGCGGTCGACCGCGCCGCAGCGAGCGACATTCCGGTTCGCGTGGGCACCGTGTGGTCGTCGGATCTGTTCTACGCGCCGCCCTCGGCGCTGTTCGACCGGCTCGAGTCGCTCGGGGTGCTCGCGGTCGAAATGGAGGTCGCCGGGCTCTACGGCGTCGCCGCAGAGTACGGCGCCCGCGCGCTCGCGCTGCTCACGGTGTCCGATCATTTGCGCACCGAAGAGTCCCTGTCCTCGGCCGAGCGCGAGACCAGCTTCGAAGCCATGGCGAAGCTGGCCCTCTCTGTCGCTACAATCGACGAAGCATGATCGAGCTCGACCTCGCCTTCATGGACGAGCACGCCCTGCGCGTGTTCTTGCGAGAGCAGGTGCTGCGGCGGCGCGCGTTCGTCGCCGGAGCGCGGGGGGTGACCCCTCCGACCGCGTGCGTCTTGTGCTGCACGCTCTTCGGTTCGTCCCTGAAATTGCGGGGCGAAATCGTCTTTGCGCGCGACGAAGAGCCCGGCGCGGGCGTCGGTGTGCAGCTCGAGCCGCTGCCGGTCGAAGCGATCGCCGCGATCGAGTCGTTTTTGCTCGCCGCGGCCCCAGAGCCCGAGATGCTCACGCGCGAGCTGATGGCGCTGAAGCTCCCGCTGCCCGAGATGCCCGAGCCCGCGGCGCCCGCCGCTGAAGAGCCCAGCGATCCCTCGGACGAAGCGCCGCTCGCGACGCCGCCCGAGAGCGAGCCCGAGGCGCGGGCGCTGCACGTTCGCATGCGCGCGCTCACCGCGGCAGAGCAACGGCGCATCGCGCTGACCGGCAACCTCGCCGAGCGCGTGATGCTCGAGCGCATGTACGGCCCCAGCGTGTGGGAGCCCTTGTTGTCCGGCGGAAAGCTCAGCCCCCCCGAGGTCGCCACCATCGCCCGCAAGGGCACGCTCCCCCGGCCGCTGGTCGAGCTGATCGCGTCCAACGCAGGGTGGCTCGCCTCGGGCGAGGTGCAGCGGGCGCTGCTCAGCAACCCGCGCTCGTCGCCGATGGTGGTGGCCAAGGTGCTTCGGGTGCTTCCCAAGCACGACTTGATGCGCGTCCCGATGCAGACCGCGTACCCCGCGAGCGTGCGTCAGGCTGCGAAGGACATGCTCAAGCGCTGACCTTGGGGCCGAGCACGAACCACGTCCGCATCGAGCCCTTTCCCTTCACGTCGATGGTGCCGCGGTCTTCGAGCGCGAAGTGCTCTTCGACGAGCACCCGCGTCTGATCGCTGATCTGCACGTGACCGGGGCGCGCGTGGGACTCCATGCGGCTCGCGGTGTTCACGGTGTCGCCCCAGACGTCGTAGGCGAACTTGCGCGTCCCGATCACGCCCGCCACCACCGGGCCCGAGTGCACGCCGATGCGAATGTCCAGCGAATCTCCGTGCCGTTCGCGCTGATCGGCGAGCACCTCGCGCATGGCGAGCGCCATCTTCACGACCGCCACCGCGTGGTCCGCGCGCCGCTCGGGCACGCCGCCGACCACCATGTACGCGTCGCCGATGGTCTTGATCTTCTCGAGCCCGAGCGACGCGCACTGCGCGTCGAACGCCGTAAACACCTCGTTGAGCCGCGCCACCAGCGCGTGCGGGCTGAGCTTCGCTGACAGCGGCGTGAACCCCACGATGTCCGCGAAGAGCACCGTGGCCTCTTCGTAGCCGTCGGCGATCACCGCGTGGCCGTCCTTCAGCCGCTGCGCGATCGGCTCGGGGAGCACGTTGCGCAAGAGCGCGTCGGAGCGCGCGCGCTCGCGGGCGATCTCTTCGCCCTGCGCTCGAATGGTCTTTCGCGCGATGAACGCCACGCGAGACTGCTTCTCGTTGAGCCACGCGAGCAGCGTCCCGAGCGAGCCCATCGCCACCAGCGTCCACAGCTGCGCCAGGTTGATCGCGCGTGGGCTGCGCGCGTAGCGCAGCTCGAAGAGCACCAGCAGCGTCGCCGAGAGCGCCGTGTAGAGCGCCTGTCGCGCGACGTCGAGCCGCGCGATCAGCGGCCCGATCGTGACGAACAGCGCCGCGAAGCCCGCGTACAAGATCGACGCTTCGGTGCCAGAAATCGCAGCGATCCAGAGCACGCCCAGCGTGGCCGCCGCCCCGTACAGCAGCAAGATCCACTGGTGCGCCCACGCGAACGCGCGGGTAAACGTCAGCGCCCACGCGACGATCATCGTGGGGATCACCGCTCCGAACCGCACCCACCACGCGCTCGCGGGCCGCTCGAACACGACCCAGTCGTGCAGCCCGTAGGTCGTAAACGTCAGCACGCCGAGCCCCAGCGCGAGCCGCACGAAGGGCCCCAGCACGTCGGCGACGTACTCGCTCATGAACTCCGCTTCGAGCGCAGGGTCGCGAAAGCGCGCGGTGAGCGGCCGAAGCATGCGGGCGATGTCGGTCTCGGCGTTCTTCGAGTGCACGGCGGGCGCGCATCGTACTCACTTCTGCTTCATCGAGCTGCCCTCGCATCGCCCGCGCGAGGCTCGAAATTGAGCGGCAGACCTGCGGCGCAACTGCGATACAACGCTGGGCTCACACGCCGTGCAACCGAGCCACACCGCACCCAAGCCGCCGGTCGGCGCCTCGCGACTCGAGCTCGCGGGCGTTCGATTTCTTCGCTCGCTCGCCGCGCAGAAGCGCGCGGTCGCTCAGGACGAGCTGCACGTGCTCAACGCCGACGAGCGCCGCGAGCTCCGCTCGATCGAGCGCATGGCCATCGCCCGCGCAGCGACCGCTGGCGCCCTCTCGGGCCTCGTGTGCGCGATCCCTGTGATCGTGATGCAGCCGCTCACCGCGGCGAGCTCTCGCGGAGAGTTCGCGCGCTACTGGGGGATCGTCGTCGGCGTCACCATCGTGGCCTCGGTGCTCGAGATCGCGTTCTTGTATTGGGACGGGCTGCGCGCGGTGCAGCGCCTCGCGCACGCGGCGGGGATGGATCTCGCCGACCCTGCGTTCGAACACGACACCACCAGCGCGCTGTGGGCGCTCGCGAGGGCCGCGCTCGAGGCGCCCAACCCGCCGGACGCAGTCCCAGGGGTGGATCCGATGCGAGAGGCGTCGAAGGCGCGCGTGTTCGCCGCGAGCATTCTGTACAAGCTCAAGGTCACCATTTCGGGCTTTCTCGTGAAGGCGCTCGTGCGCCGCGCCCTCGGCCGCGCAGCGACGCGAAGCGTACTCGAGCTCGTCGCGGTCCCCGTGACGGCGGTGTGGGACGCCATCGTGTGCTGGCTCATCGTGCGCGAGGCGCGCTTGCGCGTGCTCGGCCCCTCCGCGGCAAACGAGTTCGTCTCGATCGTCGTGCCCGATCCGTCGACGCTGTCCGAGCCCTGCAAGCAGTGCTGCGTGCGCGCGATCGGCGCCGCCGCGGTTCGCAGCGAAGACCTGCACCCCAACCTCGTCGCGCTCTTGAAGACCACGCAGCGCGTCCTCTCGGTGAGCGAGACCGACGCGGTCGATGATTCTCAGCGATTTCTCAGCGCGATCGCCGCGCTCTCGCCGAGCGAGCAGACCGTCGTGCTGCGCATGCTCGCGACCGCGTCGATCATCGACGGACGCCTCGCGCGCGACGAGCGACGGCTGCTCGATGAAGCGTTCGCGCGCTGCGGTCGTGCGCTGGACGTGTCCGTGATCGAAGCGCTGCGACGCGCGTTCGTCTCGGGCCAGCAGATCCCCCCGCAGCGGCTCGCGGACATCGGCTGACCCGCGCTTCGTCAGCGCTGGCAGAGCCCCTGGCCGTCCGCGTACTGCTGCAGCCACAGCTCTTCGCGAAACGGAACCCCGGGGCCCGTCGACCGCACCCCGCGCACCATCGCGAGCAGCTTGTTGCGCGACGCGCGCTGCACGTACGCGAGCGAGCGCCACGTGCTCTGCTCGTCCGGCGACTGCGCGACGAGGCAGGGCGAGGCCGCCGGCTCGATGCGACCGAAGTAAACCCTGTTGTTGTAGCCGCTCCCTCCGTGGCCAGCCCACAGGACGCCCTCGCCGCCGTCGAGCGATTGTTCGACGGTGATCGCCAGCGCGTCGGTGCCGTTCCACGCGGCTTCGGTCGCGATCGGCACTGCTCGCCGCTCGCCGCGCAATGGCGCGTGCGACACGTCCACCGAACGACCGGCGCTCGTCATCGTGACGCGCGGGGCAGGGCCGTATCCGCTGGTGCCCACGAGCGTGCTCTGCGGCGCGAGCCCGTCGATCGCTTCCTCAGCGGTGCCCCATTCGAGCGCTGAGCTTCGCGCTGTCAACAAACGGGAGAACGCCTGCGTCGCTGCGCTGCTGCGCGTGTACGTCACGAGCCAGGGCTGGATCAAAAAGCTCGTGACGTCGCTCGGCAGCGCGAGCGACGAGGTCGACGTCGTCGCGAGGGCGGCGGGCGCCGCTGCGGTTCCCACGCGCTGCTCGAACTGCGCGAAGCGGATGATGCGTTCGGCGCCGACGACCGCTTCGTACAAGACGTTGCCGCTGTCGATCAGCAGGTTGTGCGCCGTCGCCCTGGCGGGGCGTGATCCTCGATCGAACGCCGATCCCCGCGCGACCACCGCGCCGTCGCCGTCGATCCACGCGAGCTCGACGGACGAGCCCGTCGTCCACACCGCGCGGTGAAACGTCGATCTTCCGAGCGACGCTTGCTCGATGGACGTGCGGCTCACGCACAGGTCCTCAGTGTCGCTGCTCGCGATCACCGTCGTGCGAACGGACGTACCTTCGAGCCGTGTGAGCCGCACCTCGCGCCGATCGCCGACGCGCGCGCCGTACAGCGCCAAGAAGCGATCGAGCTGCACATCGACCACGGACACGCCGCAGATCGCATCGGCCGTGATGATCGTGCGATCTCCGCGCACCTGCGCGTCGGCTGGGCTGCTAGCGTCGGAGACGACCGCTGCGTCCGGCGTCGGTGCCGCTGCGTCCGACGCGCTGCTGTCCACGAGGGCGTCGGGGATCGCGCGCGCGTCCGCTGCGGCTGCTTCGACCGTGGCCGCGTCGTCGGAGCTGTCGGCAGGGACAATCATGGCGCCACAGGCGGCGAGCTGAACCAGTGAAAGGATCGAAAGAGGGAGGGAGTATTTGTGCATCGCACACGGGGATTGGGCGAACACAGCCAGCGTTCTCACGCAATCGTCCGGGCTGTCCCAAATCTGGAACGCTCTGTTTCGTCGCCAGGGCTGTGCAACCGCGTTGAACGGTTTCATACCAGCGCGCGATGACTGACCTACGTGCACTGTTTGCTCCTGCGACGCTCGGCGCGCTCTCGCTGCGCAATCGCATCGCGATGGCCCCGATGACCCGCAGCCGCGCGATCGACAACGTCCCCAACGAGCTCATGGCCGAGTACTACGCGCAGCGCGCGGACGCCGGCTTGATCATCACCGAGGGCACCGCGCCCAGCCCCGAAGGCCTCGGCTACGCGCGCATCCCTGGCGTGTTCAGCGACGCCCAGGCCGCTGGGTGGAAGAAGGTCACCGACGCAGTGCACGCGAAGGGCGGGCGCATCGTCGTGCAGCTCATGCACACCGGGCGCGTTGGACACCCTGCAAATTTGCCGGCAGGAGCGCGATTGCTCGCGCCCTCGGCCGTCCCGATGAGCGGCGAGATGTACACCGACGCCAAGGGCCCGCAGCCCTATCCCGTCGCTGAAGCCATGAGCGCAGCGGACGTCGAAGCCGCGCTCGAGGGCTATGTGCACGCCTCGAAGACCGCGATCGCCGCGGGCTTCGACGGGGTCGAGCTGCACGGCGCCAACGGCTACCTCATCGAGCAGTTCTTGCACCCGCACACAAACCGTCGCGACGACGCGTGGGGCGGCAGCGTCGAGCGTCGCAACGCGTTCGCCGTTGAGGCAGCGCGTCGGGTCGGCGCGGCGATCGGCGCGAATCGCGTGGGAATTCGCCTCTCGCCGTACGGCGTCTTCAACGACATGCCCCCGTACGAGGGCGTCGACGAGGCGTTCTTCGCGCTGATCGAGTCGCTCGCCGCGACGGGCATCGAGTTCGTCCACCTCGTCAATCACGGCTCGATGGGCACGCCGCCCGTGCCTGCGTCGTTGATCGAAGGGCTGCGCAAGCGCTGGGCTCGCACGGTGATCTTGAGCGGCGGCTACGATCGCGCGCGCGCCGAGGCGGACGTCGCGTCGGGGCTCGCGGATCTCGTGGCGTTCGGTCGCCCGTTCTTGAGCAACCCGGACCTGGTCGCGCGGTTGAAGAGCGGCGCGGCGCTGAGCCCGCCGGACTTCTCGACGTTCTATACGCCGGGCGCGAAGGGCTACACGGACTACCCGACCGCGGGCTGAGCGCGGGCTCAGTCGCGCAAGCCGTACTTGCGCAGCTTGTCGAGGAAGGTCGTGCGGGCGAGGCCGAGGGCGCGGGCCGCTTCGCTCTTGTTTCCGCTAGCGCGCTCGAGGGCGGCCTCGAGGATGCGACGCTCGAGGGCGTCGAACGTCTCTGCATCGACGGGGGCGCTGGGGCGTTGGCTGGGCGTCGCCGTCGCGCCGCGCGATCGGCCGATGGGCGCGGGCAAATCCTCGACGGTGATCCTCCCCGACGCCACGCCCACCGCGCGCTCGATGGCGTCGTCGAGTTCGCGATCGTCCCCAGGAAAGGGCCACACGCGCAGCGACTCCATCGCGTCTCGGCCGATGCCCACCGGTTCGCGGCCGAGCGCTCGACACGCGCGGTCGATGGCCAACAGCACGCGGCCCTCGATGTCCTCGCTGCGCGCGGCGAGCGAAGGGACGGTCAACCAGTCGTCTCCGAGCGCCTCGCACAGCTCCGACGGAAGCCCGCTCGCCACTGGATTTTCTCTCAGAAACAGCAGCACGCGAGCGCCGAGCGCGTACGAGTTGGCCGCGCCCACCCGCGCTGCTTTTCCTTCGCGCAGCGCGACGGCGAGCGCCGAGAGCGCCTCGGGTCCGAGCGCCTGCGCGTCGAAGATCGCGAGCGTCCCTTGCCCTGCGAGCTCGAGGACGCCCGCTTGCGCCTCGACCCGCGCGTCGCCTTCGCCCTGCGCCTCGGTGCCGAACAGCGCCGCGACAGCATCGCGAGGATGCACGCGAGACGCGTCGATCGCCGCGCACGGAGCGCCCGCCCACGGAGCGTACCCGTGCAGTCGCCAGAGCACTGCCTCGCGCGGTCCGCCCGGCGCGCACACGATCGCCAGGACGTTGCGCGATCGCGCGACGCCGCGGAGCCGCTGATCGAGCGCGCGCATCGGGGCGCTGTAGCCCACCCAGACGGTCTCGAGCGTTCCCGAGAGGCGCACGATGTTGGGCGCGCGGGCGACGCGCCCTTCGGCCACTTCGCAGCGGGCGACTGCTTCGTTGCGGGCCTGCTCGGCGTCGCGCGCCACGCGTTCGGCCTCGGCTGCGCGACGCCTCGCGGACTCGAGCGCCGCTGTGGCTTCGAGCGCCGATGCCAGCCTTCGTCCCAGCGCGCGCAGCGCCTCTCGCTCCTCCCACGACGGCGGCTCGCGCCGACCCGCGCGCGGAACGAACAACACGCTGCTCAACACCCCTCCCACGTATCCGCCGACGGCGCAGTACGCCTCGCGCGCGTGCAGCGCCGAGAGCACCGCCGGCGCGTCTGCGCGCTCTGCGGCCAGCTCGCGCATCGCGTCGGCGTAGGCCACTTCTTCGGATCGCGCGCGCAGCCACGAGAGCAGCGCCCGCTCGGACTCGATCGCGAGCTCGGACCAGCGAACGGTCCCCGCGACATCGAGCGTCGCGCGACGACCTTCGGTGACGAGCCAGAGCTCTCCCGTGACGCGAACGTCTCGCGGGTCGCGCAAGGGGTCGAGCGCCGCGCGGGTGACGTCTTCGACCGACTCTTGCCCAGCGAGGGCCTCGATCGCCGCGCGCGCGGCGCTGGTCAGCCGCGAGGACGGAAGGCCGTTTGCCAGCGAAAGTCCCAGTCGATCGACGGCGATCGCCACCAGCGCCGCGACGCCGACCGGCCACAAGAGCGCGTCGGACGGGTCCGTCACCAGGCTCGCTGCGACGATGGAGCAGACAACGGCGACCGTCGCGCGCGCGACGCGCACGGCTTCGAGCGGGGCGATGACGCAGTGACCCGCGGTCATCGCGACGGCGAGGGCCATCGCGGAGAGCGCGCCTGTCCACCGAGCGAAGGGCTGCGCGGCGTACACACCGGAGAGCGCCATGAGAAACGCCGCGGCGAGCGCGCCCGAGAGCTCGTAGGTCCGCCGCGTCCGTTCGTCCGCTGACGTCGCGACGAAGGCGCGGCTGACGCCCACGAGCAGCGCGATCACGACCAACGAGACGGGCAAGATCGCGAGCGCTCCGCGCGGGTCGAGCGCGCCGGCAAACGCCGCGAGTCCTGCGAAAACACCGGCGATCCACGCTCCGGGCAGCGAGACCGACCGCGCCTGCAGTGCGACGAGCGCGCCGACCGAGAGCCCCGCGCCGATCGCGCGAACGCGACAGAATCCGCTCGGCGCGAAGACGCCGAGGGCGAGGGTGCTGGCGGACAAGCTCGCGCCGGCGATGGCGATCGAGGGGACACCGCGGACGCCGTCAGCGCGGGTCGAGCGCCTGGCCATCGACCGCGCGACGAGCGGGGCGCAGATCGCGATCACCGCGGCAGCGATGCCCGATAGTGTCGCAGCGCGCGCGTGCGCAAAGGCCGCGAGCGCCGAGAGCAGCGCCGCGATCGACGCAGCTTCGAGCCATGGAACACGCGCGATCATCGGAGTGAACGACCGCTGTGTGCCCCGTCCTCCCCACTTCGCGCAAGAAACACCCGACGAGACGCCTCCTCGCCGCCCTTACTCGACGGGCACCTCTTGCGGTCGCGACCCCGTGCGACCGCCGATCCGCCGGTTGATTCGGCGGTCGTTGCGCAACAGCCGTCGCTGCGCCGGCGTGAGCTGCGGCGGCTCGACCTGCGCAGGCGCGGTGTTGCTCTGGGTGTTGGCGGCTTGGGTTGTGTGCGCGCTGCTCGGCGTGCTCGGCGTGCTCGGACGCGCCGGCGCGGTCGTCGGCGTCGCCGGATTGCCGTTGCCCGCTTGCTGGGTGGCCACGTTGCCGCCGTTGGCGCTGCCCGCTTGCTGGGTGGCCGCGTTGGTGGCGCTGCCCGCTTGCTGTGCGGTTGGGTTGGGGTTGGCGTTGGGGGCTCCGCCCTGCGTGCTCTCGGGCTGCTGCGGCGTGGCGCTCAGGGGCGTTGTGTTGCCGGTGGTGGCCGCGCGTTGGCCGCTGTTGGGATCGGTCGACCCTCCGCGGAGCTTCACCGCAGCGAAGCCGCCGCCGGCGAGGGCGAGCACCGCGACGAACGCTGCGACAGGAACCCAGTTTCGCTGCTTCGTCGGGCCGCCAGGGCGCGTGTCGAGCGCGATGGACACAGCGCTCTGACGCAGGGTGGTCGGCGAGGCGGGGACGGCCGCACGCTGACCGGTCATTTCGGGCGTCGATCCGCCGACCGTCGCGGGCACGGTCTCGTCGAGCGCCATGAGCATGTCCATCGCGTTGGCGAAGCGATCATCGGGCTTCATCGACAGCGCGCGCTGGATCACGGACTCCCACGGACCGACGTCGATCGCGTACTTGGCGGGCGTGGGCCGTCGCTCAGCGAGGATCTGAACGAAGAGCTGGGTCATGTCGTCCGCTTGGATCGCGGGCTGACCGGTGAGCATCTCGGTGAGGATGAGCCCGAGCGCGTGCACGTCGGTCCACGGACCCGAGCGCGTGCCGCTCAGCTGCTCTGGCGAGGCGTACTGCGGCGAGAACGCGTTTTGCGACGACCGCGTGCGCGTGGCTCCGCTGCCGGCGGACTCGTTGGGGTCCATGAGCTTCGCGATGCCGAAGTCCATGAGCTTCGGGAGCTTCACGCGCCCCGACTCGACGATCATGATGTTGGCGGGCTTGAGGTCGCGGTGCGCGATGCCCGCTTCGTGCACGAACGCGAGCGCCTCGAACACCGGGCGCATCAGCGTGAGGACCTCGCGCGGCGTGAAGGGAACCTTGCGCTCGGCGATCACTTGTTCGAGGGTTTTTCCTGGAAGCCACTCGAGGACCATCCAGGCAGCGACCTCGCGCGACGGCATCGGGGACACGCCGAAGTCGATCACCTGAACGATGTTCGGGTGGCCGTGGCGCGCGATCACCGTGGCCTCTTCTTTGAACTTTCGCTGAAATTCAGCGGCCGCCTGCTCGTTGAGCTCAGGCGGTGTCTTCAGCACCTTGATGGCCACGAGGCGACCCAGGTTCGCTTGCATCCCGCGGTACACGAGGCCGAACCCACCTTCGGCGATCACCTTCTCGATGTTGTACTTGCCCTCGAGAACCGATCCTACGAGCGAAAAGCGGTCCTCGACCGCCTCCGTTTGCGCCTCTGTTGGCTCCGCCGCTGCACTCATCGTTGCCCTCTCTGCTCCGCCAGACCCAGTGGTACCATGGAACCTTGGCCTTCGCCGAATCTGCGGGCTTGTGAGACGGACCGAGCCGCTCGTTCGGTCTCTCGACGCTCGCCCGCCACGAGCGATGTGTGCACCGAACGGCTACATTCGACGTATAAGCTCGAGAGTCGTCGGACGTTGAGGTTCTGACGGCGTCTCGGCGTCCGACGCGGTCGCGTCGGAGCGGCGGTCTTCCCTTCGCTGCAGGAGCTTCGATCCGTTGATGCGTCGCACACGCTCCCTCTCTCGCTCTGCATTCGCGCTGTTGTTTGCGCTCGGGACCTCGGCGGTCGCGCTCGACGCGGCCGCGCAAGAGTCCGACCTCGCCGCACTTCGCGCTGCCCCGCCGACGGACGCCGCAGCCCAGCTTCGGCTCGGTCGCGCCCTGCGCCGCGCGGGACACTTCGACGACGCCGTCCGGGCGCTTCGCACGGCGTCCCGCGGTCCGACCAGGGCCGAGGCGCTCTTCGAGATCGCCCGCGTCCGCTTCGATCAGGGCAATTTTCGCGAGTCTCGGACCGCCTGCAACGCTGTTCCCGCGGGGATCGTGCGGCACGTGTGCCTCGCGCGGGCGCACCTCGTGTGGCAGCGCGCCGCGCTCGCCGAGCGCGAGATCGCCGCGGCGCAGCGCATCGATCGCAACCACCCCGAGCTCAAGCTCGTGATCGCCGACGCGATGCGCGTCTCTGGGCGAATGACCGAGGCCGAAGCCGCGTATCGCGAGGCCGCCTCGGCGCTCCCTGGCCGCGCCGAGCCCCACCTCGGACTCGGGCTGCTGCTCGAAACCGGCAACCGTCTCGACGACGCGAGGCAGGCCTATCAGCGCGCGGTCGACGCGGACCCGAAGGACCCCGCTGCTGCTCTGGCGCTCGGCCGCCTCCTGCGGCGCCTGCGGCAAAACGACGCCGCGCTGCCGCTGTTGCAGCGGGCCAACTCGGATCGACCCGACTGGCCCGACGCGCTCGTCGCGCTCGGAGAGCTCCACCTCGTGCGCAACGCCCTCGACGACGCGCAGCGCTCGCTCGCGCGCGCGGCGCAGCTCAACCCGAACCAGGCCGGCGCGCAGTCGGCGTTGGGCCGCGTTCACTTGCGGGCCAATCGCCTGCAAGAGGCCGAAGCGCCGCTGCGCGCGGCCATCCAGCAAGTGGCCAACGACGGCGAAGCTCGCGCAGCGCTCGCTGAGCTGCTCGGCCGCACCGAGCGCGGCGAAGAGTCCCTCGAAGAGTGGAACCGCGCGATCGACCTCATGCCCTCGGACCCCGCGCCCCGCATGCGCGCCGCGGAGCAAGCTCGCTCGATGCGCCTCGGCACGCTCGCGCGCGCCTACCTCGATCGCGTCTTGTCCGAAGACGCGCAGAACGCCCCCGCGTTGCTCATGCGCGCGGACATCGCCTTCGATGATGGCGATCGACGCTCGGCGCGTCAGCTCTATCAACAGGCCCTCGCTGGGCGCGGCGAGATCGACCGCGCGCGGGCGCAGCAGCGGATTCAAGAGATCGACGCGCCCCAGCGGCAGAGGCGGCGATGATCCGCTCGGCGCACTGCGGCGCGCTGCTCGCGCTGCTCTCTGCGACGACGGTCGCCTGTGGACCGAGCCGCTCGGTCGAGACGAGTCAGCGCGCCCCCGTCGCAGCGAACGCTCCGCAGTCCTCGATCACGGGGCCGTTCGTCAACGACCCGGTCGCGCCCGCGCCGCTGGTGGCCGCGCTGCCGTCGACCGCGTCCAACGCGCCGCTGCTGCGCGCGCCAGACACGACGAACACCGCGCAGAACCCCACGTCGCCGACGGCTCCGACCGAGCCGACGCCCACGCCTCCGATCGAGCCGACGCCCACGCCGACCGTCGATCCGCAGGCGAACAACAACCCCATCAACAACCCCGATCGCGACGCGCTGCTCGACGGGCTGCTCGGCGTGTGGGCGGACGGACCGACGCGCACCGCGCGCGACGGCAACGGCTACGTGATCAGCGAGTGCGTGCTCACCGTCCGCAGCCCCACGGACGCGCGCGAAGAGTGCACGACGACCACGCGCTACGGAGACAACGATCGCGATCGCTGCGGTCAGACCGGGCAGCTGCGTCGTTGGGTCACCGCGTCGCCGTACACGTTGAGCGAGAGCAGCGGATACGTGACGTTTACGCCGGGCGAGGTCGAGCTCGTTCGCGACGACGAAGGTCGCTGCCAGTACCGCGCGGCCGGACAACACACGACCATGACCACCGTCGGTTGGAGCGGTCACGGCGCGACGCTCTCGGTCCGAAACGCGCGCGCGGACGGCTCGGACCAGGGGATGACGAGCTACACGCGCCGCTCCGGCGCTACGCGGCGCTGATCGTCGCTCACTGGCCGAGGGTGCTCTGCTGCTCGTCGACGAGCTCCATGCGCGCGCCGCGCAGCTCGTAGCGACGGACCGTGCGCTGATTGGGGCCCGCGCCGCCTGCGCCGCGCGTGCCGGGGCGAATCTCGACGAAGAGCGGGCGAGGGGCGGGCAGCTCGTCGATCACGGCCACCGCGCCGACCGTGGTCGCGCCGGTGCGATCGTCGGTTCCGCCGAACGGCGCGCGCTCGAGCAAGAGCGTCGCGCCTTGCGCGTCATCGAGGCCGGCGATCCACAGGTGTGGACCGTGCACTTCGTCGCCCATCGCGTCCTCCCAACGCACGCCGAGCGCGGCGTCCCGCGCGGGGTCGCTGCGCAGCGCGAGGGGCTGCGCGACGAGCGAGACGCGCACGCAGCTCCCTGGGCGCACCGTCGGGACGAGCGCGTACGACTGCCGCGCCCTCCACGCGTCTCCTTCGCGCACGAGGCCGACGAGGCGAACGTTGCCGCAGCTCGTGCGCAGCACGATCATCGCCGCTCGCCCGTCGAACACCGGAACTTCGACCGCTGCGACGCGCTCGTCCTCCGCGCGATCTCCGCTGATCTCTGTGGCGCCGCCGCGGCCGAGCTCGATCGAGAGCGCGCTCAGCGCCGCGGGCTCTGCGCGCAAGAGCGCCTCTCGCATCGCGACCAGCGCGGGCGGCAATTGCGATCCTGCGCTGGTTGTCTGCGCCGCGGTCTGGGGCTCGGTGGCTGCCCGAGCGCTCGCTGCGCCGCCGCTGCTGCTCGACGCCGCGCCTCGCGCGCTGGTGACGCTCGACGGCCGCGAGGTGCACGCGCCGAGCGCGGCGAAGAGCAGCAGCGCCGCCCGAGCGAAGCTCACGATCGTCCCCCGAGGACGGGGCGAAACGTGGTGATGAACCGCATCGCTTCTTCCCGCAAATCCGCTCGTAGAATCACTCGCCCGACCTCGTCGCCCTGCGGGTCGAACACGTACGCGCCGAGCGTCGTCATCGAGCGCGGGAGCCCGAGCACGTTGACCTCTTTGGCTCCATCGAACCGGTACGCGACGCCGTCGTCTCCGATGAAGCTGAACGCGTACGGGACGCGCCGCTCGCGCACGATCGCGCCGATGCCGAGCGTCCCTTTGAACTCGCGGTCCGTCGCGAGCCCCTCGAGCGTGACGCGCCCCGAGATGTCCGCCACGGTGTTGCCGAGCAGCTCGGTCACGCGCGGGATGATCACGGTCACGTCCACCGAGCAGCGGCGCTCGTCGGCGGGCGCGCTCGGCCGGTGCCAGCTCCCGTCGAGCGTCTCGCGAAAGGTCAGGCCCAACATTTCAAGCGCCCTTCTTCGAGCCGAGCTGAACGAGCGCCGGGTCGTCGAACTGCGCCGGGGCGAGGACCTTCGCGGCGAGGGTGGGGTGCGTTTGCACGGACATCCCTGGGGTCGAGATGGCCTCGACGATCGCGGGGATGTCCTCTTTGCTCACGCGTCCCAAGAAGACGTTGTCGGGCATCACCGCGACGACGGGTCCCTCCCAGCACACGTCGAGGCACGCCGATCCGCAGGGACGCGCGACGACGTGCAGCTTTTTCGCGACGAACGCAGACTTCATCGCCACGAGCAGCTCTTCGCTGCCCGACTGGGCGCACGAGCCCTTGGGGTTTCCGTCGGGGCGACGGTTGGTGCAAACAAACAGATATCTCTCACGCTTCGGCATCGCAGACGCAGCGTTGTATCACTTTCGCGTGGTTGATCTACGGCGCTGGCTCACGCTCCCCGAGACCGCCGTGGCGACGGCGCGGACGATCGCCGCCCTCTCGCAGTGCGCGACGGTGATCGTGACCTGGCAGCTGTGGAGCGCGCGGACAGACCCGCCGCTGTTGCCGCTCGGGCCGAACATGGCCGTACCGTTTGGGCACGCGCTGATCGTGACCGCGCTGGCGAGCGTCGTGTTCGCCCGCGCGGGCTCTGCGCTGCACGCGCTCGTGCTCGTGCTGGCGATGATCGCGGATCGCACGCGCGTGCAGCCGTCGGCGTATTGCTTCGCCGTGTTGCTCGTCGGGACCGGCTGGGGCGCGCGCGGATGGCTCGTCGCGCGCGTGGCGCTGGCGTCGATGTGGTTCTATGCGGGCTTCAATAAGCTGCTCTCGCCGGGGTGGTTCACGGGCACCGCACCGTGGCTGCTCTCGGCGCTCACGAAGACGCCGACGCCGCTGGTGACGAAGTGGTTTCCGTGGGTGATGGCTGGGGGCGAAGCGCTGCTCGGGCTGCTCGCGTTGATCCCGTATACGCGGCGGCTCGCGGCGCTCGGCGCGGTGCTCTTGCACGCGGGCATCCTGCTCGACCTCGGCCCCTGGGGCCACAACTGGAACCCCGCCGTCTGGCCCTGGAACATCGGCCTCGCGCTGCTCTCTCCCCTTTTGCTCTGGCCGTGGCAGAGCGAGGGTCCTAGAGAGTCCGCGCGCGGCGCTCACACGCTCGCGCTCGCGGCGAGCGCGTGGCTGTTGTTGGCTCCGCTGCTGTGGCACGTCGGGTTGTATCCCGCGTATTTCTCTCACCATCTGTACAGCGAGGACCTGCCCACCGCGCGCTGGTGTAGCAGCGACGGTTCGTGCGCCAACGAGCGTGGAAACGACGAGGTGTACGCGTCGCTCAAGGTCCCGCTCTCACCGTCGATCCCCATCATCCGAGCGCACTTTCTGGCGCGCTGTCACCGCGGCGAGTATCTCGTCCTCGAAGAGTCGCGGCGGTGGTGGATTCGCCGCGGCCAGGGGCGGATCACGGTACCTTGCGCGCGCTGACTGAGCCCATGAGCGGATCGAAGCAGAAGAAGAAGCGAGCCAACGAGCCCTCGTCGTCGAGCGCACACACAGCCACCGTCGAGACGTCGAGCGCCGCCGCGAAGCCCGCGGTCCCCGAGGGAGCGCGCAAGTACTTCTTGCTCGCGGCGTTCGCGTTTCTCGCGTCCACCGGGCTGCCCTGGGCCCGACGCGCCTCGCCCATCCAGTGGATCGCGAGCTGGGTCGCGCACTCGGACTGGTCCGACCGCGCGCTGGCCCTGCACATGGCCCTGCCGCTCTTGATGCTCGTCGCCGTCGCGTCGCGCGAGACCGCGCCGCGCGTGTGGTCTCGGATGAGCGTCGCGTCGATGGCGTTCTTCTCGATGACCTCGTTCGCGATCGTGTCCTTCGGCAACTCGCTGCCGCCTCGGCCGCACGAGGCTGACATGATCATCTATCAGGATATTCCCAGGGTGATTCGCGCGTACGCGGGCTGGGCGTCCTACGCGTTGCGCGCGCTGCTGTTCGCTCCTGCGGCGCTCGTCGCAGGCTGGGCCCTCGCTGCCAAGCGCACCTCCACCGCGCCCGAGGACGGCACCTCGAGCGCCGACCGCGCCCCGCTCGCCAACCGCATCCTGCTCGCGCTCACTGCCGCAGGGACCACCCTCGTCTGGGCCCCGCGTCGGGGAGCCTGGGGCTACTGGGTGGGCCTCGCCGCGAGCTTCGCGCTGCTCGTCCTCGCGCCGCTGGTCGAAGACAAGCCCGCCGCGCTCGACCCGACCAAGCGCAAGCAAGCGAGCCTCGCGCTCGCGCTGTGGTTCGTCGCCTTCGCCGCGCTCGCCCTCACTCGCGTGCGAAGGTTCTGATCACTCGCTCGCGGGGGGCGGCCGCGACGGGAGCAGCTCGCTCGTGCGCTCTCCTTGCGCGCGCCCCTCGTTGGCCTCGCGCAGCCGTCGGCTGAGCACGCGAATGACCCCTTCGGCGATCTCGCTCTGCTCGCGCAGGACCTCGTAGAACTCCTCGCTCCCGATGCGCAGCAGCGTCGTCTGCTCGAGCGCCGTCGCCGCGGCGCTGCGCGGTGCCTCGTCGAGCACCGCCATTTCGCCGAACGCTTCGCCTGCCGCGAGCGTCGCGAGCCGCCTGCCCTCGTGCGAGATCCCCACGCGCCCGTGCGCGACCACGTAGAGCGCGTCTCCCGGATCGCCTTCAGAGAAGACCACTTCGTCGGGCGCGTACTCTTCGACCTCGGCGACGCGCGCGAGCGGCGCGAGGTCTTCTGCGCGCAGCCGCTCGAAGATCGACGCGGTCCGCAGCACCAAGAGCTTCTCGATCGTTGAGTAGGACATCAGCTTCGCTCCGTGCGCGGTGTGGGATTCGTCGAGGACGCGCGCCGCGGCTTCGCGGACCATCGCGTCGAGGCTGGCCTTGGCGCGCTCGGCCTCTACCTTCGCGAGCGGGTGTTTTGCGCGCCCGAGCGCGTCGAGCCAGAGCGTCGTGACGTACGGGTTGGCGTGCGTCGTCTGCTCGCGCGAGAACTCTTCGAACGTCGGGACGTCCCGCACCTCGAGCCTCGCGCACTTCTCTCGCACTGAAACGTCGTCGAAGAACGGGATCACCAGCGGCCGAAGCGAGGGCTCGATCGTGCTGTCGAGCAGCTCGATCGCGGTCGCGCGGCGCGCGGGGTCCTCGACGCGGTCGCGCACGAGCTGCAGCGTCTCGGGGGCGTACCTGAGCTCGAGGATGCGCAACAGCCGCCGCACGCTGCGCACTTCGCGAAACTTCATCTCTTCTTCGAGCAAGGGCGTGCTGATGGTCCCGCGCACAGACTCCCACGCGGACTGCAGCCGAAGCGCCTCGCGCACCTCGCGCTCGACGAGCGCGCGCACCGTGTCGAGCTGCTCGGGCGCGAGCCTCAGCGCCGCGCGCAGCTTCGAGAGCGCCGAGAAGACCCGCAGGCGCAGGTGCGAGTCGCGGTCGTCGCGCGCTCGCTCGAGGGCCGCGCAGCTCTCGCGCGTGTGAACGTCCCGCAAAATCCTGGGAATCATCAGCCGAATCGGCCGATCGACCTTCTCATCCGAGAGCATGCGCGCGAGCGTGGGGACCGCGGGCGCTCCGATCGCGGCGAGCGCTGCGGCGGCCTGGCGCCGCGTCGAAGCCCGCGCGAGCAGCGCGCAGAGCGGCTCGATCAAGCGCGGGTCTGCCGCGGTGTGCGCCGCGAGCAGCGCCGCGTGCACGACGTGGTGATCTTTGTCGGCGAGCAGCGTCACGAGCCTGCGCGAGCCCGAGGGCCCGACCTCTCCGAGCACGCTGGCTGCGTCGGCGCGGTCGTCGGCCACGCTCGACGCGATGAGCTGCTGTACGCGCGCGCCGGCGCACAGGGCTCCTTCGAACCCTCCGTGGCTGAGCAGCGCGGCGGTCGTGCGCGCGCGCACGTTGCGGTCTGCGTCGTCGAGCAGCGGCGCGAGCGCGTCGACGGCGTCGTCGCCGCGGGCGAGCGCGTGGGCGTGCGCCGCGGCCGCGCGCACTTGGGCCTCGGGGTCAGAGAGCGCTCGCTCGATCGCTTGCTCGTCGGACGTGGTCTTCGTCGCGCGAGCGTAGGGGCCGAGCCGCTCGAGCGCCGCCACGCGGACCGCGGCGACCTCGTGCACGGTGAGCTTCTCGTACGCGGCGAGCACCGCGGCGTCCGCGCTTTCTCCGAGCGCGTCGAGCGCGGCGAGGACGACGCGCGGGTCGTGGCTCTCGAGGGCGCGGATCAGCACCTGACGCGCGAGCGGGTCGTCGACGCCGCGCTCGGACGTGTCGGTGATGCGGCCGACGTGCAGGG
>JAAFIF010000137.1 GCA_013298625.1 Myxococcales bacterium
GGGCGTTGCACGGAGCGCTGCCTGCGCGGACGCTGCGCCTGCCGCTCGTCGTGCCCACGATCGTCGTCGTGCTGTCCGGCGCCAGCGCGATGTTTTGGCCCGGACACGCGTCGGCCGCGCTCGTGGCGTCGCTCGCGCATGCAGGAGTTTCGCCGGCCGATTCAGTGTACCGATAGCCCGCGTTGCAGCGCAGCGCGCAGAAGGCGGCCTCGCACGTCGCGAAGCCAAACGACGACGTCGCGCACGTCCTGCCGCACGCTCCGCAGTTGAAGCGATCGGTCTGCGTGTCGACGCAGCCTCCCGCGCACATCGTCTGCCCCGCTCGGCACGCCACGTCCGCGCCGCCGTCGACCCGGGCGTCCGCAGCGCTGTCACGGCTCGCGTCCAACGCGCCGCCGTCACGGGCCGCGTCCGCCCGGGCGTCGGCGCTCGCGTCGAGTCCTGCGTCCGCTGCGTCTTCGCCCGCGTCCATCGCGTCGGGCGCGTCCGGCAAGGCGCTGTCGGCGTCCCGAGCGATCTCTGCGTCGATGGTCGCGTCCGCGTCGAGCTCGACGCGATCGACCTCGACGACGTCCGCTGCGTCCTCGGCGCTCGCCTCGGCGACCGCGTCCTCGGCGGCGTCCGGTCGCCACGCCGCGTGCGGGAGCGAACACCCAACGGCGAGCGTCACGGCCCACAGCGCGATGGGCCAACCAGTGCGTGTGAGAGCCATCGAAGTCGATGGTATCTCGAAAGCCCCCGTTGGTTGCGGATCGCATCGCGGGCGCAGCGCGCGAGGGCACCGCGTCCCCGAACCGCGATACCGTCCCGCTGCATGCAACGCGTCCTCATCCTCGGCGCTACGTCGGCCATCGCGCGCGAAGTCGCCCTCTTGCACGCTCGACGCGGCGACCGCTTGCACCTCGTCGGCCGCAACGCCGAGAAGCTCGCCGAGGTCGCGCGCGCGTGCGCTGGCGCCGAGTGCACCACGGACCGCGCGGACTTCTGCGAGCTCGCCGGCAACGACGCGGTGATCCAGCGCGCGATCGCTGCCTTGGGCGGCGCCATCGACCGCGTGCTCGTCGCGCACGGCGTGCTCGGAGCGCAGCTCGAGACCGAGCGAGACGCGCTCGAAGCCGCCGCCGTGATCACCGCGAACTTCACCAGCGTGGTCTCGCTGCTCGTTCCGCTGGCCAACGCGCTCGAGGCTCAGCCGGGCTCGCGCATCGCCGTGATCACCTCGGTCGCCGGCGACCGAGGCCGCCCGCGCAACTTCACGTACGGCGCGTCGAAGGGCGCGCTCAACGTGTACCTGCAGGGCTTGCGCTCGCGGCTGTACCCCGCGCGCGTCGCGGTCACGACGATCAAGCTCGGACCGGTGGACACGCCCATGACCCGCGATCACAAGAAGAACGCGCTGTTTATCGACGCCCCAACGGCCGCGCGAGCCATCGTGAGCGCCATCGACGCGCGCAAGTCCGAGGTGTACGTCCCGAGCGTGTGGGCCGTGATCATGCCCATCGTCGAGCGCACGCCCGAGTGGCTCTTTCAGAAGCTCACGTTTCTCTCGGGTCGCTGAGGGCGGGCTCGACCTCGCCGAGCCGCGCGCGGTCGCAGAGGCGCTGCTCGGCGCGATAGCCTTCGAGCGCGCGAAAGAGCACCCACGCGCCGTCGTCGGTCGTCGCTTTGACGAGGGCGCGCTCCTCGCGCGTGCGCAGCCCCAGCGGCGCGGGCGTGTCTCGCGTCCACGCGGCGACCGTGCGCACCGCGCGACCGTCATCGGTGACGCACTCGCCGCGCGCGACGGTTTCGTCGCCGACGAGCAACACCTGCGAGCCTCGCTCGCTCCGCCCGTAGGAGTTGTCCGCGAAGACCATCGAGAAGTCCTCGAAGCGCAGGACGCTCGGGCAGTCGCCGGCGGGGCTGTGGCCGACGAAGACGCGGTGGATCCCGTCGCGGCGCAGCCGGTCGATGACCGCGCGCGGGGGCAGCAAGGGGTTGCCGGCGCCGTCGGTGGTCCTTCCGTAGACGACAGAGCGCTGGTTGGCGCGCGTTCCGGCGATGGGGGCTTGATAGGCGACCAGCGCCGCCCAGGGCGCGGGTTCGTCGAGCGAGCAGCGCTCGGCTCCCTCGTCGAACGCGCGCATCTGATCGCGGTAGAACCCGTTGAGCGCGTCGACCCACGTATTCGAGTCGTCTGTGATTTTGCAGTACTCTGCGGTGCGCTCGTCGTCGCTCACCGCCCCGGTGGGCACGACCCCGAAGCTCTCTTCGGTGACGCCTCCGTGCAGAAACAGCGCGTCCCCCGCGCGGTACGCCAGCGCGCACTCGCGCAGGTACGCCCGGAGGTTGCCCTCTGGCGAGACGTCGCGCGCGAAGCTCTCGAACACGTCTTCGTCTCGAACGAGCGCCCCTGCCATGCGCGAGAGCTCGGCGCGGCGGTGCTCGAACGCGTCCTTCGCGCCCATCGTTTGCGAGAGGATCCAGCGCAAGAGCGTCGCGCCGCCCTCGTCGCGCTCGCGCTGGGGCGTGCGGGCGAGGGGCCGTCCGCGCAGCTCGCGGGCGAGCCGGAGCTTGTTGATGTCCCTGTTGCCCGCCAGGAGGATCACCTGCGAGGGCTGCGCGCGACGAGCTTCGAGCAGGGCGTCGACGACGCGCAGCGAGTCGGGGCCGCGGTCGACGGCGTCGCCGCCGAAGACGAAGACGGCGCCGTCCCGGACGCGGAATCTCCCCTGCGGATCCAGGGTGACGAAGGGGTTGCCCTCGGCGAACGTCGCGAGCTTGTCCCAGCGCCCCTCGACGTCGGTCAGGTACGCGATCTTGGTGCGGTCGTCACTCACGGCGGTGCGCGATACGATGGTTACCACCAAATGAGCTACCGAGACGGAGTCACCGAGGATCGTTCAAAAGTCATCGTCGCTGTGCACGGACAGGTGGCCGCGGTGGACGTCGCCACGGGAAAGGAGCAGTGGCGCAACGAGCTTCGCGGGCTCGGCCACGGCGTCGTCGAGATGCTCATCGCAGACGCGAGGATTTATCTCGTGGTCGAGAGCGCGGTCGACGTCGTGTGCCTCGAGTACGCGACGGGCAAAGAGCTGTGGCGCACGGCGACGGCGTCCAACGGGCGCGCGAGCTTGTTGCGCGACGGCGCGCGCTTGTTCGTCGCGCGGCGCGGCTACCTCGATTGCTTCGACCTCGAGGGAAACAACCTCTGGAGCAACGGATTGAGCGGCCTCGGCTCGGGCCCGACCACCGTGGGCGTTCCGGGCAGCGTGAGCCGCGCGGACTCCGAGGGCGCTCGATAGCGAGCACGCCGGTCGGTCAGGATTTCGCGAAGGGCCGCGCGCTCGTGGCACGCTCGCGTCTTCACACCCATGGCACGAAAGAACCACGCGCTCCCCGAGCCGGACTACGACTGCGTCAAGTGCGGCGCGTGCTGCTGCAACCCCGATCAGAACCGCGAGATCGACTATCGCGAGTACGTCGAGGTCGAGAAGCGCGACGCGATCCGCAAGCAGTCCGAACTGATGAAGAAGCTGACCTTCATCAACAAGAAGGGCGAGATCCACATGCGACTCGTCGGCGTCAATCAGCGCTGCTGCGCGCTGACTGGACGCATCGGCGAAGAGGTCTCGTGCTCGATCTACGAGCACCGGCCGGGCGTCTGCCGTCGCGTCAAGCCGGGCGACGAGTGGTGCATCAAAGTGCGCATCGAGCGCGGAATCGACCCCGCGCCCCCCGAGCCCGAGCCCAAGCGCAAGAAGAAGTAGCGCGTCGCGCAGGACAACGGTGTCGCGCGGCGGCTACTCTGCTGGCCATCGTCTCGGACTTGGTTTCGCCCGCACAGAATCACCTGCGCGGCGAGCACGTCACACGGCCATCGGTGTCCATGAAGCAACCCTCTGTACTCGCGCTCAGCCGTCGCACGGTCGCTCGGGGCCTCGGCTCGTCGCTCGCCGCGCTCTGTCTCTCGTCGCTCGCCGCGCCGTCGTACGCGCAGGACGCTGGCGCGGCGGCGCGCACGACGCCGAGCATCGCCGCGATCGACCCGGCTGAGCTCGATGCGATCCGCCCGCTGCTCGCGCGGGGGCCGGTGATCATCCCTCGCGCCGTGGATCAGCACGCGAACTCGCGGCCGACGATCTATGTGCGCGTCAATGCGCCGATGGCGGTGGCGCATCGAGTGGTGCGATCGCCCGACGAGTATCAGCAGTTCGTTCCGGCGCTGGCCAACGTCGAGCTGCAGGGGCGGACGGGGAGGAGGACCGCGTTTCGCTTTCGCGCGACGGCGGCGATCTTCGACGTGAGCGCGGACGTGCGCGTCAACGTCGTCAGCGATCGTCGCGTGGACGTGGACATCACGCGCTCGGACTTCGGCCCCGCGGGCTCGCGCTGGGAGTTCTTCGCCGAGAGCCCGACGAGCACCGTCGTCGCGCTCACCGTGTGGTGCGACCCGGCCCAGGCCACCTGGGCGATTCGTCAGTTCGCCAACTCGAGCGCGTACTCAGCCTCGAGCGCCAACATCACCGCAGAGACCGTGCTCGCGTTGGCTGTCAAACGACGGGCCGAAATCCTCGCAGGACGCAGGTTGCCCATCCGTCCGACGAGCGCGACCAACCCCTCTGCGCAGCTCGCCGGCCCCGCGTTCGGACCGTGGAGCAGCGTGCTTCGCGGGGGGCTCGACGTCGTCTCGATCGAGCTCGACGCGCAGGGCGCGATGCGCTCACTCTCGGTCGGTCGCTACGTCGCGTCCGCCGAGGACATCGTCCGCCGTCGCTTGATGGAAGCGCAATACTGGAACCAATACTGGCTCTGGCTCCAGAACGTCCGAATCCTCCAGCAGACCGCAGAGCGCGTCCGCATCTCGACCACGTTGGGTACTCCGCTCGCGGCGGGCTCGGGCGAGGTCGAAGCGCGGCTCGACACATCGAGGCAGACGGTGTGGATCGAAGGGCGCACGGGAGACTTCACGCGCGACCGACAGCGCTGGGACTTTCAAGCTGCGCCCGGCGGCGGGACGTTCGTCATGTACACGGGCCACAGTGATGAAGCGCACGCCGCGTGGTTTCACCGCATCCTGATGGACCGCGACGTGTGGGCTGTCGCTGGCCTCTCCGGCTACTGGAAGGTCGTGATGATTCGCTACGGCATGTGGGCGCTCTGAGCGAACGGGCCTGCGGGCGAGCGGGACGAGCGGGGACGGTGTTCAATAGTTCAAAAGAGCTGGATAACTCCGCGAGATCACTGAGTCGCCGGGGTAGCGGGCGGAGGGGGCCGACCGAGGACGGTGTTCGATCGTTCAAGACCCCCGTGACGCTGCAAGTCGCTGTTGGCACGGCAGAATTCAAGTTCGTGAACGATTGAACGCCGTTCCCCGCTCGCTCACTGCCCCCCGCCGGCTCAGTGATCTCGCGGGGTTATCCCTCTCTTTTGAACTATTGAACACCGTCCCCGAATCACCCGCGCGGCCGCTTCTCGCACTGAGCGACCCACCGCGCGAGCTCTGGGCACGGGCACCGCGCGCGAAGCACCCGCAGCCGGTCCTCGCGCCAGCTGTCACCCGTCCCGTCGAGCTCGCTCAGCGCCTGCTGCAAAAGCGCCTCTTCTGCCGGCGCTTCGCCGAGCGCGAGCGTCATCGCCGCGAGGATCGCCCGTCCGCCGGCCTCCATCTCGTCGCTGTACGCGCCCCATCCCACGCTGCGACCGACCTGCGCCGCCATCGCTCGAAACACAGCCACGTCCGCGCTCGTGAGCGGACGCGCTCGGTCCATCACTTCGACCGCTGCGTCGAGCGCGGCGATCGCTTCGCGCGTGAAGTACACGGACAACATCGTGCTCGACTGCTCGACGCACTTCACGACCGCGGCGGCCACCCGCGCAGGCCCTGCCCCGAAGGCTTCGTCCGAAGCCGCGATCGAGACCAACGCCCGCTCGTCGCTGGTCGTCGCCCACCAGTCGAACAGCGCGGGCTGCGTCGAAAGCGCCACGTCCATCCACGGGTCGCCGCTCGGATCCCACGCGCTCGCCAGCGCCGCGAGTCGAGCAAATGAGCTGATGTTGAGCGCGTCGCGGACGCGCGCGAGCAGCGTTCCGGCGCCGTCGTCGTCGCCCTTGCGAGTGCTCACCCCCTCGCTTCGCGCGTACGCGTCGACGTCGCGAACGTCGAAGTCCCCCGTGAGCAGCGTCCCCGTCACCGTTGCGATCCGCGCGTCCAGCCGTCGAACCAGCGCCCGCGTCGCGCTCTTGCCCATCGTTGGGCCGAGGCTCTTCAGCGTCCGTGCCAGCGCGCGCTCGCACTCTTTGGGCTGCATCGTTCGGCGCTGTTTTGCGCCCGAAATCGCTCGGTGTCGAGCGGTCGCGCTCAGCCTCCGACCGCCATCAACAGCACGAACAGCGCGAGCGCCATCACTCCCAGCCCGACCACGATCAGCCCTGCTTGCACCAAGAAGAACTGCGATAGCCGGCCGAGCGCGTTCATCAAGTGCGCGAGGTCGCTGCCCTCGGTCGTTGCGATCGCGCGAAACTCCTTCGCCGACGCGAGCAGCATCGCGCCCAGGATCGAGGACAGCAGCGCCAGCACGATCGACCGCAGCAGCCCCGCGCCGCCGTCGAAGCGAACGAGCACGACGGCGGCCAGCGTCTGCACCAACGCGAACACCACGGACACGACGCCGACGATCTTCATGCGCCCCGCGAGCGTCAGCAGCACCGAGTTTTCGTAGGTCGTAAACTCGTACTCGTCCGATCCCGTCGCCGTCGGAATCTCTGAGCCAAACTGGCCCCCCGTGAAGTCTCCACCCTGCTGGACCAACGAAGAATCGAGCTCGATCGACATGTGAAATCACTCCTGCCGTGGGATCGAAGGGCGCTCACTCTGAGCGCGCTCGTCGCGGCGCGGGGGCCCTATCCAGCGCGCCCCCAGGAGGTTGCTCGACGGTGAAGATTTTTTTCACCCGAGGGCGCGGGGCGCGCGGACCCGGCCGACCAGGCCCACCACGGCGACGAGCGTAAAGGCGAAGGGCAGCGCTTGCAGCAGCACCGTGGGGATCGCCGCGCGGCCCGACAGCGTCGCTTCGAGCGCGTACAGAGCGCCGATCGAGAGCGCGGCGAGCGCTGTTCGAGCGGGCTTCCACCCGCCGATGATGACCGCCGCGAGCGCGAGAAATCCCCGGCCCGCGCTCATGTACGCGACGAACTCGTGCTGCGCCAGCGAGAGGTGCGCGCCGCCGAGGCCCGCGAGCGCGCCGCCCATCGTCAGGGCGATCCATCGCGTGCGCTCGACGGACACGCCCCGCGTGGTGAGCGCGTCGGGGTGCTCGCCGGCGGCTTCGACGCGCATTCCGAAGGCGCTCTTGTGCACGAGCGTGACCACCGCGACGAGCGCGAGCAGCGCGAGCCAGGTGACCGGCTGCGAGAGCGACTCGATGAGCGAGACAGCGCCGATCGAGCCCGTGCGCGCGCTGCGCGTGAGCAAAGGAGGCGAGTTGCTCGCGGAGTCGTAGAGGACCTTCAGCGCAACGCGCGTCGAGGCGCCCGCGAAGAGGTTGACCGCGACGCCTGCCACGATGGCGTTGGCCTTGAGCGTGACCGTCGAGAGCGAGAAGAGCGCGCCCATGAGCGCACCGGCGACGATGGCGCACGCGCACGCGAAGAGCGCCGAGCCCGAGGCGAGGGCGCCGACCGCCGCTGCGAAGGCTCCGACGAGGATGTAGCCCTCGAGGGCGATGGTGGCGACGCCGGCGCGTTCGCTGAGCGTTCCGCCGAGCGCTGCGAGCAAGAGGGGCGTGGTGGCGCTGATGCACTGGGCGATGAAGACGAGCAGCGCGTTCATCGGGCCGCTCCCTTCGCGAGCGATCGCGCGACGACGGCGCCCACGCTCACCAGCACGATCGACTGCGCCAGCAGCAGCGTGTCCGACGGAACGACCGCGTTCACAGCCAACCCTCCCTGCGCGAGCGCGCCGAAGAGCACCGCCGCCAACAGCGTCGCGATCGGTCGCCCCGCGCCCAACATCGCCACCGCGATGCCCGTGAACCCCACGCCCGCGCCGAGGCCATCCTCAGCGTAGCCCTTGAATCCCAACACATAGTGCACGCCGACGAGCCCCGCGAGCGCGCCGGCCATCGCCATCGCGCGCACGTTGGTCGCGAGCACCGAGTGTCCGAGCGACTGCGCTGTCGCTGGGCTCGCGCCGAGCGCGCGGATGCGAAGTCCTCCGCGCGTTCGGTCCAGGTACCACTTCGCCGCGAACGGGACGATCGCCGCGAGCACGACGGCGTACGACAGCGCGCTGCCGCGAAGCGCGGGCAACACGTGGTCGATCGCAGGGATCCTCGCGCCGGCGGAGACAGGCGCGGTGTGCACTTGCGCGCCGAACCGCAGCGGCCCGCTGTACAGCCAGGTCGCCAGCACGGCGACGAGCCCGTTGAGCATCAGCGTGCTGAGCACCTCGTGCGCGCCGCGCGCGGCCTTGAGCCAACCCGCGATCGCCCCGAGCAGCGCGCCCGCTGCCATCGACGCGCACGCCACCAGAATCACCCCGATCCCCCAGGGAATCCCCTGCGGAACCCTCGGTCCCACCACCGCCGCCGCCAGCACGCCCGCCGCCACCTGGCCTTCGGCGCCGACGTTGAAGAGCCCCGCTCGCAGCGCAAACGCCACGCTCGCGCCGGTCAGCGCCAGCGGCGTCGCCTTCGCGAGCGTCTGCGCGAGGCCGTACGCGCTGCCGAAGGCCCCGGCGAACGCGAGCTTGCCCACGTGCCACGGAGACGCGCCTGCGATCCAGATCGCGACGTTGACCGCCACCAGCGAACATCCCGCCGCGATCAACCAGGGCGCGGCGCGATCGAGCCGACTCTCGGTCACGTGTTCGCTCCGATCATCCACGGGCCCAGGCGCTCGTCGGTCGCTTCGTGCACGGGCATTTCTGTGACGAGCTTTCCGCGAAAGATCACCGCGACGCGGTCGCTGAGCGCGCGCAACTCGTCGAGCTCGGACGAGACGAGCACCACCGCGAGCCCGCGATCCCTCGCGTCGAGCACGTGCTGACGAATCGCCGTCGCAGCGCCGATGTCCACCCCTCGCGTCGGCTGCGCGAGCAGCAGCGCTTCGAGCGGCCGCTCGAGCTCGCGCGCGACGAGCACCTTCTGCGCGTTGCCTCCCGAGAGCGAGCGCACGGGCGCCTCTGGATCCGCGGGGCGAATGTCGTATCGCTCGATCACGCGCAGCGCGTCCTCGCGCAGCTTGCGGGCCGAGAGCGCGCCGTCTCCAGTGGCCGTCGCGGGGTCGCCCAGGCAGAGGTTTTCGGCGATCGAGAGGGCAGCGCACAGCCCGGTGTTCTCTCGGTCCTCGGGGACGAAGCCGAGCCCGGCGCGCCTGCGTTCGAGCGCGCTGTCCCGGGTCGCGTCGCGATCGCCCAGGGTGATCGTCCCGCGCTGCGTCGCGCGCACGCCGGCGATCGCTTCGAAGAGCGCGCGCTGCCCGTTGCCCTCGACGCCGGCGATGCCGAGCACTTCTCCGCGCCGCACGCTGAGCGAGAGCTGATCGACGCCGTCGCACACGAGCCCGTCGACCCTCAGCGCGACGCGCGCCTCGGCCTCGCTCACCCTCGCGCTGCGCAAGGACGGAACCTCTCCGCCCACCACCGCTTTGGCGACATCGTCCCGGCTGAGCTCGCTCGCCTTCGCGTCGAGCACCACGCGCCCTCGCCGCAGCACCGTCACGTCGTCGGCGATCGCGAACACCTCGTCGAGCTTGTGCGAGATGAACAGCAGCGCCGCGCCGCTCTTCGCGAGCGAACGCAGCACGTCCAACAGCCCCCGCACCTCCGCAGGAGAGAGCACCGCCGTCGGCTCGTCGAGCAGGACGCAGCGCGCTCCGCCGTCGAGCACTCGCAACAGCTCGACCCGCTGGCGCTCGCCCACCGAGAGCGACTCGATGCGACGGTCGGGATCGATCACCAGACCGTGCTTTTCTCCGAGCGAACGCACCCGCGCGCGCGCGTTGTCCCGGTCGACCAAGAGCCCAAAGGGCCCGCGCCGCGGCTCGCGCCCGAGCACCACGTTGTCCGCCACCGTCAGCGTCTCGACCAACGTGAAGTGCTGATGCACCACGCCCAAGCCCGCCGCCGTCGCCTCGCGCGCAGACCAGCCCGTGACCGCGCGCTGATCGAAGCGCAGGGCGCCTTCGTCAGGCGCGAGCATCCCGCAGGCGATCTTGACGAGCGTGGATTTTCCCGCGCCGTTCTCGCCAACGAGCGCGCGAATGCGGCCGGGTTCGAGCGAGAGCGAGGCGTCTTCGAGCACCGCCCGAGGGCCGTACCGTTTGTGCACGCGCGAGAGCGAGAGCGTCACGTGAGGGCCGACGAGACTACAACCAATATCAGGACAGAGTACGTCACTTTGTCCTTGGACGCGCGCGCAGAGTTTTGCTCTCATTCGTGCCCGCTGCGGCGCGCGAGGGCGCGAGTCCGCAGCGACGTCTCGAAAGAGGAGCAACAGCGATGACCACCGACGCAGTCGAGCTCGTGATCAGCTTCGACACCACGGGCAGCATGTATCCATGCCTCACGCAGCTTCGCCGCAGCGCGGACAAGTGCGTGCGCAGGTTGTTCAAAGAGATCCCCGGCCTGCGCGTCGGCGTGATCTCGCACGGCGACTACTGCGACGGCAAGAACATGATCTCGAAGCTCGACCTCACCGACGACGAGAAGAAGGTGGTGGACTTCATCAACAGCGCCCCCGCGACGGGCGGCGGAGACCTGCCCGAGGCCTACGAGGTCGCGCTCAACGAGTCGCGCTCGATGGGCTGGACCGCGGGCAAGTCCAAGGTCGTCGTGCTCATCGGCGACGATGTTCCGCACGAGCCGAACTACCCGGACAACAAGAAGAAGATCGACTGGCGCAACGAGCTCAAGCTGCTGCTCGAAGCGGGCATCAACGTGTACGGCGTCCACGCGATGCCCGGCATCCGCAAGCACAGCAAGAAGTTCTACGAGACCATCGCCAAAGAGACCGGCGGCTTCTACCTCACGCTCGACCAGTTTCAGTACATCACGGACATGGTCCTCGCCGTCGCCTACAAGCAGGCCGGCGACGAGCAGCTCGCCAAGTACGAAGAAGAAGTCGTGCGCGAGAAGCGCATGAACAAGTCGCTCAACAGCATCTTCAGCACGATGCTCGGGCGCACGGTCAAGGTCGAGGCGCGCACCGACGGACTCGTCGCCGTCCCCGCGGGACGCTTTCAGATCCTCGACGTCGACAAGGACTCGGTCATCCGCGACTTCGTCACGTCGCAGGGCGCGACCTTCAAGCCCGGCCGCGGCTTCTACCAGCTCACCAAGAGCGAGCTCGTCCAAGAGAAGAAGGAGGTCGTCCTGCAAGAGAGGACCTCGGGCGAGTTCTTCTCCGGCGACGAAGCGCGGCACATGATCGGCCTCGAAGTGGGCGAGCGCGCGAAGATCAAGCCGGTCTTCTTCGACAAGTACCTGGTCTTCATCCAGTCCACTTCGTACAACCGCAAGCTCATCGGCGGGACCAAGTTCTTGTACGAGGTCGACGACTGGGATCGCGTGGCCTGAGCCTCGAGCGCTGAAGGCCCAGCAAGGGGGGGATCAGCTCGCCTTCTCGAGCGCGAGCAGCGACTGCAGCAGCAGCGGCTCGTCCGCGCGTCCCGCGAGCGCCATCAGCGCCGCCGCGACCTCTTCGCGCTTGGCCCAAGGAGCGACGCTCACCGTCGCCCATCGCTGCCCGGGCCCGCGCCCCCAGTCGCGCCCCGAGTCCACGGACACGCCGCGCGTCCCGTAGAACAGCGCGATGCTCGTGTCCGCGATGCCCAGCACGCGCAACACTTGCAGCGCGTAGCGCAGCGCGTCCCATCCCGCGCTCTCGCTGTGCTCGCGGTACGTGCGGTCGCGGTACACCCAGCTCGCGAGCTGGTCGTCGTCGTCGCGTCGCTTTCGCCCGAGCAATGGAGGGCGCGAGTGTGCCTCGGAACCGCGCTCGCGACGAGCGCGCGCCACTGGGAGGAATCGACGCTCGACGCGCGCTCTCGGTTGCTTCGGGATTTTCGCTCAAAACGTGCACGGCTGCGTTTCGAACGCCCTGGCCGCGCGCTCCGCTCTCGTGTTCAGTTCGTCGCGTAGCAGATGACACAACCCTCGAAGCCACCGTCGGGCGGGCGGCCGGTCCCGTCGTACGTAGCGCTCTGCACGCTGAGCGCGCTCGGTCACGAGCGGCCGACGCTCGTTCGCGGCCCTGGTGGGCGGCGGCTGGTGTGCGTTCGCCGCGGAGACTCGGTCGACGTGCTCGACGACGAGTGCCCGCACGAAGGTCACCCGCTCTCGATGGGGCTCGTGCGCGACAACGTGCTCACGTGCCCTTGGCACAACTGGCGCTTCGATACGGGGTCTGGGCAGTGCCTCGTCGGCGAAGAGTCCGTACGGCGCCACCGCACCGAGGTGTTGCACGGCGAGCTCTTCGTCGCGATCGACCAGGACGAACACGAGCTCGAGCGGCACACGACCGACTTCGTGCGCGCGCTGCAGGCCGCGTCGATCGACGGCGCCGTTCGCTCTGCGCTCAGGGTCGCCCGCGGCGCGTCGCCGTTTGCGGCGTTTGCGGTCGCGCTTCGCTTCTCAGCGGGGCGCTCTCGCACAGGGCCAGCAGAGCTCTGCTCGATCGCGCGCGCGGCGTGGGACCTCTACGAGCGATCAGTGCTCTCTCTTGCAGAGTCGCTGGCGGTGCTCTCGGTCGCTGCCATCGACGCGGCGCTGACCGTGAATCGAGCGTCGGAGCCCGCGCCGACGCGCTCGGCCGAGCACGACGTGAGCGAGGTTCTTCTTGCGCTCGCGGAAGAGCGGGTCGACGACGTGGTGTCGCGCGCGCTCGGCCTCGACCCCGAGGCGGACGTGGCCGCCGTCGGCCGCGCGTGGCTCGCTCCGTGGCTCGCCACCAAGCTGTGGAACGCTGGCGCGTTGATTTCGTGGGTCGACGACGCGCTCTCGCTCGCGCAGCTCGCTCAGCGCGAAGGCGACGGCTCGCTCGCTCGCTCGTTGCTCGCGGCGACGTTGCGAAGCGCGGCGTTCGCCGTGGCCGAGAGCGACCTCCCGGGCTGGCGCACGACGCGGCAAGCGCTGCTCGATCAGCGGTCGATTCGCGGCAACGGGCAGGGCCCCGTGAGCGACCCCGACGCGCTGTTGGCAGAGCTGCTCGGCTCGGAGGCGCAGGCGATCGCGGCGGCGCGGCGAGAGCTCGACGGGGGCGTCTCGATCGCGGCGCTGCAAGCGTGCCTCGCGCGCGCGGCGGTCGAGCGTCTCGCGCGCTACGACGTGCGCTGGTCGCGCAGGGCGACGGTGCGCCCCGAGTGCGCGATCGACCTGGGAATCTCCACGCGAATGACCCGCACCCTCGTCGAGTCCCCCGCGAAGAGCCGCGCCTCGGTCGCCCACTCGCTCATGGCCGCAGGCCTGATCGGAAAGCAACGTCGCACGACCTCCGACGCCCCCGTCCTCAGCGCGGAGGACAGCGCTTCGTCCGTCGATGCGCTGCGCGCGCTCGTTCGCCGCGGGTGCCTGAGCGCTGCGAACGCCCGCGCCGAGGGCGCTCCCCTCGCAGCGGCGTTGTGGTCCCTCGCGAGCAACGGCGTGGTCGAGCCGTCGCGCTGCGCCGCGGCCGCGCGCCGGGCCTTCGTCGACGACGCGGTGACAGACCTCGAGCGCGTCGCGCAGGTCGCGGCGCTGCGCGTCGCCCGTGACGGCAGCGTGAAGTCGCGCCCCGCTTCGATCCCGTGACCGCGCCGCCGCGCGAGCGGCAAAGAACTGACGCGCGCCAGGGAGCATGCGACGAATCGCTGCGATTTCACCGCTCGACGCGCCTGGCCTCGACGTTGAATAGTCCGCGTCAGAGGTGCCCTCCCCGTGCGTTCGTTGACCGTCGCGTCGCTCGCTGTCTCGTGCTCGTCACTCTTCGTCCCCCACGCGGCTCGCGCGCAGAGCGCGACAGAGGGCGCCGTCGCCGCGCAGCCCGCTGCGGCGCTCTCCGAACCGCCGGCGAGCCCGCAGCCCGTCGCGGCGCAGGCGCCTGCCAGCGCCCCGACCGCTCCTGTCGTCGCTCAACCCGCCGCGAGCGCCGCGCCCGTCGCCCCCGCGCGCGAGGTCATTCTGCTCGACCGTCCGCCGTCGCAACGGTATCGGCACTTCTCGCTCTCGCTGCTCGGCGGCGCGACGATCGGCGCCGGGTATTCACCGACGATCAACACCACGGTCGGCGCAGACCTCGCCCTCTCGACAGAGCTTCGCGTGCTCTACCGCGGCGCCGTCATCGTGGGCTCGCTCGGCGCGAAGGTCACGGGCGTCTCGCTTCCCATGGCGCCGACCGGCGCGGCGCTGGGCGTCCTGCTCGTGCCGGGCGTCGGCGGCGGCTATCAGTTCGCCGTCGCGCGCGCGGTCTCGATCGGCGCCGTCGGTCGCTACAACCTCTCGGCGCTGCTGTCGGCGAGCCCGCAGTTGCAACACACGCTGTCGGTGGACGTTCCTGTGACGATCCACGTGGGATTCAACGGGTTGATCGAGCCCTACGCGCAAGCAGGCGTCGTGATCGGCGGCTTGTCCACCACCGGAGGCACCGCGACGAGCACGCAAGTGACCGCCCTCGTGTCCGGCGGATTGCGCTTCGGCGTCACGCTCTGAGCGAGCGCTCACGGTTCTCGATATCGAAACGACACCTGCACTCGATCCGGCGTCAACCACCGCGCCCCGCGCAGCGAGCGCATCTCCGATCGATCTCCGATGCAGTACGCGACCGCCGCGCGGACGTTGTCGTGACTGCAGTCGCCATCGTCCCCCGCTCGTCGAACTCGACGTGCCAGAGCCCCGTCGCTCTTCGACCCGTGAAGCGATCGAGGCCGCCCGTGGCCACGATCAGGTCCGTGATGCGCTGCCGCTCCATCGCGATGAAAGGCTCGCCGCGCGCCTCGTCGACGCCCGCCGCGAGCACTTGCACGACGTGCTGGCTCTCGATGCGCGCGACGACCTTGGCCTCGCGCTCGAAGCGCGCGCGCATGACAGGGTCCGCCACGAGGTGCGCGTGCAGCCGCTTCAACGCCCGCAGCGCGCCGGTGCTGCGCTGACGCGCGACGTACACCTCGCCCATCCCTCCGCCGCTCAGGCGTCGCTCGATCTCGAAGTCTCCGCCGATGAGGGGCCCCGGCGAGAGCTCACCGCGCACCCCTGGCCGCGCGCGACGCAAAGCGCGACCCGCGCGACGCGAATCGTGTACCGTCGCGCACCGCAGGAAGCTCACGCATGCGGACCCACGCTCGATCGATCGCTGCGCTCTCATTTTGCGCGCTCGCGTCGACGTCGCTCGTCGCGCGCGCCGACGTCGGGCCTCGGCTCGAGACCGCGCCCGAAGTGCGCGTGCCCGACGGCGTGGCGCTGCCCCCGGACGCCTCGGTGATCCTCGAGATCACGGTCACCGAACAGGGCGCGGTGGTCGACCCCGTGATCGCGCGCGGGATCGACGCAGACACCGACGCCGCCGTGCTCGACGCCGCGCGTTCGATGCGGTTTTCTCCGGCCGAACGCGACGGTCAGCCCGTGCGAGTCCGGGTGCGATTTCGATTTCGTGTGCGCCGCGAAGGAGCGCCCACACAATCAAGCGCCGCGCCGCAATCGCCGCCGTACACGCCGCCAAGCTCGGTGCCGCCCAACCCCTTCGGCCGCGCCCCGCGCGCGAGCGTCGCGCCGCAGCCCGCGCAGCCGTCGGTCGCCCCGACGCCCGAGGCGGGCGATGCCGGCGATGGCGCCGTCGTCCGCGGAATCCGCCCCGAGCCCGGCGCCGCCACGCGCGAGATCCTGCGCGCCGAAGAGATGACCACAGTGCCGGGGACCTTCGGCGAGCCGCTGCGCGTGGTCGCGTCGATGCCAGGCGTCGGGCGCTCTCCGCTCGCCGTCGGGTTCTTTCTCGTCCGCGGGGCGTCCTTCGAGAACACAGGGTTCATCGTCGACGGGTTTCCCGTGCTGAACCTGTATCACTTCGGCGCGGGCCCCTCGGTGATCGCATCGCCGTTCGTCTCGCAGCTCGAGTTCAACCCGGGCAACTACCCCGTGGCGTACGGGCGCTTCAGCGCGGGGTTGATCCAAGTGCGCACCGACGTCCCGCGCCCGCCCTCGCTGCGCGCGATCTTCGAGGTCGACCTCTTGCGTGCAGGGGCCTTCGTCGCCGCGCCCGTCGGACGCACGGGCTCGGTCTCGCTCGCCGCGCGTCGCAGTTATTTCGACCCGTTTCTCGCGCTGATCGCGCCGGGCGTCTTCGTCGGGTACGGCGACGCGCAGGCGCGCTTCGAAGTGAACCTCTCGGACCGCACGCGCTACACGGCGTTCGCCTTCGCGTCGACCGATCGACTCACGATCGGCTCGCAAGGGCCGTGGATCGCCAGCCCGTTCACCGCCGGCCTCGATTACACGTTTTATCGCATCATCAACCGCATCGAGCACCGAGCCTCGCGCGACCTGCGCCTCGAGTACGCGGCGCTGGTCGGCTGGGATCGCGTCGAGGTGCTCTCGAACCGCCGCCTCAACGCCACGCGCACCAACGAGAGCTCGGTGCTCTCGGGCACGGTCATCGGCCAGCGCCTCGGCGTGCGCGCGCAGGGAAACCGCACGCACCAGTTCTACGCCGGCCTCGACGCGCTCGGGCAGATCTACAACGTCGTCGCCAGCCTCCGCTCGACCACCGTCGCGCCGACAGCGCTCACGCAGATCTCCGTGGCCGCGTTCATCGAGCACACGCTCAAGCTCGCGCCCGTCGAGGTCGTCTCGGGCATCCGCGCGGACTACGTGCGCTACGCGGACCACAATCGACTGCTCATCGACCCGCGCGTCGTCGCCCGATGGAAGGCGCACGCCATGCTCACGGTCGTCGCCGGCTCGGGGATCTTTCACCAGCTGCCCAACGCGCTGTTGATGGTCGCGGGCTTCTCGCTGCCGCCGCAGCGCGCGTGGCAGAACTCGCTCGGCGTCGAGCTCGACCTCGGCGCGCAGTTCGACGCCCGCGTGACGGGGTACTTCAACTACCTCTTCGACCTTCCGCCCACGGGCGGGATCACCCCGAGCCTCAACGACCCGGGCCGCGACGACGACATCGGCCTCGACGCCACGACGCTGTTTCGAGGGCAGGGCAGGGCGTACGGGGTCGAGTTCTTCTTGCGGCGCAGGCTCGAGCGGGGGCTCTACGGCTGGCTCAGCTACACGCTCTCGCGCAGCGAGCGCTTCACGCCGGGCGGGCCCGTCTCGCTCTTCAACTACGACCAGATCGGA
>JAAFIF010000209.1 GCA_013298625.1 Myxococcales bacterium
TCGGGACGCTGCGCGCGGTGATCGAAGCGCTCGATGACGAAGCGCTGCGAGAAGCCTGGGACGATGACACCACCCCCGGCTGGGTCTACCAATACTGGAACGACCCCGAGCGCGAGCGCCTCGACGCCAAGCTCGCCGACGGCGGCAAGGTCGAGCCCCACGAGATCGCGTCGAAGACGCAGATGTTCACCGAGCGGTACATGGTCGAGTGGCTGTTGCAGAACACCCTCGGTCTGCAGTGGCTCGCGCTGTGCGAGAAGAAGGGCTGGAGCGCCGAGGCGATTCCCGTGATCGCCGCGCTCGAAGCGCGCCGGGCCGAGTGGAGGGAGAAGCGCGAGCGGGGGGAGGTGGCGCTGGACGCGCTCGTTCCGGTGGGCGATGGGGCCGAGCGGCGGTGGTGCTATTGGGTCGCGCAGCCCGTGCCTCGGTCCATGGTCGAGGGCGTCGGCGATTCGGTGCGGCAATGGCGCGTGCTCGATCCGGCCTGCGGATCCGGGCACTTTCTGGTGATCGCGTTCGGGCTCTTGTTCGAGCTGCACCGCGAAGAGGCCCGGCACCGCGGGCTCGCCTGGTCCGATCGCGACATCGCCCAATGGATCCTCGAAGACAACCTGCACGGCGTCGACCTCGACCCGCGCGCCGTTCAGCTCGCCGCTGCGTCGCTCTGGCTCGCGATGAAAGAGCGCGCTCCCGACGCCCGCGCCGCGCGCATGAACCTCGTCGCCACCCGCTTCGACCTCGGCCACCTCGCGCCCGATGACGCCGCGCTGCGCGCCCTGCAGAAGGGCCTCGAAGTCGAATGCGGCCTCGACGCCAGCACCACCGCGACCATCATCAAGAAGCTCGCCGAGCTCGACGCCTGGGGCTCGCTCGTTCGCATTCATCGCGACCTCGATCGGGTGCTCGCCGTCGATCGCGCGGGCTTCACCGACGGCGACGCGACGCAGCTCTCGCTCGGAGACCGCCCCACGGACGCGCAACGCCAACGCGCCCGCAGCGTGAGCCAACAGTCCTCGGCCGAGCGCACGCGCGACGAAGTGCTGGGCAAAATCCAGGGATTTCTCGGGCAGCACACGGGCCGCGCCGACCTCGGCGTCCGCCTCGACGGAGCGCAGCTGGCCGCAGGCGTCCGCTTCGCGACGATGATGCGCGAGGGCAGCTTCGACCTCGTCGTCGGCAATCCCCCGTACCAGGGCGCGGCGAAGATGGCGGACGCGAAGCACCTCGCCGACCACTATCCCCGCGCCAAAGCCGACTTGTACGCAGCGTTCATCGAGCGCGGATTGGAGCTCGCCAAAGAGAAGAGCGGCCTGTGCGCGATGGTCACCATGCGCAATTGGATGTTCTTGTCGCAGTACGAGGAGCTGAGGAAGCACATCGTCGAGAAGCGTTCGATCGTGAGCCTCGGCGACCTCGGCTGGGGTGCGTTTGCAGAGATGACGGACAATCCCGTGACGATGAGCGTGCTGTCGCCGACGCCGCTCGGGACGGCGTCGGTTGCGATCTGTCCTGCGGATCCAACGGCGCGCGTGCGAACCGATGAGCACCGATTCGCGCTGATCGCGGGGCTGCGTGCCGGGGTGGGGCGCTACGAGTTCGATCCGCGTGGGTTCAGCGTGATCGACGGCGAGCCGATCGTGTACTGGTGGAGCAAGGAGCTGCTGGAGCGCTACGCGAAGGCGCCTAAGTTGCGGGATGTGGCTCCGGCGAGGTTCGGGTTGACGACAGGGGACAATAGCCGCTTTATCCGTGCCGTCTGGGAGTTGCAGACGAGTGATATTCAACTCGCGCAGTGGCAAGATGATTCTCGGACGTTGCGCGGTGCAGAATGGGTGCCGTTTGTCATGGGGGCAGCAGGACGAGCCTGGGTGGAGCCGGTTCTCGATGTCTTTCGGTGGCGGTTTGGTCTCGAGATTGGCCTGTTTACGGAAGTAAGTCCTGGGGCGGCGATTCGAAACGACAGCTGGTACTTCCGTCGCGGAGTAGCATTTTCGATGATTGGATCGTCGTTTGTGGCGCGCGTGCACCGATATCCAAGCGTGATGTCGAATAAGGGATCGTCGGTATTTTCTTCGAGATGCGAAGAAGTCCTATGCATGATGAATGCTGCGCAGTCGCGCGATATTCTTCAGTCCCTCAACCCCGGCATCGGTTTCGAAGTCGGCGACGTGAACCGCCTCCCGCTGTTCCCGGTCGAATCCGCGGATACCATCTATGCGCGGTTGGACGAAGCGTTTACCCAGCACGAGCGGGCGCGCGAAGCTTCCGTGGAGTTCGTTGCTCCCGGCCGCTCGGCGTGGGCGTACGCGCAGGCGTGGGCGCAGCGGGCGGTGGATCGGGCGGCGGGGGAGCCGTTGCCGGAGTTTGCTCCGGCGGAGGGGGATTGGCTTCCGCCGGATTCGGCGACGGAGCCGGGCGCGGCGGCGGAGGAGCACGAGCGGCGCGCGGCGTTCGACCGGATTTCGTTCGCGCTGGGCGTGGCGATGGGGCGCTTCGGAGCGAACGGGGAGGGGGTGTTGCGCGAGGCTCCGGCGACGGCGCTCGCGGCGGGGATCCTGTTCGTCAGCGCGACGGGCCAGCACGACTCGGTCGACGCGCTGCCCTGCGCGCCCCTGCGCGCCGCGTGGAACGAGTACGCCGAAGCCCTGACCCCCGAGCGCGACCTGCGCGCGTGGCTGCGCAAAGAGCTCTTCGCCCTGCACAAAGAGCGGTACGAGAATCGACCGATCTACCTTCCGCTGAGCAGCGAGAAGAAGAGCTTCGTCGCGTGGGTGAGCATTCATCGCTGGAGCAAGAGCACGCTGACCGAGCTGCTCGCGGATCACCTCGAGCCGCTGCGAAGGGCGCTCGAAGCGCAGCTCGCCGAGCTACGCGCGGCCCGCGACAGCGCGGCGGACAAGAAGGCCAAGACCGCAGCGGAGCGAAAGCTCAGCGACCTCGGCAAGCTCGTCGACGAGCTGCTGGGGTTCATCGCGCGCGTGTCGACGGTGGCCAACGAGGGCGCGCCCGCGGACAAAGGCCCCCGTCGCGAGCGGGACCACCGCTTCGTGATGGACCTGGACGACGGCGTCATGGTCAACAGCGCCGCCCTCTGGCCCCTGCTCGACCCGCAGTGGAAAGACCCGCGCAAATGGTGGAACGAGCTCTCCACGGCCGACGGCCGCAAGGACTACGACTGGTCCAAGATGGCAGGGCGCTATTGGCCCACGCGGGTGCGGGCGAAGTGCGTCGAGGACCCCTCGTTGGCCGTGGCCCACGGGTGCTTCTGGGAGCTGCACCCGGAGAAGGCGTTTCAGTGGGAGCAGCGGTTGAAGGGTGAGCTGGGCGAGCGCTGGGTGATCGACGAACCGGGCGCGAGCGAGCGCCGGGCGGCGTGGGTGAAGGCCAACGGCGCGCGGGCCGAGGAGATCGCGCAGAGCGAGCGGGCGCGAAGGGAGAAGCGCGCGAGCAAGCGGGAGGAGGGGGAGGAGTGATGGTGTTCAATCGTTCAAGAGACCGGGATAAATCCGCGAGATGACGGGCGCGGAGCGAGCGGCAATCGAGCCTGCCGGTCCCACGCCCGGGGGGACGAGCCTCATGGTTACCCAAATCTTGTGTGGATAAACAGCGGCGCAGCGACCCGCAGCCCAAGGGGGCGGGCATCAGCGCACCTTCGGTGCGAAGCGCAGCGGTCTCGCGCCCGCAGCGATACCGCGCCCGCGACGGGCATCGAAGATGCCCAAGCGGATCAGGCCATCGAAAGACCGTTGAAATCCAGACAAACCAAGACCGCGAACAGAGAAAACTACGACGACCGTCGCGGTATTGGTTTAGCAGGGATCCGGCAGCAGCGGCGATCATTCGCATCGCCAGCGAAATTGCAGGTGATCGAGCGAGACTCCATCGCCCCGCGGCCAGAGG
>JAAFIF010000032.1 GCA_013298625.1 Myxococcales bacterium
ACACGCTGAGCGTGGTCGCGCGCTTCGCGCACCTTCCGACGCGAGGCTTCGAGCGTCGCTTGCGGCGGGTTTCATACCCGCCGTGGCGCGAAGAGGGTGTTCACCGGGCTCTTGCTGTTCTGTCGCTTGCGGCGGGTTTCATACCCGCCGTGGCGCGAAGAGGGTGTTCACCGGGCTCTTGTTGTTCTGTCGCTTGCGGCGGGTTTGCCAACCCGCCGTGGAGACCACCGCTTCTTCAGTGGGTCGTTCGCTCGTCGCCAGAAGCCCGCTTCTTCACTGGGTCGTTCGCTCTTCACCCGTCGCTCTCCGCGAGTTTGCCAACCCGCCGAGCAGAACCCGTCTTCACCGCGTCGTACGCCCTTCGCTCGTTGCCCCCGTCGCTCACAGCGTCCGCGCCCCGAGCGTCACCGCCTTCGCGTCGATGTCGACCAGGACATACCCGCGCTCCCACAGCGCCAGCAGCGCCCGAAAAGGACAGCTCAGCCGAGAGAACTCGACGCGGTTGTACCGCCAGCCATCTTCGACGGCGATCTGCCACTGCCGCTGCGACTCGAGGTCCGTCGCGAGCTGCTGCGCGAGCCCGAGCGAGCACCGCGCAGCAGCCGCCGCCGCGCTCACCTGCGCGACGTCGATGCGCGCCGTGCGCCGCGATTGCCCCGTCTCCGCAATGGCCAGCGCGTAGTACGCCCGCAGCGTCGGCGAGCGCGTGACGAGCGGACTGAGCTCGCCCGCCGCGCCCGCTGCCTTCGACGCGACGTCGCTGGCCACCCACCAACGCACGCGATCGGGCTGATGGCCCCTCCACGAGGCTAGTCCCGCGGCGATCTCTCTCGCGAGCGACTCGGCCGTCGTCACCCCTTCGGCGTCCGCGCCCAGCGTGATCGCCGCCTCCATCGAAGCGACCTCGCTCGTCACCGTGCTGCGATCGATCGGATAGCGACGGGACAGATCGGACTCGATGACCTCGAACTCCCGGCGCGGATCTTCGAGCCATGAGGCGTCGATGAGCTCGCGCGCGACGAGGCGCTCCCACAGCTCGCGCGCGTCCGCGCAGGTGCGCGCCGTCGCTCGGACCTCGTCGAGGTTGGGCGCCGCTGCGCGCAGGATCCTCGCGGACAGCGCGGCGTATTCGGGGTCAGCGATCAAGCGACGAGACGATACGACATCACCGTTGCTTGCTCAGCGCAGATAGTCGCCGACCCACCCGAGAGAAGCGTCCCGCAGCGCCCTGCGCTTCGCTTCGTCGAGCGCCGCGGGGTTGACCGGCTTCTCGCGGCAGTCGTTGTAGTACGCGCCGCTCACGAGCTCGCGATCTGCGAGCGCCGCGCAGTGCACCGTCGTGTACGCGCCCTGCTCGACGGTCCGCATCGTCTGCATAAACAGCCACCGAAACGGGTTCGGAATCCTCCGCCAGATGTCCGACGCGATCCGCCCTGGGTTGAGCGAGACCACCTTCACGCCCGCGTCCGCGTGCAGCTTCGACCAGTCGATCGCGGTCATCACGTTGGCCAGCTTCGAGACGCTGTACTCGTGAAGGCCCGTCACCGTGCGCGTGCGCTGGCGAACCGCGGCGAAGTCGATCGCGTCGACCTGGTAGTGGTTTCCTGAAGCGACCACCACCACGCGACCTTTGCACTCGCGCACGCGCGGCATCACCAGCTCGCCGAACAAGAAGTGCCCGACGTGATTGACGCCGAACGTCAGCTCGAAGCCCTGCTTCGTCAGCCCCTGCTGCCCTGCGAGGCCCGCGTTGAGCACCAGGCGATCGAGCGCGATCCCCTCGCTCACCAGAGCTCGCGCGCTGGTCGCCACCGCGTCGAGGTCCCCCAGCTCGAGCGCCCACGGGCGCGCCTTCGCGCCGAGCGCGGTGATCTCGTCGACCACCGGGCGGGCCTTGTCTTCGCTGCGCGCGCACACGAGCACCGTCGCGCCGCGGCGCGCGAGCTCGATCGCCGCGGTGCGGCCGATCCCTGTGTTTGCGCCGGTCACGAGGGCGGTCTTTCCGTCGAGTCGATCGGTCGTCGGCTGTCTCATCGGGGGCGAGTGTGGCATCAACGCGAGATGAAAATCAGACCCCTCGCGCTCGTCGCGCTGTTCGCCGTCGGCTGCGCCCGCTGCACGGGCACCCAAGCCCCCGCGGACTCGATGCCCAACGACAGCGCTTCGAGCGGCGATTCGACGGGCGCAAACGACAGCGGCGCTCACGACGCCGCCGCGCCCGACGCAGCGACGGCCGCGCTCACCGTGACGTCCAGCGCATTCGCCGAGGGGGCGAGCATCCCGCCCGCGCACGCCAACTTGAATTGTGGTGCCGGGGCAGCCAACACCTCCCCCGCCCTCGCCTGGACCGGCGCCCCCGCGGGCACGCGCTCGTTTGCGCTGATCATGGACGACCCCGACGCGCCCGGCGGCACCTTCACCCACTGGATCGCGTGGAACCTCCCGGCCAGCACCACCATGCTCCCCGCCGGCGTCACCACCACGATTTCGAGCTTCGTGCAGGGCCGCAACGACTTCGGCGAAGGCGGCTACGGCGGACCGTGCCCGCCCGCGCCGACCGGCGAGCACCGCTACGTGTTTCGCGTGTACGCGCTCTCGGTCGAGTCGTTGAGCATCCCCCCCAACAGCTCTGTGGCAGCGCTGCGAGCGGCGCTCGAAGGCGTCGTGCTCGCAGAAGGCTCGCTCACCGGCCGCTATCGGCAGTGAGCCGCGCGCTTCACTCGGTGAAGACGTACGCGCAGATCTCGGCGCAGGCGCTCTGCTCGTCGATCGACGGCGTGCTCCACTCGCACTCGCTGCGCTCGACGCGCTCTTCGTTCTGCTCGCTCACTTCGAGGGTCGTCTCGGTCATCGTTGGATCTCCGGATTAGAGTCTGAGACTGTGATTCAGCGCTGACAGCCTACCGGACCGAGCGCGCTTCGCAACTGCGACGGCGTCGAGCCAGCACCACGGCGCCGAGCGCAACGATTGCACCCCGCACCGCCCCGCGCATCGAACGGAAAGGTCGACGAAGCCCAGGTCATCGCGAAGTCCTCCAAGCGTTCGAACGAGCGCCACACGATCGCGAACCGCAACGAGCGAAAGCGATTCGAGCGGCCCTGCCGTGAGCCCACGAGCACACGCAGCGCGTGCGCCAGGACGCTCGGCGCGAGGCGCAGGATTCGACGGGTTCGCCGCAAGCTCTTCCGTTGCCGAGGGGCGCGCTTGGGACACACTCGGCGTCCATGAACCTCGCGCAAGTGCCGATCCCGGTCCCTGACGAACGCAAGGACTTCGTGCTGCGGTTGCTCGACGTGGGCGTGCGCAAGTACCACGACAAGCACCCGTTTCATCGGCGGATGAACAACGGCGAGATGAGCCGCGAGGACCTGGCGACGTGGGCGGTCAACCGCTTCTACTACCAGCGCGCGATCCCGCGAAAAGACGGGGCGATCCTCGCGTCGATGACAGACCCAGCGCACCGCCGTCGATGGCGAAAGCGCATCGTCGAGCAGGACGGGACGACGGACACCGACGGCGGCCTCGAGGCCTGGCTGCGCCTCGTCGAAGCCCTCGGCGGCTCGCGCGCCGACGCGTTGAACGACCGCAAGATCCTCCCCGGCGTCCGCTTCGCCGTCGACGCGTACTACAACTTCTGCCGCTCGGCGCCGTGGCAAGAGGCGGTCGCGAGCTCGCTGACCGAGCTGTTCGCGCCGCACTTGCACGCGCTGCGGATCGAGGCTTTTCCCAAGCATTATCCGTGGGTGGACGCGGCGGGGCTCGACTACTTCAAGCGTCGCACGAAGCAAGCGCCGGCCGACGTCGAGCACGGGCTCGCCGTGGTGCTCGAGCACTTCACGACCCGGGCGCAAGAAGACCGCGTCGTCGAGCTGCTCGAGTTCAAGTGCGACCTGCTCTGGTCTCTGCTCGACGCGGTGGACGTCCACTGCGCGACGCGCGCCAAGGGATCGCCGTGAGCAACGCGCCCCCCGCGAGCGAAGGCGAGTGGCGCCCGCTTCGCTCGCCGTACGCGCGCCTGGTGACCGACCCGATCCGAACGACGCAGGCGCTGCTCGACCCCGAGCGCGTGCTCTTCTTGTCCCCGAGCACGCGGGCCATCTTGGACCTGTGCGACGGCTCGAGGACGACCCACGAGATCATCTCGTCCCTCAAAAAGCAGCACCCCAACGCGCCGATCGAGCGCGACGTCCCGCCCGCGCTCGCCTCGCTGCACGCCAAGGGAGCGCTCGCGTACAGCCCCCTCGCGCCCGTCGCCGTCGTCACCGAACAAGAGCGCGACGGCGCCCGCGGCGACGACCTGCGCCCGCCCCTCGCGATGACCGCCGAGCTCACGTTTCGGTGTCCCTTGCGCTGCGGCTACTGCTCGAACCCCACGGACCTGGGCGCGTTCGCCGACGAGCTGAGCGTCGAAGACTGGCTGAAGGTCCTCGACGAAGCGGCGGACGCGGGCGTGCTGCAGTGCTCGTTCTCTGGCGGCGAGCCGCTCTTGTTCGACGGCCTCGAGCAGCTCATCGCCCGCGCGCGGGCGCGAGGCATGTACACCAACCTCATCACGTCCGCGCACGGGCTGACCGAAGAGCGGCTCGACGCGCTGGTGCGCGCGGGGATCGAGCACGTGCAGATCAGCGTTCAGCACGCGGACCCGCGCCGCGCCGACGCGCTCAGCGGCGTGAGCGCTCAGCGGTCGCTGCACGAGCACAAGCTCTGGGCCGCGCGCGCGGTGGTGGCCCGCAGCGTCGCGCTCTCGATCAACGTCGTGCTGCACCGAGAGACGATCGAGTCGGTCGGCGCGCTGATCGACCTGGCCGAGTCCGTCGGGGCGGTGCGGCTCGAGCTCGCGAGCGTTCAGTCGCACGGATGGGCGCTGGCCAACCGCGCTGCGCTGCTGCCGACCCGCGCGCAAGGAGAAGCGGCCTCGCGCGTCGCCAAGGCGGCCAAGGCCCGCATCGGCGCGAAGATGCGCGTCGTGTACGTGGTCCCCGACTACTACGCGGACCGCCCGAAGCCCTGCATGGACGGGTGGGGACGAAAGTTCATCACCGTGGCGCCCGACGGGAGGGTGCTTCCCTGCCCCGGAGCGCACGCGCTTCCCATGCGCTTCGACCGCGTGCTCGAGGGCGCGACGATCGAAGAGCTCTGGCGAACGAGCGAGCCCTTCAACGCGTTTCGTGGAACCGCTTGGATGCCCGAGCCGTGCGCCTCGTGCGACGAGCGCGACCGTGATTTCGGCGGCTGCCGCTGCCAGGCCTTCGCGCTCACGGGCTCGGCGAACAACACAGACCCCACGTGCTCGAAGTCACCGCACCACGCGGTCGTGACATCGGCGCGCGAAGAAGCAGAGCGAGCGGCGCCGCTGATTCAACTCAGGCGCTATCATCGCGACCGAGGATGAGCGAAGCAAACGAAGCGACCGCGATCGTGCTCTTCGACGGCGTGTGCAACCTCTGCAACAACACCGTCCAGATCATCATCGACCACGACCCCTCGGGGCACTTTCGCTTCGCGTCGCTGCAGAGCGAGACCGCGAAGACGCTGCTCGCCGAGCACGGGATGAAGCCCCCCGAGGGGGACCCCGACAGCATCCTGCTGGTGCGCGACGGACGCGTGTATTCGCACTCGGGCGCGGCGCTGCGGATCGCCAAGAAGATGTCCGGCGCGTTCAAGCTCTTGTGGCTGTTCATCGCCGTCCCGTGGCCGATCCGCGACGCGGTCTACCGGCTGATCGCGCGCAATCGATACCGCTGGTTCGGCCGCGAAGAGAGCTGCCGAATCCCCACGCCCGAGCTGCGCGCGCGCTTTCTGTGACCGTCAGCAGCGGCGCGCGAGCCACCACGCGATCACCGCGGCGCTCACCGCCACGCCCACGAACGCCGCGCGCCGGCGCTTCTTGAATTCTGGTGCGCGACGATCGTCGCCGTACACCGTCGAGCCTCGGTACGGCCCCGCTCCCACTTCGATCAGCGCCTTGGGCGGAGCTACCTTCAGGCACGGCATGGGTGGTGCGACGTTGAGGCACGCCATGGGCTTCGTCACGACGGGAGAGAGGCACGGCGTGGGCGGCGCTCCCCGCAGATCGTCGACCGAGAAGGGCTCGGGCGTCGCGACGTTGAGGCACACGCTCGGGGCGGCGTCGTCGCTGGTCGAAGCCGGCGCGTCGCTGAAGAATCGCCGGCGAAACACCAGCGTTTCGAGCGCGTCGAGCGCCTCTGCCCCGTCGCTGTACGCGCGCGCGTCGTCGCGGGACAAGCACGCGAGAAACCAGTCGTCGAAGCCCCGCGGCAACGACCACGCGCGGCCCTGCCTCGCCGCGCGCGCGGAGGGGGGATCGATCGCGCCGCGGATCGCCTCGGTGGCGAGCGCAAACGAGTCCGTGGCGTTCCAGTACGAGCGGCCTGCGGCGCACTCGTAGGCGATCAACGCGAGGCCCCAGAGGTCGTCGATCGGCGAAGGGCGAAGGCCTCCCCAGCGGCGGTCCGAGAGAAAGTGGGCGTCGCCGACGACCACGCCCGCAGGCGCGTCGTGCACGCTGTCGAGCCCGAGCAAGCGCGCGCTGGTGCCCGTCCACACGAGGTGCGCGGGCGCGAGGTAGCCATGGGTGATCCCGGCGCTGTGCAGCCGCGCCACCCCCGCGCAGAGCGAGCGAACAAAGGCATCGAACAGCGACGGGTCGAGCCCCTGCCGTCCCGCAGCGCGGTCGCGATCGAGCGCCTCTGCCAGCGTCTGTCCCACCAATCGCTCGCGCGCGAAGTACCCCTCGCCCTGGTGTTCGCCAAACGCCCTCGGAGACGGCCCCACGCCGCGCGCCCGAGCGTGCGCGAGGGTGAGCCTCTCGAAGCGCTGCGAAGACACCGCGGGCGATGCGTCACGACGAACGACCACGACCTCGAGCTCGACTCGGTCGAGCGCGCTCCACACGTCCGGCGCGAGGGCTGCGTCGAGCACGAAGCGATCGCCGATGGATGCGCCGCTCACCCAGGCCGATTCGCTCACGGGTGGCTCGCCGCGGACGCGGGCTCGCGATCGCTGACCGCCGCGCTCGAGCGCTCGTTGGCCCGCAAGAATCGCCCGAATCCGCGCTCTCGTCCGACCTCGGCGAGCACTTGTCCGGCGCGCACCGCGGGCCTTCCGTTGACCATCACGAGCGGGACCGCCGCGTCGTTGCGACGCACCATGCGCTCGTATCCGCCGAACTCTGCGATGGCGACCTCGTGCGTCGCGAGCAAGCTGTCATCGAGGTGCGCGGGGTCGACAACGACGAGGTCTGCGCGGGCGCCGACCGAGAGCGTTCCGGCGTCGAGGCCGAGCCACTCGGCGATCTCGCCGCTCAATCGCTGGACCGCGCGCTCGATGGACATGAAGGCGACGCCCTCGCGCTCGGCGTCGCGGGCCATCTTCAGCAAGCACAGGCCGAAGTTGTAGAAGGCCATGTTGCGAAGGTGCGCGCCGGCGTCGCTGAAGCCCGGCTGCACGTCAGGGTTGGCCATGATGTTGCGCAGGTGCTCGGGGCGATCGTTGGCGACCGTGGTGTACCAGCGGAGCTTGTCGCCGTGCTCGATGCAGAGGTCCAAGAAGAGCTCGACCTCGTCGCGCTTGCGCTCGCGGGCGACGTCGCGAAACGTGCGGCCGACCAGCGTTTGGTCCGGGCACGAGACGATGCGCGTCGCGCCGAAATCGCGGTGATACACGCGCGGGACGACCATGCTCGTCCACTGGCGACGAAACCACCCGCGGTACTTCTCGGTGCCGAGCAGCCGGCGTCGCTCGCTCGCCTCGACGAGGTGAAGCGCCGCGGTCCCGGCGCTGAACTCTTCGAAGATCGGCGCGTCGAGGCCGTCGACGAAGAGGTCGAACTTCATCGGCAGCCCTTGCCAGCGCACGTCTCCACCGAGGGCGCGGTTGCACAAGCGGGTGATCGCGGAGATCGCTCGGTACACGAGGCGGTTCGAGCGGATGTCCGCGAGAGAGACCATCGAGAGCTTGAGCGGGGGACGGCCGCCGAGCGCGGCGCTCTCGGCGAGAAAGAGAAGGGTGTCGTACTTGGCGGAGATGTTGGGGATGCCCTGCAGGACGCCCCTGCGGTCGCGCACGACGCTGGCGAGCGCGCGAAGCTCGTCCCAGCGAGCGAAGGTCGAGGGGAGCGGCTTGGAGCGAAAGCGCGTTCCCCCGAGTTTGTCCCAGCGATTGGTGTTGATCGAGAGGCCGATGAGCCCGGCGTCCATGGCGTCTTCGACGAGGCGCTTCATCGTCGCGAGCTCTGCGCTGCTGGGCCTCTCGCCTTCGGTCACCGAGCGCTCGAGGCCCATCACGTACGCGCGCAGGTCCGAGTGGCCGATAAACGCGCTCACGTTGGGCCCGAGCGGGACGCGGTCGAAGTGCGCGCGGTAGCCCCCAACGTCGGACCATTGTTTCACCCGCGAAAACAGCGGCAAAACGTGCTCGTACGGGATCCCTTCGACCCGCGTAAACATGTCCGCGATGTCCTCGGGCGACGAGAGCGCGGTGCCGAGCGAGCAGCTCCCGAAGAGCACCGTCGTCACGCCGTGGCGCAGCGACTCGCCGAGCGCCGGCGCCGCTTCGACCTCGGCGTCGTAGTGCGTGTGAACGTCGACGAACCCAGGCATCACCCAGCGGTTCGAGACGTCTTCGACGCTCGCCGCGAGCGACCCGTCGATGTGCGGCTCGATCGCGCGCACCACTCCGTCACGAATCGCGACGTCGGCGCGGCGCGGCGCGGCCCCCTTTCCGTCGTAGACCATCCCCCCACGAAGAACGCAGTCGAAGCGGTGCTCGCGTCCGGTCGTCATGCGGTCGAGTATCGCACGGGCAGCGCTCGCCTTCAGGCGCTCGCAGCGCTCGCTTTCAGGCGCTCGCAGCGCTCGCGACGCGCACGAGACGTCGCCGTGCGTTGTGCTTCGGTGGACCGAAGCGCGTCGGCGTTCTACAGACAAACAACGCGGCGCGGCGCGATGCCGACGCGGCGATGGAGCAGATGGTTCGATGACCACCGTGGTTCGAGCAGCGATTCGATGGGTCACGCTGGCGCCGTGCGCCGCGGTTTTGTGGGCGTGCACGACGCCGCCTCCGCCGATGCCGACGCCCGACGCAGGGGCGAGCGAGGCCGGTGTAGACGCAGGGCGAGACGCAGGTCGCTGCGAGCCCGACCGCGCGCGGTTCGCGACGGAAGTGCGCCCGTTGATCGAGCGCTACTGCGGCAGCTGCCACGGCGCGACGCCCAACTACGGCGCGCGCTCGACGCTGCTCGACCTCGACGCGCTGCTCGCGGCACGCCCGGACGGAACGCGCTTGTCCGACCAGGTCGCGCAGCGCCTCGCCGCGGGCACGATGCCTCCCACCGGAATGCCCCGCGCGCCACAGGCCGACGCCGAAGCGATCGCCGCGTGGGCGAGCTGCGGGGCCGTGAGCGTGAGCCCTTCGAGCGGGCTCGTCTCGACGGCGCCTCCGCTGCTCGCGCCAGCGACGGGGCCCGCGGGGCTCGAGACCGTGAGCTTTCGAGCGAGCAACTACGTCGTCGGTCCCGCGGTGCGCGACGACTATCGCTGCTTCGTGTTCGACGCGCCGGTGACCGAGCCGAAGTTCATCCGACGCTTCGAAATGGTGCAGGATCGCACGGAGGTGCTGCACCACGTCGTGCTGCTGCGCGACGTCGAGCGGCGCACCGCGCTGGGTGACTTCAACTGCTACGACGGCAGCGGAATGCCCACGGGATCGCAGTACCTCTACGCGTGGGCTCCTGGGCAAAACGCGCTGGAGTTTCCTTCAGGCGGGCTGCGCATGTCGCCGGGCGAGCGGTACATCGTGCAGATCCATTACAACAACGGGCGCTCGCTGCCGGACGTGCGCGACTCGTCGGGCGTGAAGATGTACCTCGGCCCGATGCAGGGCCCCGAGTACGGGATGGTCGCGCTGGGGCCGACCAACTTCGCGCTGCCCGCGCGCGTTCGCACGCGCGTGACGAGCCGCTGCACGATGCGCTCGCGCACGACGGCGTTCGCGGGGATGCCGCACATGCACCTGCTCGGCTCGGAGTTCTCGCAGAGCATCTTGCGCGGCGGGATGGGCGAGCCCGAGCGATTCGTGCGCGTGACGGGCTGGGACTTCAACACGCAGCTCTTCTACTCGCTGCCTGCGACGCTCGACCCAGGCGACGTGATCGAGACGAGCTGCGTGTTTCGCAACACCACGGATCGCTCGGTGACCTCCGGCGAGGACACTGGCGACGAGATGTGCTTCAACTTCTTGTACGTCACGCCGCCGCCCGAGGGACGGTACTGCGACGAGGGCGCGATGGATCGCCCGACGGACGTTCGCTATACGCCGAGCGCGTGCTTGCCGGCGGGCACGCCGACGGACGTCGCGCTCGTGCGCGGGACGTGGTCGCGCGCCGCGGCGCCTCCTGCGCTCGTGCAAGGGACGGTGCCCGACGGGCGCTGGGTCCTCTCTGCGGTCAACTACTTCATCACCAATGGAAACACCCCGATCGGGACGATCAACCTCGACGCGAGCTACGTGCTCGCGCGCGGGCAAGTGACGACCGCGGGCGGGACGCTGAGCTACGACGTGTCCAACGACGTGGTGGTGCTGACGGACAGCGGAGTGCGCTTCGGCGCGCCGTCGCACAACGCGTTCGCCGGTCCATTTGCAGGCGTTCGCTCGCCCGAGACGATTCGCATCGCGTGCCCGTCGGCGGGCAACGTCACGATCGACTGGGGGGTCGAGGGAGACGAGCTGATCGTGGGGTTCACGTCGAGCGATGTTCCCGGCCAGACGTTGTGGCCGCGATATCGCTTTCGACGCGCCCCCTGAGCGTCGCTGCGCGCGAGCGGGTCGCGTCGGTCAGCCGACGTTGACGCGGAAGAGCTGCTGACCCATCAGCAGCAGATCGCCGTTTTGCAGCGTGTGTTCAGCGCGGACGCGGACGTACGTGCCGTTCGAGCTGTTGAGGTCGGTGAGCGTGAGCTTGCCGCCGGCGACCGTGAGCTGCGCGTGCAATCCCGAGACGTAGCCGTCTTCGGGAAACAAAATGTCTCCGCGCTCGCGACCCAGAAAGAGCCCCGTCACGGGGATCGGAAACGCGTTGCCCGTCGTCTCGCGCCCGATCAAGAGGGAGATGCGGCCGACGAGCCCTTCGATCTGCGCGCCCTGCCGCTCGGTCCCGTCGGCTTCGGTCTGCACCGGGCCGTACGCGTCGAACTTCAGGATCTCTTGGCCGATGCGAAAGATGTCGCCGTTGTTGATGTCGATCGGCACCTGCGGCGCCACGCGGAGGTACACGCCGTTGAGCGAGCTCTCGTCGCGGATCGAGACGCTCGTCCCGCGGACGGTGAACGTCGCGTGCTGCGGCGAGAGATACACGTCGCTGGCGAACAACGGCGCCGTCGTGCGGCCGATGCGGTTGGCGCCCTCGCTCAGCGAGTGCGTTCCGCCTTCGGTTCCGTCGGGGCGGATGAGCGTGAGGCGAACGACCGAAGGCGCGGCAGCAGGGGCCACCGGCGCGACCGGAGCCACGGGCGCGATCGGCGCGGCCACCGGCGCGACCGGCGGCGGAGGGGTCGCGGTGACCGGCGCAAACGCGACCGGCGGCGGAGGCTGCGGCGCGACCGGCGCCACGGGCGGAGCAGACACGGGCGCGAACCCTGCCCCCATCGGCTGCGCAGGCGCCGCGCTCGCGGGGCTGTTGTCGGTGAGGTCGAAGCCGCACGTCAGGCAGAAGCGCTTGTTGCCCGGGTTGGGCGAGCTGCACTGCGGGCACGACGCGAGAAAGCGCGGACCGGTCGGCGCTGCGGGCGCCGCTCCGAAGCCGCCGCCCATCGGCTGCGCAGGCGGAGCGCCCACGGGATTGAACCCGCCGCCCACGGGCGCAGGCGGCGCTTGTCCAAAGCCACCGCCCGCGGGCTGCGCGGGCGGAGCTCCGAAGGGTCCCGGGTTCGCCTGCGGCGCAGGTCCGCCGAAGGGTCCGGGCGGAGCGGCCGCGGGGCTACCAAACGGGCCCGGCGCCGGCGCGCCGCCAGCGGGACGAGCGCCGCCGACCGCGGGCACACCCGCAGGAGGCGTGGGATTGAAGGGCTTCGCGCCGCCTCCATCCTTGGGCAACTCCGACCCGCAACCCAGGCAAAACTTGTAGTGATCCTGGTTCTCTTTGCTGCACTTCGGGCAGGTGATCATCGGCGCTTTCGGCCTCCCTCAGACCTGGGATCGCGTTGAGACTTCGCCTCCGCCCGGCCCGCGATGCCGGTGCGCGCGTTGAATTCTTGTGCGAGTTTTCGATGTCCGTGCTGACCGAGCTTCACGCGGAGATGTCCACGCGAAGGAGCTCGCGTCCGACGAAGACGTAGTCTCCGTGGGACAGCTCGCGCTCGTTGCGGATGCGAACGTACGTGCCGTTCTTGCTCCCAGAGTCAGTGAGCGTGAAGCGGCTGCCAGCGACCTCGATCTTGCAGTGACGGCCGGACATGTACGCGTCGTTGGGGAAGTTCATGTCGCAGCCGTCGCGGCCGATCGCCACGACGTCGCGCGCGTTGATGAGCATCCCGGTGAGCCCGCCGCGGAGCACCTGCGCGATGCGAAAGCCCGAGGGGCGCTTGGGCGACGAGTAGAAATACGTCCCGTCGGCCTCGGCCTGGTCGCTCTCGCGCGGCGCGGCTTCGAGGCGAAACGCCTGCTCGCCCGCGAGAAACATGTCGCCCGGCTGCACTTCAACGGGCTGGCGCAAGCGCACGTACACGCCGTTGACCGAGCCCTCGTCCTTGACGATGAGCTTGCCGTCCTCGCGGTAGTAGAAATTCGCGTGGCGAGGAGAAACCCAGGGATCCTTCTCGAACACGATCTGGCCCTGCGTGCGCCCCGTGACGTGCTGCCGACCGCCGAGGAGGTAGACCGTCTCGTCGTTGGGGTCGCTCGAGACGCCCTCGCCCTTGATCACGACGAGCTTGGCCTTGCCGGGCTCGAGCATCTTCGAGAGCAGCATCGTCTGCGCGGCCATCACCTCGCGCGGGACGCTGGTGCCGCAGCGGCCGCAGAACTTGTGCCCCTGCGGGACCGGCGTGTAGCAGTTTTTGCAAACGTAGCTCCGGGCCTGCTCCATCAATGCCTCCGTGACCTTGAAACCGACCGGCAAGCGTACGGGCCCCACCACCATCGGCGGGGGCTCGCTCGCTTGCGCGGCGGCGACTGACTGAACTTCCGCGGCGCTCGCGGGCGCCGGGCGAACACTGGGCGGTGCGACCGCCGGGGGATGCGTCGACACTCCGCTCGACGGCGACGCGGGCGCGACCACCGGAACCACCGGCGCCGCAGGAAACGCCGGCGGCTTGATGGGCATCTGCACGCCCACCGCCGAAGTCTGCGGCGCCTGAGTCGGTCGATTCGACTTGGCCGCACCGAATCCGAGCGGCGCGCCACACACCGCGCACACGCCCGCATCCAACGGAGCAAACGTGTCGCAGCGTCCACACGCGTAGCCGATCACCGGTTCCATATCGCCGTCTTGTGCACCGTCGCGCAGAGGAGCGCAGCACCCGCAGAATGGCTGGTGCCACGAGCGGACGGAGCGTAGGCAAGTTGTCCTTACGAGGTCAACGATTCGCGACAGTTAACTGTCGACCTCGAAGCGCCTCAGGGCCGAGCGCTGCTCTCGGGCCCTGCGCCCGCGGCCGTCTGGACGGCAGGGTCCGAATCTTCGCGGGCCGCGCGTGAGAGGGCCTCGCGAACCTCGGGCGCCTCGGCCTGGGCGCGCAGGGCCACCGCGGCGGCCACGCGCACGTACGCGAAGGGGTCCTCTCGCAGCGCGCGGACGAGCGCCGCGCGAGCGGTCTCCGAGCGCGCGGCGGTGAGAGCGTTGGCCGCGGCGGCGCGCACGGGCCAGGGGCTCTCGGGGTCGAGCCGGGCGAGCAGCGCGCGCTCGACCTGCGGCTGCGCCGTGTGCGCGCGAAGGGCGTCGATGGCCCTCGCCGCGACCGCTTCGTCGTCGTCTTGCGTCGCGCGAACGAGGCCGTCCACCGCGGCGGCTCCAGAGACCGAGAGCACTCCGACGACGGCGCGACGGACCGTCACCTGAGGGTGCGAAGCGTGCTGGGCGACGGCGGGCGCGAGCTCGACGAGCAAGCGCTGAAGCGCGACGCGCGTGGCCTCGTCCCGCTCGCTCTCTTCTGCGGTCACGAGCGGCGCGAGCACCCCCGGCTGCGCAAACGCGCTGAGCGTGAGCTGCACGCGCTCTTGCAGCCCGCCGAGCGCGTCCGTCGCCGCCGCTGCGATCTGCGGGGCAAATCGCTGCAACGCCGGGCCACCATCGAACGGGCGATTGGCCGGGTCGAGCAGCGCGCGCAGCATCGCGTCGCCCGTGCGCGCGAACATCGGGTCGTCGAACGCTCGGTGATCGAGCGCGTCCGCGCCAGGCGACGAGAGCCTCGCGAGCGAGCGAGCGGCGACCCTGCGCAGCGAGAGCACCGTCGAGTCTGGGGCGAAGAGCGCGCGAGAGAGGGCCTCGGCGTTTTCGGTGACGCTGGCTGCGTCGCCGCCGCGGCCGAGGACTGCCGCAGCCGCAGCGCGGAGCTGCACGGGACCCGCGGCGATGGCAGCGAGCATGGTGGCGCGCGTTTCGCGGTCCACCGCGGCGCCGAGCGCGTAGGCCGCGGCGGCGCGAAGCCCGTCGGTGCGCGAGGGGTCTTCGATGACCGAGCGCAGCGTGCTCTTGGCGCGGGCGTCGCGCGAGCCAGCGAGGCCGAGGGCGGCCATCATGCGCACCGAGTCGTGAGTCGCCTCGGCGGTCACGAGCCGAACGAGCGCGTCTTGCGCGGGGCGCGTGCGCACGTGGGCGATTCCCCAGGTGGCGATGGTGGCGAGCGTGCTGTCGCCGCTCTCGGTGAGGGCCATCAGCCGCGCGAACACGCGAGGGTCGCCGAGGGCGCCGGCCGCGAGCAGGGCGCTCTGACGCAGGGCGCTCGAGGTCTGGCTCGACTCGGCGAGGGTGACGAGGGCGCTCGATGCGTTTCCGTTGCCGAGAAATCCGAGGACATCGAGGGCGACCTGCTGCTGCGCAGAGTCGCTGTCTCCGAGCGCGTCGAGCAGCGGCGCGAGCGCGCGTGCGCCCATGCGGGTCAGCTCGGCTCGGGCTTGCTCGACCTCGCGCGCGTTGCCCTGGCGCACGCGGTTGATGAGCGGCCTCGCCGCCGAGTCGTAGTACGAGACGAGCAATCGACGAAACACTCCGCGCGTGGGCTGCGCGGCGCTCGCTTGGGACAGGTCGCGCTCGAGCTCTTCTCCGACGCCCGCGGCGGGCGCGATCTGCACCGCGCGGCGCCCTGCGCGCAGGACGTACTCGTCGTCCGTCGCGAGGACGATCACGCGGCGATAGAGCGCGATCGCGTCGCGCGCCGCCGAGCGGTGGCCGAGATACAAATCCGCCAGCTCGAAATACGTGGGAAACAGCCGGTCGTTGAGCTCGATCGCCCGACGCAGCGACGCGATGGCCGAGTCCACATCGCCTCGCGCGCGGTACATCTCAGCGAGGCGCAGGTGCGCGGTGGCGTCCTGGTCGTTGAGCTGCACGGCGCGCGTCGCGTACTCGAGCGCCTCGGCGTCGCGGTGCAGCGCGAGCGCGTGCTGGGCCATGCGCTGAAAGAAGTCCCGCGCGCGCCGCGGCTCGGCGTCGGTCAACAGACGCAGGGTGTCGATGGCTGCGGCGAAGTTTCCTCGCTGCGATTGCACGCGCTCGAGGGCTTCGAGCGAGGCGACGTCGCCGGGCTCTTGGCGCACGACGCGAGCGAGCACGAGCTCGGCCTCGGGCCACTGGCGCAGCTGCGTAAACGCCTCGGCCAGGTCGCGTCCCGCTTCGACGTCGGGGGGCGTGCGGTCGAACGCGCCTCGCAAGCGCTGCACTTCGACCGGCAATCGGCCCATGAGCTGCCAAAGCCGCACGATGCTCTGCCGCGCTGCGCGACGGATGCTGCGGTCGTTGCGCGTGCGCTCGAGCACCTGCCGCCACTCTTGGATCGCGGGCTCGAACTGCCGCTGGCGCTCGAGCACCTCGGCGAGGCGCAAGCGCACTTCGACGTCGTCCGGTCGGCGGTTGATCGCCTCGCGAAACATCTCAGCGGCCTCGGGCAACATCCCGTTGTCGAAGTACACGTTGCCGAGCGCGAGCGCGCCGCGAGCGCGGTCGCGAGACGTGTCGAGGATGCGCCGCCACGTGGCCATCGCGCGGTCGCGCTGGTCCATCTCCATGTACTGACGGCCGAGCGCGGCGAGCGCGACGGGCGAGCTCGGGTCGAGCCGCGCGACGAGCTCGGTCTCGCGCAGCGAGTCCTGCGTGCGACCGAAGCGCGCGTACACTTCGGCGAGCCGCTCGTGCACGGTGGGGTCGCTGCCGGCTCTGCGCGAGGTGTCCGCCAACATCTGAAACGCCTCTTCGCGGCGCCCGGCGTTGATGAGCAGCTCGGCGAGCTCGATCACCCAGTCGGTCTCGCGCGGCGCGAGCTGAACGAGCCTGCGATACGCGGCGATCTCTTGGTCTCGCTGCCCCTGGCGACGGTAGAGCTGCGCGATGGCGCGCTGCGCGTCGACGTCGGTGGGTCGCGAGGCGATCGCGCGCTGGTACGCGCGGATCGCGGCCTGCGCGTTGCCCGCTTGATCGTGCAGCCGCCCGAGCAAGAGCGAGCGGTCGTAGCTGTCTCCGCCGCCGCTCTCGCGCTCGAGCTCTTGAATCCATGGGCCGAGGCGGTTGAGGGCCACAAACGACTCGGTCATGGCCTCGTAGAGCTCGCGTCGGACGCCGGCGTCCGAGCCCGCCACGCGCAGCGCGCGACGGTAGGTCTCGACGGCGCGCTCGTGTTGGTTGGCGCCGGCGTAGGCTTTGCCGAGGTCGCGCAACACCGGTGGCAGCACGCGGTTGTCGCCCGCGAGCGAGCGGACGACGGACTCGTACTCTTCGATCGCCGCGGCAAACAAGCGGCGGTTGAGCAGCGCGTCCGCCAGCTCTCGTCGGCCCGTCAAGCTGTTGCGGTCGAGCGCGACGAGCCTGCCGTGGTACGCCCGGGCGCCGGGGACGTCGCTGGTCGCGAGCGCGAGCTCCATCAACTGCCGCAGGGCGTCGGCTTGCTCGCGACGGTCCGTGGTCCTCGCGAGGGCTCGCTCGCGCGCCGCGCGCTCGTCGGCGGTGCGGTCCATGCGGTGATAGACATCCGCCTGCGCCCGGGCCGGAGCCGCGTGCGTCGGCGACGCGCGCTCGGCGGCGCTGTACTCGCGCAGGGCGTCCTCGAAGCGCCCCGCCTCGCGGTACAAGTGACCGAGGGCGAGCCGCGCGTTGATGTCGCTCGCCCGCTCTTGCGCGCGGCGCTCGAACTCGCGCACCAGGGCGTCGATGTTTCCATCGCGCTCGCGGACCATGCGCAAGAGCACGACCATCGGACCGCCGTCGTCCGCGGCGCCACGAAGGACGCTCTCGGTGAGCACGGCGATCATCCGCGCGCGACGGTCGTTGCTGACGGCGGTGTTGGCGCCCGCGGCGCCGTTGTTCGGAGGCGTCGTCACCGTGTTGGGCCGCGTCCCGCCAGGACGCGCGCCGCCAGGACGCGTTCCGCCGGGACGCGCTCCGCTGGGGCGATTGCCGCCGGGACGGCTCCCTCCGGGGCGACTGCCGCCCGGTCGCCGCGTCACCGACCACTCGTCCATGGGCTGCGCGTGCGCCTCGCGCGAGAGCGCTCCCAGCGGGTCCATCACCAGCGCAAGGACCGAGGCGAGCACAGAGCAACGCAGCCAACGCTTTCGACTCACGACGGCTGAGAGTATGCGACAGACGCCCCCGTTGGTCGAAGCCGCGCGATCCGGTGACGAATCAGGGCCGCGGCTCGCAATAGCCGTTGTAGCAGCGGTCCGGCGCGCACGGCCGATCGCAGCGCCCGCAGTGCTGCGCCGAACGCGTGATGTCCACGCACTCGCCCGCGCAGCGCGCTTGCCCGGCGGGGCACGGATCGCCGCTGCCGCAGTTGATGTCGTTGTCCGCGACGCCGTCGCAGTCGTCGTCGAGCCCGTTGCACTTCTCGTCCTCGTCGCAGCCCGCCCACGGGGCCTGACAGAGCGTGCGCGAGCAAAACCTCGCGAGCGGACACTCGCCCATCGCGTTGCAGTTGGGCGACTCTGGCGTCGAGGTCTCTCTCTGCCGCACATCGGCCAGCGCGTCTGCAGCGGCATCCCGTTCGGAGCCGCCGTCCAACGATCCGTCCCCAGCGTCGGCGCGCGCGTCCATCGACAGGACAACGTCCGCTGGCGCCAGCACGTCGCTCGCGTCGACCGCAGTCGACAACGGCTTGAGCGAGCCGATCGTCCCCTCGACCTCGCACGCGCTCGCGAGCAGCGCCAGGGTCACCGCGAGCGCCGCGCGACGCATCAGCGCACCATCGCCTCGACCGCCGAGCGAAGCGCGCTCGTCGGCCATCGCGCGACGAACCGCCCCGCCGCAGCCTGCGCTGCTTCGCGCTGATCGTCCGCGAGTAACGCGCGCACACGAAGGGCCTCTCGCTCCATGGTCAACACCCCGCGAGGATACCGCCGCGCGTGCAGAGAGAGCGCAGAGAGCGCGCCGTCCGCGTCGGACGAGGCGAGCCGATCGCGGGCGCGGTCGAGCAGGCGCTGCTCGTCGGCGAGCGTGTCCGCGGGGCTCGAGACGCTCGTGACATTGGCTGTCACCGTCGATCCGTCGGCGATTTCGCTGGTGACGGCGGCGGTTGCGCCCGAGTCTTGCTCTGCGCTCGGCGTCGCGGGCTGCTCGCGAGCGGCGAGCACCGCGGCCACGACGTCGGGCTCGGCAGCAGGGGCCTCGATGGGAGCGGTCACGCGATGGGGCTCGTCGCCCTTCGGCGCGCGGGCGAACCACAGGGCCGCGGCGAGCACCCCCGCGCCGAGCAGGGCCATCGCGAGCTTGGGCAGCGCGGCGCTCGTGGGCGACGGAGCGGCCTGAGCGCTCACCGTCGCCTGAACGCGCGCTCGGACCGCGGCCTTCACCGACGCTGGCGGGGCGTCGAGCGGTCGCGCGTCCTCGAGCATCGCGGCGATGTGCGGCGGGTACTCTTCGAGCTCGTGCATCTCGTCGGTCATGGGCGCTCTCCTCGCTTGCGCAGCGCGCGTTCGAGCGCGCGCGTGAGGGCCTCGCGGGCGAGGCGCAGCCTCGAGTACGCGGTCTTCACTGGGATCTCGAGCTCCGTCGCGATCTCGGCCATGGGGCGGTCCTCGAGGTCGTGGGCGATCAGCACCGCGCGCTGCCCCTCGTCCACCTTCGCGAGCGCGTCGTGGACCATGGCCCTGCGCTGCGAGCGCTCGAGGGCGACGTCTTGCGCGAGCGCTCCTGAGTCGATGTCGGGAAGCTCCGACGGGGTCTCGCGGCGGTTGTACGCGAGCGCGCGGCGATCGCTGGCCACGCGGTAGGAGATGCCGAAGAGCCAGGGGCGCAGCGGACGCGCAGGGTCGAAGTCGCCGAGCCGCCGAAACACCACCACGAACACGTCGTGCGTCGCGTCCGGCAGCGAAGCTTCAGTGACCCCCATTCTCCTCAACGTCGTCCACACGTAGTCGAACTCCCGCTCGTACACCGCGTCGAAGCTCGGCCTCACCGGAACAGGTCCAGCGGGCTCGGGCGAAGGCTGCGCGCTCGTATCGAGCATCTCGTGTGGGGATTGGGAGGGTCCGCGCTCGATTCTCACAGAATCGACCGAGGACACTTCTGCGCCATCGATCCCCCCGATGGCAAGCGCCCCGACGCTTGTCCGCGCGCGAGCGGTGGTGCTAACTGCGCGGCCGAAAGCTCAGTAGCGATGGACTCTGCCCCGCGCGTCGCGCTGCATCGGGCCTTGCTCGACCGGATCAACAAGATCGCGCCGAGCAACGCGTTGCATGCGCTTCTCTTCTCCACCCTCTCGATCGTCGTGCTGGTGATGCTCTACCGCGCGCCGATCGGGCCGGGGCAGGACTACCACTACCACGTGATGTCCGCGGCGATGAACGCGCGGCCGAGCACGGACCCGCTGCGCGGGCTCTACCACGCGCTGCACCCGTTCGACGCCAACACGCTCGTCTACCGAGTGGCGTGGCCGTTCATCAAGCTGTTCGGCCCGGTGCGCGGGTTTCAGTGCGCCGTGGCGCTGCTGTACTACCTGGGGTTTCCTGCGGCGACCTGGTACGCGCTGCGGCGGTCGGGCCGCGCGCCGTGGGGCTCGCTGCTCGCGTTCGCGGCGATGTTCTCGCGCGGATGGGCGGTGGACGGGTTCGTGCCGTTTCTCACGTCGGCGCCGTTCATGATCGTGATGCTCGCCGAGTGGGACGCCCTCTTCGCCTCGCGCGACGCGCGGCCCCGGCGGGTCATGATCACCGGCGCCATCGCTTCGTGCCTGCTGTTTCTGGCGCACGGTCACACCTACGCGTGGACCGCGGTCATCCTCGGGCTCTTCACCGCCTTCGCCGCCGCGCGCGAGCTGCTGCTCGAAGACGAGCGCCCCCTGCGCACACGGGCGTTGGACGCCGCCAAAATGGCAGGCCGTTCGCTCGCGATGATCGCGCCCTCGCTCGTGCTCCTCGCGACCTGGTATCGCAGGGTCGAGACCTACGCGCCGCCCGTCCCCACGCCGCCCGGCGGAGAGTGGCGCTACGCGGGGCTCAACCTCGTCTTGCGCAACGCGCTGCAAGCGATCGATCAGTACTTCACGCCGCTCGTCGACCTGCAGGACCTGCGCTTCGTCGCCGCCTTCGCGATGATCATCGCGCTGCTGCTCTTCGTGGTCCGACGCGACAACCGCAGCTCGCAGTTCTTCGAGTGGTTCGCGCTGCTCTCGTTCGCGGTCTACCTCGTCGGACCCGCGGACATCCGCGGGCAGTCGATCGCGCCGAGGCACATGGAGTTCTTCATCTGGACGCTGCCCTTGATCGTCTGGCGCGCCAAGGACCCCACGCTGCGCGAGCCCTCGGAGAACACTCGGCTCTCCAAGGCGATCGAAGCATCGCTCATCGCCCTGGTCATGGTCTTCAGCGTCATGCGCATCAAGGCCATCGAGAAGGCCCTCGTCGGGCTCAATCAAGTCGAGCTCGGCCCGATGCTCGCGCTCGAGGCGCCCTGCAGGCGCATCCGACGCACGCCCTACAGCTTGCTCGCGTACGTCCCCATGAACACCGCCAGCAACTACGTGCAGAGCGTGAGCATGCACCAGGCGCACGAGACCCTCGCGGCGCTCTGCGGCGTCGAGACGCCCGTGTACGACTCGCGGCTGCGCCCCCATCACTTGCTGCCCCTGCGCTATCGGCAGGCGATGCCCGCGCCCGTCGGGATCTTTCACGGCGTCGGCTATTGGTTCGTCGACGTGACCGGAATCCTCCAGGCCTACGACATGGTCCTCACCTACGACTGGACGCCCACCGCCGAGCAGCAGCCCGAGCTCGACCGCGTCGCCGTCCTCGTCGCGCGCTCGGGCCCGTACCGCTTGTACCGTCGTCGATAGGCGGCGCGCCTCTAAACCAATACCGCGACGGTCGTCGTAGTTTTCTCTGTTCGCGGTCTTGGTTTGACTTGATTTCAACCGCGCTACTCGACGCGCACCTGGGGGATGCCCGCCCCGTGGATGCTGAAGGACTCGACGTTGATCCGCACGCGATCGGCCTCGACGGGCGCAGGCCACGAGAACACCTGCGGGGTGTCCGTGTTGCAGAGCGCGGTCATGTTGGCGCGGCTCGTGGCGACGACGCGAGCGCCTTGGCGCAGCTCGACAGAGACGTCGCCGGTGCAGTGAAAGGCGTTGTTGTGGACGTTCCATACGCGCACGACGCGGACGCGGCCCGCGGGGACGGCGAGCTCGAGCCAGCCGAGCTGAAGGTCAGGCAAAAACCAGTGCGAATCGAGGTCCGAGTCGAGCACGTTGCGCGCGTGGTACGGCTGCGAATGGATGCTGCTCGCCCGCACCGCAACCGCGCGATCCGCGAGGTGCCGCCCGATCGAGACCAGCATCGCCATCGCCATCACGGCGCCCGAGGCCGTCTTCACACGATCCCACCACACGCCGCGCTCGACCGCAGGTGCATCGCTCTGCGCGTCGGAGGCCGTCGACCACCGCGTGACCACGCGCGCCAACGCCCGAGCCAGCGCGTACGCGATCAGCACGAACGCCACGAGGTGAAAGCACCCGTAGTACGTCATCCCGTGCAACGAGTAGACGATCAGCGCCTGCGACGAGAGGGGCGCGGCGAACACGATCAACAGCACCCATCGCCACCGACGCATGAACGCGAAGACGATCAACGCGAGCAGCGCCGCCGGCCCCACCCACTCGCCTTCGAGCTGATAGCGCTTCGCTCCCACAGCGACGCTCACGGGCGTGGTCTTCTCCAAGATGGTCCCGACGCGCTTGGCCAAGATCGTCGCGAACCAGCGGGGGTTGCGCTTGATGTCTCCGACGACCTTGTCGCGGATCACGTCGTGGTAGCCGGGGACCTCGGCCCAGAAGATCGGGTATTTTCCTGCTGAATCGTAGGTGTCAGCGAGGTAGTTGATCGCGGTGTTCCATTGGTAGCGGTCGCCGTGGCGCGCGCGCAGGATCGGGTACGCGTAGGCGAAGGCAGCGACGTCGTTCCACTGGTAGCCGAGCGTCTTGTCGTGATCGCCGAGCCCGCAGTACAGCGCGTGCCACACCTCGTGAAACGAGCGCACCGGGCCGTTGTACGGCGTCCCGCCCACGCGCCGCATCCACGCGTTGGTCTGCTCGACGCCCCGCACGAACAGCCGGTCGTACAGCTTGTTCGTACCCGCGAAGAGCACGCCCATCAAGAGCACCATCGCCGCGCGACGACGCCAATTCACGTGGCGAAAACCAGCGTACACCAGCGAGACGCTCAGCAAGAGCATCACGGGCTCCGAGCGGATCGTGCGCACCGTCGCGACGCCCACGCCCAGCAGCACAGCCAAGAGCCACGGGTACCACCGCGCGGGCTTCTGCTTGTCCATCAGCGGCAGGCAGAGCCCCAGCACGAGCACAAACGTCGTGATCGGCCACGAAAACACGTTCTCTTGCGCGTACGTCGCGAAGAGCTGCCACGGGTTCGAGCCGAGCACCGCGACGAACAGCGCGCCGAGCAGCGGTCGCCGCTGCCACCAGAAGCCCGCCCACAGCGCGCAGAGCGCCAGCGAAAACGCCAGCGCGTGCGCAGGAACCAAGCTCGGCAGCAGCGCCCTGCCTCGCCACAGCCCGTCGACCCAATAGAGATACGTCCGCCCGCGATCTCCCGAGCGAAACGTGCTCCCGTCGTCCATCAACAGGTCGTTGCTCTGCTCGCGCACCTGCCGCTCGGCCTCGGCCCGCGTGTCCTCACGGATCACCGCCCGCGTCATCAGCGGAAAGATCCCCAGGTGCCGCATGAAGAAGAACGCCCGCGACTCCTGGTTGATCCCGCTCGCGGCCGTCACGCGATACTTCGCGTCGGTCTTCGCGGCGTGCGGCGCCAACGAGATCTGCCACACAACGATCAGCAGCGCCCCGAGCAGCAGCGTCAACGCCGAGCGCGCGCCAACGCCCTCGCGCGCGACCGGAGCCACGAGCATCGAAGCGAACGCGCGAAGCCGAAGCATCACACTCATGCCCGTTGGGTACTGCACTGCCCGCGACCGAGGCAACGACGCTCGCGCCCGCGCGGACGGCTACAGCCACATGCGCGCGCCGATCCAGAGGCCCGCGGCCGCGATCGGGCTGCGAAACACCAGCGCTTCGCCAGGCGCGTCGGCGCCGTCGACCACCAGCGCAGGCCGCGCGATCGCGAGGTCTCCGTCGAGCGCGAGCCGCAGCGCCCAGCGGCGCGAGAGCCCGAAATCCACGCCTGCTCGCGCGCCTGCGAGCGCCAACGGCAGCAGCGCCGCGCCGTCGACGACGTAGCCCGAGCTCCACGCGGCCAGCGCTCCGCCCGTGGCGCGCGCGCAGAAGAAGGGCGCGATCATCCCGTCGGCGAAGCGGCAGACCGACGCGCTCGCGGTCCAGATCGTCCCGTCGATAAACGCCCTTCGCGCAGGGTCCGACGCGCGACCGGGCAAGTCCGCGCTCGACTCGAGCGCGAAGAGCCACAGGCCCCGGCGCAGCCCGACGGACAGCGAAAACGACGGCCGCGCGAGGCTCTCTCCGAGGCCCGGCGCGAGCCCGACGCGCGCGCCCATCGCGAAGGACAGCTCGGTCTCGCTCAGCGCGACGGGGCTCGGAGCGCGCCACCGCGCGTCCCACAACACCACGGAGGGCGCTCGCTCTGGGTCCGTGATCGCCAGCACATTTTCAGGTGATTCGCGAAAGCCCGGCGGCATCGCTGGCGGCGGCTCGAGCGCGGCGGCGCGACCTTCGGGGGCGCGGCGCGCGACGCCGAGGGCGAGCTCTGGGTCGAGCGCGATGGCGACGGTGAGCGACGCGGCGCGCACAGCGTCTTCGCAGCGACGAGCGCGCACCGACCGCGCGGCGCCGTCGATGCTGAGATCGAGCGCGAACCACCCTGCGCGGCGACGAACGGAGACAGCCACGGTGCGCGAGGCCTCGCTGTCGAACGGCTCGCGCCCGAGTCGCGCCCGCACAGCCTCGCGAAACGAGGCCTCGTCGGGGCACGCGACCGCCTCTTGCGCGCGCTGGTACGAGGCGAGCTGCGCGCGCTCTTCGGCCTGAGAATTCACTGACAAAGTGAGCACAGCGCACGACAGCGCGAGCCTCGACGAGACGGACCCTCGACGCGCCATCAGAACACCGCGTACACGCCGTTGGGGGTGAGCCACGCGCGGGCCGAGCGCTGCTCGCGCACGCGGGGCGCGCCTTCGCGGACGGTGAACCATCCGCCGACGAGCAGCCCGACGCCGAGCACCGTGGCGATGCTTCCGCCGAGCACGGCCCAGCCGAGCTGCTGCGGATCGCCCACGGCGACGTTGACGATGATCACTCCGGGCCCGAGCAGCGAGCCTGCGCAGCCGAGGATGAACATCGCTCCGCCGAGCGCGCTGAGCCCGATGCGCTGCGGGCGAACGAGATAGCGCGAGCCTTGCGCGCCGAGGGCGAGGTCGACGCTGAAGGGCCACGGCGTGTCGGCGTCCATCGAGAGCCGATGCAGGCCGGGGCGAAGGTAGAGCGAGCACGGCGCGCGACAGCGAACGGGGTCGCGCTCGGCGCCGAAGCGCGCAGAGAGGTCGACGCGCAGCGGCGCGACGTCGGACAAGCCGATGGCGGTCGGCGCTGCGGGCTCTGTCTGCACAGTGAGCGCGGCGCGGCCCTCGCGGGGACGCAGGACGTCTTCGACCTCGACGCGCTCTTCGGTCGGGGCGCCTTCGCTCTGCGCAGCGGCGAGGCGCGAGGCCGAAGAGAGCAGCGCAGCGAGGACGATGGGGCGGCGAGCGCGCACGGTGCGGCAGAGGTTCGGCCAGCGACCGCGATGGCGCAAGTGCGATGCGCTCGTTCAGAAAGAGGCTTGCAAATGCACGGCGAAGTTGCGCCCTGGCTGCTGGATCGTGCGGCTCGCAAACGTGTCCGTGACCGGAACATCCCAGCGCCAGTCGAGCACGTTGTACACGCCGAACGAGTAGCGCAGCCCGAGCCGGGTCACCTGCCCCGAGATCACGACGTCGCCGAGGAGGGCCGGCGAGGTCCACGACTCGACGTCTTGCTGCACGCGGCGCGGCCCGACGAAGGTCGCGCGCACGGCTGCGCTGGCGTAAGGCGGGATCAAGGGCGCCACCATCTTGAGCGAGCCCTGGTGATCGGGCGCGTTGACGAGGCCCGGGATCGTGAAGCTGTTGCCGAGGTAGCGCGTGTGCTGGACGTTGTACGTCGCTGCGAAGAACCAGCCCTGACGAAACTCCCTCCGCAGCTCGAGGTCGCCGCCGACGGACAAGACGAGGTCGCTGCCGTTGGCGTAGCGGAGGAGGTTGGTGGGCGTTCCGTCGCCGGTGGTGTCGATGATGTCGGTGAGGACGCTGGTGTTGGCGCCAGCGACGAGCGACCAGTTTTCGCTGAAGCGCTGTGTCCACTCGAGCTCGCCCGTGTAGACCACCTCGGGCCTGAGCGTGCACGGCGCGCCCGTCATGCAGCCGGGCGCCTGGGTCATCCCGTCGCCGTACGTCTGCTCGTAGATGCTCGGCGCGCGAAAGGCGCGGCCGCCCATGAGCTTGATCGTCGTGCGGGCGCCGGGCTTGAAGATCAGCGCCCCGCGAAAGGACACGCCCGGATCCACGGTGCTGAACGCGTCGACGCGCGCGCCGCCCGTGAAGCGAAACCACGAGGCCGGGGTGAGATCCAGCAGCGCGTAGCCCGAACCAATGAAGTACGGCCGCGACGCGGACAGATAGCTCGTGGGCGCGAGCGACGGCATCGTGCGGTCCGACGAGCTGCCCGAGAGCGTCGCGACGCCGTGCCACTGAAGCTCTCCGCCGGCGGTGAGCTTCACGGCGCTGACCGGAGCCCACACCGCGCGGGCCTCGGCGCCAGCCCAGACGCCCATGTAGCCCTCGCGGCCGAGCGGGCCGCCGTCGTACGCGTAGTCGCCCAAGAATCGATAGAGGTTGACGTGCGCGCGCGTGAAGAGCTGAAACGTGCGGCCGATGCGCGGGTCGTAGCGCACCTCGGCCATCACGCGCCCATCGGTCCATCGCGTCGCGCGGTCACCGAGCGTGGTCGCGTACGCGCCGACCGGAATATCGTGCTCTTGAAACGAGACGTGCCACTGCGCGGACAGGTCGCGCCACCACGCGCGCCCCGTGAGCGACGCGCTCAACATGCGATCGACCCCGCGCACGACCGTCGTCGTGTCGCCGCTCATCCCTGGGACGGTCACCGGTGAGTCGACGCCCTGCGACGCGCCGACGCCGATCGCGAGCATCACCCCAGAGTCCCTCGCGATGCGCACGGCGCCCGAGGCGCGCACGCGCCCGATGTTGTCTCCGTAGCCGCTGATGCCCGCGCTCGCGCCGGTGCGCACGTCGCGGTCGCGCAGCGAGAGGTTGATGACGCCTGAGATGGCGCCGGTTCCGTACAAGAGAGAGCCGGGGCCGCGGACGATCTCGATGCGGTCGACCAGGTCGAGCGAGACGCGCCCGTCGTGGCCGACGTACGAGCTGTTGAGCAGGTTGTCGTTGAGGATCGCGCCGTCCTGCTGGACCAGCACGCGGTTGCCGTAGTCGTTGGGCTGCCCGAGCCCGCGGATGCCCACGGAGTTGTACGCCCTGTCGTTGGACAGGTAGACCCCGCGCGTCCCCTGCACGGCCTCGGCGATCGTCGGGTACTGAAACGCCTCGATCTCTCGCGCAGAGATCACGCTCACGCTCGCTGGCGCGTCTTCGATCTGCTCGAGCGAGCGCGAGGCTGCAGAGATCTCTCTCACCGGCGCGAGGCTGATGTCCGTGAGCCTCGCCTCGCCGGTCGCGCCCACCTCGACCTCGCGTTCGACCGCAGAAAATCCAGAGAGCGAGACGCGCACGCGGCGGCGCCCCACGGGCACGTCGCGCAACACGAGCGGCGCGAACCCCGCGGTGCGCCCGTCGATCTCGACCAGCGCGTCGCGCTCGTCCGCTTCGATCACCAGCGTCCCGACCAGCGGGCGCAGCGCGACGCTGAGCGCCGATCGCTGCCGCGCGGTCACCACGAGCGTGCGCGCTTCGGGCGCAAACCCCTCGCGAGAGACGTAGACCGTGTGCGGGCCGGGGCTCACGTCGAGCGAGCACGGCGCGGTGCACTCGGGCCCGCGCGCCTCGTCGTCGACGCGCACCGTCGCGCCCGCGGATCCGCGCACGTCGATGGTCCCCACGATGCGTCGAAGCGTGAGCGAGACGCTGACCCGCTGTCCGACCGCGACCGTGACGGGCTCGCTGGTCGCGGGTTCGTAGCCGTCGCGCACGGCGATGACGCGGTACGTCCCGGCGACGAGGGCGAGCGGTCGACCCGAGCGGCCGCGCTCGCCGAGGTCTCTGCGGTCGAGAAACAGCGCTGTGTCCGCGGGGTCCGTCGCGACCTCGAGCAGCGCGACCCGCGGCGAGATGCGCTGAATCGCCGCGGTCACCTCGGCGATGATCCGCTCGTTGCTCTCGCCTTCGAGCGCGGCGTAGTAGTAGCGATGCGCTTCGGGCAGGCGGCCGAGCTGCTCGTACGTTCCGCCGATGTTGAAGAGCACGTTGCGGTTGCGCACGAGCCGGTTGGACGTGAAGAAGTGCTCGAGGGCCCCTTCGAAGTCCCCTGCGACGAAGCGCCGTCGCGCGATTTGAAAGTGCAGCTCGGCTTCGTCTGCGAGCCCATCGCCGCGCGCGATCGCCGGAGCGATCGAGGCAGCGACGAGCCACAGGCCGAGCGCGCAGCGCAGGCCCTTGTGTCGCGAAAGTGTCATCAACGCTCGTCTCGAAGCTGAATCAGCGGAGCGGACGCGGTCGACGCGTCACGCCCCTCTCGTGCGCGAGGCACGGCGATGCCCCGGGCGCGCGGCGCGCGGCGGCGATCGACGACGGACGCGGCTGCGTCTGGCGCGTCGACGATCACGCTGATCGTCGGCTGCGCGATGGGCGCAGGCAGCGGGGTCGTGTGAACCACAGCGGGCGACGCTGCGACCGGCGCCCGGACCGCGGCGCGCGGAGGAATCGACGGGTCTGCCGAGGCCACCACGGGCATCGTCGCCGCGCGGCCGCTCTGCGATCGGCGCTGTGAAAACAGCAGCGGAAGCGCAGCGAGCGCGGCGAGCGCCAGCGCGAGCGCCACCGTGGCGCGCGCTGGCAGCTTCGCGCGCGCCGCGGGCTTGACCGAGAGGATCTTCGCCGGGGGCTCGGACGGGCCGAGCGCGCTCGGCGAGCGCGGCGCGGGCGCGGCGGTGATGGGCGAAGGAGTCGCAGCCGTCGTGCGCTTGCCGTCGGCCACGCTCGCGACGTCGTCGGACGTGACAACCAGCTCGGGTTCACGTTGCGCGCGCTCGAGCAGCGCTTGCGGCGCGCGCAGCGTGCCGGGCGCGAGGGTCGAGTGCCAACGCACGCGGCCGGTGGGCTTGGCGTGCAGCTGCGCGCGCACGGTCTCGAGGGTGGTGAGCAGCGCGCGGCCGCTGTCGAAGCGCTGCTCGATGTCGCGCGCGAGGCACTTCTGAACGAGCGAAGAGAGCTCTGCGGGGAGGTCTGGTCGGAGCTGCGAAATGGCGCGAGGCTCGTCGTGGCAGATCGCCGAGAACATCGCGCTCGGCGTGGCGCCGTCGAACGGCAGTCGGCCGGTGAGGCACTCGAAGAGCACGACGCCGAGCGACCACAGGTCCGAGCGGAGGTCGCGCTCTTCGGGGTCGATCACGAGCTCGGGCGCCATGTACGCGGGCGTGCCGGCGATGACGTCGTCCGACTGAAACTCTTCTCGAAGCGACTGCGCGATGCCGAAGTCCAAGAGCTTCGGGACGAGCCCGCCTTGGACCTCCGAGAGAAAGATGTTCTCGGGCTTGATGTCGCGATGGACGATGGACCGAGCGTGCGCGTGCGCGAGGGCGGCGGCGATGGGCGTCAGCAGGTCGAGCGTGTCGACGATCGAGAGTCGACCTTGCGCTTCGAGTCGGCTCGCGAGCGTTTCGCCCTGCAAAAACTCTTGAACGATGAAGGGGACGCCGCTCGCGTCGACGTCGACGTCGAGCACGTCCACGACGTGCGGGTGACGCACGGTGTTGGCCGCGCGCGCCTCGGCGAGAAACCGCGCGGTAGACTCTTCGCTCACCGCGAACTCGGGCCGCAGGACCTTGAGCGCCACGTCGCGCTCGAGCAAGACGTGAAAGGCTCGGTAGACGAAGCCCATTCCACCAGAGCCGAGCAGCGCGTCGAGGCGATACTTGCCCGCCATCGTCGTGCCCAGATCGAGGGCCTTGGTCGTGGTCGTCGTCGTCATGGTCGCGTCGCCGTGCTGCGCCGAAGTACGCAGAATTACGACACACTACCCGAGCTCTGTGAAAAGACCAAGTCGCCAAGAAATTCGGTCACTTACGCATTCTCATATTCCAAGTTTTATCCAGCTTGGTCTTTCGGAGCAGACGTGCGAGACACTGAGCGGTTTGTCGCTTCGGTGACCAGCAGCCGATACTGCTGGGGATGAACCACGAAGAACCGCCGCACGACACGGTCGCGGACGGCGCGGCTCCCACGGCGTCCGCCAACGACTCGATCGGCGATGCTGCCACGATCGCGGCCAGCGACGACGCGACTGGCGTCGCGAAGAGAGCGGCGCCCACGGCGGCGGGGCGCACCGTGGTTCTTCCGCGGCGCGCGAAGACGACCAGCGCGACGGCCAGCGCGGCGTCGGGTGAGAGCGTCGAGTGGAGCGTCGACGATCATCCCCGCTTCGAGACCATCGAAGCGCTCGGCGAAGGCGGGATGGGCGAGGTCGCGCTGGTGATGGACCAGGACATCCATCGCAAAGTCGCGATCAAGCGCCTGCACGCCGAGCAGCAATCGCCGACCGCGCTGCTGCGCTTCGCCGAAGAAGTGCGCGTCGTCGGCGCGCTCGAGCACCCGGGCATCGTGCCCGTGCACGACGTGGGGATCGACGAGCGCGGACAACACTACGCGGTGATGAAGTACCTCGAGGGCGAGACGATGGAGTCCGTGATCGAGCGGCTCAAGGCAGGCTCGCCCGAGCACGTGCGGCGCTTCAGCTACGACTATCGCGCGCAGGTGTTCGCGAAGGTCTGCGAGGCCGTCCGCTTCGCGCACGAACGAGGGATCATCCACCGCGACCTCAAGCCGGCGAACATCATGATCGGCCCGTACGGCGAGGTCACCGTCGTCGACTGGGGCATCGCCCGGCGCATCGGCGGCAAGGACGACGGCGCGCGCGCGACGGACGCGACGCCCACGCCCACGTCCACCGACGATCGCCTCGTCCGCACCCGCGTCGGCGCGCTGATCGGAACCCCGCTCTACATGTCCCCCGAGCAAGCCGCGGGCAAGAACGACGCGCTCGACGAGCGCTCGGACATCTTCTCTCTGTGCATGGTGTTCTACGAATTTCTCGCGCTCGAGCACCCGCTCGCGGACAAGCGCACGGTCGAGCAAGTGATCCTCGCGCTCATCCACGAAGAGTGGGATCACTTGAAGCTGCGCTTGCCCGCGCTCAGCAAGGGCGTCCCGTGCGAGCTGCTGCGCGTGCTGCAAAAGGGGATCTACCGCGAGCCGTCCAAGCGCTATCGCACCGTGGCCGAGCTCGAGCGGCAGCTGCAGGACACGCTCGACGGCAACGTTCCGCCCGAGTGCTACATCACGAAGAGCAAGCGCGGCCTGCACGGGCTCATGCACTGGATCGACCGCCACCCCTACGCGTACGCGCCGATCTACTACCTCACCCCGGTGCTCTTCGTCGGCGCCCTCGCCTCGATCGTGTGGAGCCTCGCGCGGCGATGACGATCACTCGCGCGTCGGCGACGCGAACTCGCTCTTGACCCACTTCTCGGCGCTCTTCACGGTGAGCTTGAAGTTGGCCGGAACCCGCACCTTCGAGAGCACGTCGCCGCCCGCGCTCGCCGAGAGCATCGCGTGCGGGTCGTCTTCGTCCGCCGCGATGTCGAGCTCGACCAACACCCAGCGCCCGTCCGCGTCCTCGACGGAGCACTCTTTGTGCAACATCGCCCGCCGCTGCTGCGCGTGCCGCGAGAGCACCTCGCTCGCGGTCTTCACCAGCGTGTTGAACGCGCTCTGATCGAGCGGCTTCGGGTTCTTCTTGTCGCGCCCCATCGTCCACGGCCCCACGAGCGCCGGCTCGTCTTGACCGTCCACGTACATCGCGACGGCCCAGCCGTCGTCGCTGTCGTTCTTGATCACCTGCGCGGTCCACCCGTTCGCGCGCCATCGCCGCGGGTCCTGCTCCTCGGGCTTCAACGGCTCGTTGTTGGTGTTCGGTCGCTCGGTCGAATCGGTCTCGGTCACTTCGGTGTTCTCCGTTGCGACACATCTTGCACGCACCTTCGTCCCCGCGTCCAACCACGAGTGACAAGATATGTCACATGCTGGGGATTCGCGCGCGTTCGACCAGCCGCGCGGCGCCGCGGCGCGTCCGCCGTTCGTCGGCCAAACCCTGCAATCTCGCACGATCTTCGGCGTTAGTAGCAAAACCAAAACTCTTCGGGTACCGTGCGCAGACGGTCATGTCGCTCGCCCAGATGGATCGCTACGTCGCGGCCTTGCCTCGCGGGCTCGCCTCGTACCCCGAATGCCAGATCAAAGCCTCGGTGCTGCGATCGTTCTTCGAGCGCGTCGAGCTGCGTCCGCTCGTCGAGCGACTGCCCGATACGCTTCGCGACCTCGTGCTGTCTCCGCCGCCGCCGAGCATGTGGCTCGCCGAAGTGCACACGACCGCGATCTTCATGGCCGCGGCGGACACCATCCTGCCCGGCGATCACTTCGTCGATCACGCGTATCGAACCAACTATGCGCTGCTCGACTCGACCATGTACCGCGTGCTCTTTCGCCTCGTCGGCGCGCGGCGAGTGCTGACCAAAGCCACCGAGAGCTGGTCGCAGTTTCATCGAGGCAGCTCGCTCACCGCGCGATCGTTCGACGAGCGCGGCGGCGCGGCGGCCCTGCGGATCAACGCCCCGGCGCACCACATCCCCGCGCTGCTCGCCGAGGGCTACGCCACAGCGCTGCGCGCGGCCACGGAGATCGCAGGCGGCAAGCAGGTCGAGTGCGCGGTCAGCCGCTACGAGCCCTCGTGCATCGACCTCGACGTGCGCTGGAAGTAAGCGCAGATTCGTCGCTCGCTCTCCGCGCGCAACAGCGGTACTCGCAGTTCACGCTGCGATGAACCAACCTGCCCGTGAGAGCTCTCGCGAAGTGCGCGCGATCAAGGTCGCGATCGCCACTTCACTGCTCGGCTCCGTGACCAAGCTCACCGCCGGCGTGCTCACGGGCTCGATGTCCATGATCACCTCGGCGATCGACTCGCTCGGCGACCTGTTCGTCTCGATCGTCAACCTCTTCGTCGTCCGCATCGCCGACGCCGAGCCCGACGACGATCACAACTACGGCCACGCCAAGGCCGAGGGCCTCGGGGCGATGTTCGAGGGCGGGTTCATCTTCGCCGCCGGGGCGTTCATCATCTACGAGGCGATCCACAAGATTCGAATCGGCGACCACAGCCGCAACTCGACGCTCGGCATCGTCGTGATGCTGCCGATCCTCGCGATCACCATCGCCACGGTGATCTACCTCCGCCGCGTCGCAAAAGAGACCGGCAGCTTGATCATCAAGTCTGACGCCCTGCACTACGCCACGGACGTCTACGTCAACATCGGCGTGCTGGTCTCGCTCGTGCTCGTGAAGCTCACCGGCAAGCCCGTCATCGACTCGATCATCTCCATCGGGATCGCCCTCTACATGCTCTATTCGAGCACGCACATCGTGCGCGCCGGCATCGACGTCGTGATGGACCGCAGCCTCGACGTCGAGACCACCGCCAAGGTGCGCGCGGTGCTCGAAGCCACGCGCGGGATCGAGTCGTTTCATGACTTTCGAACGCGCGCCGGGCGCATCCCGCACGTGGACTTTCACGTGGTCGTGAAGCCCGAGACGACCACCAAGCAAGTGCACGACCTGTTTCTCGACCTGCGCGAGAAGATCCGCGCCATCGTCGGCCCGTCGACGCGAGTGCTCATCCACGCCGACCCCCTCGGCGGTTGAGTCAATCGCAGGCCGCGGTCGCCGCCGTGATCGCGAAGGACGCGCCCATCGGGCTCGCGTCGCAGGCCGCCAGCTGCCCCGTCGCGGTGTCGTCCGAGTTGAGGTCGATCCGCACGCCGCACGCGCCGCGCACAGGGCTCGCGAAGCGAAAGAAGTACGCCCGGTCGAACGCGTGGTGCCCGTACACGCCCGTCATCGACTCGTACGAGCGCACGTCCACCGCCGCGCCGTCGAGCGTCCCCCGCAGCCGCAGCGGAACCGCCTGCCCCTGCCCCGGCGACGCCGCCCAGCGATACTCGTCCACCCGCGCCGTCCCCAAGCCCGGCAACGTAAGGTTGTAGCAATGGTTCGCCCGCAGCGCGCAGCTCACGTAGCCGCTGCCGTTGCTGCGCGCCGCCGTCACGCCGAACGCGTGCGACGCCACGGGCGAGGCAGAGAGCGTCGCGGTCACCGCACTCGTGATGGGTCGGGCCACCACCACGCCCAGCGTCTCGGCGCCGAGGCCGAACTGGGCTTCGACGTAGAAGCCGTCGTCGCGGCCGATTCCGCCCTCGAAGCGCACCGCAGAGACCGAGCTCGCAGCGGTCGCCACGGGCCGCGCGCCCGAGAGGTCTTCGACGCACATCGGCAGCAAGAACGCACGCGTCTCGTTGGCCGTCGCGATCGCGTACGTTCCAGCGGGCATCGTGATCGTCCCCTTGCGCGCGAGCGCTTCGGTCAGCACGCGCTGCCGCATCTGCGCGTCGCTCTCGCCCTCGCGCCCCAGCCACTGCCCGCTCGGAATCGCGCACAGCCGCGCGCCGGGCTCGACCACCAGACGCGCGGTCCACGAGGCGTTTCCCTGGTACTGCGAGCATGCGCCCGCGCTCGCGTCCGGCAGCGATCCATCGGTCCCCGCGTCGGGCGCAGCGTCCGCGATGGCGTCGGGCGACGGGCTCGCGTCGGGCAGCGCGGTCGCGTCCGGCGTCGGGGTCGCGTCCGGCGTCAGCGCCGCGTCCGGAGAAGCGTCGGGCGCGGGCGTCACAGCGGGCGCGCACGCCGAGGCGAACGCCGCTGAGCAGAGAAGAAAGCACTGAAATTTCACTGTTGATTCTCCTATTGGTGTCCTAAGAGCAGCTCGTCATCGACGAGGTCACCGCCAGCGGAGCGCCCATCGCGACGCCCTCGCAGCTCGTCAGCTGCGCCGTCGTCGGGTCGCCCAGGTCGCTGACGTTGACGCGCAGCGCGCACGCCCCGCGGATCGGCGCGCTGAAGCGAAACAACAGCGCGCGCTCGAACGCGTGCCGCGCGTAGATCGCCGCCATGTCGTCGTACGCGCTCACGTCCACCGCGACGCCGTCGAGCGCCCCGCGCAGCCGAACGGGCGCTGAGAAGCCGAAGCCCGGCATCGCCTGCCAGTAGTGCTCGTCCATCCGAAGCGAGCCCGCGGCGCCGAACGCGAGCGTCGTGCAGCGGTTGGCCGCGAGCGCGCAGCTCGCGTACAAGCGCGACGTTCCGCGCACAATGTTGACGCCGCGATAGTGCGCGTCCTGCGCGGTCGCGCGGAGGTTGGCCGTCGCTCCTTCGGCCGCGGTGCGGTTGATCCGCAGCGCCAGCGGCTCGGCCCCGAGCATGAACGTCGCTTCGACGTTGGGCCCGTCCGGCGTCGACCCGATGCCCGAGCCTTCAGACGTCTGAACGCGCGCGCTCGCCGTCGCTGCGCCCGCCGCCACGCCGCGGTCTTCGACGCACATGGGAAGCAAAAATGCTCGGTCTTCGCTCGCCGTCGGCAGCGCGTGCGAGCCCGCCGCGATCGTGATCGTGCTCTTCTGCGCGAAGGCCTCGCGCAAGAGCCGCTCTTTCATCGCCGCCTGCGACTCGCCCGGGTTCGACGCCCACTGACGCGCGGGGTACGCGCACAGCCGCGCGCCCGGCTCGACCGCGAGACGAGCGGTCCACGCGGCGCTTCCCTGGTACTGCGAGCACGGGCCGCCGTCGGGCACAGCTGCGTCGGGCGCGCTCGAGTCCATCACCACAGCGCCGCCGTCCGAAGGAGCCGCGCTGTCCGGCGCGGCGTCGGCCATCGGGTTGGAGGGCGCGCACGCGGCGAGCAGCGCGGCGATCGATAGCGAGAACACACTGGTTTTCATGGGATGGATTCACCCTCCGAGGTACGGGCGCGCCTGCTTGAACAGCGGGACGCCGTCGGACGTCACGTCGATCTCGACGTCGAGCCGCAGCGGGCTGAGCGTCGGGTAGACCCGGGTCGCGAAGTGGTCGTGCAAGCGCATGAGCAGCGCGGCGACCTGGGCGCGCTCGCTCTCGCTCCACAGGTCCATCATCGGCGACTCGCTCGATCGCTGCGAGACCGAGAACATCGTCGCCGTCGAGCCCTCGCGCACGAAGGTCATCGTCTCGGCGACGGCGCTGGGGATCTCTGGACGCACCACGCCGATCTCGCCGAGCTGCGAGACGAGCCGGTAGAGCCCCGCGCTCGCGCCGCTGTGCGCGAGGTTGGTGAGGGCGACGGTCTCGCGGCGCTCGAGCACCATCGTGGGCATCACGGCGACGCCCATGAACACTTGCCGGTGATCGATCCCGTAGAACTCGCGCTCGTCGAAGGCCCGGGTGTTCCAGAGCGAACGCCAGACTTTTCGCAGGGCGTCCGCGACGGTCTTCTCTTCGGTGAGGTCCTCTTCGAGGTCGGCGACGAGCGGCGCGAGGTACGTTCGATCGGGATTGGCCGCGAGCTGCGCCCGGTAGTCCGCGAGCCGCGCTTCGAGCGCCGCCCGGTGCGTCGCCGTGAGGCAGCGCGAGGGGCCGACGTCGTCCGAGTCGAGGTCGTCCGCGAGGCACCCCGTGCGCGAGTCGTACAAGCCCGCGCCGCTGAACTGCTCGAGGTCCTCGGCGTTGGTGCTGCTGCGAAAGCGAACGAACATCGTGTCCGCGCCGGCGCCCCACGTGCTGCGGATGCGCGCGGCGATCGCGTCGCGCAGCCCCGGCGCCAGCGGCGCCCTGCGGATCGCGGTCTGCACCATGGCCAATCGCTGCGCGAGCGCCGCGCGGTCCGAGCGGAGGCCCGCGTCACCCACGAGCGCGTCGATCGAGCCCTGGAGGTTGTTGCGGCGGATGTGATCGGCGTACGTCGCGAAGGGGATCGCGAAGCCGTCGCTGCGAAAGGGAGCCTCGAGCGCGTCGTAGATCTCTCCGAGGTTCGCGGCCTTCGCGCCGTAGGCGATGGCGTCGCCGTGGCCGAGCTCGGCGAAGGGCGCGAGCGCGGTGATGGAGAGGTCCGAGCGCGGAGGGCTCAGCGGCGGCTGCAGCGCGCGCCAGAAGCACGTCGCGGCGTCGAGCGTGGCGCGCTCGAGGGTGATCTCGCCGCGCTCGCTGACGACCATGCGCACCAGCGCTCCTTCGAGCGCGCGGAGCTGCGCGGCGTCGCGCGCGGTGGACCAGCGCAGGTTGGGAAGGCGCTTCTCGCGCATACGCAGGTTGAGGTGACTGCCGAAGCTCTGCGGAAACGTGGTGATGAGCGCCGAGACGATGGAGATCTCTTCGTGCGCGGCGTCCGCGACGAGGATGTCCCTCGCGCCGTAGTCCGCGACGGGCTGGCCGGGCGCGATGGTGTGGACGTAGCCGTACGTTTCTCCGGGCGAATACACTTCGATCGCGCCAGAGAGCGAGGCGCGCTCGGCGACGGTGACGCCCGCGGCGGCGAGGGCGGCGCGCTCGCGCAGGAGCCAGGCTTCTTGCGCGGGGTCGACGCCGACGAGGACGAGGTCGCTCGCTGGCCAACGGACGCACTGCCGCAAGCGCTGGTCGAACGCGGCCCACGCGGCGACGGTGTCCGGCGCTTCGTCGCTGGAGACCGAGAGGGTGTACGCGAGGACGCCGAGCGTTCTGTCGGGGTGCGTGGCGCCGGGAAACCAGTAGAGCGAGCCCGGGGCCATCGTGCGCGTGGCGCGGCGCTCGGTGGCCATGGCGTAGTCCGCGGTCGAGTACGACTCGAGCCCTGGCAGCGAGCGCAGAAACTGAATGTGAAACGGAAACCGCGCGCTCTGCGAGAACACGCAATCGTTGCCCGCGAGCGGCCCCGGCAGCGCGCCGGTGTCCGCGCGCAGCAAGAACTTCACCTCGCGCTGAGCGCTCTCGAGCGCAGCGAAATCCGAGGCAGATTGCAGCGCAAACGAGTGCGACACCGACGCGTCCGACGGCGCGTCCGAGGGAGCGCTCGCGTCGGGCCGGGTGTAGTGCGAGCAGTCCGGCGCGTACGGGGGCGTCGGGGCGGCGCACGCCGAGAGCGCGAGGAGCACGAGCGAGCAAAGCGCGACGATGAGGCGAAGCAAGGCGGTGATGTGCCGTTGGGTGCGACGCTCCCTTCGCTTCTGTGACGAAATCGTCCCGCGCTTGCGGAGACGGTCACAAGTAGCTCAGCCACCAGTCGCGGCGACGCTGTTTGAGCGCAGAGAACCAGCGACACGCGGGGTAGAGCGCGAGCAGCACGAGGACCCAGACGAGGTAGACCGCGGAGAGAGGGAGGCCTGTTCCTCGGCCCGAGGTGACCGCGGATTGGATCGCCGCGACGCCCCCGCGCGCGAGCAGGTACAGCCCCGCCGAGAGCTGCAGCATGGGCAAGTGCAGCACATAAAAGAACAGCGGAACGCGCCCAAACTTCTCGAGCCGATCCCCGACCGCGCTCGTCGGCGACGACCACACCCCGAGCAACACCAGCACGGGTCCGACCGTCATGAGCAAGAACGCCAGCGACGGCGGGTACTTCGTCACGTTGAGCGCCGAGAGCGCGGTGAAGCCCGCCCTCGCCTGCGCGGTCCACGGCGCCGGATCTCCGTACACGTTGCTGAGCCGCAGCGCGGCGAAGGCCGCGACACACCCCGCGCCGAGCGCGATCAAGCTGCGATTTCGCTGACGATCTGGACGTTCGAACACCGGGCCGAGCGCGTAGCCGAGCGCCATCAAGCCGATCCACGGCAAGAGCGGATAGAGCACGAACACGCGCACGCCGCCGACGTTGAACCGACGCGAGACGTGCAGGATGGACCAGAGGGCAGAGCTCCACTCGACGCGATCGAGCGCGTTGTGCCCGGCGCACAAGAGCGCTCCGACGACAGCGATCGCCCAGCGAGGGAGCCATCGCAGCGCGGCCAGCGCCACCATCGAGCACCCGAGCGCCCAGATCACCTGCAGAGTCACCCGCGGGGTGTGCACGGCGAAGCTCCACCCGGCGCGCACGACGGTGAGCTCGAGCACGATCAGCCACAGCCCGCGCGTGAGCAGAAAGCGCGACGAGGCCGCGCCCGAAGCGAGCTTTCGCTCGTGCAGATACGCGGACACGCCGGCGAGCAGGACGAACGTCGGCGCGCAAAAGTGCGTGATCCACCGCGTGAAGAACAGCGCGGCGCTGGCGCGGGCGAGGTCCGTCGGCCGCACGCTCCAATCGCCGAAGAAGTCTCGCGTGTGATCGAGCGCCATCAGCGCCATCACCAGGCCGCGCACGCGGTCCAGCGAAGAGAGCCTCGGGCGCGCAGGGGAGTCGCTCGCGGGGTCGGTCCCTTCGGTCACCGCGCGAGTGTATGCAACGGGGGCGCGCTTACAACGTCTGACGTCGCTCGCGAATCGGACAGACAGTTTACGGCCTATTTCGCGTTCAGACAGCGCCCGAACTGCAACGGCGGCCCCGCTCGACAGACCGCCGTTGGATGTCCTATCCCCCGATCGTCGACCCACTCGGCGTCGAGCCCCTCTTCGCGCAGCGCGCGCACGCACCGCTCAGCGTCCCGAGACAGTATGCTCGTCGCGTTCGTGATCGAGACGCAGCGCTCGATCGCCGTGTGCGCGCCCGATGGCAGTGACTTCACCCAATGGCTCGCAGTGGACGCCAGCGATCCGCTCGACACGATGAGCGCTGTCGCTATCGCGCCCGACGCGTCCCGCATCGCCGTCGGCACCGCGCGCGGAACGATCCACATCTTCCGTCGCCCCACCTCTGCGGCCCAGTCCTCCGCCCCAGCGCTCACATGAACCTCGCCGACAGCCTCTACCCCGCGCTCGAATCAGCCCTCGCGCACCGCGACTCCGCAGCGCAATTGCTGCTCGCGCAGGTCCCCTTTCTCGGCGAGCCCGCCGCGGTCGCGCTCGTTCGCGCGCTCGTCGCCCAACGCCCCGATCTCTCGCTGAACGCGAGCGCGCTCTCGCAGTGGTGCGCTCCCGCCCGCGAGGCCGCGATCGCGCACGTCCTCTCCAAGCCCCGAGGTCGCAACCGCATCGAGTCGATGCTCGCGCTCGAGGCCCTGCTCCCGCGCGAACACCACGTTGAAGCGCTCGAAGGAATCCTCGACGGGACCGCGCCCGAGTACGATTCTCACTCGGGGCCTGTGAGCTATCTCTCGCTGCACGAAGCCTTCGTCCGAACGCTCGACGTCGCGCTCAAGGAGCGCTGGATCGCGTTTCGCACGGACAAGTTTCGCAACGCCCCGCTGGCCACCGAGATGGAGTCCCGCAACGCGGTCCACCACTGGCCCTCTGACGCCATCACCCGCTGTTGGAATGCCGTCCAATCCCGCACCTCGCCCATCGGCGTGCTGCCCTCTGAGTCGATTCACATCTTCCGCTCGCTGCCTTCGCACCTGCTCGACGAAGCCCTCGCGATCCTGCGCGAACGCGCCTCACTCGACGAGCGCCGCTTCCTCTTCGCGTTCTTCCCCACCGACAAGCTCACCGACGAAGAGCGCGAGGACACCGTCGCCGTCCCATGGAACCCATACACACGCGAAGACGACCGCACCTTCGCCGATCACCTGGACTGCGTTCGCCATCACTTCTCCCGCGTTTCTTCAGCGTTGAAGTCGCGCCTGATCGAGCGCGCCAGGCGCCTCCCCGAGCCCTACGACCGTCACTGCGCGCTCGCTCACATCGTCCGCGTCGTCGACGCGCACGAGCGCGCACGCATCACGCACGAGCTCGCCGAGCTCACGATCTCTGAAGCCTTCTGGCCGACCGGCGAAGACCGCTTCGAGTTCTTCGACGCGCCGACGCTCGCCCGCATCGTCTCGCACCCCGCGATGCGCAAACGCCCCTCTGTCCTCACGGGCTTCATCACAGAAGCGCTGCATCGCGAGCCGCACGAACAGGACGCCATCATCGAAGCAGCGCTCGACAACATCGTCGCGCTCGCGCTGGACGACCGCGATCGCCGAAGGCGCGACGCCATCGCCGAAGCCACGATCGACGGCGTCGTTTGGTGGGTCCCCGTCGAGGACATCACCGAACCGCTCTGCGCCGCGAGTCCGTGGTTCGCACGACGATCCAACGCAGAAATCCCGCGATGGATCGCCACACACGCCCACGCGCTCTGACGCCTGTTCGCTCGTCGCGCTCGCGCCCCCTCCGCGGACCCACTCGCTCTTCGAGCCCTCGATGCCGATCCGCGCGCGTTCACAACGTCAATGACCGGCGCGGGGCGTCTCGTTGGATCCCCTCCCGCTTCGTCTTTCCCCCAAACGGGCGCTGGGGCGCCGTCGCGACGAGGCTCGGACACATCCAGCCCTCTGAGCGGTCTCGAGGCACACCGTGAAGTCCCCACGCCGCGACGCTGCGATGCCGAGACCCACCTGACAACGAGGTGCCAACACGGCCCGTCGTTCGTCGGATGCCAGCGCTTCGGCGACTCGTTGAACCTGAACGTTCGCTTTCACGGCGTCTTCGCTACATAACGCGTCCCGCGGTGGCGACGGACCGCGTGACGGAGTTGGCCGATGGTCGTGTCGCGTGCTGAAGCAGCCGGGCGGCCGAGGCGAGACGCATCGGGTGATGGAGCCGATGGAGTGCGCCTCCCTCCTCTCGCGACGAGCGAGCGTGCCCCGAGGAGAGAGCTCGCCTCGGGTTTCGACAGCGTCGAGTCGCGCTCAGTTCGCGGCCGAGCGGAGCGTGAGCGTCAGCCTCGCGTCGGCGCGCTCGAAGGAGAAAGACGCCCCGCGCGGGCCTTCGACGAAGAGCGAAGCCGGGTCTCGCTCGCGGGCGACGAGCGTTCCGACGGCGGGTCCCACGCGAGCGACGGGGCGCAGGGTGAGCGCCTCCAACGGCGCGCGCGTTGTGCAGAGCGCGATCGCGCGACGGTCCCCGATGTCGATCAGTCGCGCGAACCCTCCCTGCACCGCGCGGATCGCCGCCGTGAGCTCGCTGCCTCGCGGGCAACGGTCGCCGACGAGCGCGCACGCTGCTCGTTCCGCAGTGGTCGACGGAGTCAGCAGCGCGATCGACACGGGATGTTCGCTGTGCGCTGGGAGCGTCGCGAGCACCACCCGATCGATGCGAGCCGTCGCAGGCCACGGCGCGCCCGACGGACGCGCGGACTCGATCCGCGCGCGCAACGCAGCCACGAAGACGAGCGGCATCGCGACGAACATCGCTCCCCACCCTGCGTTCGCGCGCTCTCCGAGCAGCGTCGCTGAGTCGCGCGCGGGGCCGAAGCCATCGAGCCACGACGCGCGAAGGTCGATGTACTCCTGCGCTCCCACGACGGCGATCGAGGGCCCCTCTGCGAAGCTCGACGCGGTCGGCGCGACCGTCGCGTCCGACCCCAGCTCGGACACGATCGTCGTGGTGCGAGACGAGGCGTCGCCGTTGACTCGGACGCTCGTTCGGACGAAGCGCGCTCCATCGCCCGCGAGCCGCGCAGCCGCTGCAGCTTCCCGAATTCCTTGGAGCACGAGGCGTTGACGAACAGCCGGCGCGAGCGCTGGGCCTTCGTCGGGGTGCCCCCACGCGACCGCGCTCAATACGCTGACCATGCCCACGAGCAGCCCCTGGCGGCCCATCGCGCGCTCGTCGGTCTCGAGCGTCAACACTGCAGAGGACTCGCCGTCGTTCGCGCTCTCGTCGACCGCTCGAGGAATCGCCGCGAGCCTCGCGCGAGCGCGCTGCACGAGCGCGCGACGGTTCGCCTCGCTCTGGCATTCGACGTTGACCTCCTGCCACTCGTCGACGACGACGTAGCGACCCTCGACGTGAATGCGCGCGGTGGTTCCTGCCCTCGCCGACACCAACGTGTCCTGCGCTCCGCCCGCGGTCCACCGTCGCGCGAGGAGCGCGCTTCGAACCGCGCGAGACAGCTGCGCGGGGCGCGCTGTGGGGATCGCCGTGCGCCGCGCGAACCCTCCGGGACGACAGTCGGTGAGCCAGTCGGACATGCGCTGGCCGAGCGCTCCGCCACCGGGCGCCGCCAACGCCGCACGGTCGGTTGTCGCAGGAATCTCCGCGGCAATGTCTCGCGCGCGCACCGCGAACGCCTCGGCCCCTTCGTCGAGCGCGCCGACCCACATCCGGATGGGACGCGCGGGATCGACGCCCTCGATGAGCCCGTTGGCCGCACGAAAATCAATCAGCCCTGCGCCGAACGCGAGCGCGTTCCACCGATCGCGGACCGCGGCGTCGGGGCTCGCTCCGAGCGCGCGCGACAGAAAGAGCCGCGCTGTGGACGTCGGCTGCGCGAGCGGGTTTGCCGTCGCCGCGCTGGGCGTACGAGAACTCGCGGGGTCGCGCGGCGCTCGCTGCGCGTGCGCGCCCGCGCTGATCAACGACAGCAAACCTGCGAGCGCGATGGAGGTCTTCGACGTTGGTTTCACCGTCGCCAGAGTACGTCTCGAGCGCGCGTCTCGTCGACCGTCGTGCGCCGCGGCGAACGCATCGTTCGGCCCCCCGCTCGTACGCGTGTCACCGCGCTGCGCGCACGGCGGCTTCGAGCGCGAACACGCGCAAGTCGCGATCGCCCAATGACCGCAGCGCGTCGGCGAGAAGCAAGAGGTACGCGACGTTGCTTCCGTTGGGTCCGTGCGCGCGGAGGATCGTCGCCGCGATGTCCTCGTCACGCTCGTCGCCCGCGTCCCACACTTTGTCCCGGCGGAGCGATGTACACGTACGCGCTCGCGAGGGCGTCGTGCTCGAACGCGATCTCGACCGAGGAGCGCTAAACCAATACCGCGACGGTCGTCGTAGTTTTCTCTGTTCGCGGTCTTGGTTTGTCTGGATTTCAACCGCGCTGATCCGCTTGGGCATCTTCGATGCCCGTCGCGGGCGCGGTATAGTACCCAGCGCGCTCGCGGTGATCGAGCGTGATCCTCGCGGGGTGCGACTTGCGATCGAGCCCGAGCGCCGTCATCACCCCGAGCAGCACGCGATCGCGACGGTTGTTCAACGCGGGCGCAGCTCCCTTCGCAAAGCGCCGAACAAACGCAGAGTGCGTCGCCTTCACCTCTGCGACCGCTGCCTCGAAACTCGGTCGTCTACGATCCGCAGCGGCAGCTCTCGGACGCGGTGCTGCAGAGCTTCGCGCTCAACGCGGGACAGTACGAAGAGCTCGAACGACCGTGGTTCGAGCCGTTGGACCTCGGCCTCGCGCTGTAGCAAGGGGCCTTCGAGGGACGCGAAGACACGTGGCTTCGTTGGATCGACGCGCAGGGTACGTGGATTCCAACCGGCGCCGAGCGCGCCGAGCGATTGGCCGAGCGGCTGCGCGCGCTCGGAATCGATCCCGAGTGATCGCGTGAATGTGTGGGGCACGCCGAGCACGAACGTGATCGCGTCGCCGAGGGGAGCGCGAAGAGCGCATGCAACGAGCGCGTTCGCTCTTCGCCAGGTTGCCCGCGCTCTTCGCCCGTCGCGCACGCAATGCGCGGCGCGGTCGTGTCGGAGTGAGGGCGGCAACAAGGCGATGACCGATCGGGGCGCCAACGGCTGCCCCGTGCTCGTCCGACCGCCGTTGGATGTCCTATCCCCCACCACAACGTGACTGATTCGAAGGCTCGCCGGCATCGTTGCGCGGTCGGGCATGCGATTGACGACGGTGCGCAACGATGCCGCGATCTGCGCGCTCGAGCTCGCCGGTCGCCGCGATCAAGTTCGACACCCGCAGCAACGTGCAGCATCGTGGTCGCCCAACTCAGTATCAGCAGTGAAAACAGGGGCGATCGCAGCGTGCGGCGCCGCGGTGTAGTCGGCTCGATGGCCCTCTCGACGGGCGACTGCACGACGCCGCGTCCCCGCGCGCTGATCGTGCCGCTTCAGCCGCAGTGAATCCCGCAACCGGTCGCTCGATCCATCGCTCAGCCACCGCTGTTCGCGTCAAGCGAGACCCCTGCATCGACGCAGATTCCCTCGAACCGATAGCGGCGCGTCCTCGGGGTGCACGCGCCTTCGGGGTTCGAGAAGGTCTGCCCGTCGCAGCCGCAGAAAAACACGACCGACGCGTCCGCGCAGGTGTTGGGCGCGCACTGGTAGGTCGGCGCTCCGTCACAGCCGGGGGCGACGGCGCAGTACGTTCCGCCAGTGCACGCGCCGCCGCACGGGTCGCTCGGAATCGCGTCACTTGGGGTCGCGTCGCTCGGGGCCGCGTCGAGAGGTGCCGCGGTGGTGCAACCCTGCGTGGCGAAGACCGAAGCGAGCACGAAAATCAGGGACTGCATGATCGTGGTTGGCGTCATGGGACCGGCCATAGCACTTCGTGAGCCAACGAGCGCTGCTGTCGAAACACTCTCGAACCACTGTCGAAGCGCTGTCAGCCTGGTCCCCTCGACTGCGCGCGTCTTGTGCCACCATCGTCGTCGCTACGACACTGCTGTCGCGTGCCCCTCTCGGTCCCATCGTTCACGCCGCATGAGAGGGCGTTGGAGTGCATTCGCAGGAGATCATGCGGCTCGCCGCAGCATGAGTTGGATCGACGCCAATTGCAGCATTGCGCGGCTTGATTCTGGCTTCCGTTCGTAGTCTTTCGACAGGCGCCTCGAGCGTCCAAGCCATGCGAAAGTCCGTTCGACGACCCACCGTTGAGGCAGTGGAACGAATTGATTCCGTGGTTCCGAGCGACGGACGATGCGAAGCGCCATCCCGTTGTCGTTGGCCGCTTGCTGCAGCGGGAGACCGACGTAGGCGGAATCGGCCACCACCTCGACGAGCATCGGCTCGACGGCCTTGGCCTCCCGAAACAGCCTGGCGGCTGGCTGGGAGTCGTGCGTGTTCGCGGGGGTGATCGCGGTGACGATGGGAAGCCCCTCGCTGTCGACCACTGATGTGCCGCTTTCTTCCCAGGATCTTTTTGTTGCCGTCGTAGCCGCGCGGACCGCCGCTCTCTGTGGTTTTCGCGGACTGGCTATCGACGATTGCGAGGCGCGCCGATGGGCCGCGTCCGGCGGCCCTTCTCGCATTTGGGCGGAGCGACTCCATGCTCTGGTCGAGCACGCCGTTGTCCCGCCACTGTTGAAAGTACTCGTAAACCGTCGACCAGTTGGGCAGGTCGTGCGGCATCATCCTCCGCGGAATTCCGGACCGCACGACGTACAGCAGTCCGTTCACGATCTCTCGTCGATCCATGGGGTCTCGACCGGGGCTCGGCTTGGGAGCTGGCAGGAGATCACGCAGCAATTCCCACTGCTCGTCCGTCACATCGGTTGGGTACGAAGCTCGGCTCATCAACGCCTACGATGCCGCGTCTTTTCACTCCGACAAGCTCTCAGTTTCGCCTGCAAAAGCAGAGGCGAACGCACGATGCGGCGCGGTGGACCGATCGCGGCGCGGTAGCAAAGGAGTGAGGGCGGAGACAAGGCGATGACCGATCGGGGCGCCAACGGCTGACGCGTGCTCGACCGACCGCCGTTGGATGGCCTATCCTCGCCGTCCACGGCGAAGGGACTCCGTACACGTTGCCGATGCGCAGCGCGGAGAACAGCGCGACGCGCGACGCGCCGAGCGTGAGCAGCGTGCGATTTCGCTGGCGATCGGGCCGCTCGAACACCGGGCCGAGCGCGTAGCCGAGGGCCATCAGCGCCATCACCAGACCGCGCACACGGTCCAGCGAAGAGAGCCTCGGGCGCGCAGGGGAGTCGCTCGCGGGGTCGGTCATCACGGGGCTCCGTCGACGCACAGCAAGAGCGCGGCGACGCGACGAAGGACAGGGTCGAGCGCGAAGCCGAGGGACTCGATGGCGCGCTCGCGTTCGCTCTTGTGCTCGGGCGGACGATCGAGGGCGAAGCGCATCGCCTCGCGGGTGGCCGAGCGCCAATAGACCACGGGGCCTCCGCGCGCTTCGCGGGCGAGCGACTCGGCCGCGAGGACGCTCGGCACATCTTCGCTCATCGCCTGCAACATCACTGACGGAATGGACATCAAGCTGGTGACTCCGCTGGCGTCGCGCAGGTCGCGCGCCGATCCGAGCATGGACCACTCGCGCGCGTCGCAGAGGTAGCGACGGCGCTCGTCGCTCAGCCACGAGAGCGGCAGCGCGCCCCGAGCGCACAACGCTTCGAGCGTGGCGCGCCACGGGTCCGGCCGAGCGCTGACAGCGCTGATCCAGACGGGCCGCGAGTGCGTCGGGGCCCGCGCGATCACCGCCGCTTCGATGCGCGCAAGCGTGGGCTCGAGCTGGCTGCGCGAACGCGTGTGCGTCAACGCGTGGCGCAGCGTGGCGATCTCGTCGTCCGAGAGCACGACGCCCGCGACGCCGCTGTGCGTCTCCCACCACGCATCAAACGACTCGACGACCTCCCCGATCATCCACGCTCGAAAGCACCGCCTGAGCTCGTACGCAGCGTCGACGCAGTACTCTCGTTCTGGTGCTGGAAACGGGATTCCCTGCTCGGACACGAGGACCTGCTCGCCGCGACCGTCTTCGGTCCACCGGCGAAAATCCCCGTGTTCGAGCGAGTAGAACGGAGCGTCGGCCCACGTCGAGCCCGCAAAGCGATCGAGCGGCTGCAAGATCGGGTGCTCTTCGAAGCGCACTCCAGGCATCGCGAGGCACTGGGCCTGCACGCTCGCGGGCAGCTCGTCGATGTGCGCGGGGTTCAGCGGGCGCGTCATGCGCTCGTAGAGCAACGCGGTCTGGCGAAAGTCGACCTCGTGCGAGAACTCGTAGAAGCCCGAAGAGAACGGCGCGGGGTCGCCAGACTCGTAGAGTTCTCGGTTCCACCCTTCGTTCTCGATCACGAAGGGCCGCCGCTCGCCGAGCTCCGCCGTTTCGGCAGTGTTCTGCGTCGCGGCCGCGGGCACTCCGCCGCTCTCACCAGAGTCGAACGCAGCGACGTGGCCGTCGTCGTCGACCGCGAACCACGTCGTGTCCATGCTGTGCGCCGCGGCGAGCGCGCTCGGGGCGAGCAGGGTCCTCGGCCCTGCTTCGCGCTCGGTCCCAAAGTTCACGGCGCGAGTGTATGCGAGCCGAGGATGGACGCCAGAACCGCGCGTCTGGCGACGGACTCACGACGAGCGCGCGAGGCGCCGCGTGTGGTACTGCCAGCGGCAGAGGTAGACGAACGATGCACGCGCGACGGAGCTTGGTTTGTGTGGTGGGGATGTTGTTGTCGCTGAGCGCGTGCGGCGCGCCTGCGTCGTCGAGCGACGCAGCGACCAGCGGCGACGCAGTGACCAGCGGCGACGCCGCGGCCGGGGAGGACGTGCGGATCGACGCAGCGACGACGAGCGACGCGGCCGTCGGCGCAGACGGCGCCCCCGACCCCGACGCTTCGATGTGCACGACTGTGCTCTCGGGGCCGGCGATCACGAGCACAACCACCATCGGCGAGCCCATGGCCACAGGCGGAACGATCGTCGACGGCGACTATCGCCTCGAGTCCGCGACCGCGTACGCGGGCGCGGGCGTGACGCCGCCGGCTCGAACGATCGCGGGCGCGATTCGCTTTCGCGGCACCCAAGCAGAGCTGGTGCTCACCGAGCGCGGAGAGACCACGGCGGTCTCGGGCACCTTCAGCACATCGAGGACCAACGTGAGCCTGACGTGGACGTGTCCGCGGCCGGCTCCTGCGCGGCGGTATCCGTACAACGCGACGGCGACGCGCTTCGAGTGGTTCTTGCCGCCCAACATGATGCTGGTGTTCGTGAAGCAGTGACCGAGGCGCCTTCGCTACACTGAGTGGCACCATGTACGAAACGACGCGCCGGGAGTCTCTCGCCGCCGCGGCGGTCTTCGCCGTCGTCGCATACGTCCTGAGCGGCTACTTCGATCAGACTGCAGCGGACATCACGTTGAGGCTTCGCCGCGATGGCGCCGTGGTGACGACGCGCGTGACGAGCCAACAGGAGCTCCGCTCGACCAGCGGGAGAGGCACCTCGCAGGAGCGCAGCGTGACGTGCGAGTCGATCCTCGACGGGCAGTTCGCGCAGGGCCCGGCGGTGCGCGTCACGCTGCACGAGTCGGGAAACTGCATGCGTCGCGAGGGATCGTCGATCGACGTCGTGGTGTCTCGCGCCGACACGAGCGTGTGGCAGCTGCGCGAGAACTTCGAAGCCCGCGACGCGAGAGGGCACAAGCCCTCTGAGCGCAAGACGCGCGTGGTGACGGCCTGCGTCGGAGGGCTCGTGACAGGGATGCTGTACTTCATGATTCGCATCAAGAAGCGCGCGTAGCGCCGCACGCGAGAACCCCGAGCGCGGCCCGCTGGCTCTCAGCCACGAAGCCATGCTTCGCTCTGCGCTCTTCGTCACCCTCGCGCTCTTCTCGCTCACGCCGTGGGCGTCCGCGCCGTTGGCGCTCGTCGCAGGGATCACCTTCGCGCTGCTCTTCGGCACGCCGTTCGCGGCGAAGGTGAAGGTCGCCCAGACGTGGCTGTTGCAAGCGTCGGTCGTGGGCCTCGGCGCAGCGACCAACCTCGCCGTCGTGCTGCGCGTCGGCGCGACCGGGGTGCGGCAGACCGCCGTGACCCTGGTCGCGGTGTTCGCGGTGGGAATGCTCCTCGCGCGATGGCTGCGCGTCCCTCGCACGACGGCGCTGCTCATCGCCTCGGGCACCGCCATCTGCGGAGGCAGCGCCATTGCTGCGGTCGGCCCCGTGCTCAGCGCAAAACCGCAAGAGATGAGCGTCTCGCTCGCGGTGGTGTTTCTGCTCAACGCGCTGGCGCTGATGGTGTTTCCTGCGGTGGGCCACGGGCTCGCGCTCGATCAACACTCGTTCGGACTGTGGAGCGCGCTGGCCATCCACGACACCAGCTCGGTCGTCGGAGCCTCGATGCAGTTCGGCCCCGAGGCGCTCGCGACCGCCACGACCGTGAAGCTCGCGCGCGCGCTGTGGATCATCCCCGTGACGCTCGCGCTCTCGCGCTTCGCGCCCCGCCAAGAGGGCGCGCGCGGGCCCGCCAAGCGCCCGTGGTTCATCGCAGGGTTCGTGGCGATGGCGGCGATCGTGACCGTGTTTCCTTCGCTGGCGCCGATCGGACGCAGCATCGCCGCGATGAGCCGCTCGGCCCTGGTGCTCACGCTCTTTCTCATCGGCGCTGGCGTGTCCCGCGACGCGCTGCGCTCGGTCGGAGCGCGCCCGTTCGTGCTCGGCGTCGCGCTGTGGACGATCGTGTCCGCCGCGACGCTCGCGGCCATTCGCGCGGGGCTGCTCCGCTGAGCGCGTTCTGTCAATCACACGGCGGTCACCGCGGGCGTCCACGAGCTCGCTTACAGTGCCCGACCACACGATGGCAGAACCGCTGAAGCTCTTCTTCGACCGCGCGTTGGTGGGGCGAATCGCAGACTCGATCGCCGCCGCGCACCCTGGCTTCGCGCGCCGCTCGTTCGTGCGCGAAGCTACGGACGGGCTCGACGAGCTCGAACTCAAGGACCGCGCCAAGAAGATCTCCGACGCGATGGCCTCGCACCTGCCCGAGGACTTCGCCGACGCCGCGCGGGTGCTCACCGCGTCGCTCGGCGCCAAGCACAAGAGCGACGAGCTCGAAGGCGCCGGAATGGAGCCGTTCTTCTACCTCCCACACACCATGTTCGTGGCCGAGCGCGGGCTCGATCACTTCGAAGAGTCAATGGCGCTTCAGCACGAGCTGACCCAGAGATTCACCTGTGAATTCTCGATCCGATCGTTTCTCGACCGACACCCCGAGGCCACCCTCGCGCGGCTCGCTCAGTGGACGATGGACCCGAGCCCGCACGTGCGACGGCTCGTGTCCGAAGGGACGCGACAGCGCCTTCCGTGGGCCCCTCGCGTGCGCCTGCTCGACGATCACCCCGAGCGCGCCCTCGCGCTCATCGAGGCCCTGCGGGACGACCCGAGCACCCTCGTCCGTCGCAGCGTGGCCAACCACCTCAACGACCTCACCAAGAGCCGCCCCGAGCTCGCCTACGCCGTCTGCGAACGGTGGCTCGCAGACGCGACGGTCGAGCGTCGCAAGCTCGTCGAGCACGCGCTGCGCAGCGCCGTGAAGCGCGCGGACAAGCGCGCCCTCGCGCTGCTCGGTCACGGCGAGAAGCCCAAGGTGAAGGTCGAAGACGTGCGGTTTTCTCCAGCGCGCGTCGCGATCGGCGAGAGCGTCCGCGTCGCGCTGTCCGTCAGAAGCACCGCGAGCGCGTCGCAGTCGCTCAACCTCGACCTCGCCGTGGACTTCGTGAAGCTGCGCGGCGTAAGCACCAAGGTGTTCAAGCTGCGTCGGGTCGAGCTCGGGCCGAAGGCTACGCTCGAGCTCGACAAGAGCGTCTCGCTCGCGGTGCACACCACGCGCACGCCCAACGTCGGCCGCCACGCGGTCGCGCTGCTCGTCAACGGGACGCGCGTCGAGCTCGGCGCGTTCGACGTCGTGGCCGCGAAGCGACGAGCATGAAGCGATCGACGCAGACCGCGCCATGACTCGCCCGTACACAAAAAACGGCGGTGATCTTCGTTGACGAGCGTCGCGCGCGCGAGGCAAACAGCGGCGCGACGACGCTCCGAATGCTGCAATCTTTCAAGGCAAGACAGCGATGGATCTCCGCGCTGCGCGAGGCGACGCTCGCGCTGATCGACGCCTCTGCGCCAGCGCCGCGGGGCGAGCAACCAGCTCGACCCAAGGACGACTTCGGAGCGCTCAAGCGCGAGGTGAGCGCCCTCGGACTGCTGAGGCGAAGACCAAACTTGTACGTAGCGATCGTCGCGCGCACCTTCTCGATCGCGGCCGTCGCGTGGACCGCCCTCGCGCTCGCCCGCGGATCTTCGCTCGTGTGGCTCACGGCTCCGCTGCTCGCGTTCGCGTCGGGACAGCTCGTCTTGCTGGCGCACGACGCCTGTCACCACGCGGTGTTCGAGCGGCGCGAGGCGAACGACTGGCTCGGCCTGCTCGCGATCAACCTGCTCAACGGCGGGAGCTACACGTGGTGGACCGCCAGCCACAACGAGCACCACGCGCGGTCGAACTACCGCGGGGCAGACCCAGACATCGAGTACCCCATGCTCGCGTTCGATCCTGCGCAGGCGGACGCGAAGCACCCGAGGTTCGAGCCGATCCTGGCCCGGCAGCACTGGCTATTGCCGCTGTTGCTCACTGGGGTCGCGCTCAACTTGAGGATCTACAGCGCAGCGAGGCTGCTCAGCGCGTCGGTCCGATGGCGCGAGCGCGTGGCGTTCGTCGCGCACTGGGTCGGGTATCCAGCGTTGCTCGTCGCGATGCTCGGCCCGTGGCGCGCGCTCGCGATGATGGTCCTGCACCAGGCGCTCTTCGGCGTCTACGTCGGCGCGATCACGATGAGCAACCACTGGGCCATGCCGATGCCCGAAGAGGGCTCGCTCGGCTTCGTCGAGCATCAGGTCAGCACCTCGCGCAACATCACGGGAGGCGCGCTCGCGGACCTCTGCTTCGGCGGACTCAACAAACAGATCGAGCATCATCTGTTTCCCTCGATGCCGCGGGTCAACCTGCGCCGGGCGACGCCGCTGGTGCGCGCGCACTGCGAGGCGCGAGAGATCGAGTACGTCGAGCGCTCGTTCACCGAGGCGGTTGTCGAGATCTACCGCGCGATGCGCGGCGTCGCGCAGCATGTCCGCCGAACGCAGGAGTCGCGATCGTGACCGACCCGCTCGCGCCGCTCGCCGATCGACTGCACAGCGCCCTGAGAGCGCTCCAGCGGCTGGGCGTGCGCGAGGCGCTCGCCCTCTCCGAGCAAGAGCTTCGCGGAACAGCCCACATGCTCGCGTGCGCTGTCTCGCTGCGTCGCTGGCAGCTCGAGCGGCGACGGCCGTCGTGGGACGAACTCTCGCTCGCGTGGGAGGACCTCGCCACGCAGACAGCGGCGAACGAGCCCTCGCTCTGCGCGACGCTGCACGACGAAGATCGCGTCGAGCTCGTCACCGACAACGCCGCGTCCTTCGCGCTGCGCGCGCGGTGGATCGCCGAGTCGCAGCGCAGCATCGAGCTCGCGACCTACTACTTGCAGGGAGACTCGACCGGCCAGCGCACGGTCGAGCAGCTGATCGCCGCAGCGCGCCGCGGCGTGCGGGTGCGGGTGATCGCCGACCGATACGCGCTCAGCAAGAAGCAATACGAAGGGCTCGGGGCCGACGCGCTGGTCGATCGGCTCGTCGCGCACGGCGCGTCCGTGCAGCGCTGGTCCGACCCGACGCGGCCTTACGACGTCAACCACCGCAAGCTGTTGATCGTCGACGATCGCAGGCTGCTCATCGGCGGCCGCAACATCGCCGATCACTACGCGGGGCCAGCCTGGCGAGACGTCGAGCTCGCCCTCGAAGGCCCGAGCGCACAGCGGGCGTCCTCGCTGTACGAGCGCACGGCGAGCGGCGCGGACGAGCCCGCGCTGCGACCGGGGTCGCTCTTGTACGCGAGCACGCCGGCGCGCGTTCGAGAGCACAGCTACTGGGTGTTCTTGCTGCAATGCATCCGCGCCGCGAGAAGCACGGTAGACATCGAAAACGCGTACCTCTTCGCGCACCCCGCGCTGCGGCGAGCGCTGGCCGCGGCCGTCCGCCGAGGCGTGCGCGCGAGGGTCCTGACCAACTCCGACGAGACCAACGACCTCGGGTATGCGAACTACCGACTGTACACAGGGCTCACAGCGCTCTTCGACGCGGGCGTCGAGGTGCACGTGCGGCGCGGCGCAGGACGAACGCTGCACTGCAAGTACTTCGTCGTCGATCAGCGCTGGGTGGGCCTCGGCAGCTCGAACCTCGACTACTACTCCGCTCGGTTCTGCACCGAAGCAAACGTTCACGTCGAGAGCGCATCGCTCGCGCAGCAGTGCGCGCGCTGGTTCGAAGCGGGGATCGACGACGCGACGCGGCTCGCCGATCGCGCAGAGATCGTGAGCGCCGCGCGCAAGCACGCGCGGATCGGGCGAGTGATCGACGCGCTGCTCGAGGACACCCAGTGAGCGCGCTGGTGTGGCGCGCGGCGAGCGCGATGCTGCTGTTGTCCTTCGTGATGTCGGCCAACGGCAACGTGCTGCCGCAGCTGTATTTTCAACGTCACGCGCCGAGCCAGAAGCTCTCTTGGCTCGCGGCCTCGCTGCTCTGCGCGACGATCGGTTCGATCGCGGGCGTCCTCTCGTCGCGCGCCCGCTCGAGCCACGGGAGCAGCGCGCTCGCGGCGGTGATCGTCGGGCTCATCGCCGAGGTCGCGATGCTGCGCGCGCCTGCGCCGTCGGCGTTCGTGGCGCTGGCGGTCGTCGCGCAGTTCTCTGTGAATTATGCGCTCAACGCGATCGACCACAGCGCGGTCCGCGCGAGCGGCGAGCAGAGGTCCCGCCATGATCGCGCGAGCACCGCGGCGCGGCTGCTGGGGATGTTGTCGGCGCCGGTGATCGTTCCGTCGTTGATCGACCGCGGACAAGCGCTGACGATCGGGCTCGTCGCAGCGGCGGTGGTGGCCGTGCCCTGCGCAGCTGCAGTGCTCGCCGCGGGCGCGGCTGCGAGAAGCGCCACACACGATGACGCCGAGCAGCGCGGCGAAGGACTCAGCCGCGACGATCGACGAATCCTCGGATTCTCCGTCGCCGTGTACGTCTCGCTCTATCTCGTCGCCGCCAACCTGATCTATCTGCTCAGAGACGTCGCGCGCATCGCAGACGCAGAGCGGCGCGGGGGAGCGACGCTGACCGTGGTGTTCTTCGGGGCCCTGCTCGGCGCGGCGCTGAGGCCGAAGCTCCGCGCGACGCACAAGCAGCCGCCCGATGTGGCGCACTTGCTCGCGCCGCTGCCGTGGCTCGTCATCGTACCCGCGGCGTTGAGCAGCGGATGGGCCGTGCCGTTCGCCGCGCTCGCGACGGGCGGCCTCGCGCTCGGAGCAACGTACGGAGTCTTTCTCGCCGCGCTTCGCGAGTACGTTTCGCGCGGCGCAAGCCAGCGCGCGCCTCTGCTCAGCGCGTTCAACAACCTCGCCAACACGAGCTCGCTCGTGGCCTTTGCGTTGCTCGCGCTGGCCGCGGCGCTGAGCGGCGGGCGCACCGCGCGCGCGTACCCTTACGTCATGGCGACGGCTGCGATGCTGCCGATCGCCGCGCTCTCGCTGCTCACGAGGCTACGTCCGCCGCGCGTGTAGCGGGACGAACCCGCGCAAACGCTCGCGCGTATAGTCGTAGCCGATGCGGACGAGCGCGTTGGCCGAGGCGACGTCGCCCGTGCCAAAATGCTCGACCGGCGGGCGCAAGAACAACTCAGCGTCCGTCGCCACCGCGTCCACGCGCCCCGGAACGCTGAACGACGCCGCGCGCAGAAACAGCTCGGGCAACAGCGGCGTTCGTATTCCGCCCGGTCGAACATGCTCCCACAGCGCGCGAAGCGACGTCGGATACCGCTCTGCAGGGTAGTCCACGGCGCGCTCCCGGCTCACGTCCACAGCGATCAACGTGCCTGGGCAACGAGCGCGCATGCGCGCGCCGGGCAGCGTGTCGCTCGTGCCGCCATCGACCAGAATCCGACCACCCACCACGCGCGGCGGCAGCACGCCTGGCAGCGCAGCGCTCGCGAGCAACGCGTCCGCGACGAGCCCTCGTTCGAAGAGCACCTCTTCGAACCTCGAAATGTCACACGCGTTGCAGAAGAACGGCAGCCACAAGTCCTCGATGCACACCTCGCCAAACAGCGATCGAATGATCGACTCCATGCGCCGACCGCGCAGCAACGAGGTGAGCGGCAGCGTGAAGTCCGACAGCGGCCCAGACGCCACCGCCCGATCCGCAGCAGCGCGCATCGCGTCCGACGATCGCGCCATCGCGTAGTGCGCCGCCGCGACGGCGCCGATGCTGGCCCCTGCGATCTGATCGACCGCGATCCCCCCTTCTTCGAGCGCGCGAAGCGCGCCGACGTGCGCGAAGCCGCGGGCGCCGCCGCCGCCGAGCACGACGCCGACCGAGCGCCCCGCGACGGATCGAGCCAGGCTCGCGATGTCCTCGACGCGCCCGCGCCGCACGTGCCTGTGCTGCTGCACGTCGCGAGCGCGCAACCAGCGCGAGGTCCCCGACGGCAACGCAGTGTCAGCAGAGTGGGACAGCACCAGCGTTCGGCGAGCGTGTCGCGTAGAGCGAGCCTCGAAGAGCGAGCGCTCGAGCGCGTGCGGCACGGGCGAGCTCGACGCGTCCGCGAGCAGCAAGACGTGATCCGCTTCGGCGAGGATGCGACGGTTCCAAATCGTGTCGCGCCGGTCGCCTTCGAGCAAGACGAACCGGTGACGCTCGCCGAGCGCGTCGATCGACGCCGCGAAGTCCAGCCACGCCGGGTGCTCCTCGCGCCGAGTGTGCTCGGCGGTCGGCCCTAGCGCGCCGTCCGACCGCTGGTGGGACAGCGGCCCGAGCGCGCCGAGCTGCTCGGCGAGCTGCGCGCAGAACGCCTCCAGCGCGACCTCGGGACGCGCGGCCACAACGGCGACGCACTGGCATTGATGCGCAGGCCGCTCGCGCTCGATCGGGTGCAGCGAGCGTCGCAGCGCGAAGCGAAAGGCCCGACGCAGGGCGTCCGCGTCGAGCTCGCTCAGCGCGTCGACGTGCCCATCGAAGCGCAGCAGCACCGAGTCACGAAGGGCGATCGCGCTGTAACAGTGATCAACGCCGGCGAGCACGGCAGCGTCGCCGACGACCTCGCCGCGTCCGATCTCTGCGACGGACTCATCGAGCCCCGCGCGCAGGCGGCGCGTGAGCTCGAGGCGACCATGCGCGAGGACGAACCACGAGCGAGCGGGGTCTCCTTCGCGAAACAACGGTTCGCCTCGATCGATCTCGACCCAGCGAGCCCGCGCGTCGAACGCGTCGAGCGATCGTTGGTCGAGCGGACCGAGCAGCGTCGGCAGCGCCTCTGCGAGCAGCGCGATTCGCTGCGCTTCGAGCCACTGGAGCCTCGCGGGATCGCGGGGCTCGCGGCAGGGGCCGCCCGAGGTCGAACCGTCGTCGCGCGCGCGCAGCTCGGTGCTCATCGCCGCGATCACACCCGGTACATCGGCGCGTTGTTGCGAAAGTCCTTGGTGAACAGGATCTGAAAGAGCCCGCCCACCAGCGCATCGCAGCCTGCGACGTAGAGCGCGAGGAGGTAGTCGTACATGCGCACGAAGCGCGCGTCGTAGCGCGTCGAGTCGATGCGATGCTTGTTCGCGTTCCAGTTGGCCCACCAGTGCTTGGCGGTGGGAAGGTAGTGGCGGCCCATGTTCTCGACGTCGAGCACTGCGAGGTCGTTCTTCTCGAGCTGACGGATCGCCGAGCTGATGTTCGGATGGGTCGACCCCGGAAAGATGTACTTCTGCACGAAGGGATCGGGGTCGTTTTTGCCCTTCACGCAGCCCATGAAGTGAACGAGCCCCCAGCCGTCGTCCTTCAGCATCTTGTTGACGTGCTTGAAGTACGTCGGGTGCTCGTGCGGGTACAAATGCTCGAACATTCCGATCGAAGCGACCCGGTCGAACACGCCGCGCGTCTGACGAAAATCGCCGTACTCGACGCTCACCAGGTCCTCAAGCCCAAGGTGCCGAGCGCGCCTCATCACCCACTCCGCCTGGTTCTTCGCGATCGTCACGCCGCGACCCTTCACGCCGTGCTTCTGAGCGGCGTAGATCAGCAGCCCACCCCACCCGCAGCCGATGTCGAGCAGCGTGTGCCCCCGCTCGACGCGAAGCTTCTGGCAGACGCGCTCGTACTTGTTCTCTTGCAGCTGCTGCAGCGTGTCTTCAGCGGTCTTCTGGTAGCCGCACGTGTAGCCCATGGTCTCGTCCAGAAAGAGCTCGTACACGTCGTTGCCGACGTCGTAGTGGAGCTGAACGTTGGACTCGGCCCCGGTCAGCGCGTGCTGCACGCGCATCGCGGCGACCCTGAGCAACACTTGCGGATGATCTCGGAGGTGCCGGTCCATATCCGCCCGCGCGAACGCCGTCAGCAGCGCGTCGAGCGTGCCGACCTCGAGGGTCCAACCCTCTTCCATAAACGACTCGGCGAGCCCCAGGTTTCCGCTCGTCAGGATGCGTCGCGCGAAATTGGGATCGGTCACGCGCAGCACAAAGTCCGGGTCCGTCGAGGCGCTGGCGCTGCGACCGATGTCCCAGATCCGATCTGGGAGCACGAAGCGCATGCGCTTCGCGGTCATCGCGTGGTCCAGCATCGAGAACAGCGCTTGGTCAGCGGTAGGAATCAGTTGAACCATCGTCAGTCGTATCCTCGTGGATGGCGACCGCAGCGGCGTCACGCCAGCGATCACCGTCGCGCAGGCGCGTTGATTATGTGTGTGTATCCATCCGCCGCGGTCGGTCGCCGCGCGCACATACCGTGCGCGTCGCAGCGATGTCTACGCGCGAGACGCGAGCGCGTCACCCGACGCGAGCAGACTCGGCGTAGCGAACGATGACAAGACCTTGCACCGGCGGCGTTCGCGCTACCGCAGCGCCTCGATCTGCCCCTCTTCGAGCGCGAGCACGTAGCCCCCGCCCGGGATCAACCCGAGCACCGTCCGCGCCGCGGTGAACGGCGGCTCGGACTCTCCGCTCGCCGTCGTGCGGCTCACGTGCCGGCCAAACGCGCTCACCACCGTCGAACCGTCGAAGCACGCGGTGTGGCCTTCGCCCGAGAGCGCTCCCCGCGCGCCGTCCCCGTGAAAGATCCTCCATCCGCCGTCGCGCGCGACCGCCAGCAGCCGCCCGTCGATCGAGCGAGACAACGTGCGCGGCCAGTCCATCCCCTCGCGATGCGCGCGCGTCAACGTCAGCGTCGCCAGCGAGAGCAGGTGCACGTCGTCGCCGCGCTCGTCCGGCGCGCCGTCGGTCGGCCGCGAGGTCAGGACCAACACCGTCGCGTCGTCGACGAAGGCCGCCGCGGCGCTCTCGTAGGCCCCCACGCTCACGTGCGTCGAGCGCGAGCGCTGGACGTCCAGCAACACGAGGTGCGCGCACTCTTTGTCAGCGGTGCTCGCGCTGACAGCCAACAGACGCTCGCCGTTCGGCGACCAGTCGAGCTGCGTCACCGTCGCCGGTCCGCGCGCGGGGTCGTGCACCGACAGCCTGGCGATCACGACGCCGTCCCGCGCTTCGCGAAGCTCGACGTGAGGCTCGTCGAGCTCGGGCCCGCCGGTGACAGCCACTGCGACTCGGCCGCCGTCCGGAGACGCTGCGATGGCGGTCACCGCGCCCGCGGAGTCAGGCCACGAAACGGTCTTCCAATTGAAGAAATCCAGCGCGTACAGCGCAGAGGGAGCGCTGCTCACCACGACCAACGAGCCCTCTGCGTTGCCGCCGAAGTCGCTCGAAAACGTCGTCTTGACCTTCACGGTCTTCGGACCCCTGGCTGCCTTCGTCGTCATCGACCGGCAGCTACAGCACGGCACACGCGCGCGTCGCAACGTTCTTTCTTCTCGGCGATGGCGTTGCGATTGCACAGAACGGCCATTGCAACGAGCGAACGAGCAGCTTCCGCGACGCTCGACGAGCTCGTCGGCGCAGCGGCGATCGTCGCCACTCTGTCGTTTTCGCCCGTCCTCGCGTGGCGCTATCGGCGCTGGGGAGCGACGGACGAAGAGCGCCTCCGCGCGATGCCGGGCGACGCGCTGGTTTCTGCGCCGAAGCTGCAATCGACGCGCGCGATCGACATCGACGCCCCGCCCGAGGCCGTCTGGCCCTGGCTCGTGCAGCTCGGGCACGAGCGCCTGATGGTTGCCCAACAGCTGCCTGGAGAAACAGCGGCGAAAGAGCCCGGAGCCCAAGGGCTCATGGTTACCCAGATTCTCCTTGGAGAAACAGCGGCGAAAGAGCCCGCAGCCCAAGGGGCCGGGCATCAGCGCCCGCACCGTTACCGGTGTTCTCTTCGGGCGAAGCGCAGCGGTCTCGCGACCGCAGCTAGCCAATGGAGCTCGGCGAGCACTCTCGTTGCCTTGCCACGGTCCTCACTGAAGACACGATCCTCGACGCGATCACCGTCGCGGCGCCGCTGCATCGAGCGATGGTCGTGACCGAGTCGAGGACTGAGTTTTCAGCGAGGACCGCGGACGAGCATCGCGCGTTCGATGGTTCGCCATTGGCTAGCTGCGGTCGCGAGACCGCTGCGCCTCGCACCGAAGGTGCGCTGTTGCCCGCCCCCTTGGGCTGCGGGTCGCTGTGCCGCTGTTTCTCCACACAAGACTTGGGCAACCATGAGGCCCAAGGGGCCGGGCACTTTCGCTGCTGTTTCTCCACGCAGAATTTGGGCAACCATGAGCCCTTGGGCTCCGGGCCCTTCGCCTGTGATTCTCCACAAAAGATTTGGGTAACCGTGAGGGCTCGTCTCCCGGGGCGCAGCGCAACGGATCGTCCCGCGATGCCCCGCGCGAAACGCTCGGCGCGAGGTATACCGATGCGATCCGCGTCACGCGGAGCTGCCCACGAAACGGAGAGTTGCCCACTTGATGTCGATGAAGCGAAGCCCCCCTGTCCTCGCCGCCACGCTCGCGCTCAGCGCCGCGTGCTCGGCGCCCGAAACCATGCCGGACGCGCGCGTCGATCGCGACGCGACGACCACGATGGACGCGGCGGCCGACGTCGCAGTGGACGCGAGCGCGCCGGTCGACACCGGCGTGCAAACGGACACCGGCGTCGACACCGGCGTCGCGCCGCAATGCCCGATGGGGCAGACCCGCTGCGGAGACACCTGCGCCAACCTTCAAGACGACGCGACCCACTGCGGCGCCTGCGGCAACGCCTGCCCTGCGGGCCAGAGCTGCATCGCCGGTCGTTGCGGCTGTCCGATGGGACAAGAGCTCTGCTCGGGCGCGTGCGTCGACCCGCGCACGAGCACGATGAACTGTGGTGCGTGCGGCAACGCCTGCCCGATGGGGCAGATGTGCGTCGCCGGCGCGTGCCGCGTGGACTGTCCCCTGCCGCGGACCATCTGCGGAGCGGGCGCTGCGATGGAGTGCGTCGACGCCGCCAACGACGCGCGCCACTGCGGGAGCTGCAACAACGCGTGCCCGACGCCCGCCAACGCCGCGAGCGCGTGCGTGATGGGCAGCTGCGGCCTCGGCGCGTGCAGCGCGGGCTTCGCCAACTGCGACAGCAACGCGGCCAACGGCTGCGAGGTCGACACGCGCAGCGACGCGCGCAGCTGCGGGACGTGCGGGACGGTGTGCCCGGCGCTTCCCAACGCGATGGGCGCGTGCGCGATGGGCATGTGCGGCCTCGGCGCGTGCAACCCCGGCTTCGCGGACTGCGACGGCAACGCGGCCAACGGCTGCGAAGTGGACACGCGCAGGGACACGGGCAACTGCGGGCGATGCGGCGCCGCGTGTGCGCCGATCGCCAACGGAACCAACGTGTGCAACGCGGGCGTGTGCGGCATCGCCGGATGCAACGCTGGCTTCGCCAACTGCGACGGCAACGCCGCGACGGGCTGCGAGATCGACACACGAACCAACATGGCGAACTGCGGCGGCTGCGGCAGCGTGTGCGGCGCGCTCGCCAACGGGACGAGCGTGTGCGCCGCGAGCCAGTGCCGAGTGGCCTCGTGCAACGCGGGCTTCGCAGACTGCAACGGCGCTCCCAACGACGGATGCGAGACCAACGTCAACACCAGCGCGAGCCACTGCGGTCGCTGCGGGATGGTGTGCCCTGGCGGCCAGATGTGCATCGCGGGGGCGTGCATCGCTGCGCCGACCACGGTGACGTTTCCCTCCGCGGGCTCGACGCTCGGCGTCTCGCCTGCGACGACGCTGGGCGCGGTCGGGACGAACCGCTACTACCAGACGGGCGACTTCGTGACCGAGACGTTCATGCGGACGTCCGCGACCACGCAGCTCGACATCAGCTTCTCGATGAACGACTTCACCGCGGGCTGCGCCGTCGGACAAGCCCTCTCGTGGAACGTTCTGGTCAACGGCGCGGTCGTCGGCACCTTCGGCTGGTCCGGCGGATCCGCGGTGAATCCACGCACGGTGACGCAGTCGTACGTGTTCGCCCCTCGCCCTGCGGGCGCGGTGACGCTTCGATTTCAAGCGACCACCACCGTGTGCCCGGGCGGCAACTCGTGGGTGTGGGCCCCCGGCGGGACCGCGACCCTTCGCTGACGCTCAGCCGCTGGACGGCGCGACGACGAACTCGCCGCAGCTCGGGTGCTGAATCCGTCCGCGAAACACCCCGTCGGCGCCGATGCGGCCGCGCATCCCGACCATGACGTAGTTCTCGGGGCGCGCGATCCACGCGACGGGGACGAGCTCGAGCTGGCCGCTCGCGCCGCGGGTTCCGCGCATCGAGTAGCGGCCGCGCACGCTCGTCGGAGCGAAGTGAAAATCGAACACGGCTTCGACGCTGTTCGCGCCGGTCGATCGCAGCTCGAGCACGAGGTCGGTCCATCCCTGCGCGCACAAATACCGCCCCACCATGCGCCCCGATGGCTGCTGCGCGCGCGGCGCGGGCGAGCGTCGCGTCGGAGGTGGCGGAGGCGAAGACTCACCAGCCGCAGCGAACGACACGCTCCCGCCGCCGAGCACGCTGACCACCCAGAGCGACAACCACAGCGTCGAGCGAGCGCGGAGCAACATCGTGTTCGCGACAGTAGCAGCCCCACGCGCGCCTCGCAGCCGAGCGCTCAGCGCGGGTCGCTGCCGCAGGCGTCGAGCCACTCGAGCATCGCTTTGATGCTCCCGCGCGCCATCGCCACGCACGAGTCCGCCGCGCCGTAGTAGAGATGCAGCGTGTCGCCGTCGTCTTCGACCGTGTATCCGCAGGGAAACACCACGTACCCCACGTCTCCTTCGCGCTCGTAGGTGGCCTCTGGGCCGAACACCCACTCGTCGCCGCGCAAGATGCACACGTTGGGATGCTCGCGGTCGAGCAGCGCGAGGCCGAGCCGATACAAGCTGCCCGCCGCGGTGTGCCGCACGCCGTGATAGATCATCAGCCACCCGCGCTCGGTCTCGATCAACGGCGGCGAGAGCCCCACTTTGTTCGCGTCCCACCACGCGCCCTTGCGCGCAAGCAACACCAGCTTGTGCCCGCCCCAGTTGCGCAGGTCGGGCGAGTACGAGATCCACACGTGCGCGCCGGACTCGTGCATCGGTCGATGGATCAGCGCCCAGTGACCGTCGATCCGATGCGGCAAGAGCGCGGCGTCCTTGTCGTCGGGCTGCATCACAAGGCCGAGGCGCTCGAAGCTGCGAAAATCCTCGGTGAGCGCGAGCGCGACGCCCGGCCCTCCCTTGCTGAACGCCGTGTACGTCACGGCGTACTTGTTGAGCTCGGAGACCCACGTGATGCGCGGGTCTTCGATGCCCCACAGCTCTTCGGGAAACTCATCGGGCCTCGCGCTCATCGTGGGCTCGGCGTCGATCACCCAGTGATCCACGCCGTTGGCCGAGCGCGCTGCGCACAGGTGCGAGTGACCGCGGTGGTCTTCGACGCGGCACAAGAGCAGGGTCGTTCCGTCGCGCAGGCGGGTGGCCGCGGGGTTGAAGACGGTGTGAATCGGGTACGGCCAGTCGGCAGCGCACAGGATCGGGTTGTTGGGTTCGCGAGTGAGCAGCGCCGGGCGCGGCCCGGGCCTCACGCGCTCACCGCCGCCATCGCGCTCTGGCTGCTCGCGCGGCGCTCTTCGCTCTCGGCTCGGAGGGCGACCTCGCGCTCTGCGAGGCGCAGCTCGAGCAGCGCCATCGTAAACGAGAGCGTCGACTCGGCGCCCTGGTTCTCGTTGACGCTCTCGGCGTGAAGCCCGTCGCGGCAGCCTCCGGTCGCCGGGTCGTAGAGCGACTCTCGCCGGTGATTTTGCCCGACGAACCAATAGAAGAGCCACCGCGCTTGCTCGGACCAGAAGCGCTGCCCGGTGACCCTTCGCGCGGTCAAGCACGCAGAGAGCATCGCGCCCGCTTCGACCGGCTGCTGGTCGAACTCGGCCTTGTGACCGTCCTTCACGTAGAAGCCGTTCGAGCCGATGGGCGCGAAGCAGCCGTCGTTCGAGCGCTGGACGCTGAGCAGCCACTCGAGCGAGCGAAGAGCAGCGTCCACCATGTCGCTTCGCCCGAGGCGCGCGCCGCTCGTGAGCAGCGCCTGCGAGAGCCGCGCGTTGCAGTAGGTCAAGCTGTGCTCGAACCACGGCCACGTCGCGCTCTGCGACGCTTCGAAGCGCGCGTAGAGCGCCTGCGCGAGCGCGGCGCGCACGGACTCGACCTCCGCCTCTTGCCCGAACGCGAGCGCGTACTCGTCGATGCCGAGCAGCGTATACGCCCACGCGCGGGGGCTCTCGAACGCTGGCGTCGCGGGCAGCCCGTTGAGAAACAGCCCTCGCGCGGCGCGGCGTCGCGGCCCGTCGGTCGATCGCCCCACCAGCGACCCGAGCGCCCACAGCGAGCGCCCGTGGCTGTCCTCGGAGCCGACGCGCTCGGTCCATCCGCGTTGGTACGAGAGAAAGTTGCGAAACCGCCCGCTCGATCGGTCGAACGCGTGGCTGACGAACGCGAGGTACCGCCCCGCCAGCGAGCGAATCTCGCTGAGCGGCTCGGCGCCGGACTCTTCAGCGAGCACCATCGCGCGCAGCCCGCGGGCGTTGTCGTCGACGCAGTAGCCGTCGTCGTAGCTGGGCACGTCGAAGGTCGCGTGCTGCAAGAGCCCAGTGTCGTCGGTCATCGCGCGCAAATGAACGAGGTTGAGCTCGGGCAAGTCCGCCGGGCGCATCGTGAGCGTGGGCGAGTACGACGAGGGCGTGCGGCTCTTGTAGTCGGTCATCGCGCGCTCGAAGGACGCTGCGTACGAGCGCGCGACGACGGGCCAGGTCATCGCTTTGCCGTAGCTCGCGGCCTTCGCTTGCATGGCGAGGCGCGCGGTCTCGTCGCCGAGCAGCGCGCACACAGCGTCGGCCGTCGCGCGTCCGTCGCGAAAGGGGATGATCACGCCGCGCCCGTCCGCGAGCAGCTCGCGGGCGTAGTGGTAGGGGGTCGAGAGCGTGGCTTTTCCTGCGCCGACCGCGTAGGCGAGGGTGCCCGAGGTGATCTGCTCTTCGTTGAGGTAGGGCGTGATGTACACGTCCGCCGCAGAGAGAAACTGCACGAGCTCGTCGTGGCCGACGAAGCGGTTGTGAAACACGATGTTCGACGCGACGCCGAGCTTCTTGGCGCGCTCTTCGAGCAGCAGCCGATACGTCTCGCCGTGCTGCTCTTTCACGTGCGGGTGCGTCGCGCCGAGCACGAGGTACACGACGTCGGGGTGTCGCGCGATGATCGCGGGCAGCGCGTCGATCACGTGCTCGATGCCCTTGTCCGGCGAGAGCAACCCGAACGTCATGATCACGGTCTTCTTGTCGAGCCCGAGCTTCGCCTTGCTCGCCGCCACCTGCGGAAACACCGGAATCCCGTGCGGAATCACGTCGATCCTCGCGTCGCGCGCCCGATACACGTCGCGCAGGATGCGCGCCCCGTGCTCGCTCATCACCACCACGCGCTCGGAGCGCTGCAGGATCTCGTCGAGCACCGCGCGCTGCGCGAGGTCGGGCCGCGAGAGGATGGTGTGCAGCGTCGTCACGGTGGGGATGCGCAGCTCGCGCAAGAGGGCGAGCACGTGGCTCCCTGCCCTTCCGCCGAAGATCCCGAACTCGTGCTGCAGCGACAGGGCGTCGGCCCCGCTGGCGTTGAGAAAATCCGCGGCGCGCTGGTAGGCGCCGAGGTCTGCTTCGGCGAGCGAGAAGCGCACGCGATCGGGGTAGGCGTGGCGGTTTCCCTTGTCGTTCATCGCGAGCACGAAGCAGTCGAGCTCGTCGTATTCGCGCTGGAGGGCGTCGGTGAGGTCCGAGGTAAACGTCGCGATTCCACACTGGCGCGGCATGTGATTGCCGAGCACGGCGAGCTTGCGAATCGCTCCGCTGCGTAGCCTGTTCTGGTCGATGAGGGCTCCAATCGAGCGCGCGTGTTCACGAAGAAACGTCGCGCTCTCGACCGTCACGCCCGACGCTCGATTCGCGGAGGATCGGCAGTATGGGCGCAACGCCCCGCGATGCAACGACCGCCCGGGCGCAGCGCGCGTGCACGCGTTGCGCGCGCGACGCCGCAGAGAGTACGAGCGCGTATATTCGCAGAGCAGCCCGAGCTCGCGATTCGTTGATCACATTCGGCGAACAATAGCGGGCCGACTGCATTCAACGGTCACCGCACGCCGAATGCTACCGAAGCGCTCGCCGCGAACCGAGCGCTCGTACGATCCACAATCGCCCCCCGTCACGCAGTACTGTTGCCCGATGACAACAGTCTCGCTCGACGCGGTGCGGGTCTTTCAAGTGGTCGCGCAAGAGCAGAGCTTCACCCGCGCGGCGCAGAAGCTGCGGCTCGATAAATCGCACGTGAGCCGAACGGTGCGCGCGCTCGAGGCGCAGATGGGCCTCGCGCTGCTCGTTCGAAGCACGCGCTCGGTCAAGCCCACGGCCGAAGGAGAGGCCTTGCTCGCCAAGATCGCCCCGCACATCGCGGAGATCGAAGGCGCCGTCGCCACCACGCCCGAGAAGGCCAACACCCCCAGCGGAGAGGTCGTCGTCACCACGACGCCAGACCTCGGACGGGCGCTGCTCGCGCCGTCGCTCGTGCGGTTTCGCGCGAGGTTTCCTGCGGTGCGCGCGCGGGTGCTGCTCTCGTACGAAATGGTGGACCTCATGCGCGACGGCGTCGACCTCGCGCTGCGCATCGGACGCCCCGGCGCCGACGCGCTGATCGCTCGCAAGCTCTGCGACCTCTCGGCGGGCTTCTTCGCCGCCCCTGCGTACCTGCAGCGCCGCTCGACGCCCCGCGCCGTCGAAGACCTCGCCCACCACGACGGCCTGTGGCCCATCCCGCCGAAGGGTCAGCGCTCGTTCGCGGCGCTCTCGCCGAGGCCGCCCGCCATCGAGTGCGCCGACTTCACCCTGCTCGCCGACTGCGCCCGCGCAGGCGGCGGAATCGCCATGCTCCCGCTCGTCCTCGCCGCCGCGGACCTCGCGACCGGGGCGCTCGTTCGCGTGCTGCCCGAGCTCTCGCTCGGCGGCGCGCCGCTCTACCTCGTCTCGCGCCCGCTCAAGCCCCTGCCCGCCCGCGTCCAAGCGCTGCGCAGCTTTCTGCTCGAAGACGCGCGAGCGTAGCTCAGCGCACGGTGGGCGCGCGGTCGAACGTGCGCGCGGCGAACAGCGTCGCCACCTCGCGGTTGCGCACCCACGGAGCGTCGCCCTTGTTGAGCTCGACCGTCTCGGTCAGCCGCCCGCCCTCGTAGTCGTACTGCTGCGTGATGCGATAGCGGTCGAACGGCGCCATCGAGCTCACGCCCGCCGCGGCGAAGCGCAGCTCGGACCGCCGAAACTCACGGTCGCTCGTCCCGTCGCCGTCGCCGAGCGTCGTCCTGACGTTGGCCCGCAGCGGCGCGGCGGGCTCGGTCGCGCGCCAGTCGATCTGAAAGAAGTACGTCTGCGCGCGCTCGCCCGCGCTTCCGTCGTACGCGGGGTGTCGTCGTCGCATGGACTTCACGGACTCCCAGCGGTCGCCCATCCGTCGCTGCTCGACGCTGAACTCGTAGTCGAACTCCGGTCGCCGCACCCAACGGCCGCCTTCGAAGCGCTCGCACTCTCCGCGACCGACCCACACCAACGTGAGCTCTGCCTGCGCCTGCGGCGCAGACGTCAACGGAACCCACGGCCTCGCCGTCGCGCAGCCGCTCACCGCGCCCAACGCCAACGCAATGGCCAATACCCATGCAGCTCTTCTCATGACTCGCTCCAGTTCGGCACCAGCGCCCAGCGCGACCGGTGACGCACACAGAGGTAGTCGCGCGGACGTGCTGCAACAATCCACGCAGTCGTCCATTCACTGTTGTCGCCGAACAACAATCTTCCCGCCGCCGAGCGCGCGCCGCGCGTGGCTGACGACGCGCCGCCGATCGCTCTATGATCGCTCGCAGTGAGCAAGAGCGACGTCGATGCATCGGTCCTCGAACTGCCCGCGCGCGAGCCCTGGCCGACGGAGGCAGAAGCCCTCGCGCGGCGCTGCGCCGCGGTGACGACCCTCGCCGTGGACGCCTACGGCTTGCGCGAACTGCATGCGGGCCGCCCGTTCGATGCCCGCTCGCAGGGCTTCTTCGCGCGGCTCTCTCGCGCGCCGGACTCGGACCTTCTGCACGCTCCGTCGCGGGCGCACGTGCTGGGAGCGCTGGTCGAAGCCGCGACGTTGGGCGAGCGACTCGGGCCGCCCGCGCTCGCGCTGATCGACGAGGTCCTTGCGCTCGACGCGCTGCGGTCACGGTATCCATCGCTCACCACCGTGCGCGTGTTCGCTTCGACCGGGACGCTGCGCGCGCCGACGCGAGAGCAGCACGCAGCGCTCTTCGCGCTGGTCGACGCGCTGTCCGAGCGCGGGGTCCGGGTCGAGTTCGAAGACTGAGCCACGACGGGAGTGCGCAGCGCCAGCGGCCGCTCGCCTCGCTCAGCGCGAATCGCCGACGAAATGCTCGCGCAGCTCGCGCTCTCGCGACTCGATGTCGGACACGGGCATCACCAGCACGCGCGAGGCGGCCTCGTCGCCGAGCCGCTCGCGCAGGAGGCCCTGCACGACGCTGGCGCCTGCGATCTTCACGGGCATGAGCGCGCGTCGCGGACGAGCGCAGGGCAAGAAGCGCTCGATGAGATCGATTCCAGTGACCGCGCCAGTCGCGTGAAAGGGGATCACGAGCTGATCGTCGATCCCCCGGCCGCGGAAGTAGCGCTCGATCTGCGCGAGGTCGAGGGGCTCGCGAAACACCTCGCCGACCGACGCGCCCGCGCGCAGCAGGCTCGCCTCGACCTTCGTGCGCACGCTCTCTTCGTAGGGGCGAACAAAGGACACGCGAAACAAGGGCGCGCCCGAGAGTTTGGTTGGCGGCTTCATCGTCGACTCTGGGGAAACGGGTCGGCGCGAGGCTCGCGCGTCGAGACTCTCGTAGCACTTCACGCGCACCGCGACGATGCCTCGCTCGTGACAGCTGTGGCACCCTCGCGAGAGAAGAAGAGATGTTCGGGTACGCGATCGACGGGCAGCACTTTCTCTATCAAGACGGCTACGGGCTCACGCGGCTCACCCTGCCTCGCGCGGTGAAGACCGATCGAGCGCTGGCGGGGACGCGGCTCGACGTGTGCGGCGCGCTCGGCGTGGCGCGGCGACGCTACGATCGGCTCGCGGCGTTCGACCCGGTCACGCTCGAGAAGCGACCGCTGCCTGTGGGCGAGTACGGCTCTTTTGCCCCGCACAACAACGGCTCGCATTTCATCGACTACGGCAGCGGAACACCGCGGCTGATCGACGCCGCCACCAACGCCGCCATCGTGCTCGCGTGCGACGAAGCCGTCCCCGAGCTCGCGCCCTTCGAGCTCGGCCGCCCGTGGCCGCGCACCGAGTACGCGCACAACGCCGCGCGCTGCCCGATGGACGGGCCTGCGCTGGTGCTGCAGGCGAACACCAAGGAGGGAGGCGGGCAGCTCTTCGGCGTGGACCTGACGTCGCCCGAGACGCCGAGGTTTCTCTGGCGTGCGCGCGCGCAGCGGCCGGTGGGCACGCTCTCGCTCGAGCCGGGCAGCGCGCGCTCGTTTGTGCACGCGTTCGACCCGGGGCTGCGTCGCGCGGTGATCTACGCGATCGATCACAGCACGCTCGCCGTCGAGCGCAGAGAGCTGCCTTCGCTGGTCGCTCCGGCCTGGTCGGGCACGCGTTGGTGCTTCGTCGACGAAGGCGGCGCCGTGTGCTCAGCCTCGTGGGACGCGCTCGACGCGCCGCAACGCTGGACCCTTCCTGCCGGCGTCGAGCCGTACGGAACGCTCCTCTGCCACCACGACACCACGCTCTTCGTCCCTCGCGACGGCGAGAGCTTCATCGACGTCCGCGAGAAGAAATCCATCCCCCGCAAGCTCGCCGCGGGCGAGTCGTCCATGCGCGCGGTCGTCAACAACGAGGTCGAGCGCTACGACCGCTGGCTCGCCGAAGATGGCGGACGACTGGCTTGCGTCCACGCCGAGCGCAACAAGCGCTCGGGCGCCATCGAGTGGTCCGCGCTGTGGGACGTCGGGACCGGGTCCCTCTCGTCGCACCTCGCGGTCGGCGAGCTGGTCGAGGCGTCGCGCGAGCGCAACGCCGGGAGCGAGCCGACGACGTTCTCGGGCGTCTCGAGCTCGCGCGGGCTGCGGCACAACACGCTCGACGACGTTCGCGCGGCGTTCTCTGCGCTCGATCGCCGAGGAGGCAAGCTCGTGCGCGCGCTCAGCATGCTGCGCTACCCGCTCGCGGCCTGGTTCGAGCCGGCGCACAACGACGCCGCCCGACGCGGGCTCGCGCGGCCCGAGCGAGCGTTCTCGGTCGAAGCCGCGACGGTGCTGCTGCGCGCAGCGTTCGCGCAGAGCGCTGTTCGCGAGCGGCTGCAGCTCGCGCCGCGCGTCGACGAGTGGGCGGCGCAGCGCTGGACCGCCGACGAGCTGGCTGCGCAGCGCTTCGACCCTGCCCCCTTCGAGCACCCGCAAATCGGCGAGCACGAGCACCCGCACGCGATGGCCTACGTCGCGCTCGACCTGCTCGGCGCCGACGCGCTGCCCGTCCTCATCCGATGGCTCGTCGAAGCGCCCTTGTTCTTTGCGGCGCACAACCCGCACATCATCGGCGCCGTCGCCGCGCGAATGATGCAGTACTACCCCGAGACCGAGCTGCCCTTCGTCGACGCGTGCGCCCGCAGCCAAGAGCAAGGGCAGCGAATCATGCAGAGCGCGACGATGACCGCTCGGTGACGGCCGCGCTCGGTATACTGTCAAAGCGACGCCACTCGCCCCGTCATGCCCGCGACGCTGCCCACCATCGACGAATACCTCTCTGCGCTGCCCAACGCAGAAGCGTCGCACCCCGAGTGCTGCGTGAAGGCCTCGCTCATCCGCAACGCGCTCGCGGACAAGCCGCTCGGGCGCGAGGTTCCTCTGCCGCCTGCGGTGCGCGCGCTCGTCGACGCGCCGCCGCCGGTGTCCGTGTGGATCCCCGAGGTGCACTTCAACGTGGTGATGCACGGGATCCGCGACTGGCACTTCGGCGGGCGACGCGAGGACTTCGTCGCGTGGGTGTACAGCCAGAACCGCAAGCTGTTCTCGACGACGCTGTACCGGGCGATTTTTCTCGTGGTCTCGCCCGAGCGACTGCTGGTCAACATGGAGAAGCGCTGGGCCTCGCTGCGCTGCGGAACCGAGCTCACGCATAGGCGGCTCGCGGCCAACGACCTCGAGCTGTCCGTGCGCACGCCGCCGAACCTCTACTCGACGCCGGTCGCCGAGGGCATGAGCAACGCGGTCCGCGCCGCGATCGACTCGGCAGGCGCCGAGCAGAGCACGGTCGAGCACCGCATCGTGAGCGCGACCGACGTGCGCTTTCGCGCGCGGTGGAAGTAGCGAGCGCGACGAGAACAGCCCCTCGCGCCCCCTTGCGCACGCACACAGTGTTACGGTATTTATCCACCTATGGTGGACCGTCTGGGTGGGTGTGTCGTGGTCGCGTGCGCGCTCAGCGCGCCGTCGGTGGCGCACGCGCAAGCGCGTGATTCAGTGCTCTCTCGCGAAGCGCGCGAGGCGGAGGAGCAGGCGACGATCGCGAGCCGACCGACTCGATTGTTGGTGAGCAATCTCGCGGCGCTCGGCGCGACGACGCTGTCCGTCGCGATCCCTGCGCTGACCGACGCTTTGCCGCGCTCCAGCTGGGCGAGCGCTGTTCGCGTGCACCTCGGCGTGTACGTGAGCGTCGCGACGCTCGCGAGCGTCGGCGCAGCAACGACGGTGTATTGGTTCTCGGCGCAGTCGATCGGCGGCCGCGGGCAGCTTGGGTTGACCGTGCTCGGCGCAGGCATCGGCATGCTCGCGTCGGTCGCCTCCGTCGCTGCGATCGACGAGCGAGCACCGCAGGGCGCGGTCGTCCCAGTGATCTGCATGTCGCTCACCGGGATCATCGGCGCGTCGCTCGGTCACGAGCTCTCGCAGCCGAGCGCGCAAGACTGGGCCTCCCCCCGGCAGGGTCGCGGGGCGGTGCGGCTGCTTCCGATCGCGTCAGCGTCCCGTGACGGCGTGACGCTCTCGATCGGAGGCACGCTGTGATCGCTCGCAAGCATCTCGCGCTCAGCGCTCTCGCGCTCGCTTCGTCGCTCGCGCCGACGAGGGCGATCGCGCAGACCGCGTCGCCGCCGCCCTACTCGCCGCCAACACCGCAGGTCATGGGCCCTCCGCCAGCGCTGCCCACGGCCGGCGATCCACCGGACCCCACGCTGCGACTGGGAGCGATGCCCGTCCCGTACCTCGATCGACGCGCGCTCGTGGCCCACCGCGATACGCGCCTCGACACCGCGCGCTTCGACGAGCGACGAGCGCTGCGCATCGCGACCGCGTCGATGGCGTCGCTCGGCGCGACCACCCTCAGCGTCGGGTTCGGCGCTGGGGTCATAGAGATCAGCCAGGGCGGCACGTGCCCGTGGTGCTCGTTCGGGCTCGTGGTCACCAGCATCGTGACGATGACCGCGGTGTCCTCGTTCGCGATCGCGGGCGCGTACGTCCTGGCGTCCAACGCGTTCAACGCGCGCACTTCGTACTGGAGCGCGTTTGGCGGCTGGTGGGCGGGCGCGGTGGTCGGCGGCACGGTTATCGCGACGGCGTTGACCTTCGGTCGACCGGACTTGCCCACGCTCTTCAGCGCGGTCGCGCTCCTGCCGCTGATCGGACAGGTGATCGCGAGCGAGGCGACCGCGCGGCCCACGGAGACGCGGCGCAGCGAGGCTGGGGCGAGGATCGTTCCGTCGATCTACGTCGCGGCAAACGGGGCGGCGACGCTGTCGATCGCAGGCGCGATGTAACCAACACTCACGCCCCCGCTGCGAATCCCAACGCCCGTCGCGCGTCCTCGACGGTCATCGAGAAGAACCGCTCGTACGGGTGCGCCACGATCTTCGCCGAGCGCCGCCCGCGCGCGAACGCCGCGCGGAGCGTGTCCCTCCATCGCCCGATCAACGGAGCAATCGAGAGACGCTCAGCCCGCGCTCGGCGGCTCGAGCACCACGCCCGCGGCCTGCAGCGACTCGGGCGTGCTGAAGCGCACGCGGCGATAGCGCTCGGTGAGCCGCGCGGTCACGCCGCGGATCATCACGATCGCGAGCACGGCGGAGGCGACGTCGAACAGCGACGAAATGACGGTCCCGACGTTGCGCGTCGAGAGGCCCTCGATCGTCGCGGCCGTCGAGCGAGACGTCCCGTTGGCGATGACCCCAGAGAGCCAATACGTGCCCCACCACGCGCCGACCGCCGCCGCTGGCAGCGGCCTCGGAGGAGGAGGCGCTTCGAGCTGAACCGAGCGATACCCGCCAGCGCCGTCGGCGACCACCATCGCCTGCGGCTGCGGCAGCTGCGGGTCGAGCAGCGCGTCGTGAACGTTCTTCACCACCTCGTACGGCCGCTTGATGTTGACGAACGGAATGAAAAACGACCACACCGCGTCCTTCGGCGACCACAACAACATCGCCCCCAGCATGCGAGACGCCAGCGTCGTGCGGTGCAACCACCGCAGAAACAGCACAGCCGTCACCACGAGAAGCGCGAGCTGCGACAGCACAGCCGTCCCGGTGAGCAAGTCGCTCGCGGCGAGCTGCTCGCGCTCGACCTGGCGCCCCGCCTGCACCTGCGAGAGCAGCGCGTTCTGCGACAGCGCCGCGTAAATGCTGAAGGCCCTGCTGGCCAACGTGAGCGACAGCGCCGCGATCGCGAGCTTCGCCCTCCCCTCTGCAGCCCGAACCGAAGGCTCGATCGCCTCGGCCGGGTGCAGCGCACTCGGAATGTTCATATCGCGACGATATCGCAATTCGTCGATTGTCACGCGCGGCGATTCGTCGAACCCACGCTCGCGTCACCCCTGCGCGCTCGGCGCCTCTGCGATACGCAACGCCCGTCGCGCGTCCTCGACGGTCATCGAGAAGAACCGCTCGTACGGGTGCGCCACGATCTTCGCCGAGCGCCGCCCGCGCGCGAACGCCGCGCGGAGCTTGTCCGTGTACCTCCACATCGGCGGCAGCCCGTGCGGCTGCAGGACCGCGGCGAACAGCAAGATCAACGCGCTCGTGCGAAGCGAGAGGTTGCCCAGCGCGAAGGCCTGCAGCTCCATCTCTCCGAGCGCGTCGGTCCCGTAGCCCGTCAGCACGTGCACGAGGTCGTGCGTCTCGCGGTAGCGCTTCACCAGGTAATCCACGGAGTTGCGCACTTCGTACGGGCTCTCGAAGGGCTGGATCTTGTTGTCGTCGAAGTACTTCGCAAACGCCCGGCCCAAGGTCCCTTCGGGCATCGCGCGCAAGGCGTCGAGGTCGATCGAGCTGCCCTGCATGCTCGGCCGCGCGCGCAACAGCGCCCTTCCCTCTTCGCTCTGCGACAGCTCGCGCACCAGCGCCGCGAAGCGGTCTCCGTCCAGGCTCGCGTTGAACAGCGGCGCCGCGACGCTGTCGTCCGGCTTCTTCTCGAGCACACGCAGCGCGCGGACCGCCACGCGCAGCCGCGTGAAGACCGAAGCGCCCTCGGGCAAATACAGCCCGTCTGCGACGCGGGCGGTGGGAGAGCTGAAAGACATCGGGTGGGTTCTCTCTTTCGTCAGCCTTCGGGTCGCGTCGAGCTCGGCGCGCGCCACAGCCCGAGCAACGCATCAACGATACCGTCCGCAGCCTCGTCCCAGCTCGCGCGCGCAGTCGGCCGCCGCGCGTGCAGCGAGCTCTCTCGCTCGGCCAGCGCGTGCACGATGAGATAGCGCATCATGTCCGAGCGCTCGGCGAACACCTCGGGCGCGAGCGACGGCAGGCGCTCGGTCACCCCTTCGGTCACCACGCGCATCGTCTCGGTGGCGAGCCATCGATCGACCACGAGCTGCCGCAGCGTCGGGTCCGTCGTCACCTGCGCGAGAAACCGCGCGTAGAAGCTCTTGCGACCGAGCGACGACAGGTGATCGGTGACGGGCTTGACCAGCGCGAGCAGCCACGGGCGCAGCCTCGGCCCGTCGCTCAGCGTCTCGATCATCGCCGCGCGGCGCGCTTCGATGTCCGGCGTGTGCCGCCCGACGATCGCCGCGATCAGGTCCGCCTTGGCGCCGAAGTGATAGCCCACCACCGAGTTGTTCGACTGGCCCGCGGCCTCGCCGATCTGACGGTTGGACACCGAGAGCCCCTGCTCGGCGAAGAGCCGCTCGGCCGTCTCGACGATGCGCTCGCGCGTCTCTTCGCCCGCCGCGCTGCGCGAGGGCTGCGCGCTGGTGGCCTTCGAGCTGATCGTAGCGCCCATCGGGTTGTCCGACCGTTGATTTGAGACAAGTGACTTACTAAGTCAAGTGACTCAACGATGGGCCCCGCGCTCAGACGTCGCCGGGCAGCGACGGGATGGCGGACCACTGCGTCGCGATCACCGCCACCGTCGAGAGCAGCGAGAGCAACGAGAGCGCGAGACCGGCGAACACCTTCGCGCGCACCGCGCGCAGCACGGCCGTCGGCTGCTCACCGGGCGCGCACACGAGCAGGACCGCGGCCTCGCCGCTGTCGCCGACGAGCGACGGGGCGCCGTCGCGACGACCGCGCCTTCCCCAGGCGATCGCCGGGGCGCCGACGGGGACGACGACGGTGTGAACGATCAGCGGTCGCCCGCGCTGCTCGCCGCGAGACTCGGCGGCGTACAGCGTGCTGGCCCAACACGTCGCGTTGGGCTCGATCGCGAGCTCGCCCTCGAGCGAGCGAAGCACGAACCCGTCGTCGGTCAGCGTCGAGTGCGTGAGGATGTTGGGGTCCGACCCGCTGACCACTTCTTCTTCGGTGATCGCGACGATCCCAGCGGGACCTAGATCGCTCTCGACCGGCGTGGGATCGACGATGCTCCCCTCGATCACGCCGGCGGCCGACGCGGTGGCGCGCGGCGCGCTCAACAGCTGCGCGACCCGCGCGCGCGCGACGCGAGAGCGCATCCAGCCGTACAGCAGCGAGCCGAGCGAGAGCGCGACGGTCCAGAGCAGCGCCATGCTCGCGTACGAAGTCGCTGTGTGCGTGCGCCCGGCGGCCGCGTCGAGCGCGAGCATCAGCCCCACGCCGACCGCGGTGACGAGCGCGAAGAGAAAGCCCACCGAGCCTTCGGAGCGCACGCGCACGTCGCGCGGCTCGTTGGCCGAGTGCCTCCACTGCGTCGCGAGCAGCACGCCGCTATCCGAGAGCAACGCCCCCGCGGACGCCGCGAGCGACGCCGCCATCGATGCCCATTGCGCGAGCCACTGGGGCGACGAGCGCGTCGCGAGCGCGAGCGCCGCGCACACGAGCGCGCCCGTCAGAAAGAGCCACGGAGCGTAGCCCCTCGCGCGCAGCGACGACGGAGCCGGCGCGACGTAGCCATCGAGCGCCTGCGCCATCGCGCGCGCAGGGTCCGCGCCGTGCGCGACGTGGGTGAGCTTCAACGCAGCGACGACGAGCCGCGCTGCGCCGCGAAAGGCCGACTCGGTCCCAGCGTCGAGCGCGCGCACCTCCGTCACGACGCCGCGCACCCGGACGCGCTCATCAGCGGCGACGCTCGCGATGCGCAGCTCGACCACGCGCTCTTCGTCGTCGAGCTCGTCGCGTGCGATCAGGGCGCACTCCGAGCGAACCCTCCCCCATTTCGCGCGGATCGTACGCGCCGGAACGACCCCGCGGCTCTCCATCTCCGCCGCGTCCAAGGCGACCGCGCCGCCGTCGTCGAGCAGCAACGAGAGCCCGTGGCGTCTCCATCGCGTCCTGCGCGGCCTGGCGCTCGCGCCGTGCAGCGTCGAGAGACGCTCGACTCGCAGCTCGCCGCGAAGGACGCCCTCGACCTCGATCACCGCTCCGACCCGCGCGTCTTGCTCGGACATGTGCGCTCCGTGGCTGTTCTGCGGCCGCGTGGATCGGTCGCGCGAACACCACGCCGGATTTCACCGGGGCCGTCAACGACGCGCTCTACGCGCGTGCGTCGGCGCGCGCTCGCGCGAGGGCGACCACGACGAACACGCACGGCAGCGCGACGAGGTCCGTCGGGTCGCGGGCGAGGCTCACCCTGTGCGGTGGGGGGGCCGTGACAAACGTCGCCGGAGCGAGCCAATGCGCCATCGCGTACACCACGTCGATCGGGTGCGCGAGCCAGCCCCAGCACTCACGATACAGCTCCGCCGCGGGAACCCAGGTTTTCACCAGCGCAAACACGGCTCCGACGCACACGGCGACGGCGAGCGCAGCGCGCGCGCCGAGCGGGCGACGCGCGACGAGCTCGATCGACGCCACGAGCACCACGGGCGTCAAGATCAAGCCGGCGAAGTCCGAGAGCTTTCCCGTGACGAGCCCAGGCCAGCGCGCCTTCGCCCAGTGGTCGTTGACGATCAGCGCCGCGAGCGCCGCGAGCGAGACCGGATGCGCGGCGAGCGATCGCATGAGGGAGCGTCATCACAGTCGCCCAGGACCGCCGACGTCAAGCGCTCGAAACCGCGGCGCGCGGCGCTACCATCGCGCCCCCATGTTCGCGACCCTCACGACCGAGCGCTTATCGCTGCGCCCCTTCACAGAGAGCGACCTCGCGCTTCTCGACCAGCTTCACGCAGACCCCGAGGTCTATCGCTACCTCGGCGACGGACGGCCGCGAACGACTGCGTTTCACCAGGGATGGCTCGCGCGCACGCTGCAAGGGCACGCCGAGGGGATCGGCCAGCGCGTCGTCGAGCGCGACGGCCGCGCCATCGGCCGCTGCGGGCTCAGCCGCTATTGGCGCAGCGGCGATCGAGACGGCGCCGCGCTCACCACCACGCCGCCCGCGCAGCCCGAAGCGTGGAGCTCGTTTCTCGAAATGGGCTGGACCTTCGAGCGCGCCGCTTGGGGCCAGGGGCTCGCGAGCGAAGCGGCCGCCGCGGTCCTCGCCGCGTTCGTCGCCCACACGGACGAGCCCGTCTTCGCGATGATCCACGTGGATAACTCCCGCTCGATCCGCGTCGCAGAGCGCCTCGGGTGGTCCGCACAACAGCGCGCCACGCTCGGCGATCGTCCGACCGTGCTCTACGGCCCGCCGTCGAAGTAGCGCGGGCTTCGTCTCAGCGAGCTTCGTCGCGGACCGCCGCGCGCCACGCACGTGCGAAGCCGCCGTCCATCACGAAGCGCGGAAACGTCACCCACTGCTCGGCGAAGATCCGCGCCGCCGCGTCGAGCGGACCGTCGAACGGCACCGGCGCGACCCGCTCTCGCGCGTGCGTCTTGCCCTGCGCCGCCATGGCCACGGCCATCGACGCGAGCCCGACGAGGGCGGCCCAGAGGCTGGTCAGCGGCGCGGACACGAGCGCGATGTTTCCCAGCAAAAATAGAGGATTTGTGAGCGCGTGCACGAGCAGCGTCCCGCGGCCCGTGTGGTTGTCGTCGTAGAGCGAGCGCTGCCATTGCAGCAAGGGCTGTGATCGTCCCGTCATCGTTGGTGCGACGATGCTTGCGTCACCCAGCGCTCGGCGTCTTGAACAGACTGGCTGCGATCGTCGCGCGCACTTGCACCGGCGTCAGCCCCAGCGTCTTGCGAAAGGTCCTGCTCATGTGGGCCGCGTCCGAGAAGCCCGCGTCCGCAGCGGCTGCGCTCAGCGCGACCCCGTCGGCGATCGCCGCGACCGCGCGCTGAACGCGCAGCCAGAGGACGTACGGACGCCAGGGAATTCCCACGGATTCAGTGAAGGCGTGCATGAACCGGCCGTCCGAGAGGCCCACCTTCGCGGCCATCGCGCCGAGCGCGCAGAGCTCGTCGTCGAGCGGTCCACGCAAGAGCGCCAGGGCCTCGAGCACCGCAGGGTGCGCCACCGGAAGCGAGGGCTCGGCCGAGGCCCCGAGCGCCATCGCGACCGCGCGCGTCCATCGCACGCCCGCCGCGTCCATGATCGCCATGGGGTCCTCGCTGATCGCGACGATCTCGTCTCGCTCTCGCTCGGTCACGCGCCGCGCAGAGCCGCCGATCACCGAGCGAAGCGCCACGCCGATCGCGCTCTCGGGCTCGATGAACACCAGCAGCGACTCGCCGAAGCGCTGGTCGATCTCGTGCTCGACGTCCGGCGCCGTGATGATCCCCGCGCACGCAGACGGCGCGCTCTCTCCGTGCACCCGCGCTTCGATCGTCCCGCGAAGCGAGAGCACCAGGTGCATCCCGTGGTGCGCGTGCGCGCTGCTGGCTCCGAGTCGACCGCGCGCCGCGAGCAGCGGCGGCCAGGGGGGAGCGTCCCGTCGGTGAGGCTCGTTCACGATCGACGCGCAGTGTACCCGGCGAGCGCTGATCGACCACGGTCAGCGCGCGCGGAGGTCACCACGAGAAGCCCGTCGTGACGAGGCCGCCGCCCGTGCACATCGCGCGCACCGAGCAGTATTGCGCGCGCTCGTACGTTCCGTCGTTGCAGCGAAGGGTCCCGCAGTGAGGCACGCCGGCGCCGCACGAGGGCGTCCCGCAGGACGAGCCCGAGCACGTCACCATCGCCTCGCACGACCCGCCGCCGGTCGTGATGCACGACGGCCCGCCCACGGTCCCCGCAGGAATCGCCCAGCGAACCACGCCCGGCGCGCACGTCGCGCACCCCTCGTCCGCCATCCCGTCGCAGTCGTCGTCCACGCCGTTGCCGCAGGACTCGGCGCCAGGGACGACCTGCCCGATGCACGAGCCGCTCCAGTTGCGAGAGGCGTCGCACTGCTCGGTCCCCCCGCGGCAAACACCGACGCCCGCTGTCCCTGCAGGGCCCGCGTAGCACGTGCGCGTCGCACCCGGCGCGCACACGCCGCAGCCCTCGTCCACCATCCCGTCGCAGTCGTCATCGACGCTGTTTCCGCAAGCCTCCGCGGTCGGAACAACGGCCCCCGCGCACATCCCGAACGCCCCGCTCGCGCACGTCCTCGTCCCGGCGCGGCAGGCCCCGACGCCCGCCGTTCCCGCGGGACCCGCGTAGCAGCTCTCGGTCGCGCCGTTGCGACAACACCCCGCGCCGTCGTCCACGACGCCGTTGCAATCCTGGTCCATCGAGTCGCCGCACACCTCGGCCACCGGACGGATCGCGCCGACGCACTCGCCCCAGCCGAACACTTCGCCTTCGCCGTTGCAGCGCTGCGTCCCAGGCCGACACGTCCCCCTCGACGCCTCGATCATCGGCCCCGGATAACACAGCTGCGTCGCGCCCACGGCGCACGCGCAGCCCTCGTCGATGCGCCCGTCCGCGTTGTCGTCGAAGCCGTTGCACAGCTCTGCGCCTGCGTCCGATCGCGGCGCGCTGTCGCTCGACGCAGCGTCCTCGACGCGCCCTGCGTCCGGCGTCGAGCCGCTGTCCATCCCCGAGACCCCCGAGTCGATCACAGCCACGTCGGCGGCGCTGTCCCCGGTCGCAGCCGCGTCCGGTCGGCTGAGCGGCGCGTTGTCCGCGCACGCTGACAACACCCACACACAAAGCCCCAACGACGCTCGCTTCATCATCGTCTGCGAGACTACACCACGACGCGCTCGCCTCGGGCGGTTTCATCATTCGCGAGCAAATCTCCCGCGAAACTCGCCGGGGCTCACCCCGAGGCTGCGACGGCACAGCCGCGCGAGCTGCGCGCCGTCCCGAAGGCCGCAGCGCGTCGCGATCTCTTTGCTCGAGAGGTCCGTCGTCGCGAGCAACGTGCGCGCCCGCTCGACGCGCAGCCGCGCCACGAGCCGCGCCGGCGTCGTGCGCAAGCTCTCGGCGCACCGCCGATGAAACGTCCTCACGGACAGCCCCGCCTTGCGCGCGAGCGACTCGACGTCGAGCGCCGCGTCGAGGTTGTCCCGCGCCCACGCGAGCGCCGCCCCCAGCGGGTCCGACGCGTCCCGCTGCGCGACGAGCGCCGCGCTCCACTGCGATTGAAACCCAGCCCGACGCGCGTAGAGCACCAGCCGCGCGGCGATCGTGTCGACGAGCTTGCGGCCGTGGTCGCGCTCGACCATCGCGAGCGCCATGTCGATCCCCGTCGTCACGCCCGCCGAGGTCCACACGCGCCCGTCCTGCACGAAGATCGACTCGCGGTCGACGGTCACTTCGGGCCTGAGCTCGGCGAGCCGATCGCAGCTCGACCAGTGCGTCGCCGCGCGCTTGTGATCGAGCAGCCCCGCCATCGCCAGGACGAACGCGCCCGAGCACACCGAGCCGAGCCGCTCGACCACGGGAGCTGCGCGCTCGAGCCAACGAGCCAGCGCGCGATCAGCCACCGCGCCGCGCACCGCCGCTTCGTCTCCGCCCGCGACCAACACCGTGTCCCTGCTCGTCGGCCGCAGCGAAGCCAGCGCGCGGGTGCTCATCGCATAACCCGCGGTGGTCTCGATCGCGCCTCCCCCGACGCTCGCAGGGACGAGCTCGTACAGAGGCTCTTCGGCGATGCGATTGGCCGAGGCGAAGACCTCGAGCGGGCCCGTCGCGTCGAGCGACTGCACCGCGTCGAAGACCACGACGATCACGCGACGCGTGCGCTGCATTGGCAGAGTTTGCAGCATCGTTGTCATTTCTGCCAGACGCCGTTCGCACTAGGGTCTCGTGCATGACGCTGCACATCGCCATGTTGCTCTACCCCGGCCTCACTCAGCTCGACCTCACGGGCCCGTACGAAGTGCTCTCGCGGATGCCGGACGCGAAGGTGCACCTCGTCGCGAAGGACCCGAGCCCTGTCCGCAGCGACATGGGCCTGACGATCACGCCGACGAGCACGTTCGGTGATTGTCCGGCGGCGGACTTGCTGTTCGTCCCCGGCGGCGGGGGCCAGGTCGCGGTGATGGACGACGACGAGACGCTCGGGTTCGTCGCCGCGCAAGGAGCGGCCGCGCGCTGGGTCACCGCCGCGTGCACAGGGTCGCTGATCCTCGGCGCCGCGGGCCTGCTCGCGGGCTACCGCGCCGCGACGCACTGGGCCTTCATGCCGCTGCTCTCGATGTTCGGCGCGACGCCGGTCGAAGAGCGCGTCGTGATCGACCGCAACCGCATCACCGCCGGCGGCGTCACGGCCGGGATCGATTTCGCCCTGCGAACCGTCGCCGAAATCGCGGGGCCGTCCGCCGCGCAGCGCATCGAGCTCTTTCTCGAGTACGACCCCGCGCCGCCGTTTCGCTGCGGCCACCCGCGGATCGCTCCCCCTGAGCTCACGCAGTCCATCCGCGACGAGATCGCCGAGCGCTTCTCGGTGCGCGCCGAGCAGATCGCACGCATCACCGCCCGCGCCAACCGCGCGTGAGCGCTACCGCCGCCCGAGGCGCGCTTCGAGCAGCGCGAGGTCCCCGCTCGCGGCCGCGGTGAGCGCGAGCGTCGCGTCTCCGTCGCGCACCGTGACGGCGCTCACGTGCAACGCGGTCCGGTCGAGCGCCATGCGCTCTCGCACGAACACGTTGGTCCCCCGCTCGCCGTGCGCGCTGTCGCCGAGGACGGGGTGCGCCAGCGAGGCCATGTGCGCGCGCGCTGTGAGCGTGTCGCCGCGCTCGATCACCAGCCGCACTTTGCTGTGCCCTCCCACGACGGCCAGTCGCTTGTACCGCGTGCGCGCGTCGCGCACGCCGAGCGCGGGTCGCTCGATCGCGCCCTTGTCTCGCGCGACGGATTTGACCCACGCTTCGGCGCGCAAATCGCTGACGATTCGCTCGCGTTCGATCGCTTGCGCGTCGGCTGCTGAGCGCGCGACGAGCGTCAGTCCGCTCTCGTCGTCGCCCGCGCCTCCGAAGGCGACGGCGTCCCTCCAGCGCAGCTCGCGACGAGCCCACTCGATCGCGCGACGCGCGACGCACGCGCCCCCGTCGAGCACCACCAGCCGCTCGTCGCGATGAACGACAGAGACCCCAGCGCGCTCTTCTCCGCGCAGCTGCCGCAGGACCACCACGGTCTCGACCTCTTCGGTCAGCGGAATCATGTCGAACGGCTGCGCCCCGCCCATCACCGCGAACCCCGCGTCGCGCAGCGTCGCGAGGTCGCGCGCGAGCGTCTCGGGGTCGCACGAGACGTAGAGCACCACCGTGGGGTCGAGCGCGCCGATCGCCTCGAGCGCGCCCCGGTCCACGCCCCTGCGCGGAGGGTTGATCACCACGGCGTCGTAGCGCTCTCCGCGGCGGGCTTCTTCGCGCGCGAATCGCGCGGCGTCCTCGGCGAACACCCGCACGCCCTCGATGCGCTGCTCGCGCGCCGCGTCGACCGCTGCGTCCGCGGCGGGCGCAAAGGACTCGACGAGCGTGACGTTCATCCCGCTGCGAGCGAGCGAGAGCCCGAGAGCGCCAGAGCCCGCGTACAGCTCGAGCACCCGCGCGCGCCTGCGCTCGGAGACCACCGCCGAGAGGGCGCTGCGCGCGAGCGCGTGGATCGCCGCGGACGTCCCGCGGTGCGCTTGCGCGAAGGATCCCGGAGAGACGTGCAGCCAGAGGTCGCCTTGCCCCACCACGTCGCGCAGCGCGCGCGGGCCCGCGAGGACCTCGGGCGCCGCGCCGAGCAACTGCGGACTGCGGCCGTCGTGCCAGCTCACGGCGCAGCTCGCGGCGACGCCCTGTTGATACAGCTCTTCGCACGCACGAGCGGCGTCTTCGATGGTGGCCCGTCGTCGGTCGAGCACCAGCGTGAGCGTCAAGCGTTCGCGCGCAGGATGCTCGTCGTTGGGG
>JAAFIF010000086.1 GCA_013298625.1 Myxococcales bacterium
TCGGGCCGATCACGGTTCCGCCGGCCGAAAAGCAGTCGTGAGCGCGTGTTGGGGGACTCGGGCACGTGCGGAGAGTGGCAGTCGGGGGCGGAGAGCGGAACGACGCCGACTCACGCAGCGGTTACGAACGAAGCTGAGCTGCGCGAGGCCCTGCTGTTGTTGCTGCGCGTCGATACGCTTGCGCTGGTCGGCGCGCACGCGCACGGCCTGCACAGCGCCGACGAGATCGCGTTTCGCCTCGAGCACGAGGCGCTGCGCTCGGAGCGCGCGAGCGAAGGCTACAACGAGCGAAATCGTTACGATCTGGCCGCGGGCGAACGCTGGCGGGCGAGAGAGCTGCGACGGCGCGCTGCCGCGCTTCGCCTGATCTTCGCCCACGTACACGCAGACGGAACGACGCCGTGAAGGCGGGCGGAGTGATCATCGACGGCGGGCGGGTGGCCGTTCCGCACGCGCGCGTTGTGACGTGGGCCGACGATCACTCGGTGCTCGAGCTCGGCGACAACCGGCAGCGCCGGCGGGTGAGGGTGAGGGCGATCGTGCTGCACACGACGTGGGGCCAGCTCGGCCGGCTCGTGCTCGGCGCGGGATCGCCTGCGGGCCGCGGGTACGTGGCGGCCAACGCGCGCGCCACGGACAAGAGCTGGGATTTCACCGTCGATCGCGACGGAACGATCTTTCAGCAGAGCGACCCAGCGCGGTGGTTCACGTGGCACGCGGGCGCGGCCAACCCGTTCAGCGTCGGGATCGAGATGGTGCAGGCGCTCACGGGCGAGCTCTACGAAGTGCAAGTGCGCGCCGCGGTCGAGCTGGTCGATGCGCTCGCGAGGGAGCTCGCGATCGCGAGGCTGCTTCCCTGGCGTAGAGGGGGCCCGGATCTGCGCGTGCTTCCGACGGTGCGCGCGGGGCGGCTCGAGTTGCTGCACGGGCTGTTTGCGCACGCGAACTTCACGGACGACCGCGGGCCGGGAGATCCCGGGCCGTTTGCGTTTCGGGTGCTCGAAGCGACGAAGGGATGGGTCGGCGTCGAGTGCCTCGCGGCGGGCCTCGGGTGAGCGCGACGTGGGCGAGCGCAACCCGACGGGACGGATGGGTTACGAGAGAGACGACGCACACCGCTGATCTCGTCGTGATCCACCTGAGAAGGGGCACGGCTCTTGCTGACGTGCACTTGGCTGTGCGGCTTGAATGGTGACTACCGCGGCTCGTTTGAAGCTCGCCGCGTCGCCCGAAATACGATCGGCTCCAGCGTTTCGACGGCTGAATTAAAGTCAGAGTCGCTTGCGGTAATATCGACGGTGGTCCACTGGCTGCCGACGGTGGGAGGAATCAGCCAGATGCGGCGCCGCATCGCGCGGCCGCCTGATGCAACTTCCAGCTCATGCACGGAGCTGACCGTCCCCAGAACATTTGCGCGTCGACTCCACAACACGCGGCTCGAAGGACTGAGTGCGAGTCTAGCGGAAAATGCCGACATCTGCTCGTCGGCGTCCGTTGGAGGATTCTCAATCGGGGTAAACCGTTGCACGTTGATCCATCCGGTGGTGCGAGGCACGAACAGCGACGCTCGACCCGGCGTCCTTCGCATCGTGACGTCTGTCGGAAGCGGAAAGCAAACGCCTTCGACGCATAGTCCACCCGCGGCTGACGAACCACACGCACCGGAAATCATCGCGACGAACGCAATGACTAACTGGTTCTTCATCGACTGATCCCCCACATTAGGTCGATTGGGAATTGACGTACAAGCCGAGACTCACCAGCGATCCGCTCAGCTTGAGTACGAAGATTTGGCGGAAGTGAAGGAGGAGATCCAACCAATGGAGCTCGCGGCGGGACGAACTGCTGTTGTGCGGACAGTTCGCCAACCACAGTCATCACTGCTAGTGCAGCAGCAGTGGCAAGATAGATTTTCAGTGCGATTCGACTAGTCATGACTGCACCTCACACCAAGCTCGCGGCGCGGCGCACTGGCCGCGGAACAGTCTCCACCAGTCGCCTCTACTGGGCGACGGCCATAGATACGCAAAACGCTCGCTGATCAGTTCCGCTGCTAGCAGCGGCAGTGAGCTGTCGATGGCAACGCTATCTGCGCCCGGCGGAACTACGCGCACCCGACTTAGAACGGCCGCGTACCGCGGCTCCACCCGAACACTCACAAGGTATCGCACACCTGACCGCGGTGCACGCTTCACGAGAAATACGCTTTGAGTGCCTGGCTGCGTGCCTGAGTAAGGCACGCTTGACAGACGATACTCTGAATCAACAACGGACAACGCTGCAACGGAACTGTTGCCCAGAAAAACGGCAACCCCAAGATCGGAATCCAGTGTGTTCGGGGCGGTCTTGGCGATCAAGTCGTCGATCCCGTCGTCGTTGACGTCGCCGACGGCTGCGTAGCCGCCAAGCACACGTCCCGAAGCGACTCCAAGCACGACCGGGGCATCTTGCGGACCGGATGCTTCTCCCAAGTAGATGTTGCGAACGGTCTCGCCACGAAAGTCGAGATAACCGTCTCCGTTCACGTCGCCAACAACGCCGCGTACGCCGGTGTGCCCAATCGGGCGAACTCTCTCCAAAGTTCCGGTCGCTGTGCGCCATCGAAACCAAGCTTGGCCTTCGTACGTGCCTGCTGCACGTACGCCAAACTCGTTTGATCCATCGAGATCGAGGTCTGCACCAACGGGAAGCACGACTGGACTCGACAGGGTGGCAACCTCGATAGGAACTCGAGCGACGCCAATCGCGGATCGATCGCGGGCGCCTGCAACGATCTCCACGAGAACGTCACCGCCGCCGCGTCTGTGGTTCACAACCAGGTCAGCAAATCCATCGCCTGTGACGTCACCGATCTGCTGCTCCAGCGCAAAAAACTGTCCCCGCGGCAGGGTGACGGTGCTGAACCGGCGATCCGGCGACCCGAAGATCAACACCCCGCTCTCGCTGCTCGCCGAAATCAGGTCTGAACACCCATCGCCGTCTACGTCGCCGACCGAAACGACCGCGGGCAGGCGACTGGTCGTCGCTGGCAGCCGAACCACGTCTGCGACCGGCGAAGTGGTTGTCAGAAGGTCATCCATCGAATAGGTATAGACACCAAAGTCGGCCACCGAGGTTCCTCGACTCATCGCGACGTCCTCGACGCCGTCGAAGTCGAGATCAAGCACGGGCCGAAACGAATGCTCACGCAAGGGAACCGTTCGCTCAGTTGGCCGGAAAAACCAACTCGGGGACCGAGACACATCGCGCCCGCCGCTGACCCCGACCACGCGCCAAAAGTACGTCAGACCTCCTCGCAGTGGCGCTAGAGAGCGCACGCTCAGCTCGATGGTTGGCAAGGAAAACTCAACGACCGAAAAGTCAGACGTACTCGCGACTTCGAGACGGTACGAGTCTACGCCAACTGAGGCCGTCCAGCGGAAGGTCGGCTGGTTGTCCTTCGCGACAGCAGAAGATTGAGGATACAGTAGTTGAATCGGAATTCTCTGGCACCGCCCCTGTACTCGTTCAAAACCCGCGAGACATGAACTTTGGCAGATCCCTCCGACGCACGCAGCGTGAGCGTTCTCCTGCGCCGGACAGACGGTGCCGCACCCGCCACAATGGGCGGCGCTGGTAACTGTGTTCACCTCGCACCCGTTCATGGCCTCGCCGTCGCAGTCGGCCTGCCCAGCGACGCACTGAAAACCGCAGCTGGCGTCTACGCATACGGACGTCGAGAAAGGAGGTGCGACGCAGTTTGCACAATCACCAACGCAGTCCGCGCCGCGATCACAAGAGCTATCGGGGGCAACATCCGTGGTGCGGGCGTCGAAAGCGGCAACTGCGTCCTCAACGGCGGAATCGCTGGACGGAATCAAAATGCTGGAACATCCGCCGGCAGCAATTAGACAACAAACGAGTGCCGCGGATGCAGGGCACTCCGAAATCAGCGCTTTGTGCTTGACGACCGACCGTTTCATTTGCAATCGAGAACATCACAGGGACTCATATACAGTGTCAAGACGCGGGTGGTGGAAAATGAAATCACTGTGGCATGTACCTTGCTTTCGTTTCGCTGCACTCATTTGTGCCGCGCTGATTGTGAGCTACTCTACAAAGACGTCGGCGCAGACGTGTGCTGCTTGGTATCCGAGTACACAAGATGAGCCGAGCGATTGTGTCGGCGGAGAAGACGAAAACGTCTCGGTTACCTACTTCAATCCTGGCGCATGTGACGGAACCGGATCTGGATCAACAACATTCTGTGTCTGGGGCCAAGCGGGTTGCCGCTCTGACAGCGAGTGCGCTGCGGCAGGCTTCCAGTCGTGCCTCGCCTGTACGCCGCCGCCGCTCCAGGCCGCCGATGGCACCGAGGATCCCGACGACGGCAGTCGTTCGTCCAGCGGCAACGATCCAGAGTGCACACGGCCAGGCTGTCAATGTGAGGGCCGAGCCGGACGTCCCGTTGCCGTTGGCTCCGGGCGCCACTGGATCGCGCCGATTCCGCTCATTGAAGTCGATGGCCCCTGGCGTGTTCCTCTGCTGTTTCAGCTGCATTACACACAAACAAACAACTGGGGGCCGAATCTCAACGACACACCGGGTTCCATCGTTCGTGACCCGCTGTTTTTGCGCGATCACTTTTCACACACGTTGAGCGAGAGCATTGTCGTGGTGCAGCGCCAGGCTGGAGGCGTGTATCGCCGCATCGCTCCCACGGCGATCAGTTCCTGGAATATCAGCGGTCCCCTTCCGCGGCCTGCTCACTTCGATCAGTCTGGAACCACGCCGCTGTTGCAGGTGTTCCACCGCAACGAACGCGGTGAGACCGCTGAGTTCTTCCGGGATACCGACGGCGGCACGACCATCGCCACGCTCGACACCGCACTCGGCGGCGGCTGGATTCAGCTGTCCTCGCATCGCGATTCGACCCTTCGCCTGCGATACCGCCACGATGCTGGCGTGATTCAGGAGTTTCAGGTGCTCGATCTCGCGACGAGCATTCGTACGACGTTTGATGCGAGTGGCAGGATCACAAGCAAAAGGGCGCCTGTGCGCTCTAGCATCGGCACGCTGACTTGGTTCGGCTGGACCGTTCAGTACACCGGAGCGGGTGCGCTATACGCGATCATCCACGATTCGGGACAACAGATTCGACACGTCGCGAATGCCGCCGGTTGGTGGGGCAGGCTTCACCTGCTCGGAGTCGGCGAGACGACACCAACCAGCGCGAATGAGGTGATCGATTTTTCGATCACTCCACCCGCCGGAGTGCCTGCGCTGACCAGTGCTGCTCGACTCGATAGCTGGATCCGACTCTCTCGCGTGAATCGCTACTGGCGATTTTCGTTTGTGGGTGGCCCCAACGACGTTCTCACTTCCCTCACGTCACCTTCTGGAGTTGTCACCGAGATCGCTGAGCATCAGGCTCCGAACGCTTGTAGTCCCGGCGTCACGCTGAGACGCCGCGCACGAGCTGCGGAGAGCGCTGAGGGACGATGGGAGTTCCGGCGTGAGGGCACTTCGCAAGCGGCTGCGCAACTCTGCGCTGGCGCCAGCCCTGCGGCAGATCCCAACCGAGGCCACAATCCTTGTCCGGCCGGTCAATTCGCGACGCTCGACATACGCCAACTTCAACGAGACGCGGCAAACCAAGTTGTGTCGTGTTCTTTCAACTCTAGCAACGCCGGCGGATGCGCAACGGGTTTCGAGTGCTCAAGCGCGGTGATCCCTGTCAACGGCCAGCCTGCGGCGCACCGATGCGCGCGATACACATGCTCGACGCCAGCCGCCGACAATCCAGACCAGATTGTTGCTGTCTCTGGATGCGCTTCGGGGACCTGCGGTGCGTCGATGGTTTGGCAGACCATCGATGGTGGGACGGGACATCAACCGATTCGGCGACTGCGATCAAAAACTACCGCCGGAGGAGTGATCACGACCTATATTCACGATGCGATTGGTCGCTTGGTCTATCGGTGTATCGGAGATGATAACACCAATCTAGCTGTCCCCGCTCCTCCAACTGCGGGCGCATACCATTTAAACTGCCCGGCCAATGCGGAGTTTGATTCGTGGCGCTATCCGAACTCTGGCATTGACAGCGAGCCACGCAAGTTTTCGCCGTCGGAACACCGACGGCGCGTGTATGGAATAGATGTTTTTCGCTATACGCTGAACCAGCAGGACCCCCTGACAGGAGACGTGCGCTACACGGAAGTGCAAGCGCCCACAATCGACTCCGTTCCCGCGGGGGTGATTAGTGGCTACCCTAATGTTACGCAACGGCGCGGCGTGAACTTCGAGTATCACGGGGTAACTGGGGCGCTCGCGCGAGTTTTTACCGCAACCGATGGCATGGCATCTTCCACCAGTGCCGAGGTCGTGTATGAGCACTACCCGGCTTCGGATCCCACAAACAATCGCTATCGGATCCAGCGTGCCCGCATTGCCAAGAGCGGCTCTGGTGCAGCCACACAGTATCTCGATGTGCAGTGGGGTGGGTATTCCGTACTTGGAACACCTCTCACTGAAACCGACGAAACTGGTCGCGTTAACACTGCGAGCATCGATCCGACCACATGGCGGTTGACGTCCTCACAGATGGCTGGGCGCACGTATGCATATGCGTACGACGACACAGCGGTTGGAGGCGGACGTCTGCGATCGGTTACAATGCCGAGCGGCGAGGGGGTGGTGTTCGAATATAGCTCGACGCAGGAGCCGCCGGTGAGGGTGCATCTAACTGACAATCCTACCATCGTAGACGCGTCTGGGATGCCAAATGGCGCTGACATTGTGGAGCAGACCCAAAGTCCATTTGATCCCGTTCGCGTCACGTCGATTCTTCGCCGAATTGGTGGCGCCGCACCTTCACTCGCGGTGGAAACGCGACGGCGGCGAGACGATCGAGCACGAGTTGCCGAGCTCCTGAATATTGTCAATCCGAGTGAGATTACGACGATCGAGTATACGCCTCAGGGGTGGCTGTCAAAGGTGACCGATGCGAGCAACAACACGACCATCTTCAACTACAATCCCGGAGATTCGCGCGTCCAGTCGATCGATCGTGGTCGTCTGATTGGTGGAGCGTTTCTGCTCGTGCAGCATACTGCCATTGCTTACGATGTTGGTCTCGATGTTGTCCGCTCCGTGGCCGTGAGTGGTCCAGATGGGCTAGGGCAGTCCATTAGCTACGTGTACAATGGTTTTGGTGAGCTGATCCAGTCGAATTCCAGTGAAGCCGGACTGCGACAGTTCGTGTACGATGAACGCGGCAGGCTCGCAGCGGAAAGGGAATCAGACTCCACGACGACCGCGTTCACCTATGACCGTGCTGGACGGTTGTTGACGATATCGCGTGACACGGGTGGAGCTGGACCGTCGTACTGGCGCGACAACCAGCGATTGTACTGGGACGCACTTCCTGCGGGCACTGCTTGCCCTTCTGGTGCGTTCTGCACCAATCTTGTTGGTCGACTTGCAAAAGTTGAAAGCGACTGGGTTTTTGGCTCGTTTGCTACGGTTTTTAGCTATACTAGCCAAGGCGATATCGAGAGTGAGGCTTTCTCGTCTTTCGCCGGTTCGAACTACGTGACTCGCTACGCGCATGACACCGCAGGACGAGTCACGAGTGTTACCTTTCCGATGGGAACCGGAGACTCGGCGCGATACGCGTATGGAAGCACGAACTCGCCTTCGGATAGCACGCTCGTTACTGGTGTCACTGCCGGCTACAACGGTGGGGACTGGCTTCCGCTCGTTACGCGAGTTGATCGTGCCGCTGGAGGAACCATCGAGAAGATGTGGTTCAACCAAGGAACGGCTACTGTGAATCCTAGCGTCGAGCGTACCTTTCGAATGGATGGTCGGCTCGGCGCGGTACGCTGGCGTACCGGAACGAACACCTGGGCTGATCTCGGTGACTATTCGTACGAATACCACGACAACGGAAACCTTCGTGGTATCGTCAACAACTCGGGTGGCGCGAGCAGTATGGCGACCCAGCGATTTGCGTACGACAGTTTGGGGCGATTGACGTGTTCCACGACGGGGGCGGATCCGAACACAAACTGCACGACAGCCAACCCCACAACCACTGCCACTTATTCGTACGACAACTACAACAATCGCAGTCAGTCGTTCTTTCGTGACCCCGCTGGCGCGACGCATTCGCACGAATTTGGTTACGACGCTGTCGGCGATCACACGAGAATGCAGTGGTGGCGACGTAGTGAGTGGCCAGCGGTTGCGCGGGTTAACTTGGGCTATGGTAGCGCGACAGCGGCGCTCGGAGGTCCTGGCCATCGAGCGTCGGAGACCCGGTCGGCGCATGGCGCCGATCCGGCGTTGGGCCGGTACTGGGCATATTACTCGGGCGGCCGGCCAGCACTTGTCTCGATGGTTGACGCGCGCGGAACCTCGTACCACTATTCTGGCTACGACCACACCGGCCGTCGCCGGGCGAGTTACCAGTTCTTGCCGGACGGAAGCACTCGATACGAGTTGTACTTCTACGACCAGGCTGGCCGGCTGATCGGGACCACCACGAACGTCCAAGTCGGTTCAACGAATACACTTACGGCGCAGCCGATTTATTGGGTTGACAACGAGCCCGTGTATCGGCTGTCGCTGAACTACGTTGCTTCGGGGGCGTACTGGTCGCCGGTTGCTGGCGAGTTCTTTTACAACGATCAGACGGGAACTCCACGAATTGCTGTGAACTCATTCTACGCGAGCCCGACGGTGACTTATCGCGCGACAAACGAGCCATTTCTCGCTGGCCCTGCCCGGTTCGAGGTTGCGGCGCGACCAGTGCAGATGCGATTTCCCGGACAGTGGGAGGATCGCGGCTCCGGATTCACACTTGCAGGGGGCAGTCCGTTGAGCAGCCCGATGAGCGCTCTCGTTGCGAACCACGCGCGAGTGTACGATCCGGGTGCAGGCGCGTATGGGCAAAGAGAGCCTAAGGTAAGCACCGCACATTGGATTGGCGTCGAAGTGGTGCGACCTTGGTATTCGTACGCAGGAAGCGACCCCGTCGGATTGATTGACACGAACGGAGAGTCGGCCGCTGGTGTTGTTTTCGGAGTCGCGATTGTGGGCGCGCTGTTGTATCCAATGTTCGTCGACATGTACCGCGTGTACTCAGAAGACAGAACCGTGCTGGACCCAACGGAAGCGATGCAAGTGGCTCGTCGCATGGTGGAAATGCAGCAAGGTGATCCACGTTTGACCGATGCTCAGCGATATTTGTATGCAAGTCAGACGCTGACTTCCGTTCGCCGCGGGACACGTCAGATCGATGATCCCGATGTGCCGGACGTGCTTCGTGCGGCAGCCTTTGGCTGTCGAACTCAGAACGAGATTTCCGACCGCCTTGCGCCAGTTGCTCACTATCTCGAGGGCGCGGGATATCATGATGACGCGCCCGCGGCGGCCATTCCGCGAGCGCTCGGAGCCGGGATTATGCGAAACAACGTTGCGACCCACATCGGGTCTCGTGGGCTGGGAGTGGGTCGAACGGGACCCACGGAGGTGGGACACGCTTCGTTGTTTGACACGTGGCTGATTTTTAAGGGCGCGGTCGATCGCTAGCCGCACCGCAGGAGGTGTTGAATGTGGAGTAATATTTGGATTCGTAGAATTTCCACGGTTGCGGGGATTTGTATTGTGTTGGCCGAAGCCGCTGCTCGCTGGGTTACGAATTCTCGGCGATTGGCGTGCCCTGCTATCGACGTACTACTAGCTCCGTTTTTGCGCCCGGCGATGGTGCTGGAGGGGCTTGCGTTCGCGGCGTTGGTCGCCGCGTTGATCATGCGCAAGATCTGCTTCGACTGGTTGGCAATAGCCTTGGCCATTGTGATGGGAGCGGGCATAGTTGTGTTTCGCGTTGGCTACTTTACCGAGACCCGAGGCACCGCCGCGCTTGCAGATGAGTGCGAGCATTCATCGGCACTTTGCTCGGAGTATCGCGCCCGCTGGGGCGATGATCGACCCGCCACGGAGTTTCGGCGAATTGCTTTGCATGGACGCTGCGAAGTTCTGTTTGTTGAGTATCGTCAACGCCGTCTGACCCGCCCCGAATTTACCGCCCGAGAACTGTATCGGAATAGAACCGATTTCGACGGTGGGTCGGAGCGCGACGCATTGTCGACTCTGAATGAAGATTGAGCCAATCGTGGTGTCGTCCGAGCAGTCGTTGAGCGCTGCACTCTCGATCTCGATGCGCCGCTCGTCGGGCGAGATCGAGGTGGGCCGAGCGAACATTCCGCGGTGAAATCGCGTTTGAACCAGGCGCCAACCCAATGCAACCGCTGGGTGAGTGCGCGTTGTTCCCTGCCGCGCGCCGCCGGGGCACGGTCACGCGCATGTGGACCCGCAATGCCGATCTCGAAGTGCGCGTGCACGAGCGCGTCGACGCTTGGCGCAGCAGTGGTCTGACCGCCGCGCAATTCGCCGCGCAGAACGGCTTCTCCACTTCCGCGCTCACGCACTGGTCATCGAAGCTGCGTAACCGCTGCATGAACCCCCGTACCTGACGCATCCCCACTCGCCGCCGCATGAAGCCCGCGCTGAAGTGTGCATGCGAGCGACGGTTGCAGTGTAACCGCTGCGTGAGTCGGCGTCGTTCCGCTCTCCGCCCCCGAGATCGGGATTGCGGGTTCGCATGCGCGTGACCGTGCGCCAACGGCGCGAAGCGAGGAACGACGCCGACTCACGCAGCGGTTACGTTGCAGTCCGGAGCTCCGGGCGCAAGTCTGTCTCTCGGTGGCATCGACCGAGCTCCTCATCACGATCATGGCCCTCCTTCTGGACGTCGGCGAGCGGCAGCGCGCGACGATCGCCAAGATGGTCGTCGCGGTGTGGCTCGCGGGATCGATGACGATCACCTCGCTCGCTCGTGCGGCGGCGATCCGTTTCCAGCAGCAGCCGCGCACACTGCACAAGGCGTTCGATCGCGCCGTCGGCTCGGTCGCGATCGACCCGATGGAGATTTACCGATCGTACTCGCGTCGCGTGCTCGACGGACGCCGGGTCGCAAGGGTCGCGATCGATTGGTTGAGTCTGCGAAACGATTCGATGAGGGTCCTGCTCGCAGCGGTGTGCGACGACCAGGGACGCGCGACGCCCCTGCTCACGCTCTCGGTTGCGACCAAGCACCGCAAGCGCCGTCAGCGAGCGATCGAGGCCAAGATGCTCCTCGCGATTCGAGAGGTTGTCCCCGCAGACGTGACTGTGATTTTGCTCGCCGATCGAGGGTTCGACGGCGCGGCGTTTCGCGCCGAGGTCCGGGCGGCGAAGCTGAACTACGTCATCCGCGTGCGAGGCAAGTTCACGGCCTGGTGGAACGGAAAGAAGTACACAACCCGCAAGCTCGCGTGCTCGCGAAGCGACGGCGCAATCCGTCGCGAAGGCGTCTCGCTGACCGCGAAGAAGGAATCTCCTGGTTCGTTTGTGACCTGCTGGGACGAAAAGTCGAAGGGGCCGTGGCTTCTGGCAATGGACGTGCCGGGCGACGCGAAGGCAATCGTGGATCACTACGCGCGTGGGTTCGAGATCGAGGAGTGCATTCGGGATGTAAAGAACGCGCGGCTTGGCCTCGAGCTCGAGGAGGTCCGGACGAAGCAAGTGAATCGCTGGGAGGTGCTGCTCGCGGTCACGGTGGTGGCGTACACGATCGTGCGCCGGTGCGGCGAGTGCGGCCGCTATCGTGGGATCGCCCGCCACTTCGCGACCAGCGGTCGTCGTCCGCGCTCCACGGCTTCGCTCGGACTTTTCCACGCAGAAGCCTCGCCGCAGATCCTTCAGGAAGCCCTCGGCATCACGCCAACCCAGGCTTTCTCCAGGGCGGCGTGAGGAGATGCATCAGCTCCGCGTCATCATTGAACGCCGCTGAGAATCCGTGCCGAACCTTACGCATCCCCTCACGCGGCCCTGGCGAAATCCTGGGTCGACGTGTTGTCGAAGGTTTCTCGAAGGAACTACGGCGAGGCTTCTGCGTGGAAAAGTCCGAGCGAAGCCGTGGAGCGCGGACGACGACCGCTGGTCGCGAAGTGGCGGGCGATCCCACGATAGCGGCCGCACTCGCCGCACCGGCGCACGATCGCGCAGCCAGCTGCGCGGCTCGGCCACCACAGTGCTACTCGAGCGCCTGCTTGAACGCCGCCGGCGTCTCGTAGCTCACCGCGCCCTCGCCTTCGCCGGCCTGCGTCCCCGCACCTTCTTCACCGCGGCGCTCGAGAACAGCCCGCGCTCGACACCCTGACGCGCGGCCTGCTCGATCCACTCGGGCGAGACGTGCGCGGCCACGCAGTCCTCGATCGTCCGCAGCGGCGCGGTCACCGGAACCGCCCCAACCCACTCCGTCTGCGACGCCGGAACCTCGGCGAAATGCAGCTCGATTCCATCTGGCAGCTTCACGCGACGCCCCTCCCGCGACAGAGGAACGGTCATGTGCCGTGTCGCAGGCATGACGTCGGACAGCTCGTGCAGCGAGAGCGCCGTCTCGTGGCTGAACACGCCCTCACGACCCGACCACAGCCACAGCACCACCAGGTCCTCGTGCTCACCCGCGGGAAAGTGCACGAGCCGAAAGATCCCGCGCGCGACCCGCTGAAGGCGACCGCGGCCGAGGTAGTACTGCAGCAGCGGCAGCGAGTAGCCCACATCGCGAGCCTGCGCAGCGCTGAAGCACCCGTCCTGCGGCGCCGCGAGCTCGTACAGCGCGTCCCAGCTCGGAACGACGTTGGATTGCGACGGACGACCCACGCACAAACATTAAAATAGTTTGTATGTTTGTGCGAACGCCAGCTCGCGACCTAGCCGCGCTCAACGCATGCGCGCCATCCGCGCGACCTGCGTGAGCCCTAGCGGCCGCCCCGATCGCGCCCGCACTCCCTCTTCATCCAGCGCGCGCACGATCGCCCGCAGCGGTCGCCCTCTCGCGCGCAGCTCGCGCACGCGCTCCGCGATCTCCCGCTCGCGTGGCTCGATCTCGAGCCGCCCGCCCTCACCCGCCCGATACCCCCACGGAACACCGCCCGTTCGCTCTCCCCTCGCCCGCTTCGCGCGCAGCGCGGCCCGCGTGCGCTCGCGGATCAGCGCCCGCTCGAACTGCGCGACCGCGTCCAAGATCGACCGCTGAAAGATCTCCGCAGCGCCCTGGCCGCTCGCGACGCCGTCCGTCGTCACCACCCGCGCCCCGACGCGCGCGACCTCGCGCTCGATCAACGCTGCGATGGCCACGTCCCTCGCGAGCCGATCGCGCCGCGTGACCACGAGCAGCCCCGCGCCCGCGCACTTCGCAGCGTCGATCGCCGCCAAGAGTCCCGGTCGATCCTCGAGCTCCGCGCCGCCGCTCACGCTGTCCTCGTGCACCGCAACCAACGTGACTCGCTCGCGCTCGGCCCAACGCGCGAGCTCGTCGCGTTGCGCCTCGGGACCGAGCTCTTGTCGATCGGTCGACGCGCGCACATAGCCAACGGCCGTGCTCGGCGACCCAGTCTTGCGCTTCGCCATGAGCGCGAGGTGAGTCGTTGACGCAGCGCGCGCAAGCCTCGTTGTACACACGACGTTCGTCTCGTGTACGCGGCGCGCGTCTACGGCACTGCACGCCGACACACGAATTCGAGATCTCGACACGCTCTGACCGATTGGCGCACTCGCGCTCGCGCACGCTCGGAGCATGAGCGAAGCAAGACCACGACGGTTGCGAGGATTCGCAACACTCGACCCAGAGCGACGCAAGCGACTCGCCGCGCTCGGCGGCCACGCACGGCACGCGTGCGGCGCGGCGTACAGCATCAACGGCAACAACGCGCGGGCGATGGCCGAGCTGCGCTGGAAGGAGCTCGTCGAACTCTCGAGCGACACCCGCTCGACGCTCGCGCGACTGGTGTCGCGCAGCACGTTGACCGACGTCGCGCGCACCGCGGGAATCGCGCGCTCGACGCTCAAGGACGCCCTGCGAGGAGCACGCGTCACACGCGCGACTGAGTCGCACATCGCGCAGGCCATCGAACGACTCACGAAGGAGGAACCATGAAGAACGGACCCGTGGCCACGCTGTGGCATCCAGACGGACCCGAGGCGGCCTGGTCCGCTGGGCGCTCGTTGCTCGATCGCGCGAGACCGCGAACGGTGCAAGTGCACTCGTGGAGCGTGCAGCTAGTGGCCGACAAGATCCGCGCAGCGCTCGGCGATGTTGAATTCGTGTGCGGCTTCGGTCTCGACTCGATCGCGCGCGAGGTCGCGAAGGGAAGGACCTCCATCACACAAGGCGTCCGCACGATGGTGGGCCTCGCGCAGCGCGCGCACTCGATCGGCGCGGTGGCGATCACGCACAACGCCGAGGCGAGCTGGAAGCGCGCGCCCAACAGCGCCGAACGCGCGCGGTTGAGCGAGCTCGTGCGCGGGGCGCTGGGGGAGATCGCGGCGCGGTTTCCTGGGATCGAGCAGGTGCACACGGCCTACGACCATCCCTCGTTTCACGCCTCGTACAACTGGAACGACTGGCTCGGCCCCCACTCCCCCATCACCGCTTCGTACTGCCAGGTCTACGCAGCGCCGGGCGACGGCTTGATGGCGCACCGCGGAGCGCTCGCCGCACGAGAAGCCCGCGCCTTGAAATCGTGGGCCGCGGCCGTGCGCGCGGGGTGGATCGTCGAGGACGACCCATCGACGGAGCTGCGTGACGGAGTCGAGTGGAGGCCGTACTACCAGCTGCATCACGTTCCGATGAGGGACACGGCGGCGAGCGCGCTGTTGCACGAGCGCGTGGCGCTGTGGGCGGTTCCGTCGAGGGTCGATCGCAACGGGAGAGCGGCGTTTCTTGCGCTGTGCGAGCTGGATCGACGTGGATATTGGCGGCCCGATGGGCTCGTCGCGTTTCAGCGCTCGGCGGGGATCAGCGACGACAACGTGCTGGGGCCCGAGACGTTGCGCGCGTTGGAGGTGTCACCGTGAAAGACCGCGAGTTCAAGTCGAACGGAGTCGATGCGCAGAAGCGCCCGATGGACGACGCAGTGCTGCGCGCGCTCGATGTGCTGCTGTCTCTCGACGCGATCGCGCTGATCGCGCACCACGGACGGTCGTCGCGCGCGGCGGACGAAGTGAGCGCGAGGCTCGAGTACGAAGCGGTGCGCTGCACGCGCGCAGGCGACGGCTTCACGCAGAGCCATCGGTACGACCTCGCCGCGGCAGAGCGCGAGCGTGCGCGCGAGCTGAGGGAAATCTCCGCTGCGCTGCGGTTGCTGCACACGCGGGTGCTGCGCGCGAAGGCGACGCGATGAACGCGGGCATCGTCATCGACGGGCGACGCGTGAAGGTGGCGCACGCGCGGGTGGTGACGTGGCTCGATGACGCGAGGGTTCCCGAGCTCAGAGAGAATCGCTCGCGAAGAAGAGAGCGCGTGCGCGCGATCGTGCTGCACACGACGTGGGGGCGACTCGGCGCGCTGCACGCGGGCAGCGGAACTCCCGCGGGCCGCGGCTACGTCGCAGCCAACGCGCGAGCGACGGACAAGAGCTGGGACTTCACCGTCGATCGAGACGCAACGGTGTTTCAGCAGAGCGATCCCGCGCGGTGGTTCACGTGGCACGCGGGCGCGGCGAACCCGTTCAGCGTTGGGATCGAGATGGTGCAGGCGCTCACTGGCGAGTTGTACGAGGTGCAAGTGCGCGCGGCGGTCGAACTGATCGAGGTCCTCGCGAGGGAGCTCGGGATCGCGCAGGTGGTTCCGTGGCGCAACGGGCGGCCGGAGCTGCGGGTGCTGGCCAGCGTGCGCGCGGGGCGATTGAGCGGGCTGCGCGGGCTGTTCGCGCACGCGAACTTCACGGACGACCGCGGACCGGGCGATCCGGGCCCGGTCGTCGCGGAGGTGATGGTGCGGGCGAAGGGATGGGTCGGGATCGAGTAGCAGTTTCGAGCCCGCAACGAGCGACGCTGGTGCTGAGTTCGCGCGATCTGGGTGTGACTTCGAGCACGCAAACACAGACGCTTCGAACCGGCGTCGAGCGCGACGCTGTGATCGCGGGCGTCGTGCAGCCAATCGCCGCGCTCGACACGACGCTTCGAGCGGCGGGTCTGCCTCCCATCAACGAAACCAAGCTCACGGCTGACTCTCAGAGGCAACCTGACGAGCAGCGTTTTCCGTTGCGAACGACTCCAAAGAGAGCCTCACTCAACCGGTGATCTCCGTCGGCGTCGACATCGCGAAGGATCCCCGGAACACGGCGCTCTGCGAGCTTCGCTGGACTGAGTCGGAGGCCATCGTCGAGCGAGTCGAACTCGGCGTCACGGATGATCGCATCATCGAGCGAACGAACGCCTCGCTCGTCACCGCCCTCGATGCCCCCTTCGGTTGGCCCACAGCGATGGTGCAAGCCGTGTCGCGATGGGTGCCCGGTGGCGAGTGGTCCCGCCCGAGTGACACTGCGTTTCGATTGCGGGCCACAGACGAGGTCACCCGGCAGGTCGTGAGGGACACGCTCTCGCGTCGCACGTCGGGGGCTCGCGAGCCCATCAATCCGCTCTCTGTTTCGTCGGACAAGATCGCCATGGCTGCGTGGCGCGTGTGCGGCATCCTCGGAGCGCTCGGCTCGAACTGCACAGTCGTCACAGCGGCGCTCGGCGCGGAGTTGACGGGCCAGCGGCATGTGATCGAGGCCTACCCAGCAGCAGCTCTCGCGCTGTGGACGATCGAGCGCACGGACTACAAGAACACCAACGCCGCCGGAGCCAGACGACGAGAGGCGATGCTCGCCGCCATCCTCCTTCAGATGAAACGTCGTGTGCGCTGGAGCGGGGCGGACGAAGCAACGTGCACAGCGACCGACCACGCCCTCGACGCGTTCGTCTGCGCGCTCGTCGCGCGCGCCGCGGCGCTCGGAAAAGTGCATCCAGTGCCCGCAGAGCACCACGGGGCCGCTCGCACCGAGGGCTGGATCGCGCTACCGCTGCCCGACGCGCTCGCGTCGCTGTAACGGAGCCAGCAGATGGCCAACGACGCTCGCTTCCGGATCGAGCACGCGATCGCCTGGGCGGGGAGTACGAGGTGCAGGTGCGCGCGGCGGTCGAGCTGATCGACGTCCTCGCGAAGCAGGCACCGCGTCGACGAGCACTCTGTCGTGCGTGCCGTGTCGAAGCCCGACGTCGTCGCCTGTCCGCTCAGCGCCAGACCGACGACAACTCGAGCACGACACGCCCTTCGATCATCGCGTACGGCAGAACACCGATCGAGACGCATTCATCGCGCATCGCAGCGTTGAGCTCGCTCAGCGGTGACGCTCCGTCGGCGAGCACCAGCGGGTGATGGTCTTGCACGAGCAGCCACATCGAGACGCGCGAGGCAGCGCGGACGGCGTCCATCGCTTTGCCGCCGCCGACGATGGGGCGACCGACGAAGTTGTTGCAACGGATCGCGTGGACGAGGCGTGTGTACCAGAAGGACTCGGGGAGGATTCCGAGGCCGTTGTTTCCTCGATCTTTGAGCTCGAACAGGTGGATCGACGAGCCATCGGTCGACGGAGCCCAGAGGTCGATCTGACTCTTTCCGCTCGGGCTCCAGCGCGTCGCGCGGCGCACTTCGCCGTCGAACACTCCAACCGGAAGCTGCCGCCGAAATGCCTCGATCGCGTCGATCGCCGCGAACTGCGTCGGCAAATCCATCTGCCGCGTGAACGCCACCTCGATCGCGTGCTCGCCACCGCGCTCGGGCCGCGCCGCGTCGTCACGATCGGCTTCGCCCTCGTTGAGTACAGGGCGCTCAGGCCAACGCGCGACGAGCGACGGCGACAACGTGAAACGCGCAGGGACCAACCGCGACAACTCGTGCAGCACGAACGCAGCGCGGTGGCCGTGCGCCGTCTCGGGCAGCGCCGCGTCGAGTTCGACACGCGCCCTCACCGCCTCGGCGCCGAACAGCGCGAAGTGCTCGAACCACCACGCCAGACACAGCGCGAAGAACGGAACCGCCGCACGATCCTCCTGCAAGTTGCGGTCGAACTCGTTGACCGACACGCGAGCAACGACGGTGGGCACCGGCGATCGCTCGATGCTCCATGCAGCGCACGAGGGGACGGCGATCGCGCGCCCCATGCGCGACCGTAGCGATTTCAGCGTGGACTCGAACAGCCTGGCGTCGGACATCGTAAGCCCCTCTCGATTCGAGAGCGTTTTGACAGGGCCTGCAGCCGAGGGCAACAGCCGGTCACAAAGCGCCCCATGTCCGCTCACCAAGAGCGTCGAGGCTCGCGGCTGGCGTCGCAGTCTCGATGCGAGAGCTTGCGCAGGGTTTGTGTCACGCTCACCACGACGCTCGACGTACACTCGCCGCTGGAGGGCCGAGCTGGATATGAGTCCGCGAGAGTTTTCGAGAGAGCACGTCGAGAGTGCCATGGCGCAGATCGACGTCGATGGAGTCCCTGCGGGCAGAGGCTCCGTCGCCTACGACCTCGTGCACGACGGCAAGCGATACCCGCCCAAGTACGTGATCTCGCTGGCGACGAAGATCGCGACTGGGACCGAGCTGAAGCCTGAGTCGTTCGAGTTTACCCCCTCGGATCGCAGCTGGTTCGAGTCGAACGGCTTTCGCGTGGAGAAGAAGGAGAGCGCAGCGGCGAACGTGACCGCCACCTCGTCTGCGTGGACCGAGTTCAAGCGGGCGTTCGCTGCGTTTCGTGCCTCTCCATCCGAGCGCTTCTACGTGTCGCTCCGTCGTCACCGCGCCGCGCAGATCCGCGAACTGCTGGCGAATCCAGCGTCGATCGACCTCGCGACGTTCGACGCCGACGTATGGGCGATCCACACCCGCACACTGCTCGATGGCCGCGAGACGGACATCCTCGCGCACGACAACAAGGCGATCGACGAGCGCACAGCGCGCGAGCTCACCAGCGCGCTTGCGAACGGTCGTCTCGAGCTTCACGGCAACTACACCTGGGGCTCAGCGACGCGCGTGTTTGGTACGACCACACCGGAGCGCGAAGAGCGCACGAAGCTCGTTCGCGAAGGCCTGCGCTGGCTCACCGACAGCACGCTCAGTCCCACAGAGAAGTACGCCAGCATCACTGCAGTAAAGGGCTTCGGACCGAACATCACGAGTGGTCTGCTCATGCACTTCCACCCGACCGAGTTTTGCCTGTGGAATACGGTCTCGCGGACTGCCCTCGCTCCGCTCGGACTACCGACAGGAACGATCACTGAGTTTCTCGACAGCATACGGACCGTTCGCGCCGAGCTCGACGCAGAGGACTTCATCGAGCTCGATCGCTTCTTGTTCGCGTCACAGAACCTGCTGCTGACCGCCACGTCGGGCGGCGACGCTCCGCTCGCCACGAGGGCACGGATGATCCTGAAGGTCTCCCCCGGCGAGAAGGGTTCGGCGTGGAAGGACTGCATCGACGGTCAGTACATCTGCGTTGGATGGGACGAGGTCGGCGACCTGAGGACGTACGAGACGGTCTCCGACCTGCGCACGGCGTTGGTCGAAAAGATGCCCACCATCGGCAACGGCAACAACGGCGCGATCAGCCAGCTCGCGAACTCGCTCTGGAAGCTCCGCAGCGCGCAGCCCGGCGACGTCATCGTCGCAAACCGCGGAAAGCTGCGAATCCTGGGCATCGGCACGGTCGTCGAACCAAGCTACGAGTTCGACCCGAACCGATCGTTCTTCGCGCATACCGTACACGTCCGTTGGGACACGAAGCGTGCAGGCGCCATCGAGAAGCGAGGTCACTGGGCAAGGACGATCATGGAGCTCGACGAGGACGAGCTCGCGAAGATCGAGCGTGAGCTTGCGGCCCAACCCACCGCAGGCGACGAAGAAACGCACTCTGAGCCAGTGCGCTCCACGCCGGATCCGTATCGACCAAGGACGTTGCCCGAAATCGCAGCAGAATTGCAGCGTGTCGGTCTTCGCATCGACCCTCGCACGCTGCGTCGCTACCACATCGCGCTCGGCGTGCGCGGCTTTGTCATCCTCGCGGGCATCAGCGGAACGGGAAAGACCTGGCTCACCAAGGCGTACGCCGACGCGATCGGCGCCGCGTATCGACTGGTTCCCGTCGCGCCCAACTGGATGGCGAACGAAGACCTGCTCGGCTTCTTCAACCCTCTCGTCCCAGGCAACGACGGGTATCAAGACACCGCTGCGAGCCGGTTCATTCGAGAAGCAGCGAACGAGTTCGCTGCAGCCGAAGCGGCGCAGCGCACGGCGCGACCGTTTCATCTCGTCCTGGACGAGATGAACCTTGCGCGCGTCGAGCACTACTTCGCGAAGTTTCTCTCGGCCATCGAAGTTCGCGAGCGGGGCGACGAAGCGGTGATCGAGCTCCACAAGAGCGACCACGTCGCCCTCACGCCCAACCTCGTCGTCATCGGAACGGTCAACGTCGACGAGACCACGCACGGCTTCTCCGACAAAGTGTACGACCGTGCGCAGCTGCTCGAGCTTCCCGCGCCGCGCGACCTGCTCGAACAGCACTTGCGCGGGACCGTCGCCGCCGAAAGCGCGCTCGCAGTCTGGGACGCGGTGCAGTCGGTCGCGCCGTTTGGCTTTCGCGTGGTCGACGACCTCGTCGAGTACGTGCGCGTGAACGTCGAGGATCACGGCGTCGCGTGGGAAGAGGCGTTCGACGAACAGATCGTTCAGAAGGTGCTTCCGAAGCTTCGAGGCTCGGACCCGCGCGTCGGCGCCGCGCTCGAAGCGTTGATCGCCCTCAGCAACGAGCGCTTCTTGCTCACGCACCAGCGGGCCACGCGGATGCTCGAAGGGTTTCGACAGCATGGATTCGCGTCGTTCTGGTGAGCTTCGCTTCTTCGACGTGCGCGACGAACGGCCGCTCGATGCGCCGGGCGAATGGGCCCCCGCATGGCTCGTCGTCGATCATCCGCCAACCGAGTGGGAACAGGTTCGCGTGACGGTCGACGGCTGTCCGCTCGACGTCGCCCTGCGCAGAGCTCGTTCGGGCGAGCGCTGGATCGCCGCCATGTGGCCTCGCTCAGGCGCAGGCAAGCATCGCGTCTTGGTCGAGCGCGGTCCGCAGCGCACCGAAGTGTTGGTCTCGATTCAGCCGACGAAGATCGGCGAGGCCGCAGTCGAACGACTGTTCTTCGAGCTCGAGAGCGAGCTGCCCACCGAGGTCGCAGTCGCGCTGCAGCGTCTCGGCGCGCTCGCTGGCGTCACCCTTCATCCCCCCGATGATCGAACGCTCGCGGGAGAGCGTTCACGGCTTCGTCGCGCTGTGAACGGCACGGCGGCACGCCGCGGCGTCGCTGCGTTGGTCGCTGCAATCGAACGGCGCCCCCATCAGGCACTCGCACGCGACCAGCGGTGGGTCAGCGCTGCTGCGGCGCGTCGGCCCAGCGTCGCAAGCCCCTATGCGCTCGCATCCCGCGCGCAGAACGTCGCGGCACGAGCCATCGTCGAAGTGATCGACCAGCGAACGACGGTCACGCTCGACACGATCGAGAATCGTCTCGTCGCGACGTTCTTCGGTGAAGTGCGCGCACGGGTCGCTCGATTCGCAGAAGCATGCGCAGCGCAGAGACAAAGCGACGCGTATCGCGAAGCGATGGAGTGGAGAAGGACGCTCGACCTCGCGCGACGAGGCGCTCCGTGGATGGACGAGGTTGGAGCGCTGCAGTCCGGCGTTCCGGCGCCGTCGATGGCGATGTTGCGGCGCGATGAGTATCGAGAGGCGTACGAAGGGTGGCTCGCGTTTCATCGAAGCCAGAGCGTTCGACTCCAGAGCGAGGCGATGCTCGAGCCCATCGAGAACCTTCCCGCGCTCTACCAGCTCTGGGCAACGCTGCGCCTGATGGTCGCGCTCGCGAAGCACGCGGTCGACGCCGGATTTCGTGTGGTCGATCAACGGCTCGTGCGCACCCTCCGCGGGACACACTTCGTTCAGGTGTTGCCCGACGGACAGCCAGCGTTGGTGCTTCGAGACGACGCGGATCGTTTGCTTCGTGTGATCCCCGAGTGCACGTACAGCAGTGGCAAACTTTCGAGCGTGTCGTACCCACAACGTCCTGATCTCGCGATCGAACTAAGCGACACGCAGCGCACCCGGGTGTGGATCTTCGACCCCAAGTACAAGTTGGTCAGCGAAGGGTCCGATCCGTCTGCGACGGGGCGACCTGTGAAGAGCGACGTCGACAAGATGCACGCGTACCGCGATGCCATCGTCGATCAGCAACACCGCCGCGTCGTGGAGTTCGCCGCGACACTCTACCCCGGCGCAACCGAGCACTTCGGCGCTGCCGTAGCGGCGATTCGAGCAGTCCCCGGCGAGAGCTGGGAGGAAGCGATCATGCCCACGCTTGTCGAAGCGCTGTCGCGACGAAGCAGCGCTCCCACACCATGAATTTGTGTGCGACTTTCAAGCAACCACAGACCTTCCCTCGTGCTCATCGAACCACTCCTCGACTGGAGCGATCTGCGTTGCCGAGTCGTGGCGCCAGTGCTGCAGCCCGCCGCCCTCGAAGCGGATCTCGAAGGTGCACGTTGACGTCGGAGGCCCGAGGACCGGCTTGTCCGGCAGCCAGCCTTCGGTCGCGTGCAAGCCAACGGTGAAGGTGTCGGTGCGCAGGAGAGAGCGACGCGTGTCTCGAAGCAGGTCTTCGAGAGGGTCCGTCGACCAGTACAAGTCGAACTGCTCTGGATCTTCACGCGGAACAGCGACCACCACGAAGTACGCCACGCGCTGCGCTCGCAGCCGCTCGGCCTTCTCGACCTCGCGCTGGGACCAATACACCGCGCCCGTGGCCGGACTCTTCAGGTGCTTCACCTCGATGTGCAGATCCCACTCACGGCGATCGCCTGCCGTCGGAGCGCCACCGCGGGTGATTTTGAAGTCCGTCTCGCCGCGTTGCTGCTCGCCTGCAACAGGCGACCGGTCGTGCGTGTAACAGCTCGCCCCATGGGACTGCACGATCCTCTCGAGCAACTGCCGCACGTACTCCTCTGCGCGAGCGCCTGCCGCCCAGTCGGGTTGCGTCCCTGAACCCGCGCCATCGGCTGCCGCGGCAGACGGACGATCCGTCGTGTCGCCGCACACTGCGCACGACGTCGAGTCCGCGGGCATTCGTGTTCCGCATCGCGGGCACGGGCAGCTCTTGTCATCGACCGCTCCGCCACGCAGCGAAGCGCCGCAGTTTCCGCAGAAGGCTGCATCTGCGACCATCACCGACGAGCACACCGCGCAGGCGATGCGGCCGTCTGCACGGGCTCCGATGGAGTTGGGATCGCGGTCCAGTGTCCATCCGATGCGCCGGTCGACGTCGTCGGGCGACAGTCCGAGCGCAGCGCCAAGCGAAAGCAGAACGCGTTCTTCCTCGCGATGAAGCTGCTCGTCCGCGATCGCGACCCGACACAGCCAATCGAAGACGACGCTGCGCGCCGCCCACGACAGCGTCGCGAGCAGCGCCTGTACCGCAGCAGCAAGCGCAGCCTCGTCCGACGGCACCGCTTCGATGTCCCCGAACTCCCTGGAAATCGGCCGACCAAACTGTTGCTCAACCGCCTTCGAGGCCACGCTGTGTTCGGCTTCGATCCAGTGCCCATCGGCACGTGCAACTGCAGCGGCGAGCACGACGAAGGCCTCGGCGGCGCCAGGAGACGGCAACGACTCAGCCGCATCGGGCTCGGCCGCGGGCGTGCGCGCGCGGCGGTCCTCGAGCAGCTCGACGACGGTGGCATCGAGCGCCGCGACCGTTGCGAACACCGCAAGCGTCGGATGCGCGGCGAACGCAGCCTCGACCTCAACTCGTCGAGCGTTCTCAGCGAGCCCATCGCAGCGACGCAGCAGCGCCAACAGAGGGTCGACTGAGAGCTTCGCGACGGCAGAGGTATGGTCGGCGAACGAACGCACTCCAACCTGAACGGGCGCACGACCACTGGCCTTTGCGTGCGCGACGATGCGATCCCACTGGGTCGGCCGAATCGCGCCCAACGCGTCGAGCGCCGAGCGTCGCTCGTACGCGTCCGCCCATCGCTGCTGAGAGATCGCAGCGCGAAGTAGGTCGAGCGCTTGGGCCACAACGGGCAGCACCGCATCGAACAGAGGCACCGCGATGCGTCCATCCGCAGCGTTGCCGCTCAACTCTTCGGCCGGAACGAGATCGTCGATGGCCCTTCCCGCATCGCGATGCCAGGCGTACGTCGCGGCGAGAGACGCTGTCCAAACGTCGATCTCGGCGGTCGCGCTCGGCGTTGGCGCTGCGCGCGCCACCGAGACGCCGCGGGGCGGAGAGCCCACTGCTTCGCGTGCGTCCGTCTCACCGTCGGAGTCGAGCACAGCATCGCTGCGAAACTCCGCGGCGAAGCCGGCGCCGGCGAGCACCGCTCCGAGATGCTCGTATCCGTCCACGCAGTCGATCACGGAGAAGTGCGTCTTGCCTGGCACCGTCTTCGGCCCTCGTGAGCCACGCCCAATCATCTGGTGAAAGAGCGCCTTGCTCATCGTCGGTCGCGCGACGAGCACGCAGCGCACGTCGGGGATGTTCGTGCCCTCCGTCAGGATGCCGACGTTGACGAGCACGCACGGCCGGGTCTGCTCTCGAAACCACTTCAAGCGCTGCTGTCGCTCGTCGCGAGAGAGCCCGCTGTGGATCGACTTCGCGGCAGCAGTCTCTTGAAACCGCCGCGTGAGCTGCTCGGCGTGCTCGATGTCACACGCGAAGACGATGGTCTTGTCGAACTCGTTTCGTCGTCGCTGCCAGTGCTCGACGATCTCTTCGTCGCGACCTGCGGTTCCCGCGATCCGACGCAGTGTCTCTGCGGAGAAGTCGTCGGATCGCTCGAGTGCCTTCTGCTCCATCGCGGTGAGCGAGAACGACGCGGTGCTTCGCAGAACCTGCCGCACAAAGATCGGCTCGGCCAGAAAGCCCTCTTCCACCAGCGAGCGAAAGGACTGCTCGTGCACGACGTCACCGAGCAGCGCGCGAAGCCTCTCGGTGCCGCCACGCTCTGTGCGAAACGGCGTCGCGGTGAGCGAGAGCAGATGCACGTCGTCGCCGATGAGCTGCTCGAGGTAGCGCCATGTTTGGTCGGCGACCGCATGGTGGCCCTCGTCGAACACGACGATTCCCAAGGGCAGCGACGAGGAGTCCAACGCGCTTCTCGCCGGCCGCTGCTGCAACAACGTGGCGTTCGACGCGATCACGACGTCGCCACGAAGATCACGATCGTCGCCCTGGACACGGGAGATCGAGAACGAAGTTCCCTCGGGCCGTTGCGCTCCAAGCAAGCGCAGCTCCTGGTGCACTTGATCGATCAGCTCGAGTCGGTGCGCGATCCACAGCACGCGCTGCTTGCCGATGAAGTACTCCAACAAGAACTCGAGCGCAGTGCGGGTCTTTCCGCCGCCGGTCGGGAGGCAGAGGATTCCGCGCTGAGCAGAGGGCGGCGAATCGCGAGGTTCGCGAGCAACGAAGTGATCTCGCAGCCGACCGATCGCTTCGCGTTGAAACCGCTCCAGGCCGCTGACATCGGACGGCGACCGACCGACGATCCGCTCGAACACCGGAAGGCCTTCGTCGTTCGTGCGATCGATGCTCTCCGACTCGACGATGGGAACCGCGCTGCCAAGCGGGAGCGCAGCGCGAACAACGAACCGCGTCGAGATCGGGTCCGTCGGTGTGTCGCCCTCGGCGCGCGGCAACCAGCCGTCTACGAAGATCGCGCGCACTGCTTGTTGCAGCGCGGGCTTCGCAGCGCCCCACAGGTTGGTCAACTCGACGACGCGGTCACCAAGGGGCATGCGGAGAGACGCGAGCACATCGATCAGGTCCGTCCGTCGAAGCGCGTCGAGCAGACGATCGAAGGCATCCGAGTACTGCGCCACGAGCCGCGCGATCTGCTCTTCGCGCGTCAAATAGCTCGGAATCCACGATTTCGCAGAGAGCCGCGAGAACCCCGTGAGCGGCAGTCTCGAAACGAGCTCTCGAACGCTGTCTGTCATCGCCGTCCCTCCAGGTTGGGTCGCGAGTGTACCTGCCGGCTGGTTGCGAAGCAGAACGACACCCGCGCGATCGCACTCGCTGCGCAGCGTCGAGCCCGCGCTCATCCGTCTTGATGGATCCCCATCGCCGCGCACAGCCCCGCGTAGTTGCGGTAGAGGATGCGGTCGAACTGCGCGCCGGTGACCTTCGCCGGAGCGCAAACGCTTTCGAGAAGCGCGCTCTGCAACTGCTCGTAGCTATCGTTGTTCGACTGCACGTCGACTGGCGCACGCACCCCGGCGGCCTCGAGCACGTTGAGCACCCGCACGTCGAACGCGATCAGCGAGCGCCCGAGGTCGAGCCCGATGAGAAAATCGCGCGCTCCCTTGTGCCCGATGTACTCGAGGTCTTTGCGCACTCGCTTCACGCGCGCGGCGTCGTCGGGCATCGCAGCCAATCGCGCGAGGTAGGACGCCGCTCCGCCGCAGTGCTGAGCGAACTCGAAGTTGGCGACGAGCGCCTGCGTCTTCTTGCACGCGGTGGGATCGTCGGTGACGTAGCGCACGCTGTGCTTGCGAAGCACCTCGTGAATGGCCGTCGTGCGCTGCGCGGCGTTCATGGGCGCGAGCTTCTCGATGGAGATCAGACGCAAGTCGCCGGAGTCGGCGAGCTGCTCCCAGCGCGCGCTGCTTCCGACGACGCACACCTGCGAGAGGATGGCGCGCCAGAGCTCGTCGTCGTCGACGGACTTCCATCGGTCGACGGGCGTGAAGAAAGGGCGGGCGCGCTCGAGAAAGTCCTCGCAGGTGCAGATGGCCACGAGGCGCTTCGCGGCCGCGGGCGGAATCAATCGAGAGGTCGGTTTCATGGCTCGCGCGAAGAGTACCGCGGTCGTGAGGAAGCGCTGCGCGAACGCCACACGGCGGGTAGGACGAACACAACGCCGCGCTCGATGGGGCGATCGCGCAGCGCAGCGACGACGCACGTCGGAGTAGTCGTCCACAGCTGGAGCACGCTCATCGCGCTGAGCGGCTTGACACCCGCTACCCACGGGTGTTTGGTTGGCGAGTCTCGTTACTCAGGTTCAGTTTGGGCGTCTCGGGTCCCTGAACGCGCGGTGCGCCGCGTAACCTCAGTAACGCGACGTAAAACGACCCGAACCGTCAGCTAAAGACCCCATCTACGCGCAAGCGTATCGAACGCTCCTTCGAGCTCCGTGACCCAGCGGAGAGATGGAAGTCCGTGGCTGGCACTTTCTCAAAGGAGCCAACATGACTGCCAAGTTGAAGTCGAAGGCGGACCGCGACAACCACGCGGACCAGTGCAACCCAGCGGACACCAAGTACTACCGCTCGCGAGGAGCCTCCGAGGCGGAGGCCGAGACTCGAGCCAGGGAGTTCAGGCAAGAGGCACGACGTCGCGCGAACTCCAAGCGCGACGAAGAGGCGCTGGACTGATTGCCATCGACACACTCCCGCGGTGCTCACTGTCAGCAGCACCGCGGGAGTGTCGTCATGGTGCAGGAGCACAAAGCCATGAGCGAACGAATCCTGGTCACCGGCTCCGCCGGGCTGATCGGCACATCCCTGTGCCGTGCGCTGCGTCGACGCGGTATCGACGTCGTCGAGTTCGACCTTCGCGCGCCCAGCAAGGGCGACCGCGGCGACATCGTCGACGCACATCGTGTGTCCGCTGCGGTGCAGCAGTGCGCCGGCGTTGTCCACCTCGCCGCGATCGCGCGCGTCGCTCCCTGCGAGGCCGACCCACGCAGTTGTTGGAGCACCAACGTGGAGGGCACCCACGCCGTCCTCCGCGCAGCGGAACGCGAAAGAGCGTGGTGTCTCTTCACGAGCAGTCGTGAGGTGTACGGCGCAAGCACGCAGCGCGTGGTGCGTGAAGACGCCCCACTCGCACCCATCAACGCGTACGGTCGATCGAAGGCTGCCGCCGAGGAGCTGGTCGAGCGTGCGCGAGCGGCGGGCCTCGCCGCAGCCGTCGTCCGTCTCGCAAACGTGTATGGCTCCATCGACGACTACGCCGAGCGCGTCGTCCCCGCGTTCGTGCGACGTGCGGTGGCTCAGCAGCCGTTGCTCGTCGAAGGCGAGGATCGATACCTCGACTTTACGCACGTCGACGATGTGGTCGAAGGACTGATGCTCGTCATCAACGAGCTGCGCAACGGCTGCAGCGCGGCACCGGTGCAGCTCGCCTCCGGCAGGGCGACAACGCTCGGCGCACTCGCGAGACTGGTGGTCGACGCAGCTCGGTCGAGCAGCGCCATCCAGCACGCGCCGCCCAGAGCCTATGCAGTTCCCGGATTCTGCGGTGACGGGACGCTCGCACGGACACGACTCGGATGGTCGCCTCGGGTTTCGCTGAGCGACGGAGTGACTCGAATGGTCTTGGACCAGCGCCGTCGCGCGGCTGCACACACGGAGATTGCGTCATGAAGATCGTCAAGGTGATCCACGGCTATCCGATGCGGTACAACGCCGGCTCGGAGGTCTACAGCCAGACGCTCTGCCACGGGCTCGCAGCGCGGCACCAGGTGCAGGTATTCACGCGCGAAGAAGACTCGTTTGCCAGAGACTTCGCGGTTCGAAATGAACGCGACGCGGACGACAGCCGCATCGCAGTTCGGCTTGTGAACGTCGCACGAAGCCGCGATCGATACCGCCATCCCGAAGTGGATGCGCGGTTCGCCGAGCTCCTCGACGAAGTGAGGCCTGACGTCGTGCACATCGGCCACCTCAATCACTTGTCAACCTCTCTGCCCTGGGAGGCAGCGAAGCGGGGAATTCCGATCGTCTACACGCTGCATGACTACTGGGTGATGTGCCCCCGTGGGCAGTTCATGCAGATGCACCCAGAAGATCCCTCGGACCTCTGGGCTGCCTGCGACGGTCAGAACGATCGCAAGTGCGCCGAGCGGTGCTACGCGCGCTACTTCTCTGGCGCATCGACGGAGCACGAAGAAGACGTGACGTATTGGGCGGGATGGGTCGAGCGACGCATGGCGCACGTGCGGGCGATGACCGAGATCGTCGACACGTTTATCGCGCCCGCGCGCTATCTGCTCGAGCGCTATCGCGATCAGTTTGGCTTGCCCGAGGCCAAGCTTCGCTACATCGACTACGGCTTCGACCGCACACGGATGCAAGGACGCTCGCGCAAGGGTGGCGAGCCCTTCACGTTCGGGTACATAGGGACCCACATCCCCGCGAAGGGGATTCATCAGCTCATCGAGGCGTTCGGTCGCGTGCGAGGCGAGGCACGGCTACGCATCTGGGGACGCCCACGAGGCCAGGATACGGATGCCTTGCGGGCGATCGCTCGTAACTTGCCTGGCGACGCGCCGTCGCGCGTCGAGTGGCTCACCGAGTATCGCAATCAAGAGATCGTTCGCGACGTGTTCGATCTCGTAGACGCGATCGTGGTGCCATCGGTCTGGGTCGAGAACTCGCCGTTGGTCATCCACGAGGCGCAGCAAGCTCGAGTGCCTGTCCTCACAGCAAACGCTGGGGGCATGGCCGAGTACGTTCATCACGAGGTCAACGGTCTCCTGTTCGAGCACCGCAGCGTCGCGTCGCTGGCCGAGCAGATGCAGAGAATGGTCGACGATCCAGAAGAAGCTCGGCGACTTGGACGCCGTGGCTACGTCTTCAGCGAGGATGGTCAGATCCCCGCCATTGAACCGCACGTGGCGGCACACGAGCAGCTCTACCAGCAGCTCATCGATCGACGCGCGAGCGCCGCGGTCACCACACTGCAGGGACCGTGGCGGATCACGTTCGATACGAACCCGGACACCTGCAACCTCAAGTGCGTGATGTGCGAGGAGCACTCGCCGCACAGCCTCGCGCAGATTCGCCGCAAGGAGGAGCGTGCGCCGCGCAGAGAGATGCCGATCGAACTGCTTCGACGCGTTGTGAGCGAGGCCGCGCCAACGGGACTCAAAGAGATCATCCCGTCGACGATGGGAGAGCCGCTCTTGTACGACGACTTCGAGGCGATTCTCGACGTGTGTCGAGCGCACAACGTGAAGCTCAACCTGACGACGAACGGGACGTTTCCACGCCTCGGTGCGCGCGCGTGGGCAGAGAAGATCGTGCCGCTGACCTCCGACGTGAAGATCTCGTGGAACGGCGCCACGCAAGAGACCCACGAGCGCATCATGATCGGCTCGAGCTGGGACAAGGCGCTGGATAACCTCCGCGAGTTCATCGCCGTGCGCGACGCGCACGCTCGCGATGGAGGACATCGCTGCCGCGTCACGCTGCAGCTCACGTTTCTCGAAGACAACGTGCGTGAGCTTCCCGCGATCGTGACGCTGGCCGCGCGGCTCGGCGTCGATCGCGTGAAGGGCCATCACCTATGGGCACACTTCGACGAGATCGCCGACCAGTCGATGCGTCGCACCCCCGACGCGATCCAGCGATGGAACGCAACCGTCGTACAGGCCCGCGCCGCTGCGGAAGCAACGCTTCTTCCCAGCGGGGAGAAGGTGCTCCTCGAGAACATCTTCGAGCTCGACGAGCACGCGACGAAGGACCTGGCTCCCGGAGGACCGTGCCCGTTTCTCGGCCAAGAGGCATGGGTCAGCGCGTTGGGCAGGTTCAACCCGTGCTGCGCCCCCGATGCAGACCGACAGACCCTCGGCGACTTCGGCAACCTCAACTCTCGAGGGTTTCTCGAGATCTGGAACGGCGCGGAGTACCGCTCACTCGTCGAGACCTACCGTAACCGCGCGCTCTGCCTGCGCTGCAACATGCGAAAGCCTGCGGGAGGTGCGCGATGAACTGGCGCGTCCTCCAACCGTCTGCGGACGGCACACACCACGTCCACAGCGGGATCGCAGCGTACGAGATGCGCTTCGACGAGGTGCTCGCCTTTCACGAGCCCGGGCTCGCCCCCGTCCGTCGCGGGGCAGAAGCGTGGCACATCGATCCCATGGGGCGTCCCGTGTACACCGAGCGCTTCGACCGCACGTTTGGCTTCTACGACGGGCTCGCAGCAGTGCGTCGCGGTGAGTCTTGGTTTCATATCGCTGCCGACGGCGTTGCCGCGTACGACGTTCGCTTCGCGTGGTGCGGCAACTTTCAGGAGCAACGCTGCCCTGTTCGACAAGCAGACGGGCGCTATCACCACATCGATCCAACCGGCGCAGCGCTCTACGAAAGCCGATGGCGATACGCCGGTGACTTTCGCGGCGGAGTTGCAGTCGTTCAAGATGACACCGGCCGTTCGACGCACATCGATCAGAACGGACGACTGCTGCACGAACGCTGGTTCTTCGACCTAGACGTGTTTCACAAAGGCTTCGCTCGGGCACGAGACGAGCGAGGCTGGATGCACGTCGATCGTTCGGGATCGCCAGTCTACGAGCGGCGATTCGCGATGGTCGAGCCGTTCTACAACGGTCAGGCACGGGTGGAACTCGACAACGGCGCCGTCGAAGTCATCGACGAAGCAGGCGCGACGCTCGTCCGACTGCGTGGCGCTCGCCCGACGACTGAGAAGACGCCGTTCTCCGCGTTGTCGGCGGAGTTGGTCGGCATCTGGCGCACGCGAACCATCGCGGCTGCAGTCGAACTCGGCGTGTTCGATGCCCTTCCAGCGAGCGAGTCCGAGATCGCGAAGCAGTGCGCACTCGCGCCCGCCCGCGCTCCGCGCCTGTTGCACGCGCTCGCTGAGCTGGCGTTGATCGAGCAGAGCGACGGTCGTTGGGACGCGACGGCGCGGGGTGCGTTTCTCGCGCGATCGGAGCGACGTACGCTCGCGGACGCTGCGCTCGAGTACGCCGGTCCATTGGATCGACGATGGGCGGCGCTGACCACGGCGCTGCGCAACGAACGATGGAGTCCGTCGGACGTCTTCGACGAGGTTGCGAACGATGCCTCTCGCGTCGACGGCCACCATCGAATGCTCGCGAGCTACGCAGCGCACGACTACGAGAGCATTGCTTCTGCGTTGCAGCTACGGGGCGACGAACACGTTGTTGATGCAGGGGGAGGACTCGGAGTGCTCGCCAAGACGTTGATCAGCGCCCGCCCGACGCTGACCGTCACGGTGCTCGACCGGCCCGAAGTGGTCGCGCGAGCTCCGGCGAACACCTCCTCCGTGCGGTTCGTCGCGCGTGACTTGTTCTCGCCCTGGAACACACAGGCCGACGTGATCGTGTTGGCGCGGGTGCTGCACGACTGGGATGACGCTCGCGCCGCCGCCATTCTGCGGCGCGCTCGTGAGTCGCTGAAGCCCGGTGGAAGGGTCATCGTTCTCGAAATGCTCCTCGACGACAGCCGCGTCAGAGGCGCGTTGACCGACCTTCATCTGCTCGTGGCGACAGGTGGCCAGGAGCGAACAGCAGTCGATTTTGCTGCACTCTTCTCAGCGGCGGGCCTCGAGCTGCGCGAGCACTCGAAGGCGACGGCCCTCACGTCCGTCATCACCGGGGTGACGCGATGAGCGCCGAGACGGTGTTCGTTCCGCCTTCGACGTTGCTGATGCTCGATGCCGCACCGCTCGATCGCCCTGTGGTGGTGTTGTTGCGGCACTCAGCGCGTCCGCCGTTGCCTCCAGGCGACGAGGGCTTCGATATTCCGATCACAGACGACGGTGTGAGAATCGCGCGGGAGCTCGGTGCTCAACTGGGGCCACGCCTTCGATCGCTGCACTCGAGCCCGCTTCTTCGGTGCGTTCAGACCGCCCACTGCATTGCTGAAGGCGCGCGCGCGTCGCTCGAGGTCCATCCCGACACGCTGCTCGGTCACCCTGGCGTGTTCGTTGTCCACGGCGGCGCAGGCCGCGTATGGCGGCGATTGGGGCACGACGAGGTCATGGCCCATCTCGTCGGAGCGCGTGATGCCGAGCTCGATGGAGTCGCCGACGCGGACGCAGCGGCGCGCTTTCTCGTGCAGCGAATGCTCAGCGAAACCACGCCTGGTATCCACGTGTTCGTGACACACGACTCGCTCGTCACAGCAACGGCCGCTCGGCTGCTAGGGATCGCGTTTGATCGCTCGGCATGGCCGCTCTACCTCGACGGCGCGTGGTTCTGGCGCGACGGGCCGCGCACGTTCATCAGCTATCGCGACTGGTCGGGTTGGCGCGAGGAGGCGTTGTGCACGATCACCGAGCGCGACGTGCTTGCCCTTGCGCGCCGCGAGATCAACGCAGTGATCGACGAGAAGATCGACGCGAGGTTCTTTCTCGCGGGCGGAGCCTTCAAGTCACTGCTCACCGGAAGGCGAGCACGGGATCTCGATCTGTGGGCTCCGTCCGAGGACGACCGTGCACGGCTGATTGTCGGCCTTCGCGAGCGCGGAGCGAGTATCGTCGAAACGCGTCCCTATTCAGAGGTCTTCGGCCTCGGTGACCGGGTCATCGATGTTCCCACGAGCTGCAGCGCGGAGTCGCTCGAGTCACGGCTCGCCCGGTTCGACATCGGGCTGTCGGCGATCGGCGTCGAACACGCGCCCGGTGGTGCGCTGCGAGCGAGCGTCAGTCCGATCGCTCGCGAATCCGTCGCGCGCCGGGAGGTGCTCTTCTGCAAGCCGCTCGTGAACCAGCGACACGCGTTGACATCGCTCGTTCGGCTGCGTCGGTACGGTCACGAACTCGGCTTCGCGGTGCCCGCGAGCGAAGAGAACGTGGTGTGGGACGTGTTCGATGCGCAAGACGACGACGAGAAGCGCACGATGATCGACAGGCTTCGTCGCAGCGAGGGCGAGCACGCGCTCGCGGACGAACTTGCGGCGCGAGGATGGTCGTCAGCGCGCGACGGCGCTCGCTGAGCACCCCCATCGACAGATCGGCGCCTCGGGGTCCGAAGACTCGAGAAATCCCCGAGCACGCAGCGCGTCGCAGAACCCGTAGGTCGAGCGAGGACAGCCTCGGGCACGGTGCGAAACAGAGGCTCGACGCCGAGCCCTCGCCCAACGCCCTCTGGATGCGGCCAGACCGGCGGCAACTCGTCATCCGCGAACTGCGCAGCGAGCGGTGGACGTACGCGGTCTATTCGCGAATCGCGAATATGCAACATGTACAACACGTTACGCTCAACATCGGCCGCGGACCAACCGCTCTGCTCGAGCGCCGCTGTCACGCCCCGCGATACCGCCACCGCACCGCGGGGCTCTCGATCTCACCGCGCTCGTTCTGCACGCTGAGCGCCTCCTCCACGTTGCAGAACCCATACGCAAACTGCCGCACGCGCGCCGCGTACGCGAACACGTCCCGATCGCGCGGAATGTAGTCCAAGAAGCTCTCGGAGCAGAGCAGCAGCATCTTCTGCTTCGCGCGCGACGTGAGCACGTTGAACCGGTTGATGTCGTAGATGAACGCTTCCTCTGCGCTCAACTGGTCCCGGCTCGAGAGCGCCACGGACCCGATGATGAACGTGCGGTCCGAGCCCTGAAACTTCTCGACCGAGTAGATCGTCGCCCGCAGCGCCGTCATCAAGTCGCGGTCGCTCAGGCGCGTCACCCTGCCCTCGCCCGCGGTGAGTCGGTCGTAGATCGAGCGCGCGATCAATCGCCCGCGGCGCGCTCTCACGCAGCTCGCGCACGCGTCGCCGCACGGACTCGAACAGATGCACCGTGTCCCGCCACGCGAGTGGAACGATCAGCTCCCGCGGCGCCCCCACGAGCAACGTCGCCAGCGCGGTGAGGTCGCGCTTGGGAAAGATTCCGTTGCCGTCGGCGCGCACGAAGAAGCGATCGCGCATCGCGAGGCGGTCGAGCTCGTTGGAGAGCGCGAGCGCGTAGTAGAGCAGCTCGATCAGGTGACCGCGGCCGACGCCCTGCTCGTGCGCGTGCTTGATGTCGATGACGTTGATGCCGAAGCGCGACGCACGCTCGGCCTCGGGCACCACGCGCAGCGTTGCGTCGGGCAGAACCTCCCACACGGGTCCCGTCGCAGAGGCATCGACCTGGTTGCCGACGACGAGGATGTCCGGGCGCAGAACTCCGGGCGATTTGCTGATGGGCAGCGCTTCGTCTGCGGTCGTCGCGAACGCGAACTCGATGAAGCGATCGGGCGTCGTCCACGCGTGTTCGAGCAGGTAGCGCTCGGAGCCGACGGGCGCAGCAGCGAGCTCAGCGTGAAGCGACACGAGCAGCGCAGCGTCGAAGGGCGACTGCACCACCGGCGTATCGGCAGAGAGCGACGAGCGAAAGCGCGCGTTGGGGTTGCGGGTCAGCAGGTCGTAGACCGAGCGCTCGTAGGCGCGACCGAGCTCCGCGAGCCCCGAGCGCGCCGAGCCCATCGCGAAGGGCGGCTCGACGATCGAGCGCATCGGCTCGAGCCAACGCGGGTCGGCCTCGCCGAGGTCGATGAAGAGCTGACGGTCGCACTCGAACTCGGCGAAGTGCTTGAACACCTGCTTGCTGATTTCACCCATTAGGGTCCCCTTCAGTGCGCCAGTCGCGCGATGGGGGAGATTCTATCGGGTGCGCGAAGAGGGCAATGGTTGAGGCCGACGTTCTGCCGCGTATTGGCAGTCGGTCCCGGAACGCGCCGCTGCCGGGAAGCTCTCGGCCGCGACATGTGATCCCCGTCAGACTCTGCCTCAGCAATTCGACCCCACGTGATCGTGCGCACGGCGCTCTATCACGACAACTCCACGGCCCGTTGGCATCAAGGCCAAGCAGCCTGAGCGTTGAGTTCAATGCTACGCCCGAGCGCCCACCACCATCTACTCGTCACCGAGCATCCGCGCGATTGCCTCCCAATCAGATCTGGTCACGTCGCGAGGAATCCGCCTTTTCTCCGCGTTGACCATCGCATACACCTTCCCAGCCCGTTCAGGGCCGTAGCTCACGTGCAAGGCGTTCTTTGCACCGTAGAGGTAGAGCCTGTCGAAAGGGAGAGACTCGCGGATCCAACGCGCAATCTCGAAGGCGCTCTTGTCCGGTACCCGCAGATCACACGACTGCCCACGGCGCACAGAGATCAGTTGGCCGCGAGAATCGAGCTCGCTGCCCGCATGCTGATCGTGCGGCGGTGAGATCCTCCCCTTGATGTGCTTCGTAAGCAGCGGCCCGGCGAAGCCGTAGGTGAGGAGCACTGGGCCAAACTCCTCATGCAACGGGTCGAGGATCTTCTGGGCTAGGCTCGCGACGCCGTCGAAGGTCTCGGCGCGGGCAGGAACGTTCGAGATCGGCGCGCCGTTTCGATCGAATGTGCTCCAGGTCTCGCCGCACTCGATGAGGTCGCCGAAGGTGAAGTAACGTGAGCAGCGAGACCGGAGGTCGAACATCGGCATGGAAGCTTCCTCTACCGCGATGCTGGACCAGTGGGCCTGCATCGTCGAGAGCCTCGACGGCGGCAAGCGCATCGGCGATGCGCGATACCTTCACCTCTCGGCGGTCTCCGATGCGCTCGCGATCCTTCTCCGCGACGTGGCAGCACGGGCTGGCTGCGCTAGCGAGGCGTTCAACATCGTGAAGGTCGGCCTCGCACGACCGCGTATCTCGCTCCTGCACTACCCGGGCTTCTTCGACGAGGGGTTCCCGGTCCTCGCGGAGTCGTGGACGATCGACCTCGGATCGGGCGAGATCGACCATCGCTTGTTCGAGGCAGACGCGAACCCGCCGGTCCTCCACCGAAAGGAGCTAATGCTCGCGGACGATCATCCGCGGCGTGCAGAGTTCGAGGCACTCACGGCGGCAGCTGAGACCCACGGGCTCTTCGCCGACCCCGCGATCATCGGCCACCTCGCTCAGTGGGAGGAAGAGTTGCGCGCACGGGGTGTACGCGTTGAGGGTCACAGCCTCGTTGCCGGCGAGGTGAAGCCCGCGCTGGAAGCCGCCCCCCACGTGCTGCGCCACCGCACTGCCCTCGCCCGCCGGGCTCTCTCCACGCCGATGCAAGCGCTCTGGCGGCACGGCTACCTCACAGGCGCGAGCACCGTGCTCGACTACGGGTGCGGGCGCGGTGACGACCTCGCCAGCCTGCAGGGCCAGGGCATCAATGCAGTCGGCTGGGATCCCTACTTCCGCCCCGAAGGAGAACGCATCGAGGCAGACGTGGTGAACCTCGGCTTCGTGCTCAACGTCATCGAGAACGTGTCAGAGCGGCGCGAAGCCTTGCGCCTCGCGTACGGCTACGCACGCTGCGTGCTCGCGATCGCTGCGCTCATCGGTGGCCGAACGGCCTTCGAACGCTACCGCCTCTTCCGTGATGGCGTCCTCACGAAGCGCGGGACGTTCCAAAAGTACTACACTCACGAAGAACTCGGCGCGTACATCGCCGAGGTGGTCGGCCGTGAGCCTGTGGCCGTAGGACCCGGGCTCTACTTCGTGTTCCGCACAGACGCAGACGAGCAGGAGTTTCTCGAACGCCGGCAGCGGTCGCATGTGCGTCCCCCACCTCCCATTACACGCACAGTTCGTCCAGCGGCGCCCCGCGCACGCCCAGCACCGCCTGAGCGCCCTCCTCGTGCAGCGCGTCAGCCACCGCCCACCAAGGCGTCTCACTGGGCGACCTACGGGAACGTCATTGACGGCTTCTGGAAGACCGCCCTGGAGCTGGGACGGCTGCCCCGCGAAGGCGAGTTCAACTGGTCTCCTGAGCTTTCACAACACGTGGGCTCGCCGGGCCTCGTCCTGCGGCGCTTGATCGAGAGGCATGGCGAGCAGGTCTTCGAGGCCGCGCGTGCACGAAGAAAGTCAGATCTCACGGTCTTCTTCGCGTTAAACCTGTTCGAGCAGCGCCGATCTTCGACGACGTTGAACGACCGCACGCGGATCGACATCCGCGAGTTCTGGCGATCGCACTCCTGCGCGATCGAAGATGCCCGCGCACTACTCTTCTCGCTGCGCAACACGCAGACGATCAACGAAGCATGTACCGCCGCCGCCTCGCAAGGCCTCGGCTACCTCGTCCCTTGCGAGGCACTTTACCTCGACGGCCGGCTGACAAATGAGCTGTCTCCAGCGCTTCGCGTCTACGTCGGCTGCGCTAGCAAGTTGTATGGGGAGGCACAGGGCGCCGAGCTCGTGAAGATCCACATTCATTCGGGCAAGGTGAGCTTCATGACGTACGACGACTACGAGGGTTCGGCGATCCCGATGCTCATCGAACGCGTAAAGGTCGACCTCCGACGGCAACAAGTACATTACTTCCAGTACGGCGACGACTTCCCCGCGCAACCCCTCTACTGCAAGTCGCGGTACATGCTCCCCGACTGCGACGGCTACGATGCGCAGCAAGCGTTCGACGAGCAACTCCTCGGACTCACCCAGTTCGACTGGACTGGTTTTGGACCGCCTCTCGCGGAGGTGCTGCCGTTGCTTCCAACCCTCACAATATCACCGGAGCTGCAGCTTCCTACGGCGCTTCGGCCCCTCTCGCAATGCGAAGACCTAGTTTCGCAACCATCCAGCGAGGGCTCGTAGGACGACGGTGCGCCGAGCGTGTGGCAACAGCGCTGGGTGCACAGCCGCACGTGACAACCACGCGGCCGAAACGATGAAGCCGGCCGGCGGTGCGCTCCACGACCCAACACTGCTTGTCGAGGCCATCAAGGCTATGGCTCCCGACCTAGCGGTCCGGCAGCACGTGCCCTTCATGCGCAGTTGAAGATGGACACTGTCGGCGTGGTAGCCGGTGTCCGCTAACAGCGCCTTCGCTGCCGACGAGGACTGCACACAAGCCCTGCCACCAAGTCGATGCGCGCGAGCATAACGCGGAACCTCGTGCCCAACAGGAGCGTGCGCTTCTGGCGGGTGAGAACCACAACTACGCCGTTGAATAGCGGTCGCCGTCGGCCAGTTTGACGCGGGCGGGCAGTTGGCCCACCCCACCATGTGTGCGCAGGTGCTTGCGGAGGGTCGCACGGATCATTCCGACCGGATCTTGGGCGCCGAACGTGTACAGCCCCTGACGCACGATCTCTGCATGAATCTCCTTGGGACTCAGGGCTGGATGATCGCTCTTGAGCACCTGGACGACTGCGTCAAGAATGGTGATGCGAGCCATGATGAGCTGCGACTCTCGCGACCACGCCCAGTCTGTCAAGCAGTATCAGAGACAGCAAGCCACTCCGAGAGTTGGCCGCACCACAAACACACAACCGAGTCTGACGCCACCCGAGGCCGCGCGTTCAGTGGTCAGATCAGGCACGTCGCACCGCGTGTGCCGACGTCCCGTGTCGTGTCGTGTCGTGTCGTGTCGCGGCGAGGCGGTCGATGTACGGGCGTGAACGGTCGCGGTGCGCATCGGCCGCTCGAAACCCACCGCCACGCGCAACATCCAGGCATCGGTTCACACGCGGTGCCCGCCCGACGGACAAACGGAGAAAGTCAACCAGGGATGCTCGACGGTCGGCAAGTCACCAACAGCCAACCGCCGCCAGCAGTTGCTAGGCAGTCCGCCCAAACGCTTTCAACCGGCCAGCGCCAGTCTCTCGCACTATCCCGCTTGTTCGAGACGGTGTCCAGCGCAAGAACCAGCCCGAGTTCTGTAGTCCTCCTAGTGCCAAGGCACCGAGATGGCCGCCACGACCTCACGCACCCGGAGGACACTGCGTCAGCGAATGCCCGAACATCACCGGGCCAGCGCACTGTGGAGCGCTGCAACGTATTGAAACTCAGAGATTTTCGTAAACTTGTTGGAGGCAGCCCCAGGCTCATTCACGAGGTACTGTACAGGCCGGGAACGACAGATGTATCCTCAGCTAGGACACAACGAAGGGCATTGGCAGCAGCGTGACTTCTCCCGACTCTACCATTCACGAAACCCGTGACAAGATCCGCGATGCGAAGGCGGCACTGCGTGAAGAGTATACAGCGGCCCACAACCACCCCTGGATCGTTGGGTATTCTGGAGGAAAAGACTCTACGCTTTTGCTTCAATTCGTGGTCGAGACACTTCTCGAGCTTCCAAAGAGCGAGCGTCGACGCAAGGTGCACGTTGTCAGCAACGACACTCTCGTGGAATCGCCGCTCTTGGCGGACTATGTCGACATGATGCTGGAACGGCTGCGGCGCGCGGCCCCCAGCCTCGAACTACCACTCACCGTTGTGAAGACGACGCCCCCCCTGGAGCAAACATTCTGGGTCAACCTCATTGGTCGGGGCTACCCTGCACCCAACTCGAACTTTCGCTGGTGCACGGACCGGATGAAGATCCAGCCGACCTCCCAGTACATCAAGTCTCTTGCCTCAGAGGCTGGTGAAGTCGTTCTACTTCTGGGCGTTCGCCGTTCGGAGTCAGCTAGACGAGCGGCCTCCGCGAACAAGTATGATCAGACCGGTTCGCGCCTGAACCCCCATAACGACCTCCAGGGGTGTCTCGTCTTCCGGCCGATCCTCGAGTTCACAACCGAAGAAGTGTGGCAGATCCTGCTGCAGCGCCGCCCCCCTTGGGGAGGCACTCATCGGGAGATCATCACCCTCTACAGAAACGCCAAAGGAGGAGAGTGTCCACTAATCATCGACAAGGACCAAGCTCCTTCTTGTGGAACATCGTCCTCTCGCTTTGGTTGTTGGACGTGCACTGTTGTCGAAAAGGACAGGAGTATGGAAGGCTTTATTGATTCGGGCGTCGAGGGAGCTGAGAAACTAGAGCCCCTGCTCGAGTTCCGTGATTGGCTCGCCGTTGTGCGCAACGACACAAGTCGGCGAATGATGGAGCGACGCAACGGCGTGGTCAGCTACATGGCGAATGGACAGCCAGTACCTGGTCCGTTCACCTTTGCTGCGCGACAGGAAATCCTCGACAAGGTTCTCGCTCTTCAAGCAGTGACTGGTCGGCAGCTCATCTCAGAAGACGAAGTCGATCTTATCAAGCAGATCTGGGCTGAGGATGCAGCCGAGAACGGCAGGCGTATCGTGCGTCTCGCCATATCGCAGGACAACTCGTGATGATCCGATCGAAGGGCATTGCACTACTTGAGAAAGACAGCGGCCGAGACATCCTGAAGAAGGTATGCCGCAAACACAACGTCAAGGTTCAGCTTATTGAACAGCTAGTCGAGGCAGAGCTCGAACAAGTCGGCAAACTGCGCAAGCGCGGCCTCTATGACAAGTTCGATGATGTATTGGATCAATTCATCGAGGAGGGCGAGGAGTAGTGTATATCAAGCAGATTCGCCTCCGAGATTGGAAAGCCTACGTCGACGCGGAATTGGTTTTCCCGAATCCCACTAGGAAGAGGAACGTAGTACTGGTGGGAGCCATGAACGGCTACGGCAAGACGTCTCTGCTTGAAGCTATCGTTCTTGGACTGTTCGGCCGTGATGGTCTTGGGATTCTGGCCCGCGCGACTATACAGGACGGTGAGAACGAACGCCTCACTCTGTCGTACGATGATTTTCTACAGCGCGCACTGCACGCTCGCGCCATTGAACATGGTCGAACGTCGATGTCGATTGAGATCATTCTTGATGACGAGGGCGACGAGGGAGACGTCGTAAAAATCCAGCGAATTTGGCACTTTACCGGCAGCGGTGCACACCGGCGCGACGAGGAAGAGGTACGCATTTTTACGGGCGAGGATGAAGACACGCTTCACATTCCGCGCACGGAGGATCGTGAAGACTACATCCGGAATTTTGTAGCAAAGTCCTTTCTGCCCGTACACCTCGCCCGATTCTTTCTCTTCGATGGAGAGCAAGTTCAGCTTCTGGCCAAGCGCGAGATGTCAGCACAAGTCCGAGTTGGGATTGAAGGTATGCTGGGAGTGCCGGTACTCCGCCACCTAATCTCGGATCTGACTGCATACTCGTCGGATCGGCGAAGAAGCTTGCGAACAGTTGGAGACGAGTCGATCGAACGTCTCCGCGCAGAGGTAGCTGAGGCGGAAAAGGCTCTTCAGGACTCAATTCGAGAGCTCGATGAACTCAAGCCCCAGATCCCTCCGAAAAAGGCTCGCCGAGATCAACTTGTCAAGGAGATGGGCTCGTTGCAAGGAGGGACGTACGCCAACCTCAAGGAGCTGATGGAGCTCAAGGGGAAGGACGAACGAGAGCGCGATAAGTATCGTGAGCGTATAGCACATCTGGTACGCGAAGACCTGGCACTGGCAATTGCGGGACGTGAACTTCGGCATCGCGCCGCGGCCCAGCTGAAAGCCGAAGATGAGCGTGACAAGTGGGAGAGTGGCAAGTCCCAGAGCGCAGGGGGCCTCACCACACTACTCTCCGCCATGGACGCGTCCACAATTCAGGTGGAGCCTCCCCTTACCGACGATCAGCGCACAAGAATTCGTCAACGCGTAATCGAAGCGTGGGAGCATGTGTGGCATCCCCCGCCAGACTCCTGTGCCAGCGCATATCAGCACGACTATCTCGGATCAGCTGACCGCGTACTGGTGCTTTCGCGTCTCTCGAGAGTCGACAGCATTGGTCTCGGAGTGCTTCGGGAGGTGCTCGAGAAACTTGACGAGCTCGATCGGTCGATTCGTCGCACGGAATCCCAAATCGCCCAGCAGCAGGGCGTTGGACCAAAGGTCGAGGCATTGGCGAAGGAGCTTCAGGAGCTGAATCAGGTCATCGCGGCGTGGGAGCAGCGCGAACGGGAACTTAGTCGAGGTATCGACGGATCGAGGGCCACCATTGCGCCCAAGCGGCAAGAGCTTGCACGTGGACTTGAAGGGCATGAACGCGCTCAGCCGGCGCTTCGCCGACTCAACCTGGCAGACCGAATCGCGGCGGTACTCGAGGAAGTGATCGGGGAAAGCTATCCCCGTCACATCGAGGAGGTCGCGAGCGAGATGACGGTCGCGTTTAAGGCGATGGCGCACAAAACTGTCGTGCACAAGATCGAGATCGATCCTGACTGTACCGTTCGTATGCTCGGTGACGCCGGGCGCGACGTGCGCACGATGGATACCTCGGCCGGGGAGAATCAGATCTTTGCTCTCTCTCTAATCGCCGCGATCAGCGTTGTCTCGAAGCGCAACTTCCCGATCGTGATGGACACGCCGCTTGCACGTCTCGACACGGACCATCGCCTTCGAGTTCTCAAGTACTTTACGGAGAAGCTCGGTCAACAGGTTATCCTTCTCTCGCAGCCAGACGAGGTTCATGGTCGCTACCTTAACGCGATCCGAGACAAGATCGGAGTCGCTTGCAAAGTGGTCCATTCTGAGCTCGGCGATGGTGTCGGAACCAGCTCCGTGACTCCAGGGTACTTCGAGAAGGTGTAAGGTATGGGAACCAGTCTCGCCGATCTCCACGCTGCCGCTTTTCGCACCTCAAGCGCGGCGGATGATATGTAACCGCTGCGTGAGTCGGCGTCGTTCCGCTCTCCGCCCCCGACTGCCACTCTCCGCACGTGCCCGAGTCCCCCAACACGCGCTCACGACTGCTTTTCGGCCGGCGGAACCGTGATCGGCCCGAAC
>JAAFIF010000245.1 GCA_013298625.1 Myxococcales bacterium
TCGTCGAGCGTCATCCGATCGCGACCGCAGCGGGCGTCGTGGGCGTCGCGGGGCTCGGCTTCTGGGCGCTCGCCAACATGAACAAGCCTCGCAGAAAGGCCCGTCGATGAGCGGAAAGTGGATTCACCACAGCGCCACGAGCGCTGGCGATTGGCGCAACAGCGCGATCTCGGGCCGCGCGACTCCGACCGCGGGACGCAACGCGTTCGTCGCTCAGCTCGCCGCGCTTCGCGACGCGATCAACGCGCCGTTGGTGGTGCTCAGCGATGAGGGGGCGATCGCGTTCCTTCCCAAGCTGAAGTACCGAGGCAACGACGCGGAGTGGCAGGGACAGAACGCGCCGATCGTTGGCGCGCTGCCTCCGCCGGCGGCGTGGGAGAGCACAGCCGCCATCGATGCGACGGGCTCTCTCGAAGGCCAACGCCGCGCGACGTCGACGGCGATCACGCGCGTGTTCGAGCTGCTTGCGGGCTCGGGCGAAGTTGGCGCGCGCAACGGAACCGCGCCCGCGGGGAACTTCCTGCTCTTCGACGGCCCCGCTTTCGTGTGGGGCGACGCTGCCGATGCGCTCTTGCCCGATCCGGGCGAGCTCGTGGTGCTCGAGGACAAAGAGACGTCGTTTCACGCGTGGAACGTCTACGTCGCCGCGCTCGCGATGACGCGTCGGCTCGCAGCCACGCGCACGAGCCCTCTCACCGCAGCGCCGTCGATGACGAGCGCCGAGCAGTTCGCGATGGAGTCGGTGATGGAGCTGGCTGAGCAGCGCCAGGCCGCGGCCATGCGAGCGAACGCGCGCGCCTTCACGGGCGCCATCGGAACCGCGATCGGGCTGGGCGTTCTGCTCGGCTCGGAGCCTGCGAAAAACGCCGCCAAAGCGGCTCTCAAGTCTCTGTTTCGTTGAGGAGTCGCCATGGAGTCCAAGAAGCCAAGCAACGTCGCCGAGTTCGTGAAGACCACGGCCATCGTGGGCGGAGTCGGCGCGGTCTCTGTCACCGCCACCAACATGCTGCTCGACGGAACGTCGCTGACCGACGTCTCCAAAGCGTTCGTTCAGACGCTCGGGCACGTCGTGTTGGGCGCTGCCGTCGGTCGCGTCGCGCCCAGAATCGGCGCGGGAATCGCGATCGGCGGCATCGTCGGCGGCGCCGCGAAGATCGAGCGCGAGGTCCGCGTCCGCGCCTACATCCGCTCGCTCGTCACCCCGCAGCGCGCGCAAACCAACGCCACTGCTGCGACGACCGCCAACACGCAGAGCACGCAGAGCACGACCACGCAGACCGCGACGCAGCAGATGAACGCGGGCACTGCGGGGGCGGGCTTCGCCGAGGCGTACGACGGCTCTCCCCGCTACGTCGGCCGGTAACTGACCGAGGGACACACAGAGAATTCAGGGCGATTCGATCGCTCTGCAACCCACCACGCATGGAGCAACGACGATGAATCCTGTCACGCATCTCAGTGGAGCGAGCTTTCCCCTTCAGCCTCCGGGGCAGCCGTCGGAGCCGCAGTCGGGCCCCGGCGTGTGCGTCAACGACAAGGTCCGCACGCTCTCGTCGGGCCTCAATCCCTTTCGCTTCGGTCGCGCGGCGCTGCGCTTCAACGTGCAGGCTCCGGGCACGCCGTTGATCCTGTCCGCGGCGAAAGAAGCCGCGACGCTCTTCGACAAGGGCATCAACGAAGACAGCGCTTCCGCTGGGCTCAACGTGTTCGGATCGAGCCTCACGGAGACCGATACGGACACGAGCAAGGACGGAGCGCTCGTTCCCAACAAGTACCAGTTCGAGATGATGGGCATGGGAGTCATCATCGGACGGCCCGTCGCGAAGATGATCGCGGGCGGTGACGGCGTCGGGCGACGTCACTGGTTTCGTTTCTACGACGACGAGCTGATGGCCGCGGTGCTCGAGCACGCGTCGCTCGCCATTCAGTTTCCCGACGGCCAGTCGATCAACTACGAGACCGGGCCGTTGATTCTGTGGCCAGGCCACGGCGGCGCGCTCGTGCAGAGCAAAGCCAGCAACGGCTCGCCCATCGTCGCTGCGTACATGCCCTTCCGCGCCGCGGGAAACACCGGCGGAAGGTCGAGCGACGACAAGATCGAGATCGTCACGCGCGTTCCGCGGACGGTGGAGATCGAGAGCAGCGCTGTCGTGGCGGAGCAGACGCAGCCGCTCGACGTGT
>JAAFIF010000183.1 GCA_013298625.1 Myxococcales bacterium
CGGGCTCTACACGCAGCTCGCCGAAGTGGCCGTCGAAGGCTCGCACGCGCCGTCGATCGACCGGCTGCGACTCGGGCTGCAGTACGCAGAAGAGCTCGGCGATCGCGCCGCCACGCAGCGGCTCTTGCTCTTGCTCGGGCGGCTGCTCTTCGTGGTCAACCGCTTCGGCGAGGCCATCGCGCACCTCGAGCGCTCGCGCGCGATGCTCGACCGCGACCGCGACCAACGAAAGCTCTTCGACGTCACGAGCACCATCGGACAAGTGTTCGCGCGCAACGGAGAGTTCGGCCGCGCGCAAGGGCTGCTCGACGAGGCCGTGGCGCTCGTCACCCGCGATGGCGACTCGCGCGCGCTCGGCACCGCCCTGCTCGCGCTCGCTCGTTGCCAAGGCTCCGCGGGAGAAACTGCGGTCGCTGAGCAGACCCTCGAGCGCGCCCGCGGCGTTGCCGAGCGGCTGGGCGACCCTGTTTTGCGAACGGACGCGCTCAAGACCTCGGCGTTGATCTGGTACCACGCGCGCGATTTCGAGCGCGCCGCGGTCGAGTCCGAGCGCGCCCTCGAGATGGCCCGAGAGTTCAATCTCCCCTACGAAATCGCGGTCAACGCGCACAACGCGGGCGACGCGTGGATGCGCCTGGGGGACTATCGCAAGGCGTTTACCAACCTGCGCATCTCGCAGGACGTCGCGCTCGAGCACGGCTTCGACAAGCTGCTCAACGTCAACGACACGGTCCTCGCGTTCGTCGACGCCGTCGGCTTCGGCAGCGAAGAGGCGCGCGGACGCATCGAGTCGACGCTCGTGTACGCGGACGCGCACGGCTACAAGTGGGACGCCCTGCACGCGCGTTTCTTGCTCGGCGTGCTCTCGCGCGAACGGGGTGAAATCGAGCAAGCGCGCACGCAGCTGCGCGAAGCCCTCGTGCTCGCGCAAGAGCTCGACAACCACTTGTACATCGAAGACTGCCAGCGGTTGCTGCGCGAGATGACGAGCGTTCCGCCGCCGCCGGTGGTGAAGAAGGGGCCGCCCCCGCCGCCCAAGCGCTCGTAGCTCTCTGCTGAGCGCAGCTGCGAATCACCAGCGAATGGCCTGGTGATCGAGCGTCATCCCCCTGTTGATCACAAACTCGTAACCGCGAGCTCTTGCTCGCGAACGCGAGTCGATCAGCGGTCGCCGGCGACGGGCTCTGCTGCAGGCGCAGCGGCGCTGGCGTCGGTCGCTTCGGCGGCGGGCTCGACCGCAGCGGCGCCCGCGTCGGAGCTCTCGGCCACCGGAGTCGTCGACGGAGCGCTCACCGCTGCGTCCGCTGCGGGCGTCGCGCTGGCTGCGCCGGCTTCAGCGCCGCCGTCGCGCTGGCCGCCGACGGTGATCGTCGTCGAGCCGGGCTCTGGCGTCGCGAGGCCGCGGTCGCGCGTCGAGCTGGCGAGGTAGCCCAGCGTCGCGCACGTCAGCAGAAACATAAACGCGACGACGCCCGTCACGCGCTGCAAGAAGTTTCCCGCTCCGCGTCCGCCGAAGACCTGCTGCGACGCGGCGCCAGAGAGAACGCCCATGCCTCCCGAACGCCCGCTCTGCAAGAGCACGACGCCGATCAAGAACAGGCAGAGAAACACATGAACGATCGTGAGAAACGTGGTCATCGGGGGCGCTATCGGGTCGTCTCTGGCGGATCGTTCAGGTCCGAGTCGCCAGCGGGAGGGAGTGAAAAGAGGGGGGAGAGTCGCGGCAGTTGGGTCTGCTCGTCAACCCGCGGCGCGGATGATCCTTCCAAAAGCGTCCGCGTCAAGCGACGCGCCGCCCACGAGGGCGCCGTCGATGTCCGGCTGCGCGAGCAGCTCCGCGGCGTTGTCGGCCTTCACCGAGCCGCCGTACAAGATCCGCACGAGGTCCGCCGCGGGGCCGACCCGGTTGCGAATCCGGTCGCGGAGGTACGCGTGCGCGAGCTGGGCGTCCGAGGACTTCGCGGTCTTGCCGGTTCCGATGGCCCAGACGGGCTCGTACGCGATCACGACCGATCCGAGCTCGCGCTCTTCGATCACCGCGAGCGCGGCGTCGAGCTGCCGACCGATCACCTCGAACGTGATGCCTGCTTCGCGTTCGCTCAGCGTTTCGCCCACGCAAATGATCGGAACGAGCCCCGAAGAGAGCGCCGCTCGGCTCTTCTTCGCGACCGTCGCGTCGGTCTCGGCGAAGAACTGCCTGCGCTCGGAGTGCCCGATGATCACGTACTTGCAGCCCGCGTCGAGCAGCATGGCCGCGCTGAGCTCTCCGGTGAACGCGCCCTGCGCCTCCCAGTAGAGGTTCTGCGCCGAGAGCCCGACGGCCGAGCCTTCGAGCGCCTTGCTGACCGCCGCGAGCGCCGTGAACACAGGCGCCACGACCACGTCGGTGCGCGGGCCGATTCGTGTCTCTGCGACAGCTCGCGCGAGAGCGACGCTCTCGGCGATGGTCTTGTGCATCTTCCAGTTGCCCGCGATGAGCGGGCGTCGCTGCGAGTTGGTCACGATCTGAGCGCCTCCACGCCGGGAAGTGAGCGTCCCTCGACGAGCTCGATCGAGGCGGGACCACCCCGGGACACGTGCGACAAGCGCACGGCGAGCCCGCTCTTGTACGCCGCCGCGGCGGTGTCGTCACCGACCACGAGCGAATATCCCGCGGCCTCGACGATCGCTCGACCGACGCCCTCGGTGCCCGCGAAGAACGCCGGGTTCTCGGTGAAGCCCATGGGCCCGTCCCACAGGATGGTCTTCGTGCGCATGAGCTTCTGTCGATAGGCCTCGATCGTGGCCGGCCCGACGTCGAGCGCCATCGCGTCGCTCGGGACGCGGTCGACCGAGTGGCAGCGGCCCGATTTCGAGTCCGTTGATTCTCCGCACATCAAATCATCGGGGACGAGGGTCTCGACGCCCTGCTGCTTGGCGCGCGCGAACCAGTCGCGGGCGGCGGCGAGCCTGAGCGGGTCGACGGAGCTCTTGCCGAGGTTTTTTCCCAGCGCGGCGAGCATGGTGTTGGCGACGGCTCCGCCGAGCAGGACGGCGTCGACGCGGCCGATGAGGGTCTCCATCAGGCGCAGCTTGGCCTCGACGCGCCCGCCGCCGATGACCGCGACCGAGGGGCGCTCGGCGGCTTCGCTCCAGCGACCCATGGCTTCGAGCTCGCGCTTGAGCGCGAATCCTGCGGCTTTGATCGGGACGTTCTTGGCCAGCGCGTGCACGGACGCTGAGGCGTTGAGCGAGGCGCGCAGCGCGTCGTTGACGTACGCGTCCACGAAGCGGGCGATGTCTCTGGCGAACGTCTCGTCGTCGCTGTCCTCGCCCTCGTTCGAGCGGAGGTTCTCGAGCATCGCGATCTTTCCGTCGCGCAGATCGTGGATGACCTTGCGAACGCCGTCGCCGACGCACTCGTCCGCGAGCACGACGTCTTGCGCGAGGAGCTCCGCCAGGCACGCCGCGACCGGCTCGAGCGACGTCGTGGACTTCTTGCCGTCTTTCTTCGGCTTGCCGATGTGCCCCGCGATGATGACCCGCGCGCCAGCGGCGAGCAGATGTTTGAGCGTGGGCAGCCCTTCGCGCAGCCGCGAGTCGTCCGAGACCCGCCCATCCGCCAACGGAACGTCCAAGTCCATCCGCACGAGCACGCGCCTCGAGCCGACGTCCAGAGAATCTACGAGTGCGATTCGATCGAGCAGTGCCATGTCCCGCGCGCCGCGCGCCGAGCGTTCGGCCGCGCAGCGCTCCTTCGCGTGAGAGCGCCGTTTGGGTTGCAGAGGTTCAGCGGATCCGTGTGATGCCACGGCTGGCGCGACGATGGCCAGCGCGGGCTGCGCCGCGTGGATCCCTTGGCGGCGGCCGGTTCAGCCGTGAGGTCAGGTCACTCGATCACGAGGAGGACGGCGTCCTCTTCGACCGGCGAGTTGGGGCTCACCTTGATCTCTTTGACCGTGCCGCCGCAGGGCGCCTCGACGGGCATCTCCATCTTCATGGACTCGAGGATCACGACCGTGTCGCCCTCGTTGACCTTGTCGCCGACGGCGACCTCGACCTTCCAGACCGTCCCGGTGATGTGAGCCTTCACGTCCGTTGCCATGGCTTTGCCCTTCGCGTCCGATGCTGAACGTTTGTGCAGCGGTTCGAGCCCGTTGCAGCGGCACCGTACCGCCCGCGAAAACAATCGTTCAAGCGAACAAATCTTTTTCCAGCGGTGTCCGTCTCATCCGATGACAGTACAATCGTACAGCCACGATGTACTGTCGGACCAACGGAGGCCTGCACATGAACCGTGACGACTCGACCATGACCTCGCTGCGCGAACTGCTCGCCCTCGAGACCGCCCGCCTCGAAGCCGAACGCCTCCGTGACATCGAGCAAGTGCAGGCTCGCGCTCGTGATGCCCAGCGCGCCCGCGAAGCGGCCGAACACGCTGCGCTCGAGGCCCTCGAAGCGCGCGAGCGCGAAGCCCGCGAGCGCCGCGAGCGCGAGAGCACCGCCGAATCTGCCCGGGCATCGCGTGAGCTCGAGTCGCGGCTACGCGGCGAGCACGAGGCGAAGATGCGGGCGATGGACGAGAAGCTCGCCGCCGAGCGCGCGCTCGTCGAGTCTGACGTTCGGCGATTGGCCGCGCAGAAGTCCCGTGCAAACCGCGCCGCGCTCGCAGGTGTCGCCCTCGTTCTCGCGGGCCTCGGCGCCGCGGGAGCTTGGGCCTCGTCTCGGATGGACGCCTCGATCCGTGACGCTCGCGCCCGCGCCGAGCGCGCAGAGATCGCTGCCCGCGCTGCACGAGACAGCACGCCGGTCGTCCCGCTGATCGCGCCGATCGCCGAGTCGTCGACGCAAGCGCCGATCGCGCCGCAGCCCGTCGCGCGCCCATCGCGTCCGCGGCCCCACTGGCGGGCGCAGCCCACCGCTGCCCGCCCCGCTGGCAACGACCCCTTCTCGCAGCTCTCGAACATCGATCGAGGCGCGAACCCCATCAACGGAACCGATCGCTGAGCGCGCCCTCGCGCTGGAGAAACTCACATGGCCGAATCGAAAGACAACAGCGTCCTCTTCTCGCTCAAAGAGCTCATGAACATGGAGGAGGACCGCGTTCGCCAAGAAGATGAGCAGAAGAAGAAGGCGATCGAAGACGAGCGTGCGCGCAAAGAGGCCGAGGTTCTTCGGGCGAAGCAAGAAGAAGAAGCTCGGATCCGCGCGGCCGAAGACGCCCGGCGCGCTGAAGAGCACCGCCGCGTCGCCGAAGAAGAGCGCAAGCGACGCGAAAAAGAAGAGGGCGAGCTTCGGATCCGGCTCGAGGCCGAGCAGCGGGCGAAGTCCGAAGAGCAGTCGCGCGCGCTCGACCACGAGCGCAAAATGGCCGAAATCGCAGCGCAGCAGAAGAAGGGCGCTCCGGTCGGGCTCGTGCTCGGCATCGTCGGCGTGATCCTGCTCGGCGGCGGCGGCGGCGGCTTCTACATGTACAAGAAGACCCAAGACGAAGCCCGCGCCCGGCAAGAGGCGTCCGATCGCGAGGCCGCTCAGGTCCGCGCTGACGCCGCTCGTCGCGAAGCTGCCGCGCAGGCTGAAGCCGCCACAGCTCGCGCTCGCGCAGAGCAAGCCGCGCGCGATGCCCGCGAGGCCGCGGCGCGTGCACAACAAGTGCTCTCGGCGACGCAGCAGACGGCAGCGGCCTCGACGCACACGACCTCACGTCGAACGTCACGAACGACGACCCGGACGTCGACCCGGCCCACCAGTGAAGACACGCGCTTCGATCAGCTTGGTGACTGAGGTTGCGCGACTTGGATTGACCGTAGAAAATCTCGCTGCTATTAAAACGGCGTTTCTCGCGGCTACAGCGTCAGCGGAGGATTCGGATGGCGGACCAGAAGGAGAACAGCGTTCTTTTCTCTCTCAAGGAGCTCATGAACATTGAAGAAGAGCGCCTGAAGCAAGAGGAGGACGATCGCCGTCGCAAAGAAGAAGACGAGCGCTCTCGCAAAGAGGCCGAGGTTCTTCGGGCGAAGCAAGAAGAAGAAGCTCGGATCCGCGCGGCCGAAGACGCCAAGCGCGCCGAAGAGCAGCGTCGCGTGGCCGAAGAAGAGCGCAAGCGACGCGAAAAAGAAGAGGGCGAGCTTCGGATCCGGCTCGAGGCCGAGCAGCGGGCGAAGTCCGAAGAGCAGTCGCGCGCGCTCGACCACGAGCGCAAAATGGCCGAAA
>JAAFIF010000037.1 GCA_013298625.1 Myxococcales bacterium
ATCTCAGTCGTGTCGCTCTCGAAGCGCGACGCGACCTCGACCTCGTGCGTCTCGCCGCGGCTGTCCACGAGGTCCCATCGCGCTTCGCGACGACCGCGAACCGCAAGCAAACAGCTGTGCTGCTTCAGCTCGTCGGGGCTCGTCGGCGCGCCTCGCGCGGCGATGTACGACGGAGCCGCGGCGAGCGCCCACACCAGCGATCCGACCTTGCGCACCGTCGATCCCTGCGACGTGACCGGGCCCGGCCACACAATGATGTCCACGCCCGCGGCGACCGGCTCGACGAGCCTGCTGCGCCCGATCAGCTCGACGCGCAGCTCGGGGTTGTCTTCGAGCAACTGAGCGAGCTCGCTCATGAACGCGCCCGCCGCGACGTCGGGGCTCACCGCGACGCGCACCGTGCCCCGCAGGCGATCGGTCGGAGCGATGTCCTGCTCGGCCGCTTCGAGCTCGTCCAAGATTCGTCGCGCGCGCCTCGCGACGCGCTCGCCCGCCTCGGTCACGCGAAACGCGCGCGTCGTCCGCTCGATCAGCCGCATCCCCGCCCGTTGCTCGATGCGCTCGAGCCGGCTCCACACGGCGTTGACCGAGACGTGCAGCGCGCGCGCCGCCGCCGACAGGCTCTTGGCTTCGACCACGCGCACGTAGGTCTTGATCTCATCCAAGCTCTCGAAAATCGCGCTCTGCATCGACCCTGCGGGCCGCATTGTGACGTCTTCCCCGTCGTTGTGAAAGTCGCGCTCCGCGATGAATCGTCGCGCTCGCGGCTGTCTGCTCAGCCTGCGGTGGCGGCGACCCAAGCGCCGACGAGCTTCGCGATCGCCTCGCTGTTTCGTGTGAGCTCCTCGGCGGTGGCCAGCGTCAGCACGCCGCGGTCGGCGGCTGCCCATTGCAGAAGCCCGCTGTCATCGTCGAAGCGAAACCCCTTCGTCTCTTGCACCTTCGCGCCGCGATGAAAGATCAACTGAACAGCGTCGCTCTTCGGCGCGAAGCGAAACGTCACCCTGTCGTCTCCGGCGTGGCAGAAGCTCGGCGCCTTCCACTTGATGTGCTCGGTGAGCGACGGGTTGGCCTCGAGGATCGCAGCGCGCAACGCGAGGATCTCGTCGCGCCACGGGTGCTTCAGCGTCGCCAGAAAGCCATCGACTTCGCTCGACCCGGCGGCAGCGCCTGCATCCTTCTTCTTCACTCGTTCGGTCATCGCGTCGTCGTTGTGCTACGGCCGACGCGCCCTCGTCCACCCACGCACACTCGAGCGCTGCGCATGACCGACGCAACCGACGATCGCCCGCCTCCATCGCTGATCTACCGCGGCGAGCTCTATTGGCTCGGCCCGGACCCATCGCGCGCCGAAGCGGTCTCGTACGCGCACCCGCACCTCGTCGTGCAAGAGGACCTCTTCAACCACTCGCGCGTGCCGACGGTGATCCTCTGCGCGCTCACCACCAACCTCCGTCGCGCCTCCGAACCGGGAAACGTCCTGCTCGACCCCGGCGAAGGCTCGCTCGCCAGGCAGAGCGTCGTCGTCGTCTCTCAGCTCGAATCCGTGCACAAATCCAAGCTCGGAGCGCGGATCGGCGCGCTCTCTGCGCGTCGCGTCGACGAGGTGCTCGCGGGGCTTCGCTTTCAGCAGGCGTCGTTTCTGCGCGGGAGATGAAGCGCCATCACGGCGGAGGAGCTTGAATTCGTGTGTTGCGACAGCGGACCTGCGCGCAGTGATGACACACCGCGCGGGTCACGCTTCGCCCGCGCTCGCGGTACGCCGCGCCGTCGAACTGGTACGTGATCGTCTCGCTCACGCGCTCGGCGGGCACCCTCGGGTCGCGCTGCTCTGCTCGCTCGATCACCGTGACGAGCTCGGGCATCCCGCGCGTCCGTGTCGCGCCCGCGATCCTCGCGATTTGCAGGGCGCCCCGGATGCTGCCGACGCGGACGCCGCAGCGCCCGCGGGTGAGGTACACCCCGAAGCTGTACTCGTTGTTGCAGTCCGTGGGCGACGGCTCGGGGACCAGCGTGTCGAGCGCGCCGTCTCCGTCGAGGTCCGCCGTGCTGTGCGTGCTCATCGACACCCGAGACTCGCTGCGAAGCGGCAGCGACGGGTCGCGCGGCGACGATTGCTGCGCGGTCCGCGACACCAGCCACGTCACCGACGCGATCGCCTCGCACCGCGCCGACGGTCCTCGCGGCGCCGCTCGCTCGGCCACCGCCGCGAAGGGCCGCGCGAAGGCGAGCGCGCACGCTGTCATCAGCAGGGCCGTACGAGCTTGCATCGAGCGCAGCGTAGCGCGGACGCGCGCGCTGTGCGCGCGGGGCGAACTTTGCTACCGTCGCTCTCGGGTGGTGCAGACATGGTCGCAGTCGATGCGAAGCGAGGGGATCTTCAGGGCGAACGACGACGCGCGCGGCTCGTCGAAGCGCTCGTTCACGGGTGCGAGTCGCTCGGCTCGGCGCTGCTCTCGACGCCCGAAAACGCTTCGCTGCGCGAGCGCGTCGAGCGCGGGACCGTGGACGCCGCTGCGTTCGCCTCGCGCGTCGCGGCGCTGATCGGAGCGCTCTTGGTGCAAGCCTGGTGCGACGGACGCGGGCTCTCGACGAGCAACCGCCCGCCGTTGCGAACGGACTCCGCGTGGCGCCAGCTGCTCTCTAGCGTTCGTCGCGCGCACGAGGGGCCGCTCGGTTCGGCGCTCTCGACGCTCGACCCCGTGTTCTGCAGCCTCGCGTCGCTCGACGAGCTCGACGCGCTCGAAGTTTCCGACGAGCGCGCGCAGGCCGCAGTCAACTCGGTGGTGCTCGAGCGCCGCGGAGGCGCCCCGCGCCCGTGGGACCGCATCGAGCCAGCAGCGCTGGTTCACGCGCTCGCGACGCTGCACGCCCACGCTCCGTCGCTGCTCACCGCCCCGTGGGCGCTGCGGCTGCGCGCGCCCGATCGCGCGGCGTACGGGCCGAGCTCGCGCGCTGCTGTCGAGCGGATCGTGTCGCGGACCCTGCAAATGCAGCGAAACCTCGCGGGCGTGCTCCACCTCGACGCGGGCGCGCTCTGCTTCATCGATCCTCGCTGCGGCGCGGGTGAGGTCCTGCGCGAGGCGCTCTCGACGCTCTCGTCCGACCCCGCGGCGTTGATCGGGGTCAGGGTCTTCGGCGCGGCGAGCGATCCTGTGCACGTGGCGCTCGCGCGGCTCTCGCTCTGGCTCTGCGCGCCGCGCGCGATCGACGGGTCGACGCTGCGCGCAGCGGTGCTGCTGCGAGGCTCCGCGGAGTTCTCCTCGAAGGTCGCGTCGATCGCGCCCTGGGCCCGGATGATCGTGTCGGACGTCGGCGAGGCCGAAGAACCCGCGGCGTTCGACGACTGCCTCTCGCTCATGGACCAGCGCTCGGCGGTGGGGCTGGTGATCGACAGCAGGTACACCTGGCAGCGATCGCGCTTCTCGCAGGTGAGCGCCGCAGCGCGCGAGCTTCATTGGGACTTGCCGTTCTTCGAGGCGCGATGGTCTGCGGACGACGCGCGTCCATCGAGGCTCGCGTTCGTCGGTCGTCGAGCGGACACCGCGAACGTCGCGGATCGTAGCGTGTGGACTTCGTGGCTCGATTTGCAGGACGTTGCGGAGAGCGCGCTGCTCGAGCAACTCTCGGGCTACGTGCGTCTCGACCGGGTCTTGCTGCCGATCGACGCGCCTGCGCCGCGAGGCCATCGAGACCCGCGCTTCGTCGCCGTCGACTGCAGCTCGGGCTCGCTGGTCGCTTCGGTGGTGGACGCTCCCTCCGGCTCGCTGGTGTTTCGCTCAACGAAGGTCGATGCCGACGTCGTCGCCGCGGTGCTCAACGCGACGTGGTCGCGCTGGCAGCTCGCCGCGCGCTCCTCGGCGCGAGGGCGCAGCGTCCGCGAGGCGACCGTGACCGACGTGCTCGAGATCGCGTGGCCGCTCGCGCCGAACGACCCTCTTCTTCATCAAGCGGCGGAGCTGCGACGCGCGACGGGCGAAGGCTGGACGCTCGCGCTGCATCAGCAGCTCGACGGGCGTGTGTTCGCCAGCGCCGCGCTCGACGACGATCAACGTCGGGTGCTCGTCGCGTGGCGCGACGCGAATCCCACGGAGGCTGCGCGCCGCGATCGGATGGCACCGGATCGACCCGCGCAGATCACGAAGGCCTCTGTTGTGGTCGGCTCGTCGCGCGAAGAAAGCGCCTCCGCCGTAGTCGGCTCCTCGCGCGGAGACCGACCGTCGATGAGCGCGCGGGCTGACGCTGTGGGACGAGGCGTCGAGGGCGCGCAGCGGACGCGCGCGGACGACGGTCGCGCCGCGGCCGCGATCGGATCCAAGCGAACGATCACGCAACCCGACGACGACGCAGAGCGCGAGGTGTGGGCGATCCTGCGCGCGGCCAACGCGCCCGACGGAATGCCCCTCGACGAGCTCTGCCGACGCGCCCGCGAGCACACCGGCGAAGAGTTCTCCGAGGCGATCGAGCGCCTGCGCGCCAGCGGTTGGATCACCCTCTCGGACGGCGATCGCCCCGTTGTGCGCGCGGTGAGCTCACAGCGGCGCAAAGTGCATCCCGGGATGTGACCCGTGCAGCGCGATCGTCACGGGTACGGTCGCGGCCCAACCCGTCAGCACCGCCGCCGGATAGTGCCACCACCGTGCCCTTCGCGTGACTTGCGACTTCGCGCACGCCATCTGCGCTGGGAGCCACGCCATCGTCGCGTACACCAGCACCCAGAAGCCCGCGTTGCTCAGGCTCTGCGTCCCGTACGCGATGCTCTCTCCGAGCAGCCCTTGGACGCCGAAGACCGCGGACACCGCCCGCGGATCGAACCGAACGCGTCGCATCCACAGCGCCCACGCGGCGATCGAAGGGACAAACGCGACCACGCTGTGAAACACGATCAGGTCGAGGTAGTTCGCGCTCGCCGTGATGTACGCCTCTCCAACGCGCATTCCCCAGAGCGGGGCGCTCGCGGTCATCGCGCACGCGACCGCTTCTTCGACGCACGCGAGCAGCGTCGTCGCGACGAAGAACAGCGACGGAGCCTCGATTTTCGCCGCGCACCCCCAGCGAATCCATCGATCGCGCGTCCAGTGCAGCGCGCCTCCGATGAGCGCCACCCAGATCCACAACACCCCGAGGGCCATTCCCGTGACCGCGCGCAGCTTGGGCTCTTCGGCGAATAGACACAGCGCCCCTAACAGCGCTTGAGCCCACAAAAACAGCGACGCGACCAGCCAGCGCATGCGACGCGAGCGTACCCGCGAACGCGCTGCGCTGGCTCTTCGCCCCGCGCGCGATCAACCCATGCGGGGGTCGGGCGCGTACGCCTTTCCGGGCGTGGCGCCGAGCGCGAGCAGCGTCGCGCCGTGCTCGCGCGTCACGAACTTGCGCCTGCTCTCGGGGGCCACTCGCACGAGCGTCCCCTTCTCGATCACCGTCTCGCTCCCGTCCGCGATCAGCACGATCGAGCCCTCGAGCACCACGTAGAGCTCTTCTTGCCCGTCGTGCTTGTGGTCGTGCTCGGGGTAGCCGTCGCAGCGCGGGTCGAACTCGATCACGTTCATCCCCCACGCGCTCACGCCCATCGCCTGCCGCGCGGGCTTGAAGCGAATACCCGCGATGGTGTGCTCGCCCGTGTGGTGCTGAATCTCACTGATTTTGCTGATCTTGGTCGTCATCGTGTGCCTCTGCAACCGAGGTAGCATCGAGGCCCTTGGCCGAGCTTGAACAAACACGACCTACCGGCAACGGCCGCGCGCGCGGCCTCGTCTCGTCCCGCGTCAGCGGGCGGCGCGTCGAGGCTCGCACCTACGCGCCCAGCGAAGCGCTGCGCCCCTTCGTCGAGTGCCTGTGGATGAGCAGCTGGGACCTGCGAGAGCAACAGCCGCACCGCACCGAGATCCTCGGCGACCCTTGCGTGCACGTCGTCTTCGAGCGCGGCCAGAGCCGGCTCGTCGGCGTGTGCACCCGCCTCTGGACCCGCGAGCTCTCGGGCGAGGGCGCGATTCGCGCTGCAAAAATCCATGCAGGAGCGATCCGCGCCTTCACCGATCGCCCCGCGCACGCGCTGACCGACAGGGTCGCGCCGCTCGCCGAGCTCTCGCCGGACGCGCTCGCGCTCGAGCCGCAGCTCTTCGCCATCGAGGACGAGGTCGAGTCCCTGCTCGCGCTCGATCGCTGGCTCTGCTCGCTCGTGCGCCGCCCGGTCGATCCGCAGGTCTCGCTGGCCGTACAGCTCGTCGAGCACGTCGCGTCGCGGCCCGAGCTGCTCACGGCCGAGGCCCTCGTGCGCGCCTCGGGCCTCTCGATGCGCCCGCTGCAGAAGCTCTTTCGCTCGCACGTCGGCGCCTCACCGAAGTGGGTCATCCGGCGATTTCGCCTGCAAGAAGCGGCGTTGCGCCTCGAGCGAGACCCGTCGCTCTCGATCGCCGAGCTCGCCGCAGAGCTCGGCTACAGCGACCACGCGCACCTCACGCGGGACTTCAAGGCCGCGACCGGCCGAAGCCCGTCCGAGTTCGTGCGCTCGGTGCACCGATGAGCCGCGCTACTGCGCAGGGCAGGTCGCGCCCGCCGCTGCGTAGCTGAAGCGCGCGACGACGTCTTCGCTGCCGTTGGACTCGACGTCGATGTGCACGACGTCGATGCGGTTGCCTTCGCCGAACTCGTAGCGAAGCGTGTAGTTGACCTCGTTGATCCCGCAGTTGTCGAAGCGCTCGACCACCGGCAAGCCGCGCGCGTCGCGGCGCACTTCGACGAGGTCGGCCACGCAAAACTCGTCGCTGTCGGGATAGTTGTGGCTGGTCGTAAACGTTCCGTCCGGCGCGTAGCGGTACTCGAGAAAGCGACGGCCCCAGTCGCTGCGCACGAGCCGTCCCGTGCTGTCGTAGCTGTGCCGTCCTTGCCCTTCGGTGACGAGCCGCTGCTGATCGTCGAAGGTCACGTTGGTTCGCTGGCGACCGGCCGTGCGCGCCGCTGCGCGCGGGCCCGTCCAGCGATAGCTCGACCCAGGGCCGGCAGTGACCCGGCCGGTCGCGTCGTACTGGTAGCGCAAGGGGCTCTGCTCGAAGGCGAGCTCGATCGCGTCTCCCTCGGGGCGCACGCGGTACAGCCGGACGTTGTTGTTCGTGACGCCCGCGGCGCGCTCGACGGTGATCGAGCACGGGCGCGAGTACGGCGGCTCGATCGGCGCCGCGGCGATCACGCCGGTGTCTGCGACGGGCGCGGTCGCGTCGAGCGCGGGGCTCGCGTCGGCCTCGGGGCTCGACGGCGCGCCGGCGTCTGCGGCCACGACGGTCGTGCTCGCGGTGCCCGACGAGCCGGTGTTGCCCTCGGTGGTGATGGGCTGCGGGCGCTCGCAGGCGCCCAGCGAAGAGAGCGCGATCGTCGCGCCCAGCAAGAGGCAGTGCTTCATCGCCGCGGAGAGTCGCCGATCGCCCGGCGCTTCTCAACGACGACGAGGCGCAGGCGTCAGGACCGGTCGGCGCTCGTTCCGCGCGCGCGCTCTGGCGTAAGCCCGGTCCACCCGTGAAACGCCCGAAAGAACGAGCTCGGGTCCGCAAAGCCCAGCAAGAACGAGATCTCTCCCGACGTGATCGCGGTGCGCTGAAGGTAGTGCAGCGCGAGCTCTCGTCGGGTCTCGTCGAGCACGGCTTGAAAAGATGTGCCGTCCTCGCCGAGCCGTCGCTGCAGCGTTCGCGCGCTCATCGCGAGCCGCTGCGCAGCGTCCCCGAGCGACGTTCGTCCGCTCGGCAAGAGCTCGAGCAGCGCCGCGCGCACCCGCTCTCGCAGCGTCGCCGCGCCGTCGAGGTCCATCAGCCTGCGCCGAAGCTCGGGCTCGAACACCGCCCACATCCCCGCGTTGGCCGTCAGAAACGGCAGCGCCGCGTCTTCGCGCGAGAACGTCACGCTGTGGCGCTCTCCTCGGCGCACCTCCGCGCCGAAGAACTCGCTCAGGCCCGGCGCGATGGGCGCGTCTGCGTCGGCGAGGGTGACCGCCGTCGCGCGCACGGGCTCGCGCGTCGCGATCCGCGCGAGCCGCACGAGAAAAGCCAGCTCGGTCAGCACCAGCCCCGCCGGCGGTCGCTCGATCACCGAGGTCCAGCGCAGCTCGATCCGCAGGGCGTCCTCGGCGCGCACGGTGAGCTTCATCGGCCCGATCAGCCGCTTGTACTGCGCGAGGCGCTCGCACGCGACGCCGAGGTTGGGGCTGCAGAGCGCGGCGAACAGCGGCGGTTGAAAGGACTCGACCGCGTAGCGCTCGACGATCTTGACCGGCAGAAGCGGGTCCTTCGCCGCGGACTCGAGCGCGCGAAAGAGCGCGAAGTACTCAACGGCGCTGAGCGTCTGCGACTCGCGCGCGAGCAGGTCTTCGGGCAACGCCGCGGCCTTGAGCACGTCCGTCCACGAGACGCCCAGGTCTCGCCACAGCACGCGCCAGCCAGGGTCGATCGAGTATTCGCTGCTCTTGCTCATCGGGGAGTCCGCGCTCAGAGCCCGTAGCTCGCCCGGACGATCGCGAAGAAGAGCGAGTCCGGCAAGAGCCGTCGAAGCGCGAGCAGCATGGGCGCTGGCGCTCCGACGGCGAAGCGCATCCTGCGGCCCGTGTGCCGCGCGGCGCGCTCGATGGTCGCCGCGACGAGCTCCGCAGGCGCGCCGGTCTGCGCCGGGCCCTGCGAGACCTTCTCGGCCTTCTCGACGATGGACCGATACTCGGCGCGCTCTCCGCCGACGAACACCCTGCTGCGGCCGTAGAAGTCGGTCTTGATCGCGCCGGGCTCGACGAGCTTCACGCGGATGTTGAACGGCGCGAGCTCGTACTGCAGCGACTCGCTGAAGCCTTCGACCGCCCATTTGGTGCCGTGGTAGATGCTGAACAGCGGAAACGCGAGCCGCCCGCCCATGCTCGCCACCTGCACGATCGCCCCGCCGCCCTGCGCCCGCATGCGCGGGATCGCCGCGCGCGTCGTCTTCATCAGCCCGAACACGTTGGTCTCGAACTGCTTCGCGATCGTCTCGTCCGTCATCGCTTCGAACACGCCGTCGACCCCGTAGCCCGCGTTGTTGACGAGCACGTCGATCGCTCCGAAGTCCTTGCTCGCCGCGTCCATCGCGCGCTCGATCGAGTCGTTGTCGGTGACGTCCAGCGCGTAGAGCTTCGTGTTGGCGAGCGCGCCGAGCGCGGTCTCTGCCTCGGGGCGGCGCATCGTGGCGGCGACGTTGTAGCCCTTGGCCGAGAAGTGATGGACCGCGGCGCGGCCGATGCCTGAGGAGGTTCCGGTGATGAGGACGGTCTTGCGTGGGGTCATTGCGGAGACGAAGCTAGCGACGAGGCGCGCCACGCCCATGACGAGTCCCGCCAAAGCGCTGGCAGATCGCGCCACGGTGGTGATGGACATTGTCTGTCACTCTGGACGAGCGCGAAGGCCGTCGAAGGCGCACACTGCCTCTCGGACTGAAGGAGAGTGATCGATGGGATTCAACAACAACCCGCACGTCGCGAAGGCGAGCGCAGCAGAGCAGAAGGCGACGGACGCCACCGACGAGAGCGCCCGCGCGCAGGCGTGGTTCGACGCCGCGCGCTTGTGGGAGCGCGCAGCGGACCGAGAGAAGAGCGAGAAGAAGGCCAGCGAGTACCGCGCCAACGCCGCGCGCGCCCGGGGCGAAGCTGAAGCGGCTCCTGCCGCGTGACGGCGTTCAGCGCGCGGCCTCGATGAGCCGCGCATAGTGCGCAGGGTCGATGATCCACGACGGGGTGCCGCACGGCGCGCCGTCGACGCGCTCGGCGCTGGGGTAGAGGCTCACCGCGAGCGGACCGCTGGCGAAGCGCAAGAGCAGCGCTCGGCCGTAGTATCGGGTGCCTTTGACCGAGTAGCTCCACACGGCGGTCGTGAGCTCTGCGCGCAGGTCGGCGATCGTCTCGACGATGGCTCCCTGCGCGTCGAGGCGGTGCAGCGTGCGCTCGATCAACACCAGCGAGGGTTGGCGCTTTCGTCGGTACATGTTCGCGACGAACGCCGCCGCCGCGACCATGAACCCCACAGGAAACAGCAGCTTCGCGTCCCCGCGGACGTAGGGCTCGAGCGCCGTTGCGATCACCATGAAGGCCACGATCATCGCGACCCACTTGAGCATCGGACCGACCTGGGTCGCCGCTGCCCACGGGCTCGGCGTCAGCGGGATCTCGACGCGCTCGGGCGTGCTGGGGTCTCGTCGGTACGTCTGCTCTCGCGCGGGTGCGTTGCTCATCGGTCGCTCGCTTGCCACGCGAGACGCTCGCGCGACGGTGACCTTAGCGCGCCGCAGCGACCGGGCGTAAGCGACAAGAAGCAGAGGGTGACCGTCGGTCAGTGACCGATCGAGCTCATGCGAAATCCGTAGCCCGTGGTCATGCCGTTGTTGTTCGCGGTGCTGGCGGCGGGCGTCGCGATCGTCGCTCCGCTCGAGACGAAGAGCGAGAGCACACCGCGCGCGGGGCTCGGCGTCGGCGCGAGGTGCGCGCTGACCGCGAAGCCCATCGAGCGGTCGCGGTTGACCGTGCCGAGACCGACCACGTCTTGGCCGAAGTAACCGCCGCTCGAGGCGCCGTCGAACTGCTGCGCAGGGAGCATCGAGAGACCCGTCGGCGAGCCGAGGTAGAGGTACACGCGCCCGGTGTTCGACGAGAGCTGGGGGCTGCTCACGATCACGTCTTCGGCGCCGTCGCCGTTGACGTCGCCGACGCGATCGAAGGACGCGCCGAACAGGTCGTCACCGCCGTCGGGGTTGGCGATGATCTGCGAGGGCGTCGAGGACAAGCCCGTCGCCGAGCCGAGAAACACCACCAAACGGCCGCCGCGCCGCGGAAAGTCATTGGACCGAAGCGCCACGACGAGGTCTTGGCGAAGGTCCCCGTTGACGTCGGTGGCGACGGGGTTGATCTCGATCCACGGGCTGATTCCCAGGGTGCCCCACGAGAGGCTGCGGCGGCCCGCGTCCGACGGAACACCGCCCACGATCGGGATCACCTCGGGGTTGCGCAGTCCGCTGCCGGTCGCGCGAATGACGACGATCTCTCGCTGGCGATCGGCGTTGAAGTCACCGACCGCCAGACGCACCACCGAGCCGCTCTCGCGGGGCAGAACGAACTCGTCGCGCGGCGCGCCGAGGCCCGTTGCCGATCCATAGCGAACGAACACCGAGCCGCTTCCGGACGGAACGAGCACGTCGGCGTAGCCATCGTCGTTGATGTCGCCCGCGCCTGCTGCGATCGAGTACTCGAACGACGTCGTCGGGCCCGAGGTGGTGGTGCACGTGTCGAGCGTCATTCCTGCGGCCGCGCCGAAGTACACGCAGCCGCCAGGGGCAGCGCGAACGATCGCGTCGGAGCGGCCGTCCCCGTTGACGTCGCCGATGGCGATCGGGCGGTTGAGGTTGGCCTCTCGTCGGATCGCCGTGGGGTGCTGCACGAAGCTCGACGAGCGCGTGTACACCAGCTGCATCTCCGTCGGCCCCGACGGGGGATCGGGCTGCGAGAACACGAGCACGTCCGGCTGCCCGTCGTTGTCCGCGTCGAACTGCTGATGCGACGCGCTGTCCAGGCTCGTCGACGGTCGCGGTGGGACGACGAAGCTCCACGTCGCGCTCGGCGTCGGTCCCACGTCGCTCCCGAGCAAGGGAGAGGCGCGCCAGAACCACACGCCCGGCGGCAACGTCATCGCGGGCCGGCCGCTCGCGCTCATCGCCGCGTCGAACTGCGCGATCACCGTCGTACACGCGGGATCGCGGCAGATCTGCACGCGCGCGCCGGTCGCGGCGCCGTTGTTCTGCCAGCGCAGCGTCGGGTCCGCGATGGTCACCCACCGACCCGAGAGCGGCGCGATCAATCGCGGCGGAGAGAGAGGATCACAGCGAGATCCGTTCGGCTGGTAACCGGGATTGCAGCGCAGCCCGCAGAGTCCCAGCGAGCACGTCGCAGCGCCGTTGGCCGGGACCGGGCAAGCGTTCGCGCAGGATCCGCAGTGCTGGAGGCTCGTCAACGTGTCGGTGCACGCGCCGCTGCACACCGCGCGACAACCGCTGTCCGCGCGTGCGTCGCTGGCTGCGTCCGTGCGTGCGTCGGCGCCCGTCGCGTCCATCGGCACGCCGGTGTCCGTTCGCACTCCGCTGTCGATCACGACGCCGGTGTCCACCACGACGCCGGTGTCCACCACGACGCCGCTGTCGATCACGACGCCGGTGTCCACCACGACGCCGGTGTCCACCACGACGCCGGTGTCCACCACGACGCCAGTGTCCATCACGACGCCAGTGTCCGTTGTCGATGACGCGTCCGGTGTGCTGTCGCGACCGGTGTCCATCGCGCTGTCTGTGGCGCCGATCGGCGCGGCGTCTCCGTCCAACGTCACCGGGCTTCCGCAGGCGAGCGCCGCGAGTTGAAGCAGCGAAATCGCTGCGATTCGGAGGACATTGGCGCGGCTGCTGCGCGCGTCTGCGGTGTTGTTGTTGAGCAAAGACATCTCGACACACTCTCTCGGCGCGATCGAAGGATCGGCCGTCGTGCGTTGTAGACCGACGCGTCGCGAGATCGCCACTGAGCTTCAGGCTCAGCGTCGCTCGCGCCGTGCACCGCCACTGGGCGAGGGCGTGAGGCGTCGGCGAGGAGCGGCTTCCAGTCCGGCCGCTCGATGGTTGGCGGTGCTCTGCCTCGGCGCTCGAAGCGGGCGAAGGCTCATCGCGAGGTCGGAGCTTGCTCGACGCACACGCACTGCACGCTCGCGTTCTGCCCGGTGTCAGGACGAGGTTCGTCGCCCTCGTTGCAGGGCTGTTCGTGCAAGCTGCCTTGTTGGACATCGAACGTGGTGCAGCTCCAACGGAACGAGCGAGCCGAGCCTGTGGTTGGTGCCGCCGACTCCTGTCCGTGCTGCGAGTTCGGGTTCGGGCGCGCTGCGCGCTGCGAGCCCCCAGAAGCACAGCGAGCGAGAGCGCTCGCGAGCACCGCGACGACGATCGCGCGTCGCAGAGGGAGCCCGTTTGATCCCGGACGCATCGAGAGCATGTTCGCTGCGCTCAAGCCGCGCTTCGATCCCCGAGCTCGGGCGGCGCGAGCGGGCCCGCCATTACGTTGAACGCCAGGTAGCACGCGTACTCGAGACGCGCCCCCTTGGCGACGCACACGCAGAGGTTGCCCGACGATTGCCCGTCGGTGTCCGCGTGATCGGCGCCGAGCTCTTCGCAGGGTTGTCCGTCGAGTCCTCCGAGCGACCGCTCGTGCGGCGTGCAGGTCCATCGAGAGGGCAGCTGCCCTGGCTCATCGCCCTGCGTCTGGCAGTAGCACATGTGCAGCGTCCGCCCATCGGCGCGGTTGTGCACGGTTCCGCCCAGCTGACAGATCGCGCCTGTGCGAGGAACGTCCGCAGCGCTCGCCGTCGAACTCGTGGGCGTCGAAGGGGTGACGTTGTTCTGCGGCGCGGCGCTCTGCGGCTGCGCCCCCGAAGCGCGCTCGGGCGCAGGGCTCTGCGCGACCTGCGCGGACTGCGTCACGGTTGGCGCGCAATGCAGCGCGGGCGCGGCGAGCGCTCCGAGGGCGAGCGCGCGGGTGAGCCGAAGAAAATGGGGTGCTTCTGTCATCGCACGCGACTGTACGCGCGACGAGCCCCTGAACTTACGCTGTGACGACCGACGGCAAGACGACAGCGCGCCGCGCCTCAGCGCATGGTGCACAGCCCCCACGGCGCGCAGCGACCGACCTCGACGAACGAGCCGTCCGCCGACGTCGTGCACCCGCTCGAGGGGCACTGGCAGAAGGCGCTCGCGCACTGGTCTCCGCCCGAGCAGAGCGCGCCCTGCGCCCGAAGCGGCGAGCAGCGGCTCGTGCCGAACAGATCGCAGAACTCGCCCGCCGGGCAGTCGCCGAGCAGCCCGTCGGCCGCGCTCCAGCAGGACGCGAGGCTCGGCAGCGTCCCCGTTCGCGGCGCGGCGCAGCGGCCGGACCCGTCGCACTCGAGCCCCGTTCGGCACACGCGCAGCGCCGGAGCGATCGTGCACGACTCGCCCACGGCCCCGGCCGCTCGGCACGTCCCCATCGCGCCCGGCAGCATCGCGTTGGGAACCACCGTGCAGCGCCCGCCGCTCTCGAAGCAGCAAAAAGCCTGCGTCGGATCGCACGTCCCGAAGAAGACTCCCCCTGCGCCGTCGCGCACGTACGAGCACGCCGCGCCCGCCGCTTGCGTGCGCCGAAAGAAGCTCCGCTGCACGTCGCCGGTCCCTGGCGAAAACCCGAAGCACCGCGGATCGGTCAGCGCGTCCCACACGGCTCGACCACAGCTGGCCTGCGCGAGCCGCGCGCTGCACGCGCCCGCCGCCGCGCCGTCGTAGCTCACGCGCCCCGCGCGCGCCGCGCTCACCCAGTCCGCCCACGGCGTGATCGCAAACGCGTCGCTCAGCGCAGCGCGGCACTGCGTTTCAGTGAACGCCGCGGGCGCCACCATCGGCGGCAGCCGCGAGCGCACCGACGCCAGCCGGTTCGACGCCACGTACGGAGCGAAGTACGCGTTGAGGTCCTGCTCGCTCGCGCAGCAACGAAACAGCGCCGCGCACACGTCCCCTGCGATCTGCCCGCTCAACGCGTCGAGCGACACCGCCGCGCCAGCATCGCCCGTCCCGGCATCGCTCGGGCTCGCGCCCGCGTCGGCCGCGCCCGCGTCTGCGTCGCTCGCGCTCGCTTCTCGCTGCGCGTCGAGCGCGCTGTCTTCGATCACAGCGGCATCCTGCGCGCCCGTGTCCATCGGCGTCGCCGCGTCGATCGCCGCGGCGTCCGAGCCACCGTCTGCGACCGGCGGCGTCGTCGAGCACGCGACCAGCGTCGCGCTCGTGACCCACCATCGCGCCCATCGGGCGAAGTGCGACCCTCGTGTGTTCATCGTCGATCCTCTCGCTCTTTGCTCACTCGAACGGCACGAGCGCATCGCGTCGCTCGAAGACATACGGCCCCGCGGTCGCGCCCCACACCTGCCGCCCCGCCGCGTCGAACCCGCGGTCCCAGCTCTCGAGCGTGCGCTCTCGCAGGGTGAGCTCGGTCGTCGCGTACTGCGCGCCCATCAGCGTCGACAAGCACTGCTCTCCGCTCGTCGCGCCGGTGAAGTGATCGCCCTGCCAGCGCAGCGTCACTGTGCACCCCTCGCGCTCGACCACCATGTCCGCGGTCAGCTCCGAGGGCGCGGCGCGATCGCAGAGCCCCGCGACGGCGCTCGGATCCAAGAACTCGAACACCCTGCTCGTCGCCTCGACGCTGCTGTCCGTTCCGCTGCCGAGCACGTAGAGCCGCTGCCGATACGGAGCGCGCCCGCGCAGCGCTTGCTCGACGTAGAGCGCCGCCCCGCCGAGGGACGCGATCTGCACGGGGCACACGGCCAGCGTCACGTCGAAGTACGCGCGGTTGCGCGTCGCCTGCGCCGCCGAGTCGAAACGGCCGATCAGCAGCTGCCGCAGCTTCTTCTGCGCGAAGTCTCCGACGCTCGCCTCGCTCGCCGCGTCCGTCGCAGCGTCCGTCGCAGCGTCCGGCGCCGAGCCCTGCGGAGCGCACGCCCCGAGGGCGCCCGCGGCGAGCGCCGCCCACGCGATGGACCTGCGGACGATCGTTGGATTCATGGCCTTCGCTGCTACGTCGATCGACGAATCGCCTCAAGAATCACAGGCGAAATTCATTCTTTCTCGAATCGAAACAATCGCGATCGCCCGCGCTACAGTGCCCCTGCGTGAAGGGTCAACTCGAAGAGCACGTCGCGTTTATCACCGTCGTCGAGCGCGGGAGCTTCTCGGGCGCCGCCAAGGCGCTCGGGCTCGCGCCGTCGCAGATCACCAAGCGCATCCAGTCCCTCGAGCAGCGGCTCAAGGTGCAGCTCGTCCTGCGCACCACCCGCAAGGTGGCGCTGACCGACGCGGGGCGGCAGCTCTACGAGAGCGTGCGCGACGTCCCCGCGATCGTCAGCGAAGCCGAGGACCGCGCCCGCAGCGCGGCCACCGCGGCGCGCGGCAGGCTGCGGGTGATCATGCCGAGCTACTTCGCGAGCTCGGGCTTTCATCACGAGGTGATCCCGACGTTTCTCGAGCGATACCCCGAGGTGCAGCTCGACATCTCGATCGTCGGCGAGCCGCTCGATCACCTCGGCGCAGACTTCGAGCTGCTCGTGGCGGCGAAGGCTCCGCACGAGCGGTTTCCGGACACGGGCTGCGTGCACCGCAGGCTGCTCGAGTTCTACGGGGCGCTCTTCGCGACGCCGACGTACCTCGCAGCGCACCGCGCGATCACGCACCCGCGCGAGCTCGAAGCGCACAACTGCCTGAGCTACCCGCGGCGACGTTGGTACTTCGTCGACCCCGAGAGCGGCGCGGCCCTCATGGTGCCCACCGTCGGAAACCTCACCAGCAACTCCAACGCGATGATCTACGCAGCGCTGATGCGCCATCAGGGCGTCGCGTGGTCCGTTCCGTACTTCTACGACCGCGAGCTGGCCGAGGGCACGGTCGTCACCGTGCTCGACCGCTGGACGCGCGCCGCGTCGCTCGACATGCACATCTTCTACCCGCCAGGGCGCTACGTCCCGCGGCGGACCCGCGGCTTCATCGACGCGCTCAATACATACTTCGACTCGGACCGCTCTCGGTGAGCTTCGCCAGCTCGCTTCGCGCTTCGATGAGCGACGTGCACACCACCAGCTTGACGCCCACCGAGAAGCCCAGCGTCGAGGCCGCCATGCGCGCGGCGCCGTACTGCGTGACGAACAACACGTGCGTCCCGCCGCTGGATTTGAAGGCGCGCCACCACTCCGAGCCGCTCGGGATCGCGCTCGCCTCGAAGCCGCTCAGGTCCAGAAGGTCGAAGAGCCACAGGGGCGTGCGCGACTGCGCGAGCACCCGCACGAACTCGTCGCGGTGCGCGCTCACGAGGGCGCCGCTCATGTAGCCCTCCATGCGCACGAAGATCGTCGATGGATTCTCGCGGCGTACGGTGATGGCGCCGGGCTTGTTGCGTGCTGTCACTGCGAGAGAGCTTAGCCTGAACCGCCCTCGTTCGGACGATCGACTTCGCGCGACGGTGATTCGCTCACAGCGCGCACCGTCGTCACTTCGCGCAGCGGCGATCCGCTCTTGGCGCGCACGAGGCGCTGCGAGGGATAGATGCTCCGGTGGCCCGAGAGGACGTACGAGAGCGCACACACAATCAACACGTGCGGAAAAACCCTGGCTCCCACGAGCTCGACCGCCATGATCGACAGCGCGAGCGGCGCGTTGGCGGCCGCCGCGAAGACCGCCGCCATCCCCACTGCTGCGCCCAGGGCGACGGGGATCGCCATCGCGTGCGAGAGCGTCGCGCCGAGCGCCGCGCCCACGAAGAACAACGGGGTCACTTCGCCGCCCAAGAAGCCCGCGCCGAGCGTCACCGCGGTGAACAAGAGCTTCAACGCGAAGGTGTGCACGGGCAGCGTCGGGTCCGAGAAGGCGCGGACGATCGTCGGGACGCCGAGGCCGAGGTAGTCGCTCGTACCGACGAGCTTCCAGAGCGCGATCACCGTCGCGCCGCCGAGCATCATCCGTACGGGCAGCCTGGGAACCAGCTTTTCTGCGTGCTTCTTGATTCTGTGTGTCAGCTCGATGAACGCCGCGCTGCACGCGGCCACGCACGCGGCGAACACCGCCCACTTCGCGAGCAACAACGGCGTGAGCGCCACCGCGGGCGCGCTCGGGTACGCCGTGTGCCCGACGCCGAGCGCGCGCGTGCACAGGTCGCCGACCACCGAGGCCACCAGCGCGGGAACGAGGGCGTCGTACTCGATCCTGCCGAGGACGATGAACTCGAGGCCGAAGACCGCGCCGGCGACGGGCGTTCCGAACACCGAGCCGAAGCCGCCGGCGACGCCCGCGGCGAGCAGCCGGCGCCGCGTCGCGGGCGAGACCTTCAGCCGGTGCGCGAGCCAGTCGCTCAAGCTCGCGCCCATTTGCACCGCGGTCCCTTCGCGCCCCGCGCTTCCGCCGAACACGTGCGTGAGCACCGTGCCGATCAGCACCATCGGCGCCATCCGCAGCGGGATCTCTGGCCCGTCGTCGTGGAAGGTGTCGATCACAAGGTTGTTTCCGCCCTTGATCGGCTGCCCGAAGCGCTCGTAGAGCGCGCCCAGCACCAGCCCCGCCAGGGGCAAGAGGTACACGATTCGCTCGTTGCCCGTGCGGTAGCTCGTCGCGCGCTCGAGCAGCCACAAGAACAGCGCCGACGCCGCGCCGCACAACAGCCCGACGAGCGCGCCGAGCACCACCCACTGCCCGAGCGAGGTCAGCCGCTCGCGTGCGCTCACTGCGCCGCTCGCGCCACAGGCTGAACGCGGATCGAGAGTCGAACGTCCGTTCCGCTGCGATCGGACAGGGCGATCCAGCCTTCGCCCGTGAGGTACGAGCCGTCGCTCGCGCGCGGCAGATAGCGAAGCGCCCACGGCAGCGGGTCGTCGCTGTCGAACAGCGAGTCCGCGCCGCGATCGACCTCGCAGCCAAACGCCCACAGCTCTCCGTGCAGCTCTCGGTGCAACGCGACCGTTACGCCCTCGATCGCAAACGTCTCTGCGTTGTGCGCGCGCTCGAGGGTGATCACCCGAGCCTCTCCGTCGACGCCCACTTCGAGCCGCAGCTCGGCGCCGTCGCTCGTCTCGCCCTCGTCGACCTTCACCACCGTCACTGCTGTCACCACCAGCTCTTGCGCTGGCTCGGACAGCGCCCCGATGCGCTGGTCGTACGGGCCGAAATCAGTAGCGGCCAGGTTGCCCGTCCACGTCTCGAAGCGCCGCCCGTCCCCAGCGTTGTCCCGCTCGCGGTCCGAGTACACAAACGCCGCCGTGTAGCTGCGCAGACGGCCGAACACGCCCGCGACGCCGTGACGAATGGTCGATCGCCACGTCCCCACGTCGAGAAAAAACGCGTCGGTTTCGCTCGGGCTCGGCATCGGAACCTGATCCGGATGATGCGTGTGCCCGGCGATCACCACGTCCACGTGCCCCTCGGTGATCGCGTCTTCGTGCGACGCCATCGCCGCGCCGCGCAGCGACGAGTTGGAGCTGTCCAGCTCTTGCACGCGCTGAATCAACCGCTCGAGCGACTCCGGTGACAGCCCGCGAAGCGACTCGCGCACCAGCGTGGCGACCGGGTCGGTGATGTACTTCAGCATCGCCAGACGCCCAGCAATATCGTGCACAAACGGGTCTCTCGCCGCGGTCTGGTACAGGTCCACCAGCACCGGCCGGAGCAGCTCGAAGATGTCCTTGCGCGTCCCGCCGAGGCGCTTGACCAGGTACTGGATCAGCAGCGTGGGCGGCCGCACGTCGTCGAACTCGATCAGGGCGTTGTAGAAGCGCCGCAGCCGCTCGCCGTCGTCGTTGTCCTGCCGCAGCCGCGCCGCGTACAGCGCGCGAAACGAGGTCCCCAGCCGCGCGACCCCGTCGATCGTCACGTAGTCGCCCAGGCACGGCGCCAGATAGCCAGGCTCGTCGATGGCGATCGGCTGCCCGAACGGCACGTCCACGCCGATGTTGGCCGGGTCGTACTCGTGCCCGTGGCGGATGCGCACGCCGTACCCTTCGGCGCGCGATCGATCGATCACGTGCGGAAACAGCGCGTCTCCCTCGGGCATCGCCAGCAGCTCTCGGATGCGCCTGCGCACCGAAGGCCACGCGTTGGCGAGCCGATCGTGGTTGCCCGGCAGGTAGTGCACGAGCACCTCGGTGCCCTCGGCGAGCGTGGTGACCTGCCCGTAGCGCTCGAAGCTGCGCGTCTGCACGAAGCGCTGAAGCGTCGCCCACACCTCGGCGTTGTCCGCGGCGACGCACTCCAAGATCTGCAGGGTCTTCTCGCGCAACGGGTTGCCTGCGTCGTCCGGTCCGAGCTCTTTGCCGTAGGGGCGCAGGTCGGGATCGCCGCTCGAAAACCAGAGCGGAGAGCGCCACAGCTCGAAGATGTCCCCGTTGAAGACGATCTCGACGCGCGAGGATCGTCCGCGCTCGGCGAAGCGCGCGACGTCCGCAAGCAAGAGCGTCAGCGCCCCGCGGGTGACGTTGCGACGCACGCCCGTCTCGCGCAGCTCGCCGCGCTGCACATAGCGGATCGAGTCGAGAGAGACGTGCTGAAAATGAAGGTCACTGATGACGACGAGCATGAAGAGGGATGAGGCTCCGCGATCGCTGTTGTACGCGATGCGCGCCGCGCCCGTCGAACGATCGCTCAGCCGCCGCGCAGCGAGAGCTTCTCTCCGCTCACTTCGGCCTCGGGGTCGAGCGCGAGCAGGCGCACGCGGCCCGTGGCGATCACGGCGCCGTCGGCGTTGACGAGGGTGACCTCCCAGAGCTGCGTGCGGCTGCCGCGCGTGATGGGGGTGGCGCGGGCGTCCAGCGTTCCCCCGCGAAAGGCGCGGACGAAGGAGGTGTGGTTGTCGAGCCCGACGACGTGCTTGCCCTTGGACATCGCGTCGATGCTCGCGCCCACGGACGCCAGCGACTCGACCACGCTCGCGTACACCCCGCCGTGCACGATGCCCATGGGCTGACAGTGCTCGGGGCCCAGCGTGACCTTCGCGATCACCGCGTCGCGCGAGGCCTCGATCAGCACCAGCCCGAGCCGCTCGGCGAAGGTGCCCTTGTGCAGCTCGTTGATGTTCGCGGCGATTTCTGTGGGGTTCATGGCTAAGCGCTCTCCTCTGCTTCGAGCCGCGCGAGCTCGGCTTCGTACGACTCCCACTCGGCCATCAGCGCGTCGATCTTGGGGCCCAGCGACTGGTGCTCGGCATCGAGCTTCGCGAGCTCGTCTTTGCTCGTGCGCTCGTAGAAGCCGTCGCTGCCGTACAGGTCGTCGATGGCCTTGCGTCGCGCCTCGGCTTGCTCGACCGCAGCGAGGGCCTTGTCTCTCAGCTTCGGGAGCTGCGCGATGCGGTTTCGCCGCTTCTTTTGCTCCTCGTACGCCTTGCGCTTGTCGACCGACGTCTCTGCGTCCGCGGCGCTCGCGGCCTTCTTCGCGCGCAGCGAGACCGACTCGGCGTCGAGGTGATCGTCGCCGCACTTCTCGAGGTACTCCGCGAACGTGCCCGGAAAGAAATTCGGCCCCTCCGGCCGAAGCTCCAAGATCCTCGTCGCCACGTCGCTGACGAACCGCCGATCGTGCGAGACGAACAGCACCGTCCCCTCGAACGCCTGCAGCGCCTCGACGAGCGCGTCGATCGACTCCAAATCCAAGTGATTCGTCGGCTCGTCCAGCACCAGCACGTTGGGCTGCTGCGCCATCAGCGTGCCGAACACCAGCCGCGCCGCCTCGCCGCCCGAGAGCGACTTCACCCGCTTGTGCACGTCCTCGCCCGAGAACAACACGCTGCCCAAGTGCTTGCGCACAAACGCCACGTTCTCTCTAGGCCTGACCGCCTCCATCACCGAGAGGGCGGTCGCATCGGGGTCGCTCAGCACCTCGCCGTGGTCCTGCGCGAAGTACCCCACGCGCACCTCGTGGCCCCACCGCGACGTGCCCGAATCTTGCTCGAGGTGGCCGACGGCGATGCGCAAAAGCGTGGATTTTCCCAGTCCGTTGGGGCCGATGACCGCGAGCCGCTCGCCGCGCCGCAGCGTGAGCGAGAGCCCCTCGAGCACGCGCTTGTCGCCGTAGCGCTTCGAGAGCGCCTCGACCTCGAGCACGTCTTTTCCGCTCGGTCGCTCGGGGGTGAAGCGAAACAACGGCGCGCGCCGCGAGCTGTCCTCGAGCTCGTCGACCTCGATCTTGTCGAGCTGCTTCAGGATGCTCTGCGCCTGGCTCGCCTTGCTGGCCTTGTAGCGAAAGCGCTCGACGTACGCCCGCTTGTGCGCGATCAGCGCCTCGGTCTTGTCGATCTCCTTCTGCCTTCGCTCGCGCTCGGCGAACTTCTGCTCGACGAAGAGCCGGTAGTTTCCCGTGTATTTCGTGACCGTCCCGTAGTCCACATCCAAGATGTGCGTCGTCACGTTGTCGAGAAACCGCTGGTCGTGCGAGATCACCACCGCGCACCCGCGATAGTCCCCGAGAAACTTCTCGAGCCAGCGAATCGACAGGATATCCAAGTGATTGGTGGGCTCGTCCAAGAGCAGAAGCTCCGGTCCGCCGAGCAGCGCTTGCGCGAGCAGGACCCGCAGCTTGAAGCCGCCCGAGAGCGTCGCGAGCGGCTCTCTGTGCACCGCAGCCGGGATGCCCAGCCCCGTGAGAATCCAGCTCGCCCGCGCTTCGAGCGTGTACCCGTCGTGCGCTCGCACGAGCTCTTCGAGCTCTGCCACCCGCAGCGGGTCTCCGTGCTGCTCGGTGAGCGCCTCGAGCTCGCGCAGCGCGTCCCACACGAGCCGATCGCCGCGCGCCGCCACGTCCACGATCCGCTCTTGGTCCGAGAGAAACTGGTCCTGCTGCAGCGCCCCCACGCGCACCCGCTTCGGCAGCAGCACGCTGCCCTCGGAGGGTGTGTCGCGGCCGATGAGAATGTTCATCAGCGTGGATTTTCCCGAGCCGTTTGCGCCGACGAGGCCGTAGCGGCAGCCCTCGTCGAGCTCGAGTGAGACGTCGCTGAAGAGCGTTCGCGCGCCGTATGATTTGCCGAGGCGGGTCGTGCTGAGCATGCGTTGCGCCGAGACTGTTACCGCGTTCTCGTGCGTTCGTGCGCGGACCGATTTCGATTGCGCCGCCGTTGGCACGCGCTTACCGACTCGAGCCGTGTGAGCCGAGAGCGGGCGAGAGGCGCCGCGCTCGCGGCCGTCTGTTCGTGCTCAGAGAGGGTGAGGTGCTCATGGATCCTGTCGTTCTCGTGCTCGTGCCCATCGTCGCGCTCGCGGCGATCCTGCTGATCTCGTCGTTGTTTACGGTCAGCCAGCAGACGACGGCGGTCGTCGAGCGCTTCGGCAAGTTCGTCCGCATCGCGCGCCCCGGGCTCAACTTCAAGCTCCCGCTCATCGAGCGCGTCGCGGCCCGCGTGAACATGCGCGTCCAGCAGATCGACATGCGCGTCGAGACCAAGACCGAGGACAACGTGTTCGTGCACGTGACGGTCAGCGTGCAGACCTTCGTCCTGCCCGAGAAGGTCGTCGACGCGTTCTACAAGCTCGACAACGCCTCGCAGCAGATCAGCTCGTTTGTCTTCGACGTGGTCCGCGCGCGCGTGCCCAAGGTCAAGCTCGACGACGTCTTCGCCAACAAAGACGAGATCGCCGACGCCGTGAAGGCCGAGCTCACCGAGGCCATGGACGACTTCGGCTACGGCATCGTGAAGGCCCTGGTCACCGACATCGAGCCCGACCCCAGCGTGAAGGCCGCGATGAACCAGATCAACGCCGCGCAGCGCGAGCGCGTCGCCGCCATGGAGCGAGGCGAGGCCAACCGCATCTTGCAGGTCAAAGCCGCGGAGGCCGAGGCCCAGAGCAAGGCCCTTCAAGGCAAGGGAACCGCTGATCAGCGCCGCGCCATCGTCGACGGCTTGCGCGACTCGGTCGACGCGTTCTCGAAGGGCATCCCTGGCACCACGCCGCAAGACGTCCTCGCGCTGATCATCGCCTCGCAGTACTTCGACACCCTGCGCGAGATGTCCCTGCACGGAAAGCTCACCACCATCATGCTCCCCCACTCGCCCACCGCGGCGAGCGACATGATCGAGCAGCTGCGCGTCGGGATGATCTCTGCGCAGCAAGCGACGAAGTAGCGCTCACTCCGTCGGGTCGCAGCAGCCGGGCGCGCAGCAACTCGCCGCGGACTGACCGAGGGCGATCTTGGGCTTCTGCCTCGGCGCGCTCGCGGCGGTCTCTGCGCGGGCCGTCCCCTTGGTGGCCGTGATCGCCGCGGACGCGACGAAGTTCTCTGCGCCCGAACCAGGGAGCCAGTCCTTGATGAACTCTCGGCTCTCTTCGCGAACCTTCACGTCGACCGACGCGAAGCCCGCCGCCGTCAGCGCGCGCTCGATCGCCGCGACCTCGATCGCCCCAGAGACGCAACCCGTGAGCGCGTCGACGCTGGACTTCAGCGACTCAGGCAGCGGGGCGAGCAGCACGATGTCCGAGATGGCCAGCCGTCCGCCGTCGCTCAGCACGCGAAACGCCTCGCGAAACACCGCGTCTTTGTCCGGGCTGAGGTTGATCACGCAGTTCGACAAGATCACGTCGACGGTGTTGTCCGCGACCGGCAGGCGCTCGATCTCGCCGAGGCGAAAGTCGACGTTGCTGTACCCAGCCTTCGCGGCGTTGGCGCGCGCCTTCGAGACCATGGCGGGGGTCATGTCGACGCCGATGACCTTTCCGCTCGGGCCCACTTGCTTGGAGGCGAGAAAGCAGTCGATCCCGCCGCCTGCGCCGAGGTCGAGCACGGTCTCGCCTTCGCGAAGGGCGGCGATCGCCGCGGGATTTCCGCAGCCGAGTCCCATGTTGGCGCCGTCGGGCAGGGCCGCGATGTCCTCGGCGCTGTACCCGAGCTTCTCTGCGTTGCCGACGTCGAAGTTGGGCCCGCAGCAGCCCGCCGCGCAGCTGCTCGCGCCCTTGGCGTTGGCCACCGCCGCGTACTGCTCGCGGACCGTGTTGCGGACTTCGTCGTTCGTCTGTTCGTTCATGGTGTGATCCTCAGTGTTGTTCGTAGATCGTCGATTAACGATGAAGAAGACGCGCCGAAGCGCGTCACAGCCCCCCGACCAGCGCCTTCAGCCGACGCAGCGCGCGCGGCTCGACGCAATAGCAGACCCGCGGCCCGTCGATCTCGCCGCGGATCAGCCCCGCGTCCTTGAGCACCTTCAAGTGCTGCGAGACCGTCGACTGCGCCAGCGGAAGCTCGTCCACGATGTCCCCGCACACGCACGCGTCGCGGCGGATCAAGATGCGCAGGATCTTCACCCGCGCCGGGTGCCCGATCGCCTTGGTGAGCAGCGCGAGCTCGTCGTCCGCCGCGTCGCCTTCGATGGGGCGCAGGTCCGCCTGCGGCTCCGCAGGCCCGCAGCACGGGGCCGAGGCGTCGTTCGTGCGAGTCATCGTAAAACGACGATAGAACAACGCCCCTCCCGCGGCAAGCCCTCATCGGTGAGCGAGCTCTGGGGGAGATTCCCGGCGAAACGCGGTCGCCTCACGCCCGGGAGACGAGCCCTCACGGTTACCCAAATTCTGCGGGGAGAATACAGCGGCGACGCTTCGCCTGTGATTCTCTACACAAGATTTGGGTAGCCACGAGCCCATGGGCTCCGGGCCCCTTCGCCTGTGTTTTGGCACACAGAATCTGCGCAACGACGGCCCCCTGTCTCCTGGGGCGCGGGGCTCAGCCGAAGTTGACCGTCAGCGGCGCGCGCGCGGAGAGCAGCTCCCAGAACTTCGCCGCGATGTCGTTGGACTCGAGGTTGGCGTTGCCGAAGTCGAAGGCCGTCCCCTTCACCATCCCCATGACCGTGACCTCGCCTACGTAGATGTCCTTGGCGCTGAGCTTCGCAGCGAGCAAGCCCACGAGCTTGTGCTGCGCGGCCTTGGCGATCGCCAGGTCGGCGGCGGCGAACTGCGTGGCCATCGCGTCGACGCGGGGGTCGTAGAAGCAGAAGCCTCCGCCCGTCACGAGCACGGCGCCCTTGCTCGCTTCGAGGTCTGCCTGCGCCGCTTGCACCGCGGCGATGAGCCCCGTCACCGCGACGTCGTAGCTCTTTCGCACGCCGTCCGTGCTGGCGGTGGCGAGGTCTCCGTGGCCGCCCGCGTACGCGTTGTAGTGAACGACCGAAATCGGCCCGAACGCCTCGCGAACCTTCGCGATCATCGCGGTCACCGCGGCTGCGTCGGACAGGTCCGCGGCGAACGCTCTCGCCTCGACGCCCTTCGCTGCGAGCGCGCTGGCTGCGGCTGCCAGCTTGTCCGCGCTGCGCGCCACGATCGCGACCTTGTAGCCCTCGGCGCCGAACTTGCGCGCGACTGCGTCAGAGATCCCTGGGCCGTAGCCGCACACGACGATGGTCTTGGACATTGGATCGAACTCTCCCTCGGACGCGACGCGCGACGTTCGCGCGCTGCGACGCTGTTGGCCATTGCGGCAGCCGCGGCGCGCTCGTCAAGGGGCGTGGCGCGCTCGGGCGCGGGCTGCCATGATCGCGCGCGGCGATGAGTGATTCACCATCAGAGCCGAGGCGCGACGCGGGTAGGCCGCGTGGAGCGCCGATCGCGCGGCGGATCCTCGAGTGCGCGCTGGCCGAGCTGTCCGAGCACGGCGCCGAAGCGCTGAGCGTCGAGCGCATCGCGCGTGCTGCTGAGGTCAACAAGACCAGCGTGTACCGCCGCTGGCCGACGCGAGAGGCGCTGGTGGTGGCGGCGATCGAGCACTCGACCGAGGGCGTGACCGCGGCGCTGATCGACACCGGGTCGCTCGAAGGTGATCTGCGTTCGCTGGTGGCGCAGGTGGCGTCGCTGGTCGAGAGCCCCGTGGGGCTCGCGATGCTGCGCGCGGGGATGAGCGACGGGCGAGAGGACAGCGCCTCGCTCGACGCACGCGAGCGGCTGCAGCAGCAAGTGGGCGCGCCGATCCGCGCGATGGTGAAGCGGGCGCAGGCGAGGGGAGAGTGGCGCGAGGGCGTCCGCGGCGAGCTGCTGGCGTTTACGCTGGTGGGCGCGGTGCTGCATCGGGTGCTGCTCGAGCGAGCGCCGTGCAGCGCGCGCTGGCAGGGGGCGCTGGTCGAGCTGTGCCTCCTCGGCGCGGTTCCGCGCGAGCCGCCGGCGCGGGCGAAGCGCGCGGCGCGCTGAGGGATCACTCTCGCTCGGAGAAGACGCGCTCGTAGTCGGGGGACTCGGTGCCCATCAAGCGGTCCCAGAAGCGAAAGTGCAGCGCGTAGTTCTTGTCGAACTGGCTGTGGTGCAATTGATGAAACGTGGCGGTGTTGGTCCACCGCAGGCCGGGCACGCGCACGAGCCACTTCGGCAACAGCTCGTAGCCGAGGTGAGACATCACGTTGTTGGCGAGGCCGAACGCCTGCAGCGCCCCGAGCGCCGGCAGATACATCGGAACGATCAGCACCGCCGGCACGATCCACGCCCCGAGCAGCAGCGCCTCGACCGCGTGAAACGAGTACGAAGTGAACGGGTTCACGTCGACGCTCTTGTGATGCACCGCGTGCACGTAGCGAAACAGCCGCTTGTGGTGCATCAGCCGGTGCAGCCAGTAGAACCACGCGTCGTTGAAGAGCACGAGCCCGACGAAGGTGAGGGCGATCTGCGCCGCGCTAAACGCCCCGCGGTCGGACGACAGCTTCGTCCACCCCGCGCGGTACATGAGCAAGATCGCCGCGATGTGGATGGTCGAGACCACGAGCGTCACGACCGTGTTGCTGACCTCGCGCCGCACCTGCGCGCCGTCGACGCGCGGCGTCTTCTGGATCCTTCGCGCGGCGAACCACGGCGCGCCCCACCGCCAGAACACGGCGTAGAGAACCCCGACGAGCGCGAAGTACCCGATGCTCTGCGTGATGAGCTGCCCGAGCAGCGCCTGCCACAGCGGCGTCCGAGGATCCAATGTTCGACTCCTTCGTCCGCCAGCGCTGGCGGCGGAGCGAGTCTATTGCAACGAGTCGTTGCAATGTCAAGTTGGCGCGCGCCGCGCTCGCAGCTCTCGCACGACGTCCGCGCGCTGCTCGGGCGAGAGCGCCGTCGCGATCTCGGGGAAGATCACGGCCTCTTCGATCGCGAGGTGCGCTTCGAACTCGCGCTCGAGGCGCGGGGCGACCTCGGCGAGCGTCGCGCGGGTCTCGGGGTCGGAGCCTCGCTCGCGCATCGCGGCCAGCGCCACGAGCAGCGCGGAGAGCAGCGCGCGGTGCTCTTCGTGCTGCGCGGACATCGTGGCCAGCGCCGCGGCCGCGGCCGTCGAGCACTGGCCCATCCTCGGTCGAAGGCTCTCGTCTTCGTCGGCGACGTGCAGCGGAAGCGCTTCTGTGAAGTACCGCTCGCAGCTCGCGCACTGCTCGCGCACCTCCGAAGCGGGCAGGTCGTCGCGCGTCGAGAGCTCGACCGCGCGCCGCGCAAACGAGCGGATCTTCGTGTGACAGTCGAGCAACAAGCCGCGCAGGTCTCGCTCCGCGCGCCGCTGTCCGAGGGTGACGAGCATGGTGAACCTCCGAGGGCGTTCGAGTATCGTGCGAATCGTCGGTGGAAGCTCCCAGTTCGTTCGTCGAGTTCTTTCGTTTGTCCGCGCCGTACATTCACGCGCACCGCGGCCGGACCTTCGTCGTGATGTTCGGGGGAGAAGCGGTGGTGGACCGTGACTTTCCCAAGGTGATCCACGACGTGGCGCTCTTGCACGCGCTCGGGGTGCGCCTCGTGCTCGTGCACGGCAGCAGGCCCCAAATCGAGAAGCGCCTGCGCGATCGCAAGATCAAATCGCGCTTTCACATGGGCACCCGCGTGACCGACCGCGCCACGATGGCCTGCGTCGAAGACGCCGTCGGCAACATCCGCGGCCGCATCGAAGGCCTCCTCTCGATGGGCTTGCCCAACTCGCCCATGGCCCACGCGCGCGTCCGCGTCGCGAGCGGCAACTTCGTCTTCGCCCGTCCGTGGGGAGTCCGCAGCGGCGTGGACTACCAGCTCACGGGCTCTGTCCGCCGCATCGACGTGGACGCGATCAAGACCCGCCTCGACGCCTCGGACATCGTCTTGCTCTCTCCGCTGGGCTACTCGCCGACGGGCGAGGTCTTCAACCTCTCGTCGCACGAGGTCGCCTCGGCCGCGGCCAGCGCGCTGCAAGCGGACAAGCTCATCGCGCTCGTCGAAGGCAAAGGAGCGGTCGACCGCCGCAACAGGCTCATTCCGCAGCTCAGCCCCGCGGACGCGACGGAGCTCGCCAAGGACGGCAAGCACCTCAACGCCGACACCGTGAAGCACCTCGAAGCCGCAGCGCGCGCCTGCCGCGAGGGCGTTCGCCGCGCGCACCTCGTCGACCGCCGACAAGACGGCGCGATCCTCCAAGAGCTCTTCACCCGCGAAGGCCGCGGCACGCTCGTGACGTCCGAAGAGTACGAAGGGCTGCGCCCCGCCAAGCTCGACGACATCCCCGCGCTGCTCGCGCTGCTAGGCCCGCTCGAAGAGCAGGGATTTCTCGTGCGACGCACGCGCGAGACGCTCGAGCACGAGGTCGATCGCTTCTTGGTCATCGAGCGCGACAAGATGGTGATCGGCTGCGCCGCGCTCGACCCGTTCGAGGCCGAGCAGATGGCCGAGCTCTACTGCCTCGCCGTTCATCCCAGCTACCGCGAGTCCGGCCGCGGCGAGCAGCTCGTCGAGCAGATCGCCGAAGTGGCTCACAAGCGCGGGATCAAGAAGCTCTTCGTGCTCACCACGCAGACGAGCCACTTCTTTCGCGAGCGCGGGTTCGTCCCTGCCAAACCCGCAGAGCTGCCCGAGGCGCGGCTCGCCCGCTACGACAAGAAGCGCAAGAGCAAGGTGCTCATCCGAACGCTCGCGTGACCGAAGGTCAGCAAACTGTTTAGTGACCCGCAGTCATGCTGAATATTCACTGAGCGATCTATCTCGCAGCGTTGCGCGCGCAGTCCCAGCCAGCCTCGGTCGCGCCTGTGTCGATGATCTCGAAGTCCGACGGGCGAATGCCGTTGAGCACGCGCGAGCCGCGGTCTCCCCACAGCGAGTCCCAGCTGGCCGCGCAGCCGGTCGAGTCTTCGGCCATGAGCGCGATTTCGCCGCCGTCCGCGAGGAGCATTCCGTAGTGCTGCAGCCCGTAGACGACCGCGCGCACCACGGGGTTGGCCGGGTCGAGTCCACGCGCGCTCGGGTCGAACGACGCTCGCAACCGCCAGCGCGAGCCGTAGATGGGCGCGTTGGGGTCGAGCTGCGTCGGGCCGCCCGCGTGCGTCGCGGGCCACACGTACACCGGGCCCGTCTGTCCGGCGGCGGCCGCGCGCTGCATGCGGTTGTTGGGGAGCGCGAAGCGAATCGGGTGCTCGACGCGCCCGCTCATCACGTCGCCGATCGTGATCAACAGCGGCGCCATCGGAAACCCCGCGGCGTCCGGCCCCGTGCAATCTCGGCCGATGCCCCAGTTGCGCGCTGCCACCGGCGGCAACGTCGCGCCCGTCGGCGGCGCGCCCCACACGTCGCGGGTCATGTCCCAGCGCACCGAGCAGTTCGAGAACAATCGGTCCTGCTCGAAGGTCACCGCGTAGCCCTCGAACAAGTGGTTCGCCTCGAAGTCCACGACGATCAAGTGGCAGTCTTCGTTGATGTCTCCGCCCGCGCGCGCCGGGCACACATAATCAACGTGGCCCTCGATTCGCCCGCCCGCGGGCAAGGGAAACATCACGTTCGGGTCGCAGTCGGCGCTGTACTCGATCGGGTCCGCCGTCGAGCGCGCGACGCGCCGCGTGCTGGCGTTGGCCTCGTTGATGACGAAGCTCGTGTCGAGCTGAAACCGATTGGCGTTGCCCCAGCCTCCTGCGCGCTCGAGCCACGCCGTCGTCGCCTCGGAGTTCGCCCGCGTCGGCGCCGAGGTCACATCCGTGTACACCCACGATCCCTCGGGAAAGTACCGGCCTCTCCGCGCTCCGCAGCGCCCCACGGGCACCGTTCGTCCTGTCGTCGTCGCGCTGTCGCCGACTGCGCTCGCGTCGGGCAACGGCACGCTGCTGTCCGTGGGCGCGACGGTCGAGTCCGGGGCGGTCTGCGCGCCGTCGTTGGCCGCGGCGTCGCCGACGGGCTGAGGCGTCGAGCACGCGGCGAGGGCGACGGTCGCGAGCAAGCAGAGCGAGGCGCGTTGAGCTGACATCGTAGCGAGCGATGCTACGCGCTCGCCGTCCTTTGCGCTGCGCCCCGAGCGCTCAGCGCGCGAGGCGCTCTGCGAGCAGATCCGCCACAACTCGGACGCGCCTGCTGCTGTGCACGTCGCGGTGCGTGACGAGCCAGAGCGGAACCTTGATCGGCGGAAGATCATCGAGCGCGCGCCGCACCGAGGGTTCGGCGTCACCGATGTCGGCGAGCATGATTCCGACGCCAGCGCCCTGCCGAACGAGGGCCCACTGAACGTGCTGGCTCTGGCAGCGGATGGCGAAGCTCTCGGCGGTCAGCGCGAGCCCGAGCGCGGCGAGCCCTTTGCGAAACGTGTCGCTGCGATCGAAGCCGATGAACGTCGCGCGCGAGAGCGACTCGCGTGTCCGTCGCTTGCCCAGCGTTCGCAGATACGCGGGCGTCGCGTAGAGGTAGGCCTCGCTCTCGCGCACCTTGCGCGCGACGAGCTCGGGCTCGCTCGGTCGAAAGCTGCGCAGGGCGATGTCGGCCTCGCGCCGTTGCAGGTCCAGCGGCGCGTTGGACGCGACGATCTCGACGTCGATGCCCGGGTGCTTCGCGCGCAGCTCGGCCACGATCGGGGGCAAGAGGTACGTCGCGTCGATCTCGCTGGCGGTGATGCAGATCGGCCCGTCGAGCGAGAGCGTCTGCCCCGCGGCCACGCGCGCCACACGAAACGCAGCCTCGGACATCGCGCGGACGTGCTCGACGAGCTCGACGCCCGTGGGGGTCAGCGCGAGCCCCTTTGCGACCCGCTCGAAGAGCGTCACGCCGAGCTCGGCTTCGAGGGCAGCCACCTGGCGACCTACTGTCGGCTGCGCGATCTCGAGCGCGCGCGCCGCAGCAGAGAACGAGCCCTCGTCGGCGGTGACGAGAAAGGCGCGAACGTGGTTCCAGTCGAACTCGAGGCGCTTCCAATCCATGCAATTGTGCATGGTACATCAACGACAACGGCCGAGGCGCGCTGCGTTTGTGCATGGCACGCTCGGCGACATGAACCACGGTCCGACCCGGTCGATGCTTCGCCTCGCCGCTGCGCTCTACGCGATTCCGATGTTCGTCGGGCCGTTCAGCATGATGTACGTGCCCTCGAAGATCCTCGGCGCCGACGCGACCGGGGCCGCGGTGATGGACAGGCTGCGCGCCCACGAGCTGCTCTTTCGGCTCGGCGTGGGAGCGGACCTCGCCATCGTGCTCGCCGAGCTCGTGTTGTGCGCGGTGCTCTTCGAGCTCTTCGCCCCAGTGCACGGCTTGCTCGCGCGGTCCGCGGTGTACGCGCGGCTCGCGATGACCGCGCTTCAAGCGACGAACATCGGGCTCTCGTTGGCGGCGCTGCACTTTTCGCGAGAGACGTCGCAGGACGCTCTCGGCTCGGCGGCGCTCGCGATGCACGGGCAGTTCGTGCACCTGTGGGAGGCGTGCTTCGCGCTGCACCTCGCGCTCTTGTCACCGCTGGTGTGGCGCTCGGGCTTCGCGCCGCGAGCGCTGGGCGCGCTGCTCGCGCTCGCCGCGGGCGGGTATGCGCTCAACGGAGCGGGGGCGCTGCTCGTGCCGTCGTGCGCTGCGGTGTTCGCGGCGGTGGTGGCGGGGACGGCGGTGGTGGGAGAGGTTCCGTTCGTGCTGTGGCTGGTCGTTACGCGGCGCGGGCGTTGAGCGCGATCACATCGAGCCGCAGGCGCCGAGGGGGCGCGTGGCCGTCGGCGCCATCGCGATCGTGGCGCGAACGGCGCTGAACGTCGCGCCGATCCCCAGGTTGCCGAACTCCGGCGGCGTGCGCGAGGTGCGCGCGCAGAAGCCCGCAGCGCCGCCCGGCATCGGGATCGGCTCTTCGAGGTCGACGAACTGTCCGATCGCGATCGCCGCGAGCGGCGCGAGCGTGGGGTTCATCATGACGACCGCGTTGTAGAACTGCGATCCGCGCGCGTATCCGCCGAGGTTGCCGCTGGTGAGGGCGGTCTCGCTGACGTTGGCGCGCAGGATGGTCGAGAGCACGTCCACAGCGACGCCCGGCGCGACCGGCAACGGCAGCGTCGATCCGCTGCGGGGGATCAGCCTTCCGCCCACGATGCTCGCGCGCACCGAGAAGCGCGCCTGCTCGATCGACGTCGCGCCGGCCACGAGCGAGCTCTGTGCGATCGCGTACTCGCGGTCGGGCAGCACCGACGTGCACCCCGTCGAGAACGTGGGAAACGCCTGATAGACCCGCATCGTCACCGACGGGTCGTTCATCAGGTCGTCGACGCCAGAGATGCGCACGATGAAGGCGAGCTCGCCCGAGTCGATCATGCGCTGCGAGTTGACGCGCACGTCCTGGCCTGCGCTGGTCCCGACGAAGTCCGCGATCGCAGGCAGGACGTTGTCGACGCCGCCGCGGCACGTCGCGCCGACGGCGCACGGGCTCGAGACCCCGGTCGATCGCCCCGTCATCGGGTCGACCGCCGCGCTCGCCTGGTTCTGATCCTGGTCGAGCGCCGACGCGAAATCCGCCTGCGAACACGAGCGCGGCGTCCCTGCGACGGAGAAGATCCCGTCGAGGTTGAAGCCCGCGCGCGTCGTCGCTCCCGTCGGCTCGATGGTCAAGCGGTCGAGCGCGAAGAGCAGCACGCGACCGGTCTCGGGGCCGGCGTCCTCTTCTTCGACCACGTCCGGCGCCGCGTCAGCGACCGCGTCGGGGGCCGCGTCGCGAACGGCCACGACGTCCGGCGCCGCGGCGTCCATCGACGGCACCACGCCGGTGTCCATCTCGGCCGCGTCGGCCACGACGTCGGGGCGCGCGGCGGCTTCGGGCGCCGCGTCTTGCGCGGGCGGAAGCGCGGGCGTGCTGCAAGCAGAGGCGAGGGTGACCAGCGAAAACAGGGCGAATCGAGCGTTCATGAAGGACCGGGAGTGTATCGCAACCCGGGCCACGGTCGGAGCGCGATCGCGCGAATCTTGCGCGACTCGAAGCGCGCAGGCTGCGCCCTAGAGGCCTCGTCTTTGCGCTATGTTCGCCCTACCGATCGTGACTGCCGTGCAAACCGTCGAAGAGCTCTCGCTGCGCCCAACGCCCGCGCATTGGCATTGCGAGCCGTGCAATCAATGGGTCGTTCCGATCAAGCCTCACTGGAAGTGGCGCGCCGCAGAGATCGCGTTCTGGGTCACGTTGCCCATCACGATCTTCGTGCTGAAGGCGTTCGGCATGATCGCCATCCCGTTCATCTTGTTCTTCACCGGCGCCCTCGCCGGTCCGCTTCGCGAGCAGGCGGGCGCCGACGCGCGCTGCCCCCACTGCCGCAAGTACATCTTCGCGCCGAAGAAGAAGTAGTCCGCGCTGCACGCTCGATGGTCGCTCGATTCGACGAGCCAGCGCTGACGGCGCTCTTCGATCGGTTCTCCGAAGTCCAGTGGCTGCGGCCTGATCTCTCGATGAGCGCGCTCGACGACGAGGCGCGCGGATTCATCGACGACAGGATCGATCAGCACTTCTCCTCGCTCTCTTCGCACAGCGCCGCGGTGGCCGAGCGGCGCTTCGGCGGCGCGCGCGTGCATCGATCGCTCTACGACGCCCGCTTCGACTGCGGTTATTTCGGGCGCTTCTGGTGGTGCTTCAGCGAGCTCGCGCCCGTGTCACCCGAGGCTGTGACGTGGGTCCGCGCCCTCGACGAAGCTCGGCGCACCACGCTGTCCCGCGCCCGCGCCACGCTGGGAAGCGACGTGTCCGCGTCGATCGTCGAGCGCGCGCTCGCGGTCGCTCGCGGTCGTGCCGGGCGCGACGCCACCGCCGACGAGCAGCTGATCCAGCGCCTGCGATCGCGCGTGCACGACTCGGTGATCCAGCGCTGGCCCCTTCGCAGAGACCCTTCGATCGACAACGCTCGCACGACCGCCCTCGCGCTGTGCGGCCAGTGGATCGTCTGCGAGTCGCTCTGCGCCGCGCTCGGTGAGCGCCGCTCTCCCTGGGCTCCGCTGATCGATTTGTGGGAGCGCGGGGTCGCGCCCCTCGCGGCGACGGACGGAGCGTTCGTCGTATACGTCCCGTTCTTCGAGCGTGGCGCGCTGGTCGCAGACCCCGACCCGAGCGGTGCGCTCTCGGTCTACGACGTCGTGGGCCGCCGCGAAGCGAGCGACGAAACACACGCGCTCTGGCGCCAGTGCAACGCGTACTTCGACGCGGGGCACCGGTTCAAAGGGACGATGTGGCAGGAGCCCGCCGTGTTGGCCCTGTGGGCGTGGACGCATCGGTTCGCGCGGCACGGCTTCGCGCCGCTCCCGTCGATGACGCTGCAGAGCGTCCACAGCGCGCCTGAGTCCGTCGCGACCAACACGCCGCCGAGCGCGCTGAGCACGTACCTTCCGCGGCAGCCGGTCGAGCCGATGACCGCCGCGCGGTTCGACGCGATGATCGACGAGCCCGACACGGACGAAGCGCTGCTCGAGCGCGCGACCGCCGAGGGCCTCGTTCGTCGGCCATCGAGCTGGTGAGAAAAATCTTCGCCCTCGCGCAACCTCGCGAACAGCCCACCCGAGAAGGGGCGTCGCGAGGTCACTGCCATGGGACGCGACGATCACTTTCTCTCGAGGCTCTCTCGGTTCGAACACCCGCACGCCGCGCTCGCGATCGAACTCTTTCGTTATCCCTGCATCACTCAGCGAGCCATCGAACACGCCGCCCGCGGGCCGCTCGACCGCGTCGCGCTCTCGCTCGATGGCTCGACGCTCGGGCCGAGGGTCATCTCGATGGCCGACGGGCAGTTCGTCACGTGCCTCGCCGGGGGATGGGTCAACGGCCCGTGGGCGATCATCGAGCGCGCGCAAATCGATCGGGCGCGGGGCGAGCTCTGGCTGCGTTTGCTGCGGTCGATCGACGCGACGTGCGACGGGCGATGGGCCGATGTCGTGCCGGCGATCGAGCACGCTGGAGGACACCTCGCGCAGACGCACCGCGCGTCGCTCGAAGCGCTCTGCGCGAGCGAGCCGCACGTGCGCGCGTCGCTGCTGGCGCGCTATCGAGCCGCGTGGATGCAGGGCGTCGCGTGGCTCGCGCGGCGACCGGAGGGCGCAGCGGTGAGCGTGTGCTTCGCGCTCGACCTGTGGTCCGTCGCGTGGGCGCTCGTGCATCTTCGAGCAGCCTGCGAAGGGACGAGCGCCGCGCACGAGGGACGATTCACCGCTGCCGAGCGAGAAGCGCGTCGCGCGGCGGAGGTCGACGAGGCCGTCACGTGCGCGCGCCGGGCCGCGGTCGCGCTTCGCGCCGCGTCGCAGCAGCGTTTGCCGCACAACCAAGCGTGTGAGTGCGGCAGCGGACGGCGCGCTCGTCGGTGTTGTCAGCGGGTCGCCTTGGTGGCCCGCGCTTCGTGACATCCATGCGTCCGCGACCCCCGTGCGACGGCGTTCGCTGTACGCTGCGGGCTCTTGCAGGAGAGTCGCTCGATGAAGATGTCGCAGGTCGCGTTGGTACTTTGTGTTGCTGGCGCCTCGCTCACCGCTGCGTGCAGCGAGGCTCCGACGCCTTCGGACGGGGGATCGACGGCGGACGTCGCGGTCGATCGCGTCGAGCCCTCGCGCGACGGCGCATCGGGTGACGGCGCGGCGCGCACCGACGGAGGCTCGGTCATCGCGGACGCGGCCGATGCGTCTGGCGGTCGGCCCTGCGGCGAAGCGAGCGACTGCGACGATCAAGAGGGCTGCACGATCGACACGTGCAACGCGCGCGGCGTCTGCGAGTACACGCGGGACACGTCGTGCAACTCGGTGCGCAGCGGGACGGGGGGACGCATGTTCGCCGAAGAGGGGCAGCAGGGCGTGGCGTTCGACCCGGCTGCGATGGGCTTGATCGTCCGCGCCGAGTCGCGACGGGCCGACTACCTCTGGGTGCCCAACACCAACGAGAGCACGTTTTCGAAGTGGGACGCGACGACGGGGACAGAGCTCGGGCGCTATCGCGTGGGCCTTCCTGCTGGTGAGTGCCGCGGAATGTGCTGTCACGTCGACGGCTGCAACATGCCTTCGCGCGTGGCGGTCGACGGCTTCGGCGACGCGTACATCGCCAACCGAGGCTTCGCGATGCAGGGCTCGGTGACCAAGGTCGCCGCGGATCGTCGCGACTGCATCGACCGCAACGGAAACGGGATGATCGACACGAGCTCGGGCCCTGCGGACGTGCGTCCGTTTGGGCAAGACGAGTGCGTGCTGTGGACGTCGAACATCGGGCCGGTCAACGCGGTCTTGCGCGCGATCACCATCGATCGCGGCGACGAGTCGACGCCGCAGGGCTATCCCTGGGTGGGCGGCTGCTACATCGGCGGGCTCTACAAGCTCAACCCGCGCACGGGCGAAGTCGTGCAGACCATCGCGCACGACCGCTGCGCGTACGGCTCTGTCGTGACTCCGGACGGAACGGTGTGGGAGCACAACCCGCACACGAGCATCTCGGCCTTCGACGCGACGCGCGGGATGCTGCGAGAGCACGTCGCTGTTCCTTCGCGCGAAATGCTGGGCGGACGTCGATGTGGCACCGAGGCCGCGAGCCCCAACACCTCGTACTCGTACGGCATCACCACGGACGCGCGCGGCCGCATCTGGCTCTCTGGGTGGATCTGCGCCGACGCCCTGGGCTACGACCCTATGACCCGCACGTGGACCCGCGTCGACCTCTCGGGACCCTCTGGCTACTCGGGACCCGTGGTGCGCCAGTACTCGGGCCTCGGGATCACCGTCGACCCGTCGAACCGCGTGTGGATCCCCGTCGTGCGCCCGGACAACACCACCGTGATGGCCACGTGGGACGCCGACGCGTTTGTGTCCAACGGGGTTGTCGCTGCGGGCGCGGTGAGCGTGCGCGACCCGGGCCGCCCCTTCTCGAGCCCCACGGCCATCGGCGCGGATCGCGCTGGGCAAATCTGGCTCGCGACGTCGAACGATCCATCTCCGCTGCTGCGCTTCAACCCGATGTCCGGCGCCAGCGAGCTGCTCAACGGCCCCAACCGCGTCTACACCTACACGGACTTTACCGGCGCGGTTCGAAGGCTCGTCATCGGCAGCGGCTCGTACAGCGAGGACTACGAGACGTGCGCGGGCGGAACCTACGGTGAGCTCTTCTGGTCCGCAGAGACCCCCGTGGGCACGACGCTCTCGTTTGCCATTCAGCTCGCGGACTCGCGCGTGGCGTTGCCGATGGCGCCCTTCATCTCGCTCGGCGTCGCTCCGCGCGATCGATCGCCGATCAACATCGCGCAGAAGCTCCGCGACGCAGGCGTGATGAACCTCGGGCGATTCGCGCGCATCACGGTCACGTTCAACCCCGTCTCGCTGCCGATGGTCGCCTCGCCCATCCTCCGCTCGCTCTCGTTTACCTGGCGCTGCGGCGGCGCGGGCTGAGCGTCACGCCCACGCGACGTCGCGCCCGGCGCGCATGCGCAGCAGCGCTTCGAGCGCGTCCGTCGGCGCCACGCCCTCGTGCAAGATGCGATGAACGCTGTCGAGCACCGGGCACTCGATCCCGTGCTCGATCGCCAGCTCCCTCGCGGCGATCGAGGTCGTGACGCCTTCGGCCACCATCCCGAGCCGCGCCACCGCGCGCTCGAGGGTCTCTCCCTTCGCGAGCGCTTCGCCCACGCGGTGGTTGCGCGAGTGCTGACTGCGGCACGTCACCATCAAGTCTCCAGCGCCCGCGAGGCCCGCGAGCGTGCCGGGACGCGCGCCCATCGCCGAGGCGAGCGCGGTGATCTCGGCGAGGCCGCGGGTGACGAGCAGGGCCATGGCGTTCTCGCCGATGTGCATTCCGCTGGCGATTCCTGCGGCGATGGCCACCACGTTCTTCAGGGCGCCGCACAGCTCGACGCCCACCACGTCGCTCGCGCCGAACACCATGAACCGCCCGCTCGTGAACACTTGCTTGCCGGCCTTCACCACGTGCGGAAACCGCGACGTCACCACGGTGCCTGCCGGCAATCCCTCGGCGATCTCTGCGGCGATGTTGGGCCCAGACAACACGCCCACCTGCCGCGCGCACGTCTCTTCTTCGAGCACCTCGCTCATCCGTCGGTGCGACCGAAGCTCGAGCCCCTTGGTCGCATGCAAGACGATCTGCCGCGGGTCGAGGACGTCGCCGAGCTTGCGCGCGACCTCTCGAAACGCCTGCGCTGGGATCACCACGACCACCATCGCAGCGCCATCGACCGCGGCGCCGAGGTCGCTCTCTCCGCGCACGCGCGGGTCGATCTCGAGCGACGCGATCGCGCGCGAGTTGCGTCGCGTCGTGTTGATTTCGTGTGTCTGAGCGGCGTCGCGCGACCACAGCCGCACCTCGTGCCCCGACTGCGCCGCGAGGTGCGCGAGCACCGTGCCCCAGTTGCCTGCGCCGAGCACTGCGATCGGCGCGTCGAACGGACCGGACATCACTGCACCTCCGCGGGCAAGAGAGAGGGCGCCGAGAGCAGCCCGAGCCCCTCGAGCCGGTTGCGATAGTAGTAGAGCAAGCTCGGCTCTCCCACGATCAGCCACGAGTCCTTCACGCGCAGGACGGGGTCTTTGTGCCACGTGGCGAAGCACGCGATCGCGCGGTCGAAGGCCGCGGATTTGTCCCCGCGAAGCTCGTCGCTCAGCGCGACGCGCTCGGCGCCTTCGAGCAGCTTGAGCTCGTCGAGCGCCTCGTTGAAGAGCGCGCGCACGGGCTCGATCGGCAGCCGCGTCCCGCGCACGAGCTCGCGCAGCAGTCGAAACACGTCGTGCCCTTCGCGCCCGCGGCGGTGCTGCTCGAGCGCGGCGAACGCGAGCAGCCACGTGGGCATCGCGATGTTGTCGCGGTGATATGCGCGGACGATCTCGCGCTCGAGGATCTCGGTGTAGGCCTGGTCGCGCGTCGGGTCCTCGGTGATTCTCCCGCGCTGCTCGAGGTAGCCCGCGGGGTCGATGGGGCGGCCGCGCGGGTCGCGGGAGGTTCCGTCGGCGTCGACGCGGTTGCCGAAGGGGTCGAGCGCGGCGCCGAAGCGCACGTGCACCTCGGCGTCGAGCGCGAGGAGCTTCTCGAAGAACGAGAGCCAGAAGCGCGCGTTGTCCGAGCCGTCGTCGTCGTGGGGGATGTATTTCTCGCGGCCGGCGCGCAGCAGATACTCCTCGGCGAGGCTGTAGCCCTCGAGCACGAGCGGGTACGAACACGTCACGGGGACGACGAAGACCTTCGGCTTGGCGCGGCCCGCGACGAGGTTGTTGCGGTACGCCGCGAGCGTCGTGCCGAGCAGTCCCTTCTTGAGCTTGGACTCGACCGCAAACGATCGGCTGCGCGTCCCGCCCGGAAAGAACAGCCCGTGCTCGCCGCGCTCGAGCAGCACCGTCGCGTACTCTTTGAGCACCGCGCGGTAGAGCGGGTCGGTCTTGCTGCGGTCGACGGAGTACGCGCCGAGGTGGTGCATGAAATAGCCGAGCGTTCGGCTCTCGAAGAGGTTGAGCCCGGCGCCGTACGCGACCGGCGGCAGGCCCATGCGAAAGATCGTGTAGCCGAAGAGCAGCGAGTCGAGGTTGGAGACGTGGGTCGGCGTGAACACCAGCGTCCCGAGCCTGGCGAGGCGCGCGAGGGGCGCGGTCTCGCCGCTGATCGAGACGCGGTCGCTGAGCGAGCGCAGCTCGGGGACGCGAAAGAGGGCGTCGCGGGCGCGCGTTCCGTTGAGCAGGGCGGTGAGGCCGAGCGGGAGGACGCGCGTCGCGAAGCCGTACACCTTGGGGTCGAAGCGCCCTTCGATTTCATGGGCGTATCTGCGCACGATGTCTTCGAGCAGGCCGTCTGCGCCGATGGCGCCGAGCTGCCTGGCGATCCCTTCGACGAACGCGCGATCCGCCTCCGACGCGCGCCCGTGCGGGTTGCGCATGAGCCGTTCGCGCTCGTGAAACACGCTCTCGGCGACGAGCTCGAACGACCGTCCCTGCGCGCCCTTGCTGCGCGCGAGCACCCTGCGCGCGGCTTCGTGAGCGATCTCTTTGCCAGAAATCATCAGCGTACCCTCTCCGTGACCGCTGCGAGTGTGCACGCACCGAGCGGCCGTTGGCGACGCGATCGGCCTGCAAATCAACGAACAAATCTGTGCGCGCGCTGTGCAAAAACCGCGCGTCACTCTGCGCTGCGCGGAGAAGGGCGACTGTGCTGCAATCGCGACTCCCACGCATTCAACGAGGAGAGCGTCGATGTTGCACGGACTGATGATGAACCAGCCGCTGTTGATCTCGGGAATTCTGCGGTTCGCCGAGCGAGCGCACCCTACGCGCGAGGTGGTCTCGCGCAGGGCCGAGGACGGCGCGCTGCATCGGTATACGTACCGTGACCTGGCCGCGCGCGCGCGCAAGGTGGCGAAGGCGCTCATCGCGCTCGGGATCAAACCCGGAGATCGCGTCGCCACCATCGCGTGGAACGGCTATCGCCACCTCGAGCTCTACTACGCCGTCTCGGGCATCGGCGCGGTGCTTCACACCATCAACCCGCGGCTGCACCCGACGCAGATCGCGTGGATCATGAACCACGCTCAGGACACCGCGCTCTTCGTCGACACGACGTTCGCGAAGCTGCTCGCGGGCGTAGCGCCGCACGTGGCGAGCTTGAAGCACGGCGTGGTGCTCTGCGGGCGCGCGCACATGCCCGCGGAGACGCCGGACGCGCTCTCGTACGAAGAGCTCGTAGACGCCCAGGAGGACGACGCGTTCGAGTGGCCCGAGTTCGACGAGAACATCGCTTCGTGCCTCTGTTACACCTCTGGAACCACAGGAAATCCCCGAGGCGTTCTCTACTCGCACCGCTCGACGGTCCTGCACGCGTACGCGGCGCTGATGCCCGACGTGATGGGGCTGCGCGCGGTGGACAGCGTGCTGCCGGTGGTCCCGATGTTTCACGTCAACGCGTGGGGCGTCCCGTACTCGGCGCTGATCGCTGGGGCGAAGCTGGTGTTTCCTGGCCCCGCGCTCGACGGAAAGAGCGTCTTCGAGCTGATGCAGAGCGAGGGCGTGACGTTCTCTGCGGGCGTCCCGACGGTGTGGCTGGGGCTGTTGCAGCACGTCGAGCAGAACAACCTTCGCTTCTCGACGCTCAAGCGCTGCGTCATCGGCGGCAGCGCCGCGCCCGTGGCGTTGCAGCAGCGCTTCGAGCGGGAGTTCGGCGTCGAGATCCTGCACGCCTGGGGCATGACCGAGATGAGCCCGCTCGGGACGCTCAACCAGCCGATCGCCGCGCAGGCGAGCGAGAGCGAAGACGAGAAGTACCAGCGAAAAGCCAAGCAGGGCCGCGGCGTCTTCGGCGTGCACATGCGCATCGTCGACGAGGCGGGCAAAGAGCTGCCGTGGGACGGGCAGGCGTTTGGCGCGCTTCAAGTGCGCGGTCCGTGGATCGCGTCGGGCTACTTTCGCAGCGAGAGCGGCGCGTTTACCGCGGACGGCTGGTTCGACACCGGCGACGTCGCGACGATCGACGCCAACGGGTTCATGAAGATCACGGACCGCAACAAGGACGTGATCAAGTCTGGCGGCGAGTGGATCGGCTCGATCGACCTCGAGGACGCGATCATGAAGCACCCCGCGGTCGCCATGGCCGCGGCGATCGCCATCGCCCATGAAAAGTGGGGCGAGCGCCCGCTGCTCGTGCTCGTGAAGAAGCCCGGCCAAGAGCTCAGCCGCGACGAAGCCCTCGCGTTCTACGAAGGCAAGGTCGCCAAATGGTGGATCCCCAGCGACGTGGTCTTCGTCGACGCGCTGCCGTTGGGAGCGACGGGCAAGGTGCTCAAGACCGAGCTGCGCGCGAAGTTCGCAGGCCACCGTTGGCCCGAGGGCGTGTGATGCGCCGATGGGCCGCCGCGCTCGCGGGCGTCGTGTTGATGACCGCGGGTCACGAGGTATTTGCCTGGGATTTCACCGTTCGCGACGGCCTGCGCGGCGCGACCATGGGCAACGCTGTGGGCGGGCAGTTCTCGGCGGACGGCTGGACGGTGACCGCGAAGACGGACCTGATCTGGTACGCGGTTCCGCGGCTGGTCGAGGGGTACGCAGAGTTCACGCTGAGCGGCGTGACGCACGCGAACCTCCCGCTCGAGGACCACGAGATCTTCAGCATGTACGAGGCGGGCTACGGGATCTCCGAGCCCATTCGCTACGGAAACGAGTTTCGCGGCAACCACTACAAGTGCCTCGTGCGGATCTACGGCGCGCCCGAAGTGATGCGCGTGGGCCAGCAGAAGCTCATGTGGGGGATGTGCCCGAGCGGCGCGCCCGGCTTCGGCGACTGCGGGTGCAGCTCGTTCTTCGACGAGCCCTTCGGCGGCAGCGGCGCGTGGGACGGAAGCCCGCAGCGCATGCGCGTCGAGTGGGGCGCTGGCACCACGCGGCTGCTTCGCAACGGCGCGCAGGCGGTCTCGATCGACTGGGGCGCGAGCGGCCTGCGCTTCGGCCCCAACACGCTGCACGTGATGCTCGGCTCGTCGCGCAACGCCGCGGTGGACACCTGCGGAATGCCCATCGGCGCGCGCTTCTCGGACGTGGTGATCGAGGGCAACACCGGCGCGCAAGCGACGTGCCCCGCGATGCCGGACGCGGGCGCGATCATCGACGCATCGACCAGCGACGCAAGCGGGCTCGACGCTGCCGCCATCGTCGACGCCAGTGGCTCGGAGGACGCGCGTGCGGCGATCGACGCGCGCGCAGCGATGGACGCCCGCGCGGTGACCGACGCGAGCGGCGGAGGGGGCCCGGTGCAGGGCGGCTGCGGCTGTCGAACGAGCGCGCGAGGCGACGGAGGAGGGTGGGCGGCGCTGCTGTTCGGAGCGCTCTTCGTCAGCGCTTCTCGATCTTGCCGTCGGCGTGGCGCGCGAAGCGCGTAGGGTCGCTTCCGTGCACGGGGTCGTCGCGGTCCCAGGGCCATCCGCCGAACTTCGTGCGCTGGTAGTCGTTGAAGGCCTGCACGAGCTCGCTGCGGGAGTTCATGACGAAGGGGCCGTGCTGAGCGACGGGCTGGCCGATGGGGCGGCCCTGCAGCAAGAGCAGCTCGGCTTCGACGTCGCCGTTGTGCAGCTCGCACGGGACGTCGGGCGCGAGGCGCGCTGCGGATTTCGGGCGAACGACGGTGCCTGCGATGGACGTCGAGCGGCCCGCGAAGAGATAGAGCGTGCGGTGGCTCTTTGGCTGCGCGGGGGGCAGGGTGAACTTCGCGCCGGGCTCCATGCGCAGCGTCCAGATCGCGACGTCGGTGTCGGGCCGAGAGGCCCACGAGCGCGGCGGCGGCGGGGGCGGTCGAACGCCGTCGTAAGCGCCGGCGACGAGGGCGAGGTGCGTGCGCTTTCCGTCGCTGTCGGCGCGCTCGATGCGGGGGATGTCCTCGCTCCAGAGCATGCTGAAGTGGGGCTCGGCCATCTTGTCTTCGGCCGGCAAATTGAGCCAGATTTGAAAGAGCTCGACGGGGTTGTCCGCCTCGCGCTCGAGCAACGGAAACATCTCGCTGTGCACGATTCCGCCGCCCGCGGTGAGCCACTGGGCGTCGCCCTTTCCGAAGCGGGCCGCGGCGCCGAGCGAGTCCGAGTGGTCGATGAGCCCGCGTCGGGCGATGGTCACGGTCTCGAACCCTCTGTGCGGATGCTGTGGAAATCCCGGCACAGAATCACCGTGGTACATCGACCACCCGTCGCGCCCCGAGAAGTCTTGCCCGATGTCCCTGCCGCTGAGCGCGCTGGCGGGCCCGAGCTTCTCGTTGCCCTTGGGGTAGTGATCATCGTGGTGGACGCAGAACAGAAACGGGTCCGCCGTCTGCCACACGAAATCAAGTGGCTGCACCGAGAGCAGTGGGCTTCTTGTCATCGCAGTGGCGCGAGCATGGGGCCGTCGCCGTCGAGTGGGAAGCTCGTCCATCGACGGAGCGCGCGGATCGGTGCAACATCACCGCCCATGAAGATCGTTCGATTCATTGCGACGGCGCTGGCGCTGCTCGCTGGCTGCGCTTCTCCGCCGGTTGGCTCGGACGCCGCGGCGGACGCGAGCCCGAGCGCGGACGTGGCCGCGACCGACGCGACCGCGCTCGACACGGGCGCTGGGAGCTGCGGCGCCGAGACGTGCGGGGCCGATCAAGTGTGCGTTCGCCCGTGCTGCGGCGGGGCCAACGCGGTTTGCGTCGAGCGCGACGACGGCGGGATGTGCCCGCCGGGCGCCGATTTCGGCCCGTGCCAGATGGGCGGGATGTTTCAGCAGGGCTGCCGCTACACGTGCACGCCGCCGCCGCCGTTTTGCGCGCCGACCCCCACGAGCGGCTGCAACGGGACCAACTGCGCGCTGTGTCCTTCGGGCAACGGCCGCCGCGATGGGACCACGATCAGCTGCCTCTGCGCTTGAAATTAAACCCCCGTTATCAAGTCAGCGCTCAGAGGATCTTCTCGATCCGGGCGAGCTCGCGGGTCATGTTCTTGTGGTGGGCCTCGATGGTTCCGCCGCCGATTTCGAGGAGCTTGGCGTCGCGCCAGAGGCGCTCGACGCGGTACTCGCCGACGTAGCCGTAGCCGCCGAGCACTTGAATGGCGCGGTCGGCGACGTTCTTCGCCATGGTCGAGCAGTAGAGCTTGACCCCGTCCGAGTCGAGCCTGCCTCCCGCCTGCGCGAGGCTCACGCGCGAGGCGGCCCAGTAGGTGTACGCGCGGCCGGCCATGTACTCGGCGTACGACTCGGCGATGTGCCGCTGGATCTGCCCGAAGTCGCGCAGCGGCTGGCCGAAGGACTTTCGCTCGGAGGCGTACTGGTTCATCACTTCGATCGATCGCCGCGCGATGCCGAGGCTCATCGCGGCGAGGCCCATGCGCTCGATCTCGAGGTTGCGCATCATGTGGATCGTGGCGTCGCCCTCGTCTCCGACGCGGTTCTCGACGGGCACTTCGCAGTCTTCGAAGACGAGCTCTGCCGTCGTCGACGCCCGCATCCCGAGCTTGTCCTTGATCTTCTGCCCGAGCGAGAAGCCCTTGAACCCCTTCTCGACTATGAACATCGAGAGCTTGTTGCGCGGGGCGCCGTCGACGCGCGCGTAGACGAGAAACATGTCGCCGAGCTCGGTGTCGCTGACGGCGCCGTTGGTGATCCACATCTTGGCGCCGTTGAGGACATAGCGATCGCCGCGCTTGTGGGCGGTGGTTCGCATCCCGAGCACGTCGGTCCCTGCGCCGGGCTCGGACATGCACATCCCGCCGATGCGGGCGCCCGTGCACGCGTCGGGCAGGTAGCGCTGCTTCTGCTCGTCGCTGCCGTTGACGGCGAGGTTGTTGGTAAACAGCAGGGTGTGCGCGAGGTACGCCAGCGTAAATCCAGGGTCGACCGCCGAGAGCTCTTCGTGCGCGAGGGCGACGGCCGAGGCGTCCATCCCGGCGCCGCCGTGCTGCTCGTCGACGGTGAGCCCGAGCAGCCCGAGGTCGCCGAGCTTGCGAAAGAGGGCGATGTTGAACTTCTCGAGCCGGTCGTGCTCGGCCGCTTGGGCTTCGACCTCGCGCTCAGCGAACTGGCGAACGGTCTGTCGAAGGGTCTTGTGCTCGGGCGTCGGGTTGAACAGGTCGTCCATGGCGCGCGAAGACTACACCGCAGAATGTCTGCAACAAACGCTGGATTGCGGTAGCAGTCACGACCGGCCCTGCGATGGTGATGATCGTTGACGACGAGGTGTGCTCTGCGAACGGAACCGTCGTTTCGAGCGAGGAGTCGTGCGTGATCGTGGCGCCCGAGCCGGACCCGGACGGTGAGCACTGTCAGTGGTTTGCGTTTCGGTGCGTCGACGACGAGCGCGAGGGCGGGCTCGTGCGCTTGGACACACAGGCGATGACGTGGCCCGAGGCGCTCGATGAGTACGAGGTCTTCGCGTCGTTCGACAACAAGCCGTGGCGGCGCATCGGGGCTGTGTACTCCGAGGACGACGAGCGCTTGGACTGGTGGCAGCCCGAGGGCGTTCGCGAGGCGCGTTATGCGCTCTGGGAGCCGTACACGCCTTCGCGGCGGCGACGGCTGCTCGCGCGCATGCGCAGGGCGCACGGCGCGTCGGTGATCGAGCTCGGGCAGAGCCTCGACGGCGAGCCCATCGACGCGGTGCGGCTCGGCGGCGGCGAGCAGGTGTGTTGGGTGATCGCGCGGCAGCACCCAGGCGAAGTGATGGCCGAGTGGTTCGCCGAGGGGATGATCGAGCGGCTCGCGGACAGCGCGGACCCCATCGCGCGCGCGGTGCGGCGGCTCGCGACGGTGATCGTGGTGCCGTGCGTCAACATCGACGGCGCGACGCGCGGACACCATCGGGTCAACGCGGCGGGGGTGGACTTGAATCGCTCGTGGATCGACGCGGACGAGCGCGCTCCAGAGGTGCTCGCGGTGCGATCCGCCATCGAGCAAACGGGGGTCGGGTACTTTCTCGACGTGCACGGGGACGAGCGCACCGAGCGCGCCTTCGCCGCGCGCGACGAGGGAAACCCCAGCTACTCCGAGCAGATCGCCGCGCTCGAGACGCGCTTGGTCGACCGGCTCGACGAGCTGTGGCCCGCGTTCGACCGCGAGTCGGGCTACCCCCTCGACGCGCCGGGCGAAGGCGACCTGCGGTGCGCCGCCAACTACGTGGGCGAGCGCTTCGGGTGCCCTGCGCTCACGATCGAGCTGCCCTTCAAGCGATGGACGTCGCGCGACGCGCGGCGCTTCGGTCATGCGAGCGTCGAGGCGCTGCTCGCCGCCATCGAGCCGTGAGACACTGTCGCGGACACAAGCCATGGTAGCGAGAACCCTCTGGTCCATCCGCGGCAACTCCCAGCGACTCGACGGCGGCGCGATGTTCGGCAACGCCCCGCGCCCCGTGTGGGAGCGCTGGATCGCCCCCGACGAGCGCCATCGAATCCCCCTCGCGTGCCGCGCGATGCTCGTGCGCGAGCTCGACGGTGATCGCTCTCGATGGCTGCTCTTCGAGGCGGGGATCGGCGCGTTCTTCGAGCCCAAATTGCGCGACCGCTACGGCGTCGTCGAGAGCGAGCACGTCCTGCTTCGGTCTCTTGAAAACGTGGGCGTCACGCCCGATGACATCTCTGCCGTCGTGCTCTCGCACCTGCACTTCGACCACGCCGGGGGGCTGCTGAGCGCGTACGAAGAGGCAAAGGCCCCGTCGCTGTTGTTCTCGAACGCGCGCTACGTGGTCGGTGCAAACGCGTGGGCGCGCGCGAAGAACCCGCACGCCCGCGACCGCGCGAGCTACATCCCCGAGCTGTGCGCGCTGCTCGAGGCGAGCGGTCGACTCGAGCTGGTCGAGGGCGCGAAGTCGTCGGTGCTCGGCGACGCGTACACGCTGCACACGAGCGAGGGGCACACGCCGGGGCTCTTGCTCGCGGAGGTCCCGTCGAGCGACGGCCCGGTGGTGTTCGCCGCGGATTTGATCCCGGGGCGGCCGTGGGTGCACCTGCCGATCACGATGGGGTACGACAGGTTTCCCGAGAGGCTCATCGACGAGAAGACCGCGCTGCTGACGGACCTGGTCGCGCGCCGCGGGCGGCTGTTCTTCACGCACGACGCCGAGTGCGCGCTCTCGCGCGTGCACCGCGACGCCGCGGGGCGCTTCGCCGCAGGAGAAAGCTGGGCAGACCCGCAGGGCCTCTCGCTGTGAGCGAGTCGTCTCTCGAGTCGTGGGCGCAGACCGCGGTGCAGCGGTTGATCGCGCTCGACCCGCTCGCGGACCTTCCGCGCACCGGGTGGCTCATGCGCGGCGTGCGCCCTTGTGAGTCCATCGCCGATCACTCGTTTGGCGTGGCGCTGGTGACGATGCTGTTGGTCGACGGCGAGCGCGCTCGCGGCGGCACGGTGGATGGCGAGCGGGCGCTGCGCATGGCCCTCGTGCACGACGCGCCCGAGGCGAAGCTGGGAGACGTCCCGATGCCGGTGAAGTCGCCAGCGCTCGACCGCGCGCTCAGCGACGTCGAAGCCGCGCTCGTTCGCACGCTGCTCGGCGACGAAGCGGCCGCGCTCTGGAGCGAGCTCGAGCGCGCCGAGAGCGTCGAGGCCCGGATCGTGCGCGTCGCGGACAAAGCCCACATGGTGCTCAAGGCGTTGGTGTACGAGCAGCAGGGCAGGGGGCGGCTCGATGAGTTTTGGAGCAACGCGAAGACCTTCGACGCGCGCGGCCTCGCCGCGGCGGACGCGCTGTTCGACGCGATTTGCGCGAGGGCGAAGCGCGCGCGTCCGGTGACCGGCTGACCTCGGCGCGGCGACGAATCTGAAACAAATTCCCGCAAAGTCACGGCCCGCCGTGAATCGCGCTATCGTGGCTCAACTGCCATGAGACGCCCGCTGCTTGCTTGCTGCTCGTTGGGATTCGCGTTGGCGCACTGCGCTGGGCCGCTGCGCCTCCCGCCGTCGGACGGCAGCGTGCGCGTGGACGCGACGGACGACCGCGGGGCGATCGCCGATGTTTCGACGCCGATGGACACTGGCGTGCCGACGGGTCGGGACGCTGGTGCGCGAGACACCGGGCCGACGCCGCTCGACCCGGACGCAGCGTGCGCGTCGGCGAGCTCGGTGGCCACGGTCGAGCGGCAGCCGGTGGACATCATTTGGGTGGTGGACAACTCGGTGAGCATGGAGCCCGCGATCCGCGAGGTCACCGCTGGGCTCAACGCGTTTGCGAACCGCGTCGGGATGCGCGGATTGGACTACCGCGTGGTGATGCTGTCGTATCGATCGCGGACCAATCCCGTGACCGTGGCCGGCGGGCAGCGCTACGGAGTCTGTATTCCGATGCCGCTCGCGGGCGACAACAATTGCGGAAACGGCGCGCGGTTCTTTCAGTCCAGCATTGATATTCGCAGCACGCAGCCGCTCGAGCAGCTCTTGGGCTCGCTCGGGCAGACCGAGGGGTACTCGGTCGGGCAAGAGCGCGGCGGCGAGCCTTGGCGTGCGTTTTTGCGGCCCAACGCGAGCAAGACCATCGTGGTTGTGACCGACGACGAGTCTCGGATGCCCGCGGACGAGTTCGATCGATTCGCGGGAGGGACCAACCCCCGGAGCTCCCGATTCGTGCTGCCTCCCGGCCTGCTCGACCCGTCGTGGGGCGGGTTGTTTACGGGGTACACGTTCAGCGCGTTGTACGGGTGGGGGTCCGAGTCGGACCCGGCGATTCGGTGCATGTATTCGGGCGGCACGACGCCGCCGAGCTCGGGGCCCACGTACACGACGCTGGTGCGCAGGACCATGGGCGCGCGAGCGAAGATCTGCGATGGCGCCTCGGCGTGGGGCCCGTTCTTCGACCGCGTGGCGACCGCGGTCGAGACGGCGTCGCGCGTGTCCTGCGAGCTCGCGATCCCCGCGATTCCTTCAGGAATGGTCTTGGACCCGTCTCGGGTCAACGTCGAGATCACGACGATGGGCGCAGCCACTCGCCCCGGAAAGGTCGCCAACATGGCCGCCTGCGGCGCGTCCGGCGGCTGGTACTACGACAACGAGCGCGCGCCCACGCGGATCACCCTGTGCCCGACCACCTGCGAGACCGCGCAACAAGCGGTGCGCGCAGGCAATTCGACGGCGGTGCGCGTGGTGTTCGGCTGCCAGACGATCCCCGGCTGATCGCTGCACCAGCGGCGCAGATCTTTCGCTGACGCGATTCAACGAGCTGAGCTCCGTCGATGGTTGCGCGCCGCGCACGCTCGGCGCTCCACCGTGAAGTATTGCCGCGAGCGTCCTTTCTTCGTTTGTCATGGGGCTGTCGCGGGCATTCGACGAAGGCGCGTCTCGGGAGGGTGGTCATCGCACGACAGAGGCGATAGCGTCGGGCTCGGGAGCGTCGATGAGTGCCTGGCGTTCGATGCGAGAGGTCACTGAGTTCGACGGGCGGGTCGTGCTCAGCGCTTATCGGCTCGAATCGCTGATCGGCCGAGGTTCACACGGGCTCGTGTTTCGCGGAGAGGCGCTGCAGGACGGGCAGAAGGTGGCCGTCAAGGTTCCGCTGTTTCTCGACGAGCAGCGGTACGCGCGATTCGAGCGCGAGGCGCGGATGCTGGCGAAGGTCGACCACCCCAACCTCAGTCGCTTCGTCGACTTTGGCTTCGACGAAGGCCGACCGTTGATCGTCACCGAGTATTTTGGCGGTCGACGGCTCGACGAGGTGATGGTGGAGGCGGGCGGCTGCGTTCGATGGGAGCGCGCCGTTGAAATCATGACGCCCGTGCTCGAGGCCCTCGCCGCGCTGCACGATGCCGACGTCGTTCACCGCGACGTCAAGCCGTCGAACATCTTGGTGAAGCACGACGGCGGCCGGCTCGACGTGCGGCTGATCGACCTCGGGATCTGTCGCGAGCACGAGCTCGACGACCGGACGAACATCACCGAGGACTCGCAGGTGCTCGGGACGCTCAGCTACATGGCGCCCGAGCAATTGATGAACTACACCGTCGACGCCCGCAGCGACATTTACGCGGCCGGATGCGTGCTGTTCGAGCTGCTCTGCGATCGCCTCCCGTTTCTCGGAGGCGGAATCCAGCAAGCTATGGCGAAGTGCGCCAGCGACGGCCCTGATTCATTGTTGTTTCGCGGTGATCTCGAGGTGACGCCGAGCGTCCCCGAGCCGCTCGGCGCGCTGGTGCTCTCGATGCTGCGACGACGGTCGGCGGACCGGCCCGCGAGCGCCGCGCGCTGCGGTCGAGCGCTGCGCGAAGTGCACGAGAGCCACGCGGCTGTCGTGTCCCGAGCGTGAGCGCGCGGCTCGATATGAGCGAATCGGCGGCGAGTGTTTCCTTCGACCGCGCGGATCGGATAAGAGGTGTTTCGAAGAGCGCGCTCGACCGATGGACCCCCGTGACGATTCGAGGCTGACGGGCGGCGGCGTGCCCGAGGTGGTGCTGTCCGAGTTTCGCGTCGAAGCGCTGATCGGCCGCGGTTCGCACGGCAACGTGTACGTCGGTCGCGCGATCGAGAGCGACGAGCTCGTCGCAGTCAAGGTGTCGCACTCGCGTGACCTCGAGCGGCAGCTGCGCTTCGAGCGCGAGGCGAAGCTGCTCGCGCGCATCGTGCACCCCAACGTCGTCTCGGTGATCGACTGGGGTCTGCTCGACGACGGACGCGCCGTGCTGGTGATGGAGTTCGTCGACGGTGACCCGCTCGACCAGTGGTGGTCCGAGCACAGCGAGACGGCGTGTTGGCAAACTGCAGTGCAGATCATCGAGGGCGTGCTCGACGCCCTCTCGGCGCTGCACGCGGCCAACGTGATCCATCGTGACGTCAAGCCAGCGAACATCCTGGTGCTTCGCGGGCGCGAGCCGTCGATCAAGCTCATCGACCTCGGCGTGGGACGCGAAGAGCACCAGCGCGACCTCAACTCGATCACGGCCTCCGAGCAGGTGCTCGGCACGATCGCATACATGGCTCCCGAGCAGCTCTTGCTCGAGCCCATCGACGCGCGAGTCGATATCTATGGCGCTGGCTGCGTGCTGTTCGAGCTGCTGTTCGGGCGCTCTCCGTTCTTGGGGTCGCGCATTCAACAGGCGCTCGCGCGGTGCTCGTCCGCTGGGCCAACGTCGATCCCTCCTCCCGTGGTGGAGCAGACCCTGCCGTCCGAGCTGGCCACGACGGTGCTCAGCATGCTGCGCCGCGACCGCGCCGAGCGACCGCCGTCCGCCGCTGCGTGCGCTGCGCTGCTGCGCGCGGCGCTCGAGCGGTCGATCGCGCCCTGAGCGCTTGTAGCGCTACCCACGGCCGCGCTGGCGACCCAGCGTGCTTTGGGACTACGCTTGTTCGCTGTGACGACGCGGACAGACGGCGACGACGGCGCGGCGCGGCGCCGACTGCTCTCGGCTCGCTTCGAGCGCGATCGCGCGCTGCACGACTCCCGACGCGTCGGTTACATCGCCCTCGTGTCGGTGGCGCTTCACGTGGTCATCGGCGAGGTGGTCTTCGCGCGGTCCGGCTGGGCGGCGGCCAACGAGAGCTTTCGCGCGGGCGTGCAGCGGGCGCATCGCGTGGACCTCGCGGTGATGCTCGCGGTCACGCTTCCGCTCGCGTACGCCGCGACGCGCGGAGGTGCGCGGTATGCGCTGCGACGGGTCGTGCCGCTGCTGCTGGCGTTTCAGGCGCTGCTCGTCGGGGCGTGGCTGGGCGTCAACTCGCAGCAGCTCAACGGCAACGTCAACGTGTTCGTGTTCTTGTCCATCGTCGTCGCGGCGGCGCTGCGGTTGCCCGCGCTCGACGCGGCCGCGGTGTTCGGGCTCTGCACGACGCTCGCCGCCGTGGGAATCGCGCGCGCCCAAGCGGACGTCGCCGTGCGCTTCGCGTCGATCACCAACGTCGTCGGCGCGTCGCTGTTCGGCTTCGTCGTCGCGTGGCTCAATCGATCGAACGCGCGGCAACAGTTCGAGCTCGGCGCGCAGCTGCAAGAGAAGAACGAAGAGCTCGAGAAGAGCCGCGCGGCGATGGTCGAGCTCAACGGCAGCCTCGAGCGTCGGGTCGACGAGCAGGTGCGCGAGATCGTCGAGAACGCTGACGAGATCAAGCGCCTCAACGCCGTGCTCAGGCAGAGCGTGGTCGAGCAGGCGCGGCAGCTCCGCCGCGCGCTCACTGGTATTCGCAGCACCGACGAGGTCGAGGTCGCGACGGGGTCCGTCATCGACGGCCGCGTCGAGCTGCTCTCTCCGCTCGGCGCTGGCGGCAGCAGCGACGTGTTTCTCGCGTACGATCGAAAGCTCGATCGACGGGTGGTGATCAAGCTTCTGCGTGCGAGCGCGCGCAGCTCGAAGTCGACGCTCGAGCGCTTCGTGTCCGAGGCAGAGCTCGCCTCGCGCGTCGAGCATCCTGCGGTGATCGCGCCGATCCACGTCGGGGTGAGCGAAGGGGGGCGCTTCTATCACTTGTTCGAGTTCGTCGACGGCGTGGTGCTCAGCGAGGTGCACAAGCAGTGCGCGTTTTCGCCAGCTGAGGTGCTGCGGCTCGTCGCGGGCGTCGCGTCGGCGCTCGCCGCGGCGCACGAGAGCGGCGTGATTCATCGCGACGTCAAGCCGTCGAACATCCTCGTGTCCGCCAAGCGCCCTGGGGTGTTCGTGCTGGACTTCGGGATCGCGAAGCTCGACACGCCTGACGAGTCGCACCAGGGGCTCACCGAAGAGGGAGAGCTGCTCGGGACGCCGCTGTTCATGGCCCCCGAGCAGGTCATCGAGCCCGAGTCCGTCCGGCCCTCGGCGGACGTGTACGCGTTGGGCCTCGTGTGGCTCGAGCTGCTGCAGGGCGTCGCGCGGGTCGACGGCCTCACGCGGATCGCCGTCGCGCTGCGTCGGCTGCGCGACCCGAGTCCGCGGCTGCGCGAGTCGTTTGGCTACCCATCGGCGGTGGTCGCGCTGTTCGAGGCGATGACCTCCACGGACGCAGCGCTGCGGCCGACCGCCGCCCGGGTCGCCGAGGTGCTCGCGGCCGAGGCCGATCGCAACGGCGTGGGCGCCGCAGAGACGTTTGTGCTGCAGCGCGGATGCGGGACGAGCTGCCACGACTGCGAGCCTGTGGTGCTCGCGCAGAAGGCGTCCGGGCAGTAGCCGCGCCGAGCTGGCCCGCACGGCGCTCGACGAGCGGCGCGACGCCCACCATTGCGTCGGTGCAACGTTGGTAATGTGACCGATTAATCTCTGATGAAGACCGATCAGTCATCGGCTATCGTGCATTGATTTGTCTTTCTCGTCTGACAACGCTGATTCGGGGACTGTCGTCAACGCGGCCCTTTTCGCGGCTCGCAGCGCTACGCCGCTCGGCGAGCCGAAAGCAACCCGCTCATCGGCGGGCGCCCGCCGCTGGACGCGCAGGGCGCGATGAACATGACCAACGCGATCGGGGGCCGGGTCGTGCTCGGCCGCTACGCGCTCGAAGCGCGCCTCGGGAGCGGCGCGAGCGCGAGTGTATTTGCTGGCCGTTCGCTGCGCAGCGGCGCGCGGGTGGCCGTCAAGCTCTCGACGCACTTGGATGGCCTGCCGCGGGCGCGGTTTCTTCGCGAGGCCGAGCTGCTCTCGCGGGTGATGCACCCAAACGTCGTTCGAATCTTGGATTTCGGCGAGCTCCCCGACGGCACGCAGGTGATGGTGATGGAGTTCATCGCGGGCGAGTCGCTCGAGGAGGTGCTCGTGGCGCGTGGCGCGCTCCCTTGGCGAGAGGCGTGCGATATCGTGTGCGGCGTTCTGAGCGGACTCGAGGCGCTGCACGGCTCGGGGATCATCCATCGTGACATCAAGCCCTCCAACGTGCTGATCGAGCGGGGGCTGCGTCCGACGGTGAAGGTGATCGACCTCGGCGTGAGCCGAGACATGTTCGCGACGAGCCGACCGTTGACGGCGGTCGGGATGATCGTCGGAACCGTGGCGTTCATGGCCCCTGAGCACATCGCGCAAGAGCCGGTCGACGAGCGCTCGGATCTGTACTCAGTGGGCGTGACGCTCTATGAGCTGCTCACGGGCAAGCTGCCGTTCGACGGCCCTGCCGCGCTCATGGCGGCGAACAAGCTGCGGTACTCGGGCGTGTACGAGCTGCGCGTCCCTGCGGATACGCCCGCCCCTCCGCCGGCGCTGGTCACGCTGGTCTCGTCGCTGCTGCGGCGCAGGCCCGACGAGCGGCCGTCGTCCGCGTCCGAGTGCCTCGACGCGCTGCGCGCGATCCTGGTGGGCCGAAGCATCCCGCCGCGAATGCCGTCGTGAGCGCATCGAGCGGGTGAAGTCACGGTATGCTCACGATCGCCGTGAGTCGTACTTCGCTGCTTGTATGGCCGTTGATCGCGCTCTGCGCTTGTCCTCCGCCGAGGCCGTTGATCGGCAACGATGGAGGCCGCGACGTGGTCGCGATGGATCGCGCGGGGCCCGATGGCGCGACGGGTATGGACGCGAGCTCCGTCGAGAGCGGCGCGGACGCCGATGTGCCAGCGGACCTGCGTTGCCCGGTGCCGTTCGTGTTTCGTGTCCCTGCCGGGCGCACGATCAACCGCGTCGAGGTCACCGGCGAGTGGAACGGCTGGTCCAACCCAGGCGTCGCGCTCGCCAGCGACGGGGCGGGGGCGTTTCGCGGCGACGTCGCGATTCCGCCGGGATTTCACGGGTACAAACTGCTGATCGACGGAGAGTGGCAGCTCGACCCCGACGCGGCTCGGCGCAAGTACGTCGGCGGCGTCGAGAACTCGGGCGTCCGCGTCGAAGACTGCCGCCACCCGACGCTCTCGCTCGTCAACCACACGGTCGAGCGGCCGGCTGCTGGGCAAGGTCGCTTTCGCGCCGAAGTCCAGTGGGCCGACGGAATCGACCGCGCCGCCGTCGACCCGAGCAGCGTCCGCGTCGCGCTTCGCCGCGACGGCACGAGCGCCCCTGTCGTGGGCGCGATGGTCGACGCCGCCACGCGCCGCGTGCGCATCGACGCAGGCTCGCTCGCCGACGGAAAGTACACGGTCCTCGTCGACGCCCGCGACGCGCGAGGCCGCGCAGCGCGCACGCTGCGGCTGCAATTCTGGGTCGAAGCGCGCGCGTTCACCTGGCAAGGCGCGACGATCTACATGGCGATGATCGACCGCTTCGCCAACGGCGACCGCGCGAGCGACGCCGCTCCCACCGCGGGCGTCGACCCACGCGCGGACTATCAGGGCGGCGATTTTCAGGGCCTTCGCGCGCGCATCGCGGACGGCTCGCTCGATCGCTTGGGCGTGCGCGCGATCTGGCTCGCGCCGGTCAACCGCAACCCAGCGGGCGCGTTTCTCGCGGCCGACGGCGTGCACCGCGTGATGGGCTACCACGGGTACTGGCCCATCCGCGCGCGCGAGGTCGAGCCTCGTTTGGGCGGCGAAGCGGCGCTGCGCGCGCTCATCGCCGAGGCGCATCGACACGGCATCCGCGTGCTGCAGGACTTCGTCGTCAACCACGTGCACCGCGAGCACGAGTACTTCGCTGCGCACCCCGAGTGGTTTCGCACCGGCTGCGTGTGCGGGACGAACAACTGCGACTGGACCGGGCGAAGGCTCGACTGCTTGTTCACCGACTACCTTCCGGACGTGAACTGGTCGGTGCCCGAAGTGGCCGAGCAGTTCGCGTCCGACGCGTCGTTTTGGATCGACGACTTCGACTTCGACGGGCTTCGCGTGGACGCGGTCAAGCACGTCGAAGACATCTCTGTGTTCAACCTCCGCGCGAGGCTGCACGAGGACTTCGAGGCGACGGGCCAGCGCGTGTTCTTGACCGGTGAGACGGCGATGGGCTGGCAAGACTGCGGCGTCGAGTGCAACCGCAGCGAGTACGACACGATCAACCGCTACATGGGCGCGCGCGGCCTCGATGGTCAGGCGGACTTCGTGCTGTACCACGCGGTGCCGTACCGCGCTTTCTCCAGCGATTCTCGCGGAATGCTGCACGTCGACTTCTGGACCCAGCAGAGCCAGCGGCAGTTCACCGCGGGCTCGGTGATGACCCCGTACGTGGGCAGCCACGACACGGCCCGCTTCGCGACGCTCGCGTCGTACCGCGGACAAGCGCCGGGCCTCGACCCCGGCATCCCCGGCAATCAATGGAACAACATCGCCCAAGCGCCGCGCGCGCCGGACGCGTACGCGCGGCATCGGCTCGCGATGAGCTGGGTGCTCACGATCCCCGGCGCGCCGTTGATGTACTACGGCGACGAGTACGGTGACTGGGGCGGCGCCGACCCCAACAACCGTCGCCTGTGGCGCGAACCGTCGATGCTCAGCGCCGATGAGAGCGCCACGCTCGCGCACCTCCGCGCCGTCGGAAGCGCGCGCGCCGAGCTCGTGGCGCTGCAGCGGGGCGAGTACATCTCGCTCGGCGCCACCGAAGAGACCCTCGTGTTCGCCCGCCGCGCCGGCGCGGACGTGGCGATCGTCGGCCTCTCGAAGGCGGGCGCCGATCGCACCGTGACCGTCTCTGTCGGCGCCGCAGGGCTCACCGACGGGACCGCGCTGCGCGACCGCCTCTCGATGCAGTCCGTCACCGTCACCGCGGGCAGCGTGACGCTGACCATCCCCTCGTGGGGCGCGGTGATCCTCGCGCGTTGAGCGCAGAGTGGCGCGGCCCGTCGGCGCGGTGCTACGAGCAGCGGCCGTGCAGAACATCGAACCGCTCTCCGCCGAGCTCGAACGCGCGCTGCTCCACGCGCTGCTCGAAGAGTTCACCCTGAGCAACGGGCTGTTCTTCGACGAACGGCTGCGCACGCCCACGCTGGCGCTCTCGGACAGCGAGCGCTTTCTCGGCCGCTGGACGAGCGCGCTTCGGCGCATCGAAATCGGCCGCAGCTTCGTGCTCGGCCATCGTTGGACGCTCGTCGTCGAGGTGCTCAAGCACGAGATGGCGCACCAGTTCGTCGACGAGGTGCTCGGCGTGCGCGAAGAGACCGCGCACGGCGCTGCGTTTCAACGCGTGTGCGCCGAGCGAGGGATCGACCCGCGCGCCGCGGGGCTGCCCGACGACGTCGCGCGCGACGGAGCGCCGCTCGAAGACAGCGGTCGCACGGCGGTGCTCTCTCGCGTCTCGAAGCTGCTCGCGCTCGCGCAGAGCCCCAACGAGCACGAGGCGCAGACGGCGATGAACCTCGCGCAGAAGCTGATGCTCGAGCACAACCTCGGCGAGCTCGAGGCCCGACGTCGGCGCGCGTACGTCTCTCGCGAGCTCGGCGAGCCCGCAGGTCGCCTCGAAGAGTCGATCGGCTTGATCGGCGTCGTCCTGCGCGAGCACTTCTTCGTCGAGGTGATCCAGCTGCGCGTGTGGCGCGCGCGCGAGGGCTCGCGGGGCACCGTGCTCGAAGCGACGGGCACCGCGGACAACGTCGCGATGGCCGAGTACGTCTACTCGTTTTTGCACCACACGGCCGAGGGGCTGTGGGAGCAGCACAAGCGCGCGCACAAGATCAAAGGCGACCGCGATCGCCGGGCGTACCGCGCCGGCGTGGTCACGGGCTTTCTCGAGAAGCTGCGCGTCGAGCAGAAGAGCAACGAAGAGAAGGGGCTCGTGTGGGTGGGCGACCCCGAGCTCGCGAAGCACTACCGCACGCGCTACCCGCGGATCGCCACCGTTCGCACGGGCGGAGCGGGCAGCGCCGAGGCGCGCTCGCACGGTCACGAGGCGGGCAAGAAGCTCGTGCTGCGCAAGGGCGTCGAAGGCGGGACCGAGTCGCGCGGGCTGCAGCTCGGAGCGGGGCGAGGGCGCTGACGAGCGCGCGTGAAGCGCCGCGCGGTGAAACAACGTTTCATTGATGTTTCACTGCGCGCGCCGTGCACGAATGTGCAATCCGTGCGTCCATTGACTGAGTGCGCTCGAGCAGGCGTAGCGCAAAAGCCGCGTTGTTTCACTGCTGACCGTTCGATGGTGAAACGTTTGTAGGCTGGCCCAGTCGCTGCACTGGACGGCGTCCGCCATGAGACGCGTATTGATCCTGGGCGCAGGGACGGGCGGGACGATGATGGCCAACAAGCTGGTGAAGGCGCTGCCTTTCGACCAGTGGAAGGTCACCGTCGTCGACCGCGACAACGTTCACATCTATCAGCCTGGGCTGCTGTTCGTCCCCTTCGGGATGAGCCGGCCCGAGAGCATCGTGAAGGCGCGCAAGCCCTTGCTCGACGCGAGGGTGGACTGCCGACTCACTGGGATCGACCGCGTCGCTCCCGACGAGAACACCGTGTACCTCACGGGGGGCGAGAAGCTCTCGTACGACATCCTGATCGTCGCGACCGGCTCGCGCATCTTGCCCGAGCAGACGCCGGGCCTGACGGGCGTCGGCTGGAAGAAGACCGCGTTCGACTTCTATACGTACGAGGGCGCGGTCGAGCTCGCCAAGAAGCTCGAGCGCTTCGAGGGCGGCCGACTGGTGCTCAACATCGTCGAGATGCCCATCAAGTGCCCCGTCGCGCCGCTCGAGTTTCTCTTTCTCGCCGACGCGTACTTCACGAAGAAGGGCATGCGCGACAAGGTCGAGATCGTCTTCGCGACGCCGCTCGAAGGCGCGTTTACCAAGCCCAAGGCGAGCGTGGCGTTCGGCGACATGCTGGGGCGTCGCGGCATCCATGTGATGGGTGACTTCTCTGCGTCCGAAGTGGACGGAGAGAAGCGCGTGCTCAAGTCCTACGACGGCCGCGAGACCAACTACGACCTGCTCGTGAGCATCCCCGCACACGGGGGCGCCGAGGTGATCTCGAAGTCGGGGATGGGCGACGGCAGCGGCTGGCTCCCGACGAACAAGCACTCGCTGCAGAGCACGAAGTTCAAGAACGTCTTCGCGATCGGCGACGCGACGGACCTGCCGAGCTCGAAGGCCGGCGCCGTGGCGCACTTTCAGAGCGAGGTGCTCTTCGAGAACGTGCAGCGATTCGCCGCAGAACGACCGCTGGACAACAGCTTCGACGGCCACGCCAACTGCTTCATCGAGACCGGCTACGGCAAGGCGATGTTGATCGATTTCAACTACACGACCGAGCCGCTGCCCGGGCGGTTTCCGCTGCCCGGCGTCGGGCCGTTTTCGTTGCTCGAAGAGAGCGAGATCAACCACTGGGGCAAGCTCGCCTTCGAGTGGGTCTACTGGAACATCCTGCTCGCAGGCAAAGAACTCCCCCTCGATCACCGCATGCTCACCGCAGGCAAGTGGAGCTGAATCATGAACAACCCACAGCCCGACCTCGCCACGATCCTCGCTCGCATCGAGGCGCTCGACGCCAAGGTGGAGTTTCTCGTCCAACGTCAGCACAAGCAGGCTGAGATGTTCGAGGCCTTCACGCCCATCTTGCGCGAAGTGATGTCCGTCGCGACCAACAAGCTCGGCGACGCCGAGAAGAAGGGATGGTTCGCGTTTGGCAAAGAGCTCTTCGGAGTGACCGAGCGCGTGGTCGAGGGCTTCTCTCCGAGCGACGTTCGTCAGCTCGGCGACGCGGTCGTCGGCATCCTCGAGACCGTGCGCGCCATGACGCAGCCCGAGGTGCTGCAGATCGCCAACGAGACGACCGGCGTGCTCACCAACGCGGACGACGTCGAGCCGATCGGCATCATGGGCATGGTCCGCGCGACCCGCGACGAGAACGTCCAGAAGGGCATGGCCCTGATGATGGACGTGATGCGCCAGGTCGGTCGCGCCGCGCAGGCGGTGAAGACCGCGAGAGAGCGCTCTCCGATGGCTCAGCGCCGCGCGAAGCTCGCCGAGACGCTCGGCCCCAAGGCCCGCAAAGGCGCGCTCGGCACCGAGCGAACCCCGCCGCCGCCCCGCGCGGTCCCCAAGCCCATCGAGCCCAAGAAGAGCGCAGAGATGCCGCCGCCCGCGGCGTGCGCGGTGCCGTCGAACAAGCCCGCGGTGACCGCCGCGGTGATCGACGGTGTGGCCTTCACCGCGGACGGACACATGGTCGACTCGAAGCAGTGGACCGAGGCGCTCGGCGCCAAGATCGCCGCAGCGCAGGGCGTCGCGATGACCGACGCGCACTGGGCGATCGTTCGCTTCTCGCGCGGCGACTTCGAGAGCACCGGCGCGTCGCCGAACATCCGGCGCATCACGCAGGGCGCCAACGTCGCGACGAAGGACCTGTACACGCTGTTTCCCAAGGCCCCGGCGCGCACGATCGCGAAGATCGCCGGAATCCCCAAGCCCGCAGGCTGCCTCTGATTTCTCAGGGAGAACGGAACGTCCATGACCACCAGCATCGCCACCCCGCACCGCAAGGTCGCGCTCATCTGCTCGCACGGAGGGCTCGACGAGGCCTACCCGTCGCTCATCCTCGCCAACGCCGCGCGCCAGTCGGGCATCGACGCGTTTGTGTTCTTCACCTTCTGGGGCCTCGACGTGATCACCGAGTCGAAGGTCGATCACCTGCACGTCAACATCGCAGGAAACCCCAGCGCCGGAATGCCCACCATGCTCGGCGGCCTGCCGGGCATGGAGGCGCTCGCGGCCAAAATGATGAAGAAGCAGATGGAGGACCTCGAGCTGCCCACCGTCCGCGAAATGCTGCAAATCCTCGATGAATCCGGGGCCGAGCTCTACGCGTGCGAGCTCGCCATGAAGATGTTCAAGCGAGAGAAGAAGGACCTGCTCCCCCAGGTGAAGGACGTGATCACCGCCGGTGACTTCTACGACCTCAGCGAGGGCGCGCAGATCATCTTCACGTGAGTGAGCGTCGCGTCGCTCTCGAAGAGCGCGCACGCTTGAATACTGAACACAGAGGCCGCCGAGCGCTCCCCGCAGCGCCGGCGGCCTTCGTGCGTCAGGCCTTCAGCCCGGCGCGCAGATGCCGCTGATGCAGTTGCGGTCGCAGCAGTCCGACGCCGTCGTGCAGCTCTGCCCGACGGTGCGGCACGGGGGAGGCGCGCAGCGGCCACCGACGCAGTTGCGATCGCAGCAGTCGTTGCTCGTCGTGCACACGTCACCTTGCGGACGGCACGGCGGCGGGGGCGTGCAGCGGCCGGCCACGCACGTGTTGGGCGTGCAGCAGTCGGCGCTGGTCATGCACATGTCACCCGCGGGGCGGCACGTGGTGGGCGGCGCGCAGCGGCCCGCGACGCAGATGTTGGGCGCGCAGCAGTCGGCGTTTTCGACGCAGGTGCCCGCGGACATCACGCACGGCGGCAGGCAGCGGCCCATGCGGCAGACGTGCGGCAAGCAGCACTGCGCGTCGGTCGTGCACGCGCCACCAGCGGACGGGCACGGCTGCCAGATACGGTACGAAATCACGACCTCGTCGCCCATGCGCGGGCGGTACATCGCGCCGTAGAAGACCACGGCGTTGGAGGCCGAGTCGTAGTCGAAGCCGTTCGCGCGCGAGCGCGGGATGTCCATGCCGCGGACGCGCACCTTGAGCGTGCTCGTGATGGGCGTGGCCGTGAGCCGAAACTGGCTCGACGCGCCGGCGATCGCGTCGACGATGCGAGACATCGCCGCGGCGACTTCGGCGTCCGTCGCGGTGGCGATCGGGATGGTGGCGCCGCCGTTTCCTTCGACGACGCAGCGGGGCAGGTCCGCCACCGCCGCGCTGGTGCACGGCGTCGCAGAGACGGGCAGCAGCCCGAACGTCAGGATGTTGTTGCGACGGAAGTACGCGATGATGTTGTTGAGCGCGGTTGTCGAATACGCCGCGCCAACGGCCGCTCCGGCCCAGGGCATCATCGTCTGCGGGTCGCGGTTGTTCTGGAAGTATCGGGTGTAGTCGTTGCTGCCGGGCTCATCGGTGACGTGGAAGGTCACGAACCGAGCCGGCGCAGCCCTGAAACGGCGCGCGTCGCCCGCGGGTCGTCGCGACATCGTGTAGTGCGTGAGCACCGCGGCGGCCGTCGGCTCTTCGGTCGAGGGCGTGTACGGATACGGGCTCTGCATGTCCGTCGGCGACGTGGGGCACACGCCGAGGCCCGCCGACGTCACGCGCTCGCACAGCTGGCGCGGGCCGTTGACGTCGCTTCCGTCGATCCACGCGTAGCCAGGCGAGTCGAGGTTGGGACCCGCGACGGCCGAGCCCGCTTGAAGCACGCCGACGCGGAAGTTGATGCCCGCGGCCTGCATGCGGGAGAAGAACGCGGTCGCCGTTCGTCCGACGCGCTCTTGGTACGGCCCCATCGAGCCCGAGGTGTCGACGGTCCAGATGAAGTCGACCTCGGGCGTGCCCGCCGCGCGAAACGACTGGCACTGAAACCCGAGTCCGCGGTCGATCTGCGCGGTCGCCGTCGAGTTGACGAGGTCGATCGCACGAATGGCGGTGGTCACCATCGGGTTGTCGTACGCGGCTTGCGGCGCGACCGTCACGAGCACGTCGGTGCGCGCGGCGGCCATGCCCATGGTGCGCCGCACCGTGGTGATGTCCACGTAGAACGATGTTCCCATCCCGACGACGCCCATGCTCGCGGGCGCCGCTGCGCCGGTGAGCGGCATCACGAGCGCGTCTCGCAGCACGTTGGCCGAGGTGGCGCGCGCGACGCGGTAGGTGCTCGTGATGGCGTTGTTCATCTCGTGCGTGGTGATCGCGCGGCCGACGAGCACCGCCGCGGTGCCCGCGCCGAGGGCGGCGACGATCAACGGCTCGATGCGCATCGACTCGGCGCGCGCGTCGGCGCCGACCGAGGGCTGCTGCGCCACGAGGCCCGCCACGTTCGCCGTGGTCTCTTCGAGGACGATCGCGCCGCGGTTCATCGTGCCCGTCACGCGGCCCGAGTTGCGCCACGTGGGCGCGTAGCCCACCTGCACCGGCCCGTTGGGAATGCCGTTTTGCACGACCGTCCCGAGGCCCGAGGGGCGACAGATCGCCAGGCCGCTCATGTTGTCGGGCGTCCCGTCGCCGTCGGTGTCGGCGAGGCGCGGGTCGGTCTCGCCGCGCATCGGGTCGATCGTCCCGTCGAAGTTCGTGTCCTCTTCGTTGTCGGGCACGCCGTCCATGTCCGAGTCGCTCGACGCGGGATCCAGTCCGCGGCAGCGCTCGCCGGGCATACACTCGTCGTCGATCGTGCAGCGCACGAGCGGGCGGCGCTGCGACATGGGCATGGTCGCGATGCACGCGCGCGGGTAGCGGGCTTCGGTTCCGTCCGCGACGCCGTCCATGTCCGAGTCTGGGTTGAACGGGTCGGTCCCGAGGCGACACTCTTCGGCGTTGTCCAGGCCGTCTGCGTCGCTGTCGACGCCGCCCGCGCAGCGCGTGTTCACGTCGGGCGCGACGTCTGCGGCCGCGTCGGGCGCGCTCGATCCGTCGTCGCTCACGCCGGTGTCGACCGGCGGGACGCCAGTGTCCACGGGCGACCCCATGTCCGTCGAGACGTCGCTGCCCGACATCGCGTCCATGCCCGTGCGCGCGTCGGTGTTGCCACCGTCCACGCCGGGCATCTCGTCACTCGAACAGGCAGAAAGCGCCCCGGCAGCGCTCAGCGCGAGCACAGCAGGGATGAACCGAAGCCATCTTGATTTCATGGGTGTGTCTCCACGTCGACGTGCGGGGATCGCGGCCATCGCTCGACGAGCGAACGCTGACTGTATCCTGATTGCGCTCCCCGCGGGTCACGCTCTCGTGACGCGCCTGCATCCCCGCCGCGTAGGAATCTCTACTACACGCTGACTTTGGCCGCGGCCGAGCGCTCGATGCGCGGACCCTGCGCGCTGGCGCGGAGCTGATAGCCGTGCATCGTCGCGACGAACACGGGCGAGTGGCTGACGAGCAACAGCTGCTTGGGGCCGAGCTCGTCCGCGAGAATGCGCCGAAAAATGTCCCGCAAACGCAGCTGCATCCCGTGGTGCAGGTCCGCTTCGGGCTCTTCGATCGCCACGACGTGCGCGCTCGATGCGAGCAGCGACCCGGCCATCGCGATGACTCGCTGCACGCCGCCCCCGAGCCGCTCGCACACGACGGGCCCCGTGGCGGTGTGGTGCTCGAGAAGGACCTTCTCGGTGCGCGCGTCGTAGCGGGGAACCACCTGACCATCACCGATCACGTCGCGCAGCCCCGCGACCACGACGTCGTTGAACCGCTGCCACAGCCGGTGCTTCTTGGCGTCGCGCGCGTCGTGCGCGTCGAGCAGCGCCTCGAGCAGCCACGCGGGCACCACCTCGCGGCCCGTCGCTCCGCCGTACGCAGCCCTCAGCCTCGGAAGCGCGATAAACGCCGTGCTGTCCTCGCTGGGATACGGAGGCACGCCGCGCTTGATCGTGCGCGCGACGACCGCGTCCGTGGCGCGCCCGTACGACGGCTTGACGGTCGAGGCCCAGCGGTACGTCCCGTTCGAGCGCGCGAGCAGCAGCTCGAGCTCGACGGAGCCGCCCGAGCGCAGCGCGAGCGTGCCCGTGCTGTCGGCGATGTGCGCGCCTTCGTCCGCGTCGAGCGCGACCCGCAGGACGATCTCTGCCGAGCCGTCGAGCGCGTCCGTCGGAAACACGTCGGTCGGTCGAAGCCCGCGCAGCTTCTCGAACTGGCGATCGGGCCACTGGTGCATCGCGAGGTCGCCGAGCAGCGAGAACGCCAGCTCGATCGCGTCGATCACGTTGCTCTTGCCGACGTTGTTGTCGCCGTGGATGACGTTGATGTCCGCGAGCTCTTCGAGCGCGACGGCGCTGCGCAGGTTGCGAAAGCCTTTGATCTTGATCGATTCGATTCGCACGGTGCCCCTCGTTCTCTCTCTGCTCGGTCAGTCACCGAGTAGACATCATCTCAGCCACGCTCTTGCCGTTGTGAATGCGCTGGATCGCGTCCGCGAGCAGGCCCGCGACGCTGACCACTTCGATGCGCGGGTCGCGCTTGTGCTCGGGCAGCGGAATCGTGTCCGTGATGATCAACCGCTGCAGCGCGCTCGATCGCAGCTTCGTCGAGCACTCGCCCGAGAGCACGCCGTGCACGACCGCCGCGCGCACGGACTTCGCCCCGCGCTCTGCGCAAAACCGCGCCGCTTCGAAGATGGTCCCGCCCGTGGCCATCTCGTCGTCGACCATCACCGCGTGACGATCGGCCACCTCGCCGACCATGTGCACGGGCCGCGCCTTCTCGTCGTCGCCCGTCCGCCGCTTGTCGACGACCGCGAGCGGAGCCGACAAATTGCGGGCGAATCGCCCCGCGTCCTTCGACTCGCCCACGTCTGGCGCCACCACGACGGGCGCGCTCATCAGCTCGCGATCGCTCTTCAGCGCGTCGACGAGCAGGGGCACCGCCGTGAGGTGATCCACAGGAATCCTGAAGAACCCATGAATCTGCGGCGAGTGCAGGTCCAACGTGAGCACGCGATTCGCGCCCGCGCTCTCGAGCAGGTCCGCCACCAGCCTCGCCGTGATCGAGATCCTCGGCTCGTCCTTCTTGTCCGAGCGCGCGTAGAAGAAGTACGGGATCACCGCGGTGATCCGCCCCGCGCTCGCGCCGCGCAGCGCGTCGATCATCTGCAGCAGCTCGAACAAATTGTCGTGCATCGGCGGGCACGACGTCTGCACGACGAACACGTCCTTCTCTCGAACGCTCTCGTCGATGCGCACCTTGATGTTCTCGTTGGAGAACCGCGTGATCGTTGCGCTCGCGAGCTTGACGCCGAGTCGATCGCAGACGTTGCGAGCGAGCGTCGGGTGGCTCGTGCCCGAAAGGATGGTGAGGTCCATCTCGGCCGAGGGTACCATCTCTCGCCGTGGTGACCGAACCAATGCTGCGCCCCGCAGAGAGAGCGCGCTTCGCATGACCGCTCGCCTGTCGTTTGCCGTGGTCCGCGAAGACCCAGAGATCGAGCGCTCGGTGATCGAGCGCGACCTGACCGCCCCTCGCGCCGCGCTCGTCGTCGCCTCGGGCGGCTGCACTGCGCTCTCGCTCATCGGCGCGCTGCCCTCGCTCGAGGTGCACGCCTTCGACATCAACCCCACGCAGCTCGCGCACGTCCGGGCCAAGTTCGAAGCGGTCAACGCCGCATCCGATCGGCTCAACGTCCACGACGACGACCCTCGCGCGCTCAACCAGTCGGGCGAGTTCGAGCGGCTCTTTCGCATGCTGCGCGCGAGCCTCTCGGCCCTCGTCGCGAGCCCTGCCGAGATCGAGCGCTTCTTTCTCTGCCGAGACGCCGGCGAGCGCCACTCGATCGCCCGACGTTGGACCCGCTCGCCGTACTGGGCGCCGGTGTTCGAGTCGGTGTTTCACGACGCGATGCTCGAGGCCATGTTCGGCCCGTCCGCCACGCAGCACGCCGAGAAGGGCAGCTATCCACGGTATTTTCAGCGAGTCTTCGAGAGAGGGCTCGGACACGAGCGCGCCGCGGACAACTATTTTCTCCATCACGTCTTGCTCGGTCGGTACCTCGCGCACGCGCTGCCTTCGTACCTTCGACGCCCCGCTCGAGCGCTGCCCACGCTGCTGCTCGGCTCGCTGCAAGACGTCCCGCAGCTCGCGCGCTTCGACCTGCTCTCGCTCTCGAACATCCTCGACTGGAGCGACGACGCCCAGACCGCCGTCTGGGCTGCCGCCCTCCGCGCCGGCGCGAAGAACGGCAGCGCCATCCTCGTGCGACAGCTCAACAACCACCGCGAGCTCGGCCACGTGCTCGGCGACGACTTCGTCCTCGATCGCCCCCGATCGGACGAGCTGTTGGCCATGGATCGCAGCTTGTTCTACGAGCGCATCTCGCTCTTTCGCCGCGTCCGCGGAGGGCCCGCGTGAGCGTGCGCTTCGAGCTGTGCGACGCGCACACCGTGCAGCGCTACGCAGAAGAGCTGCGCGCCCTCGAACGCTCGATCACCTATCCGCTCGGCGACGGGCGCGAGCGGTTCTTCATCGATCACGGCGAGGGCTACCACCGCTTCTTCTCGACCATGGGCGAGGCGTATTTTCTCTTGGCCTTCGAAGGGAGCAACGTCGTCGGCCTCGTCGTCGGTGTGCTCAAGCGCGTCGAGCACGGGCGCCGCTCGTGGCAGGGAGCATACCTGTGCGACCTCAAGCTCGCGCCCACGCACAGGGGCGCGGGGCTCGCCGCGGCGATGTTGCGCGAGGCGCTGCGAAGCAGCGCGCTGCGACCGGCGCTGCGACAGTGGCGCGTCGCCTACGCAGCGGCGATGCGAGGAGCTCGCGGCGACGTGATGCGCTCGGCCCGCGGTCCGCTGCACCCCGCGAAGCTCGCGGGCTCGTGGGCCACCATGCGCCTGTGGTTCGTCGACCCTGCCAGGCTCGCGGCGCTCGACGCGCGGGGCTGTCCAGAGAGCCCGCAGAGCGTGCTCGACCTGTCACCGGACGCCGAACACACGCGAGAGCCCGAAGGGCTCGGCCTGGTGTCCACCGCGGGCCGAAAGGACCTGCGACTGCTCTCGAGCGGCGCGCCGTGGCCGCTCGTGCACGTGGCTCGATCGCCCGATCACTTCGAAGGGACGCTCGGCGAGCACCTGCGCGCGTGCGGTCGCGCCCTGCTCGCGCGCGAGGACCGCTCGATGCTCTGCTTCGCGCTCGACGCCCGGCTTCGCGCGCATTCGGCCTGGCTCGCGGGCCGTGGAATCACGTCGGACACGACCTGCACGATCTACGCGATGTCGCTGTGGGGCGGCCCGACCTCGGGGCCGCTCGTGCACATCGCGACGAGCGAGATCTGAGCGCGCGAAGAGCGCTATAAGCCTCCGGGTCATGTCGACGTTCGACGAGCGCGTTCGCGCCATCAAGGCTCGCTATCCCATCGACGAAAACCCGTTCTTTCGCGCGCTCGACGAGCGCACGTTCGAGCGCGCGGACTTCGTCGAGACGCAGGTGCAGTTTCTCTTCGCCGTCGTGTTCTTCGGCCGCCCGATGGCCGCGCTCGCGGGGCGCATCGGCAGGCCCGAAGCTCGCCTCGCGCTGCTCGCCAACATCGACGACGAGCACGGCCACGGAAATCTTCGCTTCTCTCACGAGCGCACGTTTCTCGCGTTGCTCTCGAGGCTCGGCGTCAGCCCCGACGAGGTCGAGCGCCGCGCGCTCTGGCCCGAGGTGCGGGCGTTCAACACCGTGCTCGCGGGCGCGTCGGTCATGGACGACCTCTACACGGCCATCGCCGCCTTCGGGATGATCGAGGACATGTTCGCGAAGATCTCCGCGCGCATCGGCCGCTCGATCGTCGAGCAGGGTTGGCTGCCCGAGTCCGAGATCGTCCACTACGCCGTGCACGAGAAGCTCGACGAAGAGCACGCAGAGGGCTTCTACCGCTTGATTCGCGGCCCGTTCGCAGCACACCCGCGCCACGTCTACCAGGTCGAGCAGGGCCTCGAGCTCGGCGCGTACGCGTTTATGCGCATGTACGAGGACCTCTATCGCGCAAGGTCGCGTCGCGCGATGCGCGAGGTGAAGGGCCCCCATTCGCTCGCCGACGGCTGGTACCTCGACGAGGCCTGAACGCTACTGCGTGGCGATGCTCTCGGCCGCGCGGCGACCGATGTCGTCCTCGCGCGGGATCGCCTTGGTGAGCCGAGTGATGAGCTTCTCGGCGATGCGCCAGAAGCCCGTGCGGTCGAGCAGCTTGTTGCAGCGCCCCGAGGTGATGCAATACGCGACGAGATAGGGCGCGTGGTGGTGGCGGTCGTGCTCGACGGCGTTGAGCAGGATCCCGCTCTTGATCAGCACGCGGCCGAGCAGCGAGACCTTCTCGATGGGCATGTGCGCCCATTTGTGCGTCTGCGTGGTGAAGGGGATCAGCAGACAGAACGTCGCCAGCGCGCCGGCGACGAGCACTTGCGTCGTGCTCGTGGGGTCTGGGTGAAAGAACACTCCCGGAAGCACCGCAGGCAGCACGCCCATGCACGAGGCGCCGTTGGTCTCGATGAAGTCGTGGCGCGTGATCGACTTGGGGTCGACGTGGTGCTCACGAAACGTTCGGATGAACACCGGGCCGACCACGGGCCACTCGGGCGATCCCCACGTGTCACAGAACCAGTGAACCAGACCCGAGACGAAGTCCGCCGCGAAGTAGCCCATCAACGCGCCGATCGCGAACGTGATCGGCCGCAGCGGAACGAGCGGCAACACCCGGTAGTACAGCGTCGCCGCGAGCGCCGCGTAGATGCACATCGCGATGATCTCAGCGATGCGGTGGGACATCTTGTAGCCCGCTGCGAGCTCTTGCGCGGAGCGGTGTTCGATCGTGTCAGCCATAGGGACTCGGGCGCGAATTACGCCACAACGACGGGATCGGATGCGAGTCTGAAACACAATCGACGCGCGTTGTTCGCGCGCGCACGACCGTCAGCGATCGCTCGACGCGCTGCGTGTACGCGCAACCCACGCGCCCGCTGCGCAGAGCGCGACGAGCGCGAGCAGCGCCGACCCTCGCAGCAACGCACGCTTCGCGCTGGTGCGAACCGCGCTGTGCACCTGCGGCCGAGGTGCGAGGCGCGCTTCGCGTTCGAGAAAGCGAAACACCGACGTCCACACGCGGTGCTGATTGGCGAGCCCCTTGAGCCCGTGACCTTGCCCAGCGAACTCTTCGTACACGAAGGTCTTTCGCGCGCGACGCAGCGCGTCTGCCATCTGTCGGCTCTCGGTGACGGGCACGCGGTTGTCGTTTTCGCCGTGCAGCAAGAGCAGCGGCGCGCGCACGCGATCGACGTGGGAGATGGGAGAGCGATCCATGAGCCTGGCGCGCTCGGTTCGAGGGTCGCCCGCTTCGAGCAGCACCCAGTCGGGGATGTTGCAGCGCTCGTAGAAACTCACGATGTTCGAGAAGCCGAACCACGAGAGGCCGAAGCCCCACTCGAAGGCGTCGCGTCGGCCGTTGACCTCTTCGGGCATCGAGAGCGCGCGCATCGCTGCGTAGCCGCCGTGACTTCCGCCGTAGACTCCAACTTGTCGCGGTCGAAGCCCTTCGCGCTCGCTGATCCATCGCGCGACGTGCACGAGGTCGAACATCTCGTTGCCGCCGAGGTCGCGGTCGTTGAGGGCGGCGAAGTCCGCGCCGAACCCAGCGCTCCCGCGCACGGACGGAGACACCACCGTCGCACCTGCAGCGCAGAGGATTTGCGCCTGCGTGTCCCAGCGGTTCTCGCCTCCGTAGAACGATTGGATCAGCGCGAACTGCTGCGCTCGACCCGGCCAGCGATCGCGGGGCCGATGGACGTACGCGTGCAGCGTGCGCGCTCGTCCCGTGCGCGGATCGTTGTCGAACGTCGGGATCTGCACGCGCTCGACCTCGCACGTCTCGACCGCGCGCGCGACCTGCTCGGGCACCGTCGCGCGCGTCGTCGGAACGATCGCCGCCTCGCTCCCCGTCCCGCTCTGCCTGAGCGAGACCTGCTGCAGCGCGAACATCCTCCGCCGCGACTGCGCAGAGAAATAAGCGGTATCTCCCCGGTAATCGAGCGGCGAGAGCGTCTCGTCGAAGACCCTTCTCGCGCTGATCGCGCCGCTTGCTGGTTCGATGATGAACAGCTCGCTCTCGTACGGGCGCTTCACCACCGCGCCGACCGAGAACACCGTCGTCGCCACTTGCTGCGGCGCTCCTGCGTCTTGCTGCGCGGCCCCTGCGCTCTCGTAGCGCAAGTGCTCGAGGCGCACGAGCGAGTCGACGTCCTCGGTGAACCGCGTGAGCTGCACGCTCGACGGCTGCCCCGGCGCTGGCTCGAGGTCGTAGCGATACACGTTGGTGAAGCCGTCTTCGTCCGACGTGTAGACGAAGGATCGCTCGGACGCCCACTCGTCGAGCACGGACACGTTGCGCCGGCGACGCTCGATGTCTGTCAATACGCGCAGCGCGGGCGCAGGCGCCGTCAGATCGACCAGCACGAGGTTCTGGTGCGTCCGGGCGTTGGCTCGGTTCGCGTTGATCACCACCGCCGTCCCCGCGTCGTTGAACGACGGCGCACACCACGTAAACGTGAGCTCGGGCGTGTCGCAGACCACCTCGCGGTCCTGCATCGTCGCGACGTCGATCACGTGCAGGCACGAGCGGTACGGCGCGCGCTGCCCGTGCCGCGGGATGTACGCGATCTTGCTGCGCTGGCGGTCGAGCCCGACGCCGTACACATAGTCGTGGCTGGTGATCCGTCGCAGCGCGCCGGTGTCCGCGGCCATCGCGAAGAGGTTGTAACGCTCTTCGTTGGCGTCATCGGCGAGGGCGAGGTACTCCGCGCGCGAGGGGAGGTAGACGAGCGTGCGAAGCGAGCGGCGGTTCCAGTCGACGTCGCCGAGGCGCTCGCCGCGCGTGAGGTCGAGCTGCGCTTCGCCCGCTTGCAACGGCAGCTGCAGCAAGCGACGCCCCTCGGGCGTGTCGTGAAAGTACAAGAGCCGCTCGGCGCGCAGCTCCGCGCGAAACCCCAGGTACGGAAACCCTTCGAAGAACGGCCGCAGATCCACGGTCCTCCCTCGAAACCGCACGGTCCTCGCCGCGTCCTCACCGCCTCGCTGGCTCTGCGCGTCGGCCGCGCTCGTCGCGAGAAACACCGCCGCGAGCGCCGCGCTCGCCACTCCCTTGATGGTCACTCTCATCACGAATCGCCGCGGAGACTAACGCGGTTTTCTCCCCGCTGTAGCAGTCGCTCGTCGCGCCTCGCGCGGCCCGCCAAGGGGTCGAGCCGCGCTGCGTCGCAGAGGTTCATCGTTGACGAGCGCCCCGGCGAGCGAGCACCGTCGGCCAACATGGCCTCGCCGTTGAAAATCCTCTTCGTTGCCTCTGAATGTGCTCCGTTCGCGAAGGCCGGCGGCCTCGGCGACGTCGTCGGCGCGCTGCCCAAAGCGCTCAAAGATCAAGGGCACGACGTCCGGGTGCTGCTCCCGCGGTACGACACGATCCGCGCGGAGACCACCCGGCACGTCGCGCCGCTCGCGGTGCCCATGCAGGGCGGCGAGCTGTGGTGCGGCGTCGAAGAGACCCGGCTCCCTCACTCGGACGTCCCCGTCTACCTGCTCGATCACCGCGAGCTCTACGGCCGCGGGTACATCTACGATCCGCCCAACGGGTTCGCGGGGGACAACTTGCTGCGCTTCGCCACGCTCTCGCGCGCGGCGTTCTCGCTGGGGCGGCACTTGAACTGGGTCCCCGACGTCTTTCACTGCCACGACTGGCCGACCGCGGCGATCCCCATGTACGCGAACACCGTCGAGCAGCACACGCCCTTCGGGCGCGCCGCGACGGTGCTCACCATCCACAACATGGCGCACCAGGGGATCTTTTCGAAGTCGCAGCTGCCGCAGACGCACCTGCCGTGGTCGCTCTTTCGTTCGGATGGCCTCGAGACCCACGACGCTGTGGGCTTGCTCAAGGGAGGGCTGTTTCACTCGACGATGATCACCGCGGTCTCGCCGAAGTACGCGCAAGAGATCCGCACCCGCGAGGGCGGCTTCGGGCTCGAGCACGTCGTGAACTTTCGCGGAAGAGACCTCGTCGGCGTGCTCAACGGCATCGACGATCAGATCTGGGATCCGCGCACGGACCGATTTCTGTCGGACCACTACGACGTCGACGAGCTGACCGACAAGCTGCTCTGCAAGCGAGCGCTGCAGCGCGAGCTGTTTCTCGATCAACGCGATGATGTTCCGCTCGTGGCCGTGGTCTCGCGGCTCAACGATCAGAAGGGGACCGACGTGATCGCCGACGTGATCCCCGAGCTGCTTCGACTGGGGATTCAGCTCGTGGTCCTCGGCTCGGGCGACCCGCGCACCGAGGCCACGCTCGCCGCGTGGTCGCACCGCGGCGGCGGTCGCATGCGCGCGTGGATCGGCTTCGAAGAGGCGCTCTCGCACAGGATCACCGCGGGCGCCGACCTGTTTCTCATGCCCTCGCGCTTCGAGCCCTGCGGCCTCACCCAGCTCTACTCGCAACGATACGGGACGCTCCCCATCGTGCGCGCCACCGGCGGCCTCGACGACACCGTCGAGCAGTACGACGGCAACGGCGGCGGAACGGGCTTCAAGTTCTGGGATCTCTCTCGCCGTTCGGTCATCGAGACCGTGCGCTGGGCCGCGGACGTCTGGCGCCGACGCCCCGATCACATCCGCGCGATGCAACAGCGCTCGATGCGCAAGCGCATGGGCTGGGACGTCGCCGCGAAGAACTACGACGACGTCTACCGTTGGGCCATCGAGCGTCGTCGCGGCTGAGCCCTACGTCGCAGGCCCGACGTGCACGACCGCCCGAGCGACATCGGGCTCGAGCACCAGCTTGGACTCCGTGGCGTGACCGATCGCGTGCGCCTCGATCAGCGAGAGCGTCGCGCTCACCGTCACCTCGACATGCACGTGCAACGTGCTGCCGAAGAACGTCGCCACGACGCTGTCCACGGTCTCGACCCCATCGACGCTTCGAACGAGCGCCGCGAGCGCGTCGCGTCGCTCGACGGGCGCCGATGTCCCCATGAGCAGCCCGATGTTCTCGCGCGCGAGGCGCACCGCTGAGAACGCGATGTACACCGCGACCGCGACCGCGAGCAGCGCGTCGAGCTTCGTCCATCCAACGCGAGCGAGCAGCACTCCAGCGACGGACAGCGCGCACACCAAGATGTCGCTGCGGGCGTCGATGCGCAGCGCGTCGAGCGCGGGGTTGGACCGCTTCTTGAGCTCCACCGTCGCGAGCCCGGTAATGACTGACTTGAACGCGATTTTGCCCACAAACGCGCCCGTCACCGCCCAATCGAGCGACGGACGCTCAGCGGTCGTCAGCGCCGCGCGCAGCACTTCGATCGAGAGCACTCCGACGAGCACGGCGACGACCAGCGCGCCGATGGGCTCTGCGCTCGAATGTCCGTGCGGGTGATCGTCGTCGGCGCCGCGCGCGCTCGTGCGAAGCGCGAACACCAGAGCGAGCCCTCCGAGCGAGTCCGAGAGCGAGTCCGCTGCTTGCGCGAGCGCGAGCTGGCTGTGCGAGAGCAGGTGCACCACCAACAGCACGGGTGCGAACAGCATGCTGCCGGTGATCGTGGCGATCGTGAGCCTCGAGGCGGCTCGGGCGTCGGCGGGATGTTCGGCGGTGGCGGAGTGCAATCGATCTCGGCTTCGATTAGCACATCGACGTGGTCCTATGGGGTCTGCGCCGGGCAGGCGTCGACCCATCGAACGCGCTCGCTGGGGATCGACGCGCGCGGTTCTGCGTGCCGTTGTCCCGGAAGGTCCACGAACACCCTGCTGCTGCCCTGGGGTTGCTCTCCGCGCGTGCACCAACTCTCCGTGACGCGGGCCCAGGGGCTCGATCGCTCGTCGTGCACTTCGGTCTCCCGCTCGACGGTGACGAAGCCGTATCGCGTCGACCTCGCGACCAACCGACCCGCGACCCCGACCGCTCCGATGCCCGTCGAGCGCGCGTACGGCGGAACCTCTTGCGTCCATCGAACGTCTGCGGCGCGCACCCACCCGCGCACAACCACCGCGCCGCGCGACGGTACCCGCGAGATCACCCGCAGCCAGCCTGGGCGTCCGTCGTCGTCGGCAAACGAGACGTCCGCTGTCGCGAAGGCTTCGACGGACTCGCTCGCCGCGGAGGCTGCTGCGAAGAGCCGAAGCGTCCGTCTTCGAGGGTGGTAGCCGCAGACCGAGCCGTCACCGATCGCGCGGCACCGCCCCGGGATCGTCACTTCGCCACAGCCACGGGCGCCGCGGCGCTCGGTGCATCGCCACTCGCGGTGCGCATCCGCGCTCGAGCGCCAACGACGGTTGGCGCTGTATGCAGGCACCGCTGCGGCCCGCAGCGACTCGGTGGGACGCTCGGTCGTCAGCGCGGTGCACGGCAGGCGCACGCCGCGCACCTCGAGAGAGTCCTCGGCGCTCAACGTGACCAAGGCGACGTCTCTCGAGACGGACTCGACTCGCGCACGAACCCCGCGCGCTGCGCCGACCAGCGTGGTCCGCACGCCGGGGTCTGCGACGAAGAGCTCGACGTCGCTCGCGGCGACGACCGTACGAAACGCGAGTGGCGTGCGTCCCTCGATCGTCGCGCGCGCGCCCGAGAGCGTCACTCGCATGGCTTCGGTGATCGACGTCGCGACCGCCGCCGGCGATCCCTCGATGCGCGCGGTCGCCACGCCTTCGAACACGCACTGCGCATGGGCGTTGATTGTGGTGAGCGAGAGGATCGAGCCGGTCAGAGCAAAGATCAGCGAGCGCATGGATGGTGAGAGACAGCGCTGCGCGCCGTTGGTTCCCTGACCGAGGGTGGGGTAGGCTCTGTTGGTGCGATCGCGAGCTGCTCGGCCGTTGTTTGCTGCGTTTTGTGTGTTGCTCGCGCGATGCGCTGTCGTCGACGAGAGCATCGGAGACGTTCGCACGACGCGCGTAGACGCGACGCTGATGGATCGAACGACCACGAATCCCAGCGACGCCACGAGCCGAACGGACACCGGTGGCACTTCGTTGATGGACGCACGGCGCGAGGCTGCTGCTGGCGCGTGCGGCGACGTCGACGAGCCGTGCTGCGCGAGCGCGCCGGCCTGCACGGGCATTCTGGTGTGCACATCGGGGACGTGTCGCACCTGCGGACGATCGGGCGAGCCGTGCTGTGCGGGCGATGGTTGCAACAGCGGACTCACGTGCAGCGGAGCGGTGTGTCGCGGCTGTGGTGGCGTCGGCGAGTCGTGCTGTCCCGGCGCGCGACCCTGCGTCAGCCCGAGCGCGACGTGTGTGAGCGGCACGTGCCGTCAGTGCGGTGTCGAGCCCGGCACGTGCGCGCCGGGCACGATGGGCACGCAAGCCTGCCCCATGTGCGGAACACAAACGCGCTCGTGCAACGCGGACTGCTCGTGGGGCGCGTGGGGCACCTGCGCTGGCGCCGGGCAATGCACTCCCGGCCAGACCGAGTCGCGCGCCTGTGGCTTTTGTGGGACGCAGACCCGTCGCTGCGATGCCACCTGCGGATGGGAGCTCTGGTCGGCATGCACGGGCTCGCAACAGTGCATGCCGGGCACCGTGGACACAGCGGGCTGTGGTGGCTGCTCGTCGCGCACGTGCGGCACGGACTGCCGCTGGCCGACGGCGTGTAGCGGCTGCACGTGCACCGCGAGCAATCGCTGCGGCGTGATCTGTCCGGCGGGCTATCACCGAAGCGCGCTCCGATGCGACTTCTCCTGCGGCTCTGGCTGCACGACGTACAACTCGACGACGTGTACGCCCAACTGCGGCGCGAGCTTTAGCCAGTGCGGGATCCCGTGCCCGGACGGCTATCACATCGCCTCGTTGCGCTGTGACTTTCAGTGCGGCTCCGGTTGCACCACGTACAACTCTGCGACGTGCGCGCTCAACACCGGCGCGTCGTTCTCGCTCTGCGGCGTGGGGTGTCCTGCGGGCTACTATCCCAGCGCGCTGCGGTGCGACTTTCAGTGCGGCTCTGGCTGCACGACGTACAACTCGACGACCTGTCGGCAGGTCACGGGAAGCTCGTTCTCATCGTGCGGAGCGATCTGTCCCACGGGCTATCACGTCACTGCGCGTCGCTGTGACTTTCAGTGCGGCTCGGGCTGCACCACCAGCAACAGCGTGACTTGCACGGCTGACTGACTCCCAACGTTGGACAGGCTGCACCCTTCCGAGTGGTCGGGCGCGACCCTCGAGTGAGAGGTCGGACCCTTCGTCCGCACGGGGCTCACAGTCGGCGGTAAGGCTGCACCCTTCGATTCGCGGTCCAGCGAGGCCAGCAATCAAGGGTCGACCCTTCTGTTTGGTTCGAGAGGGACAGCAAATGGAGGGGTCGACCCTTCTTGCGGATGCTCGTCGGGCTTGCGACGAAGGGTCGATCCTTCGCGGTCTCTGTGTTTTCGCTGGTCGAGTGAAAAATGTACTCTCCCGAGCAACCTTCGTCGCGACTTGCGGATGAACCCGCCGCGCCGCGGACACCGCGTCGCGCACGGGCCTCTGACTCGATGCCCCGGAAGGAGCCATTTACCCTATGTCCAAGTCGCAGAAACCGATCGCTCCCGCGGTCACACCAGCAAGCTCTTCACTTCCGCCGTTGGCGGACACGCTGCGGGCGGACTTCGACGCGACTCGCGCCGAGCGCGCGACGATCGATCCAACAACGCGCTCGACCTTCGATCTCACCGGCGGCTACGTGCTGGTGAGCGGCGCGCTGGCGAGCGTTCGGCTGTTGCACGAGCGATTCGAGAAGGCCTTGCCAGAGTTCGATATCTCGTTGCTGCGCAAGGTCGAGGTGTATGGGCGCGCGGCGCTGTACGCGCAGAGCGTCGAGCGCTCGACGACCAACACCGGAGCCGCGCACCACGCGCACATGGTCGAAGAGGTCGAGACCCTGTACTCGCGGTTCTATCGAAACGTAACCGCTGCGTGAGTCGGCGTCGTTCCGCTCTCCGCCCCCGACTGCCACTCTCCGCACGTGCCCGAGTCCCCCAACACGCGCTCACGACTGCTTTTCGGCCGGCGGAACCGTGATCGGCCCGA
>JAAFIF010000220.1:0-2127 GCA_013298625.1 Myxococcales bacterium
GTCGCGCCAGCACTTGAGGCACGGAACGAACTCGACGCTGGCCATCACAGCACCTCGCCGTTTCTCAGCGCGTGGCGCGTGAGCTCTCGCGTGCGGTCGATCGCGCTCGCCTCGTCGCTCACGCCGAAAAGCGCGCAGAGCTCGCCCGCCGGAAGCGAGGCATCGGCGGTCGAGCGAACGTCAACAAGTGACGAATCGCCCTCGAAAACCGCAACCAACTGTCTGTCGTCGTCGACGAAAAACGGAACGCGTTGCATGAGTGCTCCTTCGGGCTGTGAGCCCGAGAGAGCGTCCGGACGGCGAGGGAGGGACTCGTGTCGCGGGCGCTCGCTCGGGGGCACACCCCGCGAGGTCAGTCGCGGTCGCGAAAGCCGATCGACTCGGCTGGCAAGAGGTTCGCCTCGTACCAACGTCGCGCGTCTTCGTTGGGGTCCTCGTCCTCGCCCTCGCCCCCGAACATGTCGAACGGCGACGGTCGCGTGTTCGTCGCGTCGTGCGCGAGCAGCGCGCCCGCAGCCGCCTGCAGCTCAGGCGCGGTCGGGAGCTGCTCGGGCGTCGAGTCCCACACGGCAGCGTCGACCAGCTGAGCCACGAGCTCGGCGGTCGAGCACTCGCCGCGCGGGAGGGCGCGGGCGAGCGTCTGGAGGAGCTCGTCGCGCGCCTCGTCGCCTTCACGGGCGATCTCAGCGGAGACGAGGGCGGAGGCGGCGGCGAGAAGAAGAGCGGCGGTCGTGTTCATGGTGGCTCCTGGCAGCGAGATGCGCTGGTGAGCCATTGTTTACTGTTCGCGAACCGCGAAGTCAACAAGCTGGTTCGCAAATAGTGAACTTCGGTCGAATCGCTGGGCCTTCAGGCCTCCGGGGACGCCACGAGCACCATCGCGAGGCGCACGGCGAGCATCCACGGCGGCGCCCTCCGGTGGGTGCGACGCACGCGGGACAGGGCGCCGCGCAGGCCGTAGCGTCGCAGCAGATGCAGCGCGCGCTTGCGCTCAAGAACGAGGCCGCACGCGGCGACCTGCACATCGGGGTGGGAGCCATCCTTCTTGGCGAACAGCGACTCAGCCGTCTCGTGGACGATCTCGAAGTACTGCCAGTAGCGGTCTGACCTCGGGATGATGGTCATGAGCCCGGTGTCGGGGTTGAACTTGCTCCCGTCGGCGGTGCGATCGAACACGAGCGGGATCTCGAGGGCGTGCACGAGCTGCTCGGCGACCACGTCGGGGTAGGTCGGGCAGCGAACGCGGTAGGCGCGGTGCGCCTGGGTCACCTCGCTTTCAATCTCGTCGAGCGAGAGGCTGAACGGCCCGTTCCTGATTTCGTCCCACGCCTGGCACTCAGGCGGCGCCCCAGGAGCGACGCGCAGCTCTCGCAGCAAGACGTTCAGCAGCTCAGCGCGGTCGTCAGACCCGCCGAACCCTGGCAGCCACTCGCTGTTTCGCCACACCATCGGGGCCGATTGTGCGCGCGCCTGCGCGGGCGAGAAGGGCAATCGCCATCGACCACGCCCCCGGTCTGCCCGGCAAAACCCAGCGTTTCACCCAACGAAAACGCACTGTAAACTCCGCGAGGCTTGAAATCTGGTGCGCCAGATCGCTGACACACAATGTCCGCGCAACGGCTAGTGATCGCCCTTCTTCTTTCGGGGCTGCTTCGCTTCGAGCTTGAGCGCCGCCGTTTCGTTGCTCGACTTCTCGACGGAAACGGCGGCGGCGGTCTCGATTAGCGCCGTCTGCTTCTCGATCTTCTTCTTCTCGCGGGTCGCGGTGCTCTTCTGGTGGGCGACGTTCTTCTTGTCGTCGATCTCGCGCTGAAGCTTCGCCGCTTCGAGCTTGGGCGTTGTGCTTTCGATGTAGTCCAGCGTCCGCGTGACGAACGGCGGCTTGATCGGCAGCTCGGGCAGCACTGCTCGACGCTCGCGCCGCGCGGCCGTGTAGACCCACTCGGGCCGCAGGGTGCCGTCGCGCGATTCACGATCGCGAACCTCCCGCTCGGCCTCGAGGTAGCCGGCGAGGTTGCCCAGCTGCGGCGCGGAGTCGTCGTCGGAGCGACCGATCACCGCGTCAATCGTCTTGCCGGTCGCTTCTGCCACGCGCTCGAGGGTCGTGACTCCCGACAGGCCACGTGT
>JAAFIF010000220.1:2137-3364 GCA_013298625.1 Myxococcales bacterium
GATCCCCAGGATCTCGCCCGCTTCGGTCTGACTGATCTTCGCTTCGGCCATCCACTGCCGAATCACGCCCCGCACATGTTCGTCTCGTTCCTGCTCGGATCGCATGCCGGGGAGGGTATCGGCGGGGATGGTTCGCGTTCGCGGTCGCAGAACGCTTGACACCCCCTGCAACCGTGGTTCATGGTTCGCGAACGGTGAACTATGAACCATGACGGCCCCACTGCACTCCGAAGCGCGCGCCACGAGAACAAGCTGAAGCAGCGTGAATTTGCTGCTCGGATCGAGAAGAGCCCCTCGCTTGTTTGCGAGTGGGAGAAGGGCACCCGACGCCCCTCGTTCGCGGATGCGCTGAAGCTCGAGCGGTTTTTCGGGACGGACGAGACAGGCGCCAAGCGGCTGCCCGTCGAGGTGTGGGGGTTCGACCGCGAGACGGCGCTGCGCCGTGAAGACGCTGCGGTGGCACCATGACGGCGCCGACCTCTGTTGAGAGCCAGGGCGCGCGCGCCGAGCTCCCGCCGACGTTGGTTGCCCTCGACCGCGCGCGCGCCGCTGCTGCTGCGACGTCTTTCCGCCTCCTGTCGTGGCTCGGCCTCTCGCACGACCTGGATGCGATCCGAGCGGTGCTGTGGGACCGCGAGCGCGAGTTCCCCGCGACGGTCAGTACCACCGAACGGGGAGCGGTGCGGCTCGTGCGCGAGGCGCTCGCAGCGATCGAGATCGAGCACCTCTCCGCCGAAACGCGCGCCAGCGTGCTCCCGCTGCTTCAGTCCGCGTCGCGCCGAGTCGAGTCGTTGGCAGGTCATGCCCCTGTTGTGACGCGCGCCGAGCGCGCGGTGGAGGGCTGAAAGATGACCGCAAGCGTTACTGCGCAAGTGTCCAGCCGGTCGCGGGACGCCACGAAAACGGCGTGCAAGCGGGCGTTCGCGCACGCAATTGCGACGCTGCAGCTCACGCAAGAGCAGGTCGCGGCGGAGCTCAGCGTGAGCGTGTCGCGCGTGCGTCGCCTCGTTTCGCCTGACTACCCCGACGTCGTTCCGTCGACGGTCGATCTTCAGCTCGCGCCGCTCGCGCTGCTGCGAGCGTTCCAGTTCGAGCTCGACGCTCAGCGGCACGCCAGCCCCCAACAGGATCCTGCCCGGGTCGTTGCACGCGCGACCGCTGCGGCGAGCCGGCTCGCGACGATGGGCGCCGAAGCTCTCGCCTCGTCGAGCTTCGACGGTTCATCGC
>JAAFIF010000028.1 GCA_013298625.1 Myxococcales bacterium
GCGTCCGCCTGGCCTACGAGTGGCGCCCGGTTGAACGCGATGGCAGAGCGATTCCGCCAGCGCCACTCAGGCATGTCGTCGCCCCATCGCTGCGCACGCTTCGACGCTGGTGACTGAGGTCCACCACGACTCCATTGGCTAGGGCAGGCGGACGCCTCGCCCGCTCCGCGACGCTTCGTCGCGCAAAGCCCGGGGGCTCGTCTCCCGGGCGTGGGGCGAGCGTGGCTCCGGGCCCCTTCGCTGTTTCTCCACACAGGTCTTGGGCAACCATGAGCCCTTGGGCTCCTCGCCCCTTCACCTGTGATTTTCCAGGCAGAATCTCGGCAACCATGAGGCCCAAGTGGCCGGGCATCCGAGCCCTTCGCGTCGAGTCCCCGCTCAGCGCTCAGCGACGCTCGGGATGCTCGCGCTCGGGTTGATCGAACCACTCCCAGCCGAAGCGTCCGCGGTGCACGTTGATGCGCACAGGCGCGCCCGTCGCGAAGATCGCGGTCATCGTCGTCGAGAGCACCAGCGTGACCGGCGCCCCGCCCTCGCGAACGGGCGCGAGCGTCACGTTGAGCGTTCGGTTGCGCCCCTGCGTGAGCCGCGATTCAGTCACCCGCGTGCGCGCCACGGTCGGCTGGGACGTGTCGAGCAACACGTTGAGCGCGGGCAGCGCGACGGGCCCGGTGATCGCACAACAAAACACCAGGATCGCCAGGGGAAGAGCCAGCAAGTCCATCGAGTTCGTGCGACCGCGCGCCACCGCCACCAGCGCCGCCGAGATCGCCACGCCGAGCGCCATCCCGATGAAGAACCCGAGCATCGTCGGGGTGCTCGAGTCGACGAGCGCCGAATACTCACTACCCTGCACGATCGTGGTGACCGCGGCGACCGGCGCCACCAACGCGACCGCGCCCACCGCGGACTTGTCGCGCGTCGCGGAGGTCTGCGCGTCGTGGGCCAGCATCGACGCGAGCTTCACGAGCGGCTCGAAGCGCGCGCGCAGCGAGGCCTCGCTGAGCTCTGCGTCGCGCTCGAAGCCCCACGAGGCGCTGACGAGCGACGGGCCGTCGTAGAGCGCGACGGTCACCCCAGCGCCCATGAGCGCGGTGATCGCGTCGCGCACGGGCGCATCGAGCGTGGCGCGCGCCAGCGCGGGATCGCAGTCGGTGTCGAGGTAGTACGCGTCGTCGAAGCGCTCGTCTCCGACGAGGACGGGTCGGTTGATCCGCAGCGCGACGCCGAGCGAATCCGTCGCGGTCTTCTCGCGTACGCGCACGCACGCGAGGCCTTTGGGCCCTGCGCCGAACGCGCCGCGGGCGGTGACGTCGGCGTGGATGCGCGCGGTGCGCCCCGCAGCGAAGCGCACGAGCAGCGGGCGACCGTCGATCGAGAGCGACCACTCGTCGCCCTTGCTCTCGGCGCCGAGGGCCTTCATGGACTCGAGAAAGACCTGGTACGACTCGATCATCGAAGCGGCTCAGGGTGCGCGCATCGTCCGAGATTCGTCAGGTAAAATCGTCGCGGATGATGCGCTCGATGTTGCGCTCTGCGAGGGCGGTGATGGTGAGCGCGGGGTTGACGCCTCCGGCGCTGCGGGGCAGCAGCGAGCCGTCGATCGCGTAGAGCTTGGGGTAGTTGTTGAGGCGGCCGAAGCTGTCCGTCGCGTCGCCGAGCACGCAGCCGCCGAGCGGGTGGTACGTGAAGTTGCTGAGGACGCCGTTGACGGTGACGTTGACGGTGGGCTGCGTTCCGTTGAGCGTCCCGCCGTTGCCCATGTTGAGGCGCTCGGCGAGGTTTTGCATGGCGCGCACAGAGATGTCGCCGGTGCCCATGGGCCAGTCGATGATGGTCTTGTCCTGCGCTTCGTCGTAGCGCATCGAGCCCGTCCCCACGTCGAGGGTCATGCCGAGGTGCAGCAAGCAGTTGCACTCGACGCCCGCGGGAAACTGCGCGTGCTCGACGAGCGCCGGGCTGATCGGGTTGGAGAAATCCGCGATGGCCTGGCCGCCGAAGCTCGCCTGGTTGGGCCCCGTGTTGGCGCCGACCATCCAGCGCATGAACATCGCGTTGCCGTTGTTGCCGAAGTTCTGCCCGACGCGCGCGTCGAGGTTGCGCAGCCCGCCGCGGTGCTTGGACTTGAGCAACAAGTGAGTCGTGCCGTAGGTGCCCGCGGCGAGAAACAGGTACTCGCAGTGGTAGACCTTGCGCTCGAGGGGGTTGCCCGCGGTGTCGATGCGCTCGACGGTCACCGCATAGCCGCTGCCGCCGGGCTGCTGCGCGATCTCTTTGACGACGTGCTGCGGCTCGATGCGGCACATGCCCGTGGCCTCTGCGTCGGCGAGGTACGTGCGGTCGAGCGAGAGCTTGCAGCCGTTGTTGTTGCCGTAGATCACTTCACCCGTGAGCGCGGACGGTGGAATCGTCCCGGCCATTTCGCGGCGGATCACGTCCCAGTCGACCGAGAGATCGACCTGGGTCCACTCGATTCCGGCGCGCATCGCTTGCTCGCGCCACACGCGCTCGGAGTTGAACGACGGGTGCGCGAGCACGTCCGCGGGGATCGTCGAGGCGCGCAGCTTCTGCCTCGCGCGGGGATAAAACGTGTCGCGAAACTCGCCGTAGTCGAGGCGCGTGCCGAACGCGCGGGTGAACGCGCTCTCGCGAGGGGTCACCACGAAGCCGCCGTACACGACGGAGCCTCCGCCCACGGCCGCGCCCGCGTACGCGTTGATCCCGTTGCCCGAGATGCGCTCGAGCACGCCGATGAACTTTCGAAAGCGAAACACCGGGCCGAACGGCAGCTGCGACTCGGTGTGCAGCCACGTCGAGCGATGGTCCGGCAAGAGCAGCGACGCGAAGGTGTTGTACTGCGTCGTGATGGGCCAGCGCTTTCCGCGCTCGAGGATGACCGAGGCGATCCCGCGCTCGGCGAGGCGCAGGGCGGTCACGGCGCCGCCGAAGCCGCTGCCGACGATGAGCACGCGCGTGGTGACGATCCCGCCGTCGATGACCGCGGCGTCGGGCTGCGAGGCGACGTCGTCGACGCTCGCGTCCATCTCTGCGCTCATCGCGTCCGCGGCAGAGTCCGCGCCGCTGTCTGCCGACGGTCGCGCAGGAGGGCTGCAGCGCGCGGCCATGGCGCCTACGCCGACGGTCGCGGAGTAACGAAGAAGTGAGCGGCGGTTGAGCTTCATGCGAGGCCGCGAATGTACCGCGCAGAGAATCGTGACTGAGTCGTCGCGACATGCGTTTGTCGGACAATTTGCAGTGAATGACGAACGTCGATGGCGAGTGTCACTGGCGTTCGTCATCACGTTCGCGCGCGTCGTAGCGCGAGGTGGCTCTGTTACGTTCGCGGGTAGCAGAGACGAGAGAGCCAACGATGAACACTGCGCGACGATGGGTTGCCTTCGGCGCGCTCGCGGCGACGATCGCTGCGAGCGGGTGCGGAACGAACGTAGCGACGACGTTTCCCTCGGGCCTCGAGCCCTGGGAAGAGATGAACCGCGCGACGCCGCCGACGTCGATGACGGGCGAGCGGTTTCCCGAGACGCTGAGCGTGGCGCGTCGGCAGTGGACGATCCCTGGCACCACTACACGCATCCCGTCCGTGCACGCGAGGGCGTTTATTCAGCAGCCGATCGCGACGGTGTTCGCCGCGGCGCGCGACCCTCAGACGGGCCGCGACCCGACCGCGAGCCACGGCTTCTCTGTGGTCGCGTGGCAGACCGACCCGATGTACGCGTTTACGTATCGCACCCACGTGATCGTCAACGCCGTGATCACCCTCATGTGGAACGTCGACTGGCGCCACGGCGTCGTCGACGGCACCGCGGCCGCCCCGCGCGTGACCGCCTCGCGCTGGCAAAAGACCATGGGCTCGAGCGAGATCGAGATCATCGAAGGCTCGCTGGTCCTTCGCGCGGTCGACGGCGAGCCCAACGTCACCGAAGTGCTCTACCAGTATCACTTGAAGGCCCCGTTCTCGTCGCACGCGACCATCGAGGACTACCTCGCGGTGATCTTCGGGCGCCTGAAAGACCGCGCGCACGGCCGCGCCCTGATGCCCAACGACTGCACCGACTGCCCTCCCCCGCCGGCGGGTTATTGAAGGGCTAGCGCCTCGGCGACGGCCCCGTAGAATGAAAGCTCACGGGCGACGTCTCTGCACGAACTGCAAAGGGCACACGGATCCATGACGACCCTGACTCGACGCTCTGCACTCGCGCTTCCGGCGGCCCTCGGCGGGCTCGCGCTGCCACGAATCTCCGCGGCTGAGCCGCGGGTGGGCGCTGCGTTTCCCAGCTTTTCTGCGCACGACTTGAATGGTGGTGCGCACTCGCACAGAGAGCTCACCGGCCGACGCAGGTTCGTCGCGGCCATCACTGGGATGGACGCGTCCGAGCCCATGCGCGCGTGGCTCGACCAGGCCGAGTCGCGCCTCGGTCGCTCGCGCGGCAACGTGCACGCGCTGGTCGCGCTCGAGCTGTCGTTTATCGCCTTCGACGGGATCGTGCGCAGCCAGGCGCGCTCGCACACGCCCAGCCACCGATGGCCCTTCGTGTGGATGGAGCGCGACGGCAGCCTCACGCGGCAGCTCGGTCTGCCCAACGGCCACGCGCAGCCGTGGGCGTACATCCTCGAGCCCAACGGCACGGTGAGCCGCTGGATTCACGGGCCGGTGAGCCACCCCGACGCCCCCGCGTTTTGGACAGCGCTGATGGCTCCGTAGCGCGAGCCGTCAACGGTTCAACGCCGTTTCAGAAGAAGCCCATGGGCTTGGGGTCGTAGCTGACCAGCACGTTCTTGGTCTGCTGGTAGTGCGCGAGCATCATCTTGTGCGTCTCGCGGCCGATGCCCGACTGCTTGTACCCGCCGAACGCCGCGTGCGCGGGGTACAGGTGATAGCAGTTGGTCCACACGCGGCCCGCTTGCAGCGAGCGCGCGGCGTTGTACGCGGTGTGCGTGTTGCGGGTCCACACGCCAGCGCCGAGGCCGTACGCCGAGTCGTTGGCGATCTCGATGGCGCTGTCGTAGTCGTCGAAGGACGCGACGGACACGACCGGCCCGAAGATCTCTTCTTGAAAGATCCGCTGCTTGTTGTGGCCTTCGAACACCGTGGGCATCACGTAGTAGCCGCCGTCGAGCTCGCCGCCGAGCTGCGCGCGCTCGCCGCCGTGGCGAAGCTTCGCGCCTTCGGCCTTGCCGATCTCGATGTAGCCGAGGATCTTCTCGAGCTGCTCTTTCGAGGCCTGCGCGCCGACGCGCGTGTCGGTGTCGAGGGGATTTCCTGGCGTGGTGTCGCCGAGGCGCTTGACCGCGAGCGAGAGAAACTCGTCGTAGATCGAGCGCTGAATGAGCGCGCGCGAGGGGCACGTGCACACCTCGCCCTGGTTGAGGGCGAACATCGCGAAGCCTTCGAGGGCCTTCTGGCGAAAGTCATCGTCCTTGGCGAGGACGTCTTCGAAGAAGAGGTTCGGAGACTTTCCGCCGAGCTCGAGGGTCACCGGAATGATGTTCTCTGCGGCGTACTGCATGATGAGCCGCCCGGTGCCCGTCTCGCCGGTGAACGCCACCTTGGCGATGCGCTTGTTGAGCGCGAGGGGCTTGCCCGCTTCGACGCCGAACCCGTTGACGATGTTGACCACGCCGGGCGGGACGACCTTCGAGACGAGCTCGGCCCAGAGCATGATCGTCGCGGGCGTCTGCTCGGCGGGCTTGAGCACCACGCAGTTGCCCGCCGCCAGCGCGGGGGCCAACTTCCACGCGGCCATGAGCAAGGGAAAGTTCCACGGGATGATCTGTCCCACCACGCCGAGCGGCTCTTTGAAGTGGTAGGCCACGGTCATCGGGTCGAGCTCGGCGAGCGAGCCCTCCTCCGCGCGCAAGCACCCGGCGAAGTACCGAAAGTGATCGATCGCGAGCGGGACGTCCGCGGCCAGCGTCTCGCGAATGGGCTTTCCGTTGTCCCACGTCTCCGAGAGCGCGAGCAGCTCGAGGTTGGCCTCCATCACGTCGGCGATCTTGTTGAGCACCTTGGCGCGGTCGGTCGGCGAGGTCTTCGCCCAGCGGTTCTTCGCGGCGTGCGCAGCGTCGAGCGCCTTCTCGATGTCCTCGGCCGTCGAGCGCGCCACCTCGCAGAACGCCCGCCCCGTCACGGGCGTGATGTTCTCGAAGTACTGGCCCTTCGCGGGCTGCACGAACTCGCCGCCGATGAAATTGTCGTAGCGCGAGCGAAAGTTCAGGCGAGCTCCGGTCGTGTTCGGTTGTTCGTAGCGCATCGTAGACCCCTTCGATTCGTGGCGGCCGAGTTGAATTGTGGTGCCGAGAGTCACCGCTGGCTCTCTGTGCGGACGAGGCTTGTGCAGCGACCGCGCCAAGGGCTTTCTTCAACGCTCTCGCGGGCGACGCGCCGCGGCATGGAGCGTTTCGCTACACTCCACTGTCGCGAGGCGAAACACAGGCGATCCGTTGTCTTCTCGACGCGCCGAGTGTCATGCTCGAGGCCATGGAAGCGCTGCTGCTCGACGACGTGTCCGAGTCGCTGTGGAGCGAGTTTCACCGCGACGACCGCGGCGCTCCATCGAGCGCCCTCGCCCTCCCGCACCTCTCGCGCTGGGCCCGCGCGAAGAAGCTCGGCGCCCCGCTCGACGGCGGCCGCGACGATCACCTCATCGAGCGAGGCTCGGGCTTGCAGTCGCGCCTCGAGCGCGTCGAGCCGCTGCTCATCGACGCCCGCGCCGTCCTCGACGACGCCGCGGCGGTCATCGCAGAGCGCGATTTCGTCCTGCTCGTCACCGACGACGAAGGCGTGATCGTTCGCCGCGCCGGGGGCGGCGGGTTCGCTGACGAGTCCAAGCGCGTGCGGCTGATCGAAGGCGCGCACTGGAGCGAGCGAGCCCGCGGCACCAACGCCATCGGGACCGCCCTCTCCGAAGGGCGCCCCACGGTCGTGCGCGGCCACGCCCACTCGGGCCAGCGGTTTCATCAGCTCGTGTGCAGCGCGGCCCCGGTGCGCAGCGCCGACGGCGCCGTGCTCGCGGTGATCGACGCGACCTCGGGCATGGGCCGCCACGACGCGGACGTGGGCTTCATCGTGCGGGCCACGGCGCGCGCGCTCGAAGAGGTCCTTCGTCTTCGCGCCTACGCGTCGGCGGGCGCAGCCGTCGCGCGCACGCTCGCGCGGTCGATCGAGCGCATGAGCTGCCCTGCGATCGTCGTCGAGTCCAACGCGACGATCCGCAAGGCCAACGACGCAGCGCGCGCGGTCCTGCGGCTGAGCGAAGGGCAGTCGGTGACGACGGCGCTCGGGCTACGTTGGGAGGACCTGCGCGACGACGCCCTGCGCTCGACGCCGCGCGCCATCGAAATCAATCAACAGCAGTTCGTGCTGAAGACCGAGGCGATCTTGGGGCGCGACGGCGCGGTGCTCGCGGTGCTCGCGGTGATCGAGCGCGCGCAGCGACCGAGCGTCGCGTCCGCGAAGAGCGCGAGCAAAGGGCCCGACGCGTTTGGGGCGATCTTCGCGGAGGACGAGGCGATGAGCGCGTCGATCGCGAGGGCGCGGCGCTTCGCGACGACGGACGTCCCGATCGTGCTGCTCGGCGAGACGGGCTCGGGCAAAGAGCTGATGGCGCGGGCGATCCACGACGGGAGCAAGCGCGCGGCGGCGCCGTTCATCGCGTTGAATTGTGGTGCGGTGGCCCCGCAGCTGCTCGAGGCCGAGCTGTTCGGCGCGGCGCCGCACGCGTTTACCGGCGCGGATCCGCGCGGACGAACCGGTCTCTTCGAGGCCGCCCACGGCGGAACGCTCTTTCTCGACGAGGTGGCAGAGATGCCCGTCGCGATGCAGGCCGCGCTCTTGCGCGTGCTCGAGAGCGGAGAGCTGCGGCGCGTGGGCGAGGCGCGCTCGCGCTCGGTGGACGTTCGACTGGTGTGCGCGACGTGCAGAGACCTCGAGCAGCTCGTGCGCGAGGGGACGTTTCGCAGCGATTTGTTCTACCGCTTGAAGGGCGTCTCGCTCACGTTGCCCGCGCTGCGCGCGCGGACGGACCGGGTCGAGCTCGCGCGGCACCTCTTGGCGCGCAAGGGATCGACCGCGACGCTCTCGGCGAGCGCAGAGCACTCGATCCGCACGCACCGTTGGCCGGGCAACATCCGCGAGCTGCGCAGCGCCCTCGACGTCGCGATCGCCCTGTGCGACGGCGACGAGCTCACCGCCGAGCACCTGCCGCTGACCGTCGATGCGCAGCCCGACGCGGGCGCCGAGCGGCCCGTGATGCTCACCGAGGTCGAGGGCTCGGTCGTTCGACGGGTGCTCAGCGAAGTGGCCGGCAACGTGAGCGCGGCGGCCAAGCGGCTCGGCGTCGCGCGCAGCACGCTCTACCGCATGATGCGCAAGCACGGGCTGAGCGTCGAGCCCGAGTGAGCGCGCTCAGCCGCCCTTGAGCCGCCACGCGACGCGCAGGGCCATGGCCATGATCGTCCACTGGGGGTTCACGCCGAGGCTGGTGGGCAAGATGCTGCCGTCGGCGACGTAGACGTTGTTGGTGTCCCAGACCTTTCCTGTGGCGTCGACGACGCTGCGATCGGGGGACGATCCCATGTGGCACGTGCCGAGCGGGTGCTGCGACGAGCACTCGAGCTTGCGGCCGTGGACGCGGTCGAGGTCGAGCGAGGCGAGCTTGTCGGGGGTCACAGAATCCAGGCCGAACACCGGAAGAAACACCTCGCGCGCGCCGGCGGCGAAGAAGATCTCGGCCATGCGCTTCAACGCGATCGCGATCTTGGGGCGGTCGCGCTTCGTCATGCGATAGGTCATCAAGGGCTCGCGGCGAAAGGGGACGTTCCACACGGCGCCCCCGCCATCGTCGTGGATCATCACGCCGAACATCGCGAGGTGGCCGACGTTCTGGCGCAGCTTCGCGTGGGATTTTCCGAAGCCCGGCATCGTCGCGGCCAAGATCCCGTTGGGCACGAACACGCTGTTGAACACCATCCCGTCGTGCTCGAAGTGCTTCGTGTACGCGCTCTGCAGCGCGCCCTCCCAGCCCCGGACCGGGTCGTCGAAGCGGCCGATCACGCGAAAGCTCGGGTGCAGCGTGAGGTTCTTTCCGAGCGCGCCCGAGCGACGACCGAGGCCGCTTCGCGCGAGGATCTGCGGCGTGTACATCGCTCCGGCCGCGAGCACCACGCGCTTGCACTGGATGCGAACGGCGGTGTTGGGCGCTCCGTAGCGCCCGTCGAGCAGCGAGCCCGAGACGCTCGTCGCCTCGTTGCCGCGAAAGTGAATCTTCTCGACCAGCACGTCGCTGAAGATCTTGGCCCCTGCGGCCACGGCGCGCGGCAGGTACGTCTTGTCCACGCTGAGCTTGGCGCCGTGGGGACAGCCGAAGTTGCAGCGTCCGCAGCCGTTGCAGCCGAGCGTGTTTCGCTGCATCGAATCGAAGCGAATCCCGAGCTTCTCTCCGCCCTCTGCGAAGAGCTTCGTGCTCTTCGATCGCAGCGACTCGGGGACGTCTTCGATGTGAATGTCCTCGGCGACCTGGTCGAACCAGCGCTGCATGGGCTTCGGGCCGAGGTCGTCGATCGCGAGCTCTTTGGCCCACTCGTCGAGCACGTGCTCGGGCGCGCGAAAGCACACGCCGCCGGTGAGCGCCGACGAGCCGCCCACCATGCGACCGGCGGTGACGTTGATCGAAGGCGAGTCGCCGAGGCCGACGGCGAGGGTCATCGCGCCGTCGCGCCAGGCGTGGCGGACGGACTCGCTCGGGCGCAGCCTTCCCTGTGTTTCGCCAGGGATATTGGGGCCCTCTTCGAGCACGATCACGCGCTCTCCGGCCTCGGCGAGCGTGGCCGCGACCGGCGCGCCGCCGGACCCAGAGCCCACCACGACGGTGTCGCACTCGAGCTCGAGGGGGCTGCCGTGCAAGCGTCCAGAGTGGACCGTCATCGCGCGCCTCCCTGGCCGATCACCGGGAGCAAGCAGCTCGGCTCGGTGCGCGTCTCGCGCTGCGTGTCCGGGTGCTCGAACCAGAGCATGCAGAGGATGGCCTTGGGGCCGAGCGCGATCGGGCCGAAGCTCGTCTGCTCGACGGCGTCGAGCGCGTGCGCGCGGTCTTCGGGAGAGAGATCCGCCAGCGTAGGAAGGCGCCGGATGAATAGTGGTGCGAGCCAGTTGCACGCGAGCAAGCAGGCCCAGAGCACCAGCCGCGCGTTGCCCCCAGAGCGGCCGAGAAAGTCGCGCAGGTCGTCGATCAGCCACGCGACGCGGGCCGGGTCGGGAGGCCCTTCGTCCGTCGAGAACAGCGCCTCGGCGAAGACCCTGGCGCGCGCGAGGGTGCGCTCGCCCACGGGGTAGCGCGGCCGCTCGTGCACGGCGTCGCCGACGGCGGGGGGCGCGAGCGGGACGGGCAGAGAAAATCCCGACGAAGTGGGTTGGGTGCTGTTCATCGCGCACGGGACTCTCGCACGACTGCGCGCGGCTGCGAACGAAACGCGACGCTCGACAGCGACCGAGCGCGGCGACGAGAATCGAAGGTGAGCAGAGATGATTCCCACGAACCGGCGACGGTTGTTCGAGCACTTCTTCGCATGGCACGTGACGGGGCGCTTCGCGAAGCGCTTCTCCGCCGTGCGCGTGCGCGGCCTCGAGCACCTGCGCGCAGAGCGCGATCGGCGGCCCATCCTGGTGGTGAGCAACCACACGAGCTGGTGGGACCCGCTGTTGATGTTTCACCTGAGCTTTCGCGGGATGAACAAGCTCGAAGGCCACGCGCTGATGGACGCGAAGAACCTGCGCGCCCTGCCGCTGCTCGGCTGGATCGGGGCGTTCGGCGTCGAGATCGGCGACAAGGCTGACGGAGAGCGCGCGGTGCAGTACGGCGCCGAGCAGCTGTCCCGCGCCGGAAAGTTCGTCGGCGTCTACCCCCAAGGCCGCGAGCGGCCGATCACCGAGCGACCGTTGGGCTTCAAGCAGGGGGCGGCGCGGATGGCGTTGTTGGCGAAGGTCGAGCCGGCGATCGTTCCGCTGAGCGTGCGGTACGAGCACGGGCGCCACGAGAAGCCCGAGGTGCTCGCCAACATCGGGCCCGCGATCGCGCGCGCGGGTGACGAAGCGACGCTCACGGCGGCGATGGAGGCCGCGGTGACCGCCCTGCTCGACGAGACCCAAGCGGCGGTGCACACGGGCGAGCACCGCGCGTGGCCGCTGTACATCGACGGCGGCGCGGGCCCCTCGGTGGGCGAGCGCGTGCTCGCCGGCAGCGCCCCGCGCGTGCATCGGTAGCGGGCGAAGGGAGCTCGGGCGCCCAACGAGCGAAGTGATCAGCGAGCGAGAGTGTTCTCAGCGCGCGCGCGGAGCCGGGCCAGCCGCTCGACGTCGCGCTCGCGCGGCCAATGGGCGGAGCAGCGATCGAGCACGCGCAGCGCGGGCAGCGCGAGCGAAGCTCGTCGCGCAGGGTCCGAGAGCCACTCGTCGAGCGACTCCCACAGGGTAGGATCGATGAACTCGTCGCTCGCGCAGCGCTCGAACTCGCGCCACGCGAGCTCGTCGCTCGGGTCGCTCTCGAGCGCGCGGCACGCGAAGCTCGTCGCGTGATCGGCCCACGCTCCGGTGAGGCTCGCGGCGATCGAGGCCCACGCCCAGAGCGTCGAAGCGGCGCGTCCGCGGGTTCGCCCCGCGAGCTTCGTGAGCGGAATCCAGAGGTTCTCCGCGACGAGAAAGCGCCCGAGCTCATCCTCGTCGAGCAGCGATCGCAGGTCTTCGGTGAGCGCTCGCGCTGCTTCGTCTGCGCTCGGCTGCTCGTCAATCCAAGCAGCGAGCCGCGCGCTTCGCTTCGCTGCGGGCGATTGCGGAAGGTCGAGCAGGTCCACCGCCAGACGATGGCACGATCGCAGGGCGGCAGCGGCATCGGGGGGGCCGACGGACAGCTCGTGATCGCCGAAACCGCTCATCGAAGCGCGTCATTTTCTTATGACGCAGCGTTGGCACGGAATTTTTCCGTCTGTTATTTTACAGCATAGAATCACTAAAGCGCTGTAAGGGCCGCGTCACGAATCGCTCACCGAGGGCTCGGCTGCGGCAAGGCTGTCCGGGTGCTGAACCCCCAACGGGCGCGAGCACGCTCACCGCCGTCGCGCGTCGCGATCCGCCCTCCTCTCACCCGTTCGATCGCCGACGTCGTCTGCTTCGCGGCTGAGGAGCCAATCGCTCGCGACGCGGAGCCACGCTTGGCTCACGCCCGGGAGACGAGCCCTCATGGTTGCCCAAATCTTGGGTGGAGAAACAGCGGCGAAGGGGCCCGCAGCCCAAGGGGGCGGGCATCAGCGCCCGCACCGTGACGGGTGTTCTCTACGGGCGAGGCGCAGCGGTCTCGCGACCGCAGCTAGCCAATCGAGCTCGGCGAGGACTCTCGTTGCCTTGCCACTGTTCACACTGAAGACGCGATGCTCGACGCGCTCACCGTCGCCGCTCTCTGCATCGAGCGATGGCCGTGACCGAGTCGAGGACTGAGTCTTCAGCGTGGACCGCGGACGAGCATCGCGCGTTCGATTGTTCGCCATTGGCTAGCTGCGGGCGCGAGACCGCTGCGCCTCGCACCGAAGGTGCGCTGTTGCACGGCCCCTTGGGCTCCGGGCCTCTTCGCCGCTGTTTCTCCCGGAAGCTTTTGGGTAACCATGAGGGCTCGTCTCCCGGGCGTGAGCCGAGCGTGGCTCCGCGTCGCTTCACCCTGTGATTTTCCCGATCCGTTCTGCTCGACCACGCGCCCGCGCTGCCGCGCGCACGACGCTCTCGAGCCGCACGAACCGCAATCACACCCATCCCCGCCCTTGCTTGTCGCGCTTCGCTCCGGCCACCATCGGCGCCCTCATGCGAACGCTCTTGCTCGGCGCCACGGGGCTCATTGGACGGCCGCTGTGCGAGGCGCTCGTCGCGCGCGGGGACGACGTCACCGTGCTCTCGCGCGGCTCGACCGAGGTCCCGCCGGGCGTGCGCGCGCTCGCCGCGGATCGCTACGACCCCGAGGCGCTCGGCAGGCTCGACGGAGAGCGCTTCGACCTCACGGTGGACCTGCTCGCGTACAACGCCGAGCACGTCGCGCAGCTGTTCGCGGTGCGGCGATTTGCGCCCGGTCGCGTGGTGATGATGTCGACCGGTCAAGTCTACCTCGTGACCGATCGCGAGCCGCCGTTTCGCGAGCGAGACTTCGACGCGCCGGTGATCGCCGAGCCCGAGCCGGACACGCGCGCCTGGCACAACTGGAAGTACGGGGTCGAGAAGCGCGAGGCCGAACGCGCCCTGCGCCGCGCGGCGAGCGAGCGGGGGATCGAGGCGATGGCGTTGAGGGTTCCGGTCGTGCAGGGAGAGCTCGACGGGCTGCGAACGCAGCGTTTGTGGGCGTGGATCGAGCGCATCCTCGACGGCGGCCCGGTCCTTCTGCCGGAGGGCGGCGAGCAACGGCTGCGCTTCGCGTACGCCGGAGACATCGCTGCAGCGATCGTCGCGCTGAGCGATCGGCCCAGCTGGGAGGGCGTCAGCGCCCTCAACGTCGCCCAGCCGCGCGAGTGCACGCTGCGCTCGTTGGTCGAGCGCCTCGCCGCGTGCCTCGATCGAAACCCCGAGTGGATCGACGTCTCGGGCGACGAGCTCGATGCGGCGGGCGTCGCGCGGGACTTCATCAGCTACTGGGGCCGGTACTACTCGCGCCCCGATCCCACGATGGCGATCGAGCGCTTCGGGCTCGATTTGCAGAACGAAGATCGCTGGCTCGAGCCCGTCGTGCGCGCGCACCTCCACGGCGCCACGCGGCCGCAGCGATCGCACGAGGGATACGCGCACCGCGCGGCAGAGATCGCCCTCGCCCGCAGCCGCCGAGCGCGCGCAGGCTGAGCGCGCGGTTCACTGCCAGCGAAGGTCGTACGCGACGCCGTCGGCGGTGCGCGTCGCGCGAGAGGTCACGTTGGCGCGCCCCGTGAGCGAGAGCACCGACTCGATCCCCGTCTGCAACCCCACCACGTCGTACTCGGGGATGTCTGGCCACCCCGAGACGACCATGCTCGCGCGCCCCGCGGTGTCGATCGCTGCGGTCATCACCCCGCGGTCGAACGTCCGCTGGTACAGCAGCGGAACCCGCTTCACCAGCGCCGCGTCCCACACCTGCGCGAGCAAGACCCGCCACAGCCCTCGCACCGTGCGAGCGGTCGCGCGCCCGACGATCCATCGCTGAAACGCGAGCGAGTCCTTCGCCACCTGCGAGGCGACGGCGTCTTTGAAGCGCTTGACCGTGCCGACGTCGATCCAGCCGAGCGAGCCAGCTTCGACGTCATCGCGATCCGCAGCGCTGAGCGCCGCGAGCGCCGCGCGTTCGACGGACTCGCCGAGCTCCTCTCGGATGACCACTCGCTGATCGGCGAGCAGCGCGCGAGACATCTTCGGGGTGATGGTCACCAGCGAACGATATGCCGACGACGCGACGGTCGCCCAGTCAAACCCTCGTGGTCACGCAGGCGCGTCGAACACCGAAGCGGGGCAGAGCGACCGAGGCGCGCGCTGGGCGGTTCTCTGCGCCCTACTCCCTCGGCCACTTCATGGCGTGCTCGTCGAAGAAGCCACCCACGTCGGCCAGGACGTTGCGATGAAAGCCCGTCGCGCGCGCGAGGTCCGCGAGCTCAGCCCTTCGACCACGGCGCGAACGCTCGCTCTGGGGCGAACCCTGGCGCGTGCATCCACGCCGCGCGACGGGGGTCCTTCGCCCCGAGCTCGGCGTACCAGCGCAGCGCGGCCTCGTGCGCGTCCCGGTCCTCTTGCCGGTCGCCTCGCGCGCCGAGCCAGTAGCCGCACCCGTGGCCCAGGCTGGGCAGCCCCGCGTGCAACGCCGCCCTCCGCGCGCGGCGCAGCCCCTCGAGGGCGCGGGGCGCGTCGCCCATCGTCGCCGCCACGGCTGCCTCGAGCGCCGTCGCCACGGGCCACGCGATGGGGTTCTTGCGCGCTCGAATGAGCGCGATCCGCGCGCGCACCTCGCCGAGCGCCTCTCCCCCGCCCGGCCGCTGCGCGAGCGCCAACGCCATGGCCGCCGCGAGCCAGTCGTGCCGAAGCCGCATCGGAACCACCTCTCGCATGAGAAACAACCGGTCCGCCTTCGCGCACTGGCGCAACGCCGTTCGCAGCCGCCCCTCGTCCGCGCGATAGAGCGCCGTCGAGCACGACGCCCACAAGCACGAGTGATCGAGCCACGTCACGTAGCGCTCGGCGTTGCGCGCCTCGCGGCCTCGCCAGACCTCCCCTCGCGCCGCCTCATCGGCCCGCTCGAAATCCTCTTCGAGCAGCCACCGCCCCACCCCGAGCGACTCGAGGGTGGCCTTGCTGAACCCGTCCCCCCGGCGCTCGCCGTCGCGCACCAGCTCGTCGAACCAACGCGCCGTCGGACCGACGGAGCCCTCGAACAGCCCTCGCACCAGCAACAGGACCTGGCGCGAGAGGTTGCGATAGTGACTGCCGCCCGCGAGCAGCACGGGGTCGTGCGCAGACGTCCACATCAACGTCGAGGCGCTCGGCAGGTCGCCGTCGAGCATCGCAGAGAAGCCGTCGACCAACACGCTGTACGAGCACATGAGCGGGTCGCCTGTGCGACGGTTGAGCTCCTCGGCCATCGCGCGCAGCCGCCGCGCGTGCGCGCGGTGCGCGGGCTTCTCGTCGCGGCAGTGAAAGAGCGACTCGAAGAGCAGCGCGCGAGCGAGCCGCACAGGATCCCCGCAGTCGAGCGCGAGCAAGAGCGAGCGCGCTTGCATGTCTTCGCCTTGCAGCATTCCGAGCTGGCTCAGGCCCATGCCGAGCGAGCGGAGGAGGTCCAGCCGAAGCAGCGCTTCTTCGCTGGCCCGAGGCGCGTGCGGCGGCGGCAGCGCGAGCCCTCGCAGCGTGATCCGCACCCGGTGCCACAAGAGCGAGACGAGCGCCTCGGCGTGCGTCCCGGGAAGCGAGACCCCCGCCTCGCGAGCGATGCGGCGAAGCACCGCGAGCCCGCGCTCGGAGTCGCCCGCGCCCAACAGCTGATCGACCCCTCGGCTCTGCGCCGAGAGCCGCGCGTGTCCCGTGAGCCCTTCAGCGCCGCCGAGAAATGCCTCTGCCGCTTCGGCGCCTCGCCCGCAACGCACGAGCGCCTCGCCCAACGCCAGCTGGAGCCGCGCGTGCTCGCTCGCCGCGCTCAGCCGCAGCGCGGCGCGATACAGCCCCGCGGCCTGCTCGAACGCGAGCGCTTCGTTGGCGCGCTGCGCCGCGGTCTCGGCCAGGCTCGCTGCGCGCGCGTGCTCACCGGCCCCTTCGAGGTGCCGCACCAGCTGCGCGGGCGAGCGCTCGGCGGCGCCGCTTCGCTCGAGGGCCCGCGCGAGGCGACCATGGATCTCTCGCTCGCGCTCGGCCGCGAGCCGCGCGAGCACCGCGTCGGCCACGCGCGCGTGCGTGGGCTCGATGGGCCTGTGCGCGACAGCGTCGGCCGTGTGCGCCAGAAACGCCGTACGCAGCGCGCCGAGCGACGGCCACAGCGCTCCGTGCGCGAGCCCCGCTGCGTCCGCCGCGAGCAGCGCTGGAAGCGGCTCTCGCGCGACGCACAGCACGTCGAGCAGCGCCGAGGCCGCCGGGTCGAGCCTCCGCGAGCGACGCCACAGCAGCGCCTCGAGCGACGTCGCCACGTCTGCGCCATCGTCCGCTCGCTGCTCGCGCGCGAGCTGCTCGAGAAAGAGCGGGTGCCCGCTGCCCTCGCGGAGCAGCGCGTCCACAGCGACGGCACGCGCGACGCCGTCGCCTGCCACCGCGGACACGAGCGCCCTGGCGTCTTCGTCTCGCAGCGGGCCGAGCGAGAGGACCTCTTGCGAGCACGGCAGCGACTGGAGCCACGGGATCTGCGCGCACGCGCCGCGCACGGTCGCGAGCAGCGAGAGCGGCGGCGCGTCGGGCCCCGTCACGAGCGAGCGAAGCAACAGCACGCTGTCAGCGTCGGCCCACTGAAGATCATCGATGACGACGAGCACGCGACCGCGCCGGGCGCACAGCCCGCAGAGCAGCGATCGCAGCGCGGCGAACGCCTCGTCCCGCGCGCGTCCGTCCGCCCCCGAGCCGCCCATCACCGCGGCCACCGCGGCCACCGCGCGCAGCGCCGGAAAGCTCCTCGCCAACGCCCCCACCCCGGGCCCGAGCAGCGACTCTTGCTCTGCTCTCGACAGGCTCGCGAGGGTCCTCGAGAGCCCGTCCACCACGCCGTCGAGCGCGAGAAACGGGACGTGCTCGCGCTCGTGGCAGCGCCCCTTCAACACCAGCACGTCGCGAGGGAGCTCGCCGGCGTAGGCGCGAACGAGCGCGGATTTTCCCTGCCCAGAGGGGCCTTCGACGAGGCACATCGACGGCCCCGAGCGGGGCGCATCGAACCACGCCGAGAGCCTCCCGCGCTCGATCGAGCGCCCCACGAACGGCGCTCGCGCGGCGCTCGAACGCGACCGCGCCCCGAGGACGTCCAGCACCCGCTCTGCCCCAGGCCTCGCCGTCGGCGAGCGATCGAGCAGCGCGTCGCACAGCAGCGCGAGGTCCTCGGGCGCGTTCGGCTCGAGCGAGCGCACCTTCGGCGCGTCGCGGAGCATCTTCGCTGCCATCAGCGCGCCCAGCGAGCCTTCGGCCGCGAACGGACACTCACCGACGAGGCACTCGAAGAGCATCACGCCCACGCTGTACCAGTCCGCCTCGGGCCCGGCGGGCTCGCCTCGCGCTTGCTCGGGTGCCATGTAGAGCGGCGTCCCCTGCGCGCCCCGCGCGCCGGCGTCCGTCACGAGCCCGAAGTCAGTGATCACCACGCGATCGTCGCGGGTCACGAGCACATTGGACGGCTTCACGTCGCGATGGACGAACCCTGCCGCGTGCAGCGCTTCGAGCCCCTGCGCGAGCTGCGTGAGCGCCGCGCGCAACAGCGGCTCGCGCTCTCGTCGAGACGCGCGCTTCGTTGAAGGCACGCTCCTCGCTGGGGCCGCGTCGATGGCGTCCTCGGTGATCGTGCCCTCCACGACGAGGCGAGCGCGCTCATCGGTTGGGCTCTCGCTGACGGCTTCGGTCACCGCGTCGTAGAACGTCCGCGCGCCGTCGATGAGCTGCATCGTGAAGAACAGCGCGTCTGGCTTCGCTTCGACGCCGTCGGCGCTGTGGCCTACGAAGAGCTCGAAGAGCTGCACGAGGTTCGGGTGGTGCAGGTCCGCGAGCGTTCGAAACTCGTCTTTGAAGGCCACGATGTCCCGCGGCGTCGGGTCGAGCAGCGTCTTGAGCGCGACGCGTTCGCCGGTCCTCCGATCGAGCGCATCGTAGACGACGCCCATCCCGCCCTCGCCCAGCACTCCCCTCCGATCGAACAGCACCTCGCGATCACCCTGGACGCCTGGATCAGCCACGACGATCACTTCATACCCAAAGCGCATCGCGCACGACATCACGGGATTCACCGAACGCCCGCGATTGCTGGCATACGCCTTGCGCTGCGTTGTCCCATGCAGCTCTCGTCTACGAACACACCGCCTACGCCCATGTCGCAGACCTCTCGCCCCCGCCGCATCACCCTCGTCGCCCAAGGAACGCGCGGCGACATCCAACCCTTCGTCGCGCTCGCGCACGCCCTCCGCGAGCGCGGGCACGAGCCGCTGCTCGGCGTTCCGCCGAACCTGGTCGAGTTTGTCCGTCGCTGCGGCCTGCCGGTGTGCACGGTGGCCGGAGACAGCAAGGCCATCCTCGAGAGCGACGAGGGACGAAAGTGGCTGAGCTCGGGCAACGTCCGGGCGTTCTTTCGCGCGCTCGACAAGGCGTTTCAGCAGTTCGAGACGGAGTTTACGCAGAACATCGCCGACGCCGCCGCGCAGGCGGACCTGGTCGTCGCGAACATCCTGACCGACGACGTCGCCCACGTCGTGTGCGACGCGCGCAAGATCCCTCTGGTTGTGGCTCACACGATGCCGCTGCTCCCGACGAGCGAGGCGCCCAACCTCTTCGTCAGCAACGGCTGGGTTCCGACGAAGACGCTGCGACGGCTCACGCACACGCTCGCCAACGGCGAGGCGTGGAAGAGCCGGGTCTCGATGGTCAACGCCATCGCCGCCAAGCTCGGCGTCACGCCGCACGACCGGCTCTTGTCCGAGACGAACGCAGCGAAATCGCTGCCGTACCTGCAGCTGTACAGCGAGAAGGTCTCTCCGCGGCCGAGCGACTGGCACGAGGGCGCAGCGGTCACGGGCTTTCTTCGGCTGCAGACGAAGCTCCGCGAGGCGCTCGGAGAGCAGCCCTCGAGGGCGTTGATCGACTGGCTGCGCGCTGGAGAAGCGCCGGTCTTTCTCGGCTTCGGGAGCATGCCCGTGCTCGACCCCGCGGCGCTCTTGCAGAGCGCGGTGTCCGTGGGGCAGGAGCTCGGCGTACGAACGCTCATCGGCGCGGGCTGGTCGCAGCTCGAATCGCTGCGCGCGACGCTGCCGTCAACGGCGTTCATCGTCGACAGCGTGGATCACGAGTGGCTGTTTCCGCAGTGCTCGGCGGTGGTCCATCACGGCGGCGCGGGGACCACGATGACCGGGCTCGAAGCGGGCCGGCCCACGATGATCTGCTCGGTGTTCGCGGACCAGCCGTACTGGGGCGCGCGCGTCGAGAAGCTCGGCGTGGGAAGGCACGTCCCGTTCTCGAAGCTCGACCGCTCGACGCTGCTCGCCGGCGTCGCCGCGCTGCGCAGCCCCGCGGTGCGCGAGCGCGCCGAAGCGCTGGGACAGCAGCTCCGCGCGGAAGACGGCGTCGCGCGCGCGGTCTCTGCGATCGAAGCGATCCTCCAGCGCACGCCGTAAACACTGGCCCCGCGCTGGCCGGCCAGCGGCCGGCCACCATCGGCTCCGTCCCGGTCGACCGCAGAATGTTCTACACTCTCGCTGCGTGAACGAGACGCTCGAAGACGCCGCGACCCTGGCCCGGCTTCGCGCACAGGAGCCGCTCCCGGGACTCGTCGCCGTCTGGTCCGGCGATCACCCTGTGTGCGTGCCCTTCGCCCTCGAGAGCGGAGCGATCGAGCTCGGCCGGGACGAGCTCGCGCACGCCGGATGCGCCGACGCCCGAGTGTCTCGCGTGCACTTGCGCGTCGAGCGCGGCGAGGACCGTCGCTGGCGCTGCGCCGACCGCGCGAGCCGCAACGGGAGCTGGGTCGACGGCGTCCGCCTCGATCCATCGAGCGAGCACGAGCGCCCCCCAAAGGTGATCCGCGTGGGTCACACCCTGCTCGTCCCTCGCGAGGACCTGCGGCCCTTCATCGACGGCGGCGTCCGCGACTCGCACGGAGTCGTTGCCGGACCGCTCACCCTCGCGGCGTTCGCGAGGATCGAAGCGCTCGCTCGCGCTGGGGCGAACGTGCTGCTCCAGGGCCCCAGCGGCGCAGGAAAAGAGGTCGCCGCCGCGGTCTTTCACCGCGCCTCTCTCGGCGCGAAGGGCCCTCTCGTGTCCATCAACTGCGCGACGATCCCGCGCGAGCTCGCCGAGCGAATCCTGTTCGGCGCGCGAAAGGGCGCGTTTACCGGCGCGAGCGACAGCGCAGGGCTCGTCCAACAAGCGGACGGCGGGACGCTCTTTCTCGACGAGCTCGCCGAGCTCGCGCCGCCGGTGCAGGCCAAGCTGCTGCGCGCGATCGAGACCGGGACAGTGCTCCCGCTCGGGGCGACGCAGGCCGTCACCGCGCGGTTCAGGCTCTGCGCCGCGACGCTCGTAGACCTTCGCGAGGCCGTCGCGGACGGACGCTTTCGAGAGGACCTCTACTACCGAGTCGGAAGGCCCGCCGTCGCCCTGCCTCCCCTCGCGCAACGAACGGAAGAGATCGGCTTTCACCTCGATCAAGCCGCGCGAGCGGTCCACGCGAAGCTCCAGTGCACCGCGGCGTTCGTCGAAGCGTGCTTGCTCCGCCCCTGGCCCGGAAACGTCCGCGAGCTGCGCACCGAAGCCCGCTCTGCAGCGATCGAAGCGCTCTCGTGCAGCGCGCCCGCCGTCGACGTCGCGCACCTGCCCGAGAGCGCCGGTTGCCCGCTCGGCGAGGCGAGTCCCACGCTCGCCCGAGCCGCCGACGAGCCCGTCGCGGCGAGCACACAACCAGCGACGGCGCTGTCCAAAGCTTCTGTCCTCGAGGCGCTCGCGAAGGAGCAGGGCAACGTGCTGCGCGCCGCCGAGCGCCTCGGCGTGAGCCGCGCGAAGCTCCGTCGCGCGATCGAGCGCTGGGCCATCGATCCTCGCGCATCGCAGAGCGATGACTGACGGGGCTTCGAGACACTCTCGAGGACGCTCACCGCCACAGCACATTGATTACATCTCATATACAGCCGAAGCTAGATCATACGAATTCACAACACGGTCGATCGAGTCCACGCTTTGTTGCATGGCGACTCTTCGACGAACGACGGGCATGGCGACGGTGTTCTTGGCGCTCGCGGCTTCGGGCTGCGGCGCGACGGTCTCTGCGACCAACGCGACGGCGCCGCCGCCCGAGCGATTCGCGTCGTGCGCAGAGGTGCGCGCAGCGTGCACGGGCGAGGCAGAGACCGTGGTGCGCGCGTTTGCGCAGGGCATCACCGCGCACAACGGAGCGCGCTTTCGCTTCGCCGTCCGCTCGGTGACCCAGCAGGGCAACGGGCTGGACGGCGCCCGCAGCGTCGCGGTCGGAGGCGCCGAGGTTCGCGACGGAGCCGTCGAGGCGTGCGTGTGCGCGCGCAACGCCAACTTGTATCCGCAGGTGAGCTACGTGCTGTTCGCGCCCGCGACGACAGAGACGCGCGCCGAAGACGTGACGTGGGCGAGCTTCATGCAGCTCTATGCGATCCGCGGCGACAACGAGCTTTCGCTCTCCGACGAGCGACCGTCGCGCGCGGTGATCGAGTCGTCGCTCGCGGCGCTCGTGGATCGCACGGTGACCGTGCGCGTGACCGACCTCGACCCGGCGCTCGACGGTCGCTCTCTGCTCGCCGGGCTGATCTCGGACGAGCGCGTCGTCGCCACCGATCGAACGCGGGGAGAGATCGCCGAAGGGTCCACGACGCTGCGCTGGGTGATGCCAGGACGCACATCGCCGAGCGAACGCGTGGTGCTCGTGCTGGACAACAACGGCGATCACCAGTGCGGCGTCGGCGACAGCGTCGCGGCGATCGCGTTGGCCGCGGACCAACCGACGGTGTCCGCGCGCGGCGCGCGGTGGTCGACGAGCGCCGACGCGGTGACCGCGGCGTGCGCGCAGCTCACGAGCTTCGGCGGCTGAGGGGAGCGCGATCACGAGTCGCGCGCGGCCCATCGATCAACACAGCATTCCCTGCAAAACAAGAGACCAATCGCAGCGATGCGATCGAGTGGCCATCGCCGGTGCGCGCGGCGCGGAGGGTGCTCGAGCCTCTCGCGTCAGCGCCGGGTCCACTCAGCGTCGCCAGCGATCAACCTCGGTCGATCCGTGGCGAGCCACGCGATCGCAGCCGGCTCCCTGCGCACCGTCGCATCGAGAAACGCGAGCATCGTCGAGCGAAGCGCGCGAGAGAGCCGATCGATGCGCGGATCGGCGTCGCCGAGCTGCTCGAGGTTGAACGTCTCGTGCCCGCCCACTCCTCGCGGGAGGCGAGAGAACAACAGCCCTCGCGACGGCTCAGCGGGCTGCAGGTCGAACGCCCCGCGCCGGATCGCGCCGGTGAGCGTGGGGTTGTCAGCCTTCACGTCGTTGTCGCCGGTCATGACCAGAACGGGGCCGCGCATCGCTCGAAAGGAGTTGTCCATCGGTCCATCGTTGAAGAAGCCGAAGAAGCCTGGCCCCGCGGGGCTGATCATCACGCTCGCGACGGGCCGACGATCCGCCATCGTGAAGCGCGTGATCGTCGGGGTGAGCCGTCTCGTCGCGCCGAACAACATCGAGGGCGCGCGCGAGCCCGCCGACCATCCTGCGACCACCACGCGCGTGTCGTCGATGGTCGGCCCGCCTGGGCGAGCGAGGCGCGTCGCGAGCGCGGTCAGCTGGTCCATCACCGCGATGACGTCGCGAGGGCGAACGATGGTCACGAGGGGAGCCTCGCTGTCGTTCGGATCCGTCCCCTGCATGCACGCGGCGGGCGGGATCGACGCGAGCGCGCACGTGGCGACCGCTGTGCTCTCGTTGAACGGGACGTGCGAGAGGTGAATCACGATGTAGCCGGCGCTCGCGATGGCGTCGCCCCACTGTTCGTTGTTCGTGTGCGCGTTCGCGAGCAGGCCGCCGCCGTGCGACCAGATCACGACAGGAAAGCTCCCCGCGCGCATTGGATAGCGAACCGCCAGCGGAATCACTCGTCCCGTCATCGGATCGGTGATCGTGATGGGCACCGCGCTGGTGCATCCGACGCACGCGACGGGGAGGGCTGCGCCTGGGTACTCGCAGGCCGCCAGGTCCGCAGGGCAGTTGCCCGCAGCGTCGACGGCTCGGCGGTCTTCGAGCGCTGCTGCGTCTCGCGGCGCTTCTGCGTCGAGCGCGCTGCCGTCGCTGACGTCAGCGCTCGCGGTCGCGTCCGCTGCGTTGGTCGCGTCAGCGTCGCGGTCGCGTCCATCCACGGGGCTGCATGCCGCGTGGGTGATGGACAGCACGCTCGCGATCCCAACGAGGATCGATCGCTTCATCACAGCGCGTACGTTTGCGTCGGTCATGGCATGCTCCTCGAGTTGTCACAGGACGCCCTTTGCGCGCGAGCTCGCCGTCGACAGCGCGATCGCGTGCAGCGTTGCCTCGAAGATCCGAGGATCGCACACCGCGGCGCGCGGAGAAGCGCTGCGCGGTGAATGCGCAGCGGCTCGGGCGCCGCGGACATCGGTGCGAAGCGCGCCCGCGACGCCCGAGGTCGCGCGCCGTTCGTCACCGCGTCGCGCGCGCAAACGCCTCGCTCACCCGCGCGCTGAGCGCGATCGCGCCGCGCTCGATCGCCTCGCGCTCGTCCTTGGCGGCCGTGCGCTCGATCAGCCACGGGAGCGCTCCGCCCGTGCGCATCAACGCGCTCTCTGCGCGCAGCACCTCGCCCGAGCGCGGGTTGCGAAACCAGTCCTCGTCGAGCCGATCGCGCAGCCGCTCGTAGAGCACCGCTTCGACCAGCGAGGCGAAGCAGTGCGCCTCTGCCCTTCGCTCGAGCGCCGCGGCTGCGACGTGCACCGTCCACGACGGGGTCATCGCGCTGCCGAGGGCGCGCGTCGTCCGATCGCGCAGCCGCACGACGAGCTCGTTCTTCGCCTCGAGCGCCTCGCGAACAAACGGAGCTTCGGCCGCGCTTCGCCGCAGCGCCTGCAACGACCCGTGCATCGCCGCGCGGGTCACCGTCGCCGCGTGCGCAGGATCCACCCCGAGCTCGCGCTCGACGAACGCAGGAGCCCACAAGAGCCGCTCGCCCAGCTGCCACCACACGACGCGGTGCAGCCGATCGCGCCCCGCTCGCTCGCGCGCTGGACCGAGCTGGGCCATCGCCGCGAACGCGGCCTCCGCGACGGCCGCCGCGATCCGCGCTGTCCCGTGCACGCTCGGCGGCTCGCTGCCCTGCAAGAGCACCCGCTCGCCCTCGAGCTCGACCCGCACCTTCACGCCGCTGCTCTGCGTCGAGCTCGCTTCGACGCGGTCGACCACCGCGCGCATCGCGCCGTCGAGCCCCGCGCGTTCGAGCCAACGGGCGCTGGCCGCCACGCGGTCGCCCAGCGCGATGTGCGCGCTCGCCCGCGGCTGCGCCAGGGACCGCAGGCGATCGTCGAACGAGAGCACCTTGCGCCGCGCGTCGATCACGCGCTCGTTGAGCTCGACCTCGCGCAACGCCCAGCCGTCCAGCTCTTCGTACGCCGCTTCGGTGCGGTCGAGCACGAGATTGGCGACGCCATCGCCAACGCCAACGCCAACGCCAACGCCAACCCCGTCCGTGGCGCTCAGCCCGAGCGCGCGCAAGAGGTCCGACGGAGCGGCACAGCCGAGTTCTCCCGCGCGCTCGCGGAGCGCTTCGACCACTTGTTTCGTCGGGCGAAAGTGGTCTTGCGCCCTGACACACGCGAGGTCCCACAGGGCGCTGCGACGCGCTCCGTTGCGCTCGAAGGTGACCGCGTTTTCGATGGCGTCCACGGGCACCGGCGCTTCGCCAGCGAGCGCGATCGGCTCGCGCGCCCACGCCATCTCGAGCGCCGCTTGCGCGCGGCGCATGCGCGGCCCCACCCACGCTTCGGCCACGAGGACGCCCAGCGCGGTGTCCTCGGCGCGCGCCGTCGCGTAGCGCTCTCGCAGCGCGCTCTGATGCGCGTCGCTCACCCAGGCGCCCGATCGAACCCGCGCCGCGGTGTCCTCGATCGCCTCCAACGTCAGCGGCGGCGCGGTCACTCTGCGCCCTCGCGCTCGCGAACGACCGAGAGGGCCCGGCGCGGCTTGCGTCCGCCCTCGCTCACGCCCGCGGCTTCGAACGCCTTCACGTAGTCCGCGAAGCGCCCGCCGCGTTGAACGGCGTCGTATACGGCGCGGCCCTCGCGCGCGCCGCCCTGCGCGAGGACGTACTCGACCCACGCCCAGCGCGCGCTCGTCGGGCGCACGTCGGCGCGTCCGCGGAGGCCCTTTCGCAGCCGTTCGAGCCGGTCTTCGACGACCTTGATCCCCGCCCACGGGTGCTTGTCGAGCGGCGTGTTGCGCTTGGACACAAAGGGCGCGATGCCGAGCGCGATGGGCGCGCGCTTGGACAGCTCGGTCACGAACGTGACGCACTCGTCGATGTCTTCGTCGGTCTCTGTCGGCAGGCCGATCATGAGGTAGAGCTTCAGCGTTTGCATGCTGTGCGCGCGGGCGAGCTCGGCGCAGCGCTCGAGGTGCTCGACCTTGGCGCGGCGCTCGAGCATGGTGCGCAGCCGCGCGCTCGGCCCGTCCATCGCCGTGGTGAGCGTGCGATAGCCGCCTCGCTTGAGCGCGGCGACGAAGGGGTCCGTGAGGCGATCGGGGCGCAGCGACGAGAGGCCCACGCCCAGCCCGCGGTCCGCGAGGGTGTTCACGATGTCGACGATGCGCGGGTGATCGCTGACCGCGGCGCCGACGAGGCCGACCTTCTTCGCTCCTTCGGGGACGAGCGAGAGGATCTCTTGCTCGGGCGCGAGGCGCATCCCGCCGTTGGTGCTTCGGCGCATCACGCAGTAGGTGCACGCGCGAGAGCAGCCGCGCTCGGACTCGATGAGAAACATGTCCGACAGCTCGGTGTCGGGCGTGATGATCTGCGAAAACGCGGGGACCTTGTCGCTCTTGGCGATGGCCGCGAGCGCTTCTCCGTGCCGCAACGGGACCCACACGTTGGGCAGCGCCGCGAGCGCGTCGAGCCGCGACTCGTGGTCGTTGTGGGCCATGAGCGCGTCGATCACCTGGTGGATCACGTCTTCGGCTTCGCCCATCACGACGGCGTCGGCGAAGTGAAACAAGGGCGTGGGGTTCGAGAACGTGAGCGGCCCGCCCATGAGCACAAACGGGTGCCGTCGCACGTCGCGCTCGCTGGCGAGCGGCGGGATGCCCGCGAGCTCGAGCGTCTGGATCACGCCGGCGAGCTCGTTCTCGTACGCGACCGAGAGCGCGACGACGTGGTAGTCGCCGACGGGACGAAGGCCCTCGTAGGTGAGCAAGGGCTGCCGCGCGCGCAGGTGTTCGTCGACGTCGTCCGGGAGAAACGCTCGCTCAGCGACGGTGTCCTCGCGGCCGTTGAGCTCGCGGTACAGGGTCTGAAACCCGAGCGAGCTCATGCCGACGCTGTAGGGCGACGGGTAGGTGAGGGCGACCCGCAGGGGGGCGGACTTCAGGATTGTTCCGCGCTCGCGAGAGAGGCGTTTGGTGATGATGTCGCGCGCGTTCACTTGGGGGCTTCTATACCTCACCTGCCGCTGTGCAACGATTGCGAGGGTCCGCCACTCGTTGCGGACGGCGGGCGATGTGCGCGGATTCCGTCGGCCGCAGCGGCTCTGCGCTAGCAGGAGCGCGGCGCAACGGCACATGCGTTGCCTCGAAGAGTTGGCTTTTTTTTCGTGGTCAGCTTGAATTGACGGCTCATCCCTGCGGAGGAAGACCTTTTATGACGCGCAAGACACAGTCGACGCGACGAAGCCCGGTGTTCGGGGCGCTAGCAGCGTTCGCTGTTGGCTGTGGCAACGAGCCGCCCGTGCAAGCGCCGGACGCGAGCACCGACGCATCCGCGCCCGAGGCCGTCGCGGCCGCGCGGCAAGCGAGCGCCGCGGCCAACGCGATCACCCGCGAAAACGCTCGCCAAGGCCTTCCTCCGACGGTGGACGTGGATCCTTCGCTCAGGCCCTGTCGCTCCGACGGTCCGCCGTACACCTGCTCGCCGTGCATGGTGGGAGGGCCGTGTGACACGGGGATTCCCTGTCGACTCGGCCGGACGACGGCGTGCATCGTGGATCGCCCCGTGTGCACCGACACCGGCCCCGCGGCGAACGGAACCACGTGCGGCGCGATGGGCTCAGGGATGGTGTGTACGGCAGGCGCGTGCGGTTGCCCCGCGGGCCAGCAAAACTGCGGCGGGGTCTGCAGGATCTCCGGCACGTGCACGGTGGGCGTCGGAGGATGCGCGGTCACCGGCGCGTGGACGTGCAGCGGAACCAACGCGGTCTGCAGCGCCACGCCCGCGCCCCCGCAAGCGGAGACGTGCAACGGCGTCGACGACAACTGCAACGGCGTGATCGACGACATCACGTCGGTCTCGTGCGCGCCGGCGACGTGCCAGATCGGCGCGACCTACTGCATGGCTGGGATGACTGGCTGCGCGCGCACAGGAAATTCACCGGCAGGAATGGCCTGCGCAGGCGTCACCGGCGGCGTGTGCGACGGCCTCGGGACCTGCGTGTGTCCCGCGGGGCAGACCAACTGCGGCGGCACGTGTCGCCCGACCGGGACCTTCTGCACCGTGGGCGTCGGCGCGTGCGCGCGCAGCGGAACCATCGTGTGCAGCGGCGCGGGCACTGTGTGTTCGGCCACGCCCGGCGCGCCCACGGCGGAGTCGTGCAACGGCGTCGACGACAACTGCGACGGAGCCGTCGACAACATCGCCGCCACGCCGTGCTCGCCCAACGCGTGCCAGACCGGCGTCCTCGCGTGCGCGGGCGCCAGCACGGTGTGCGTCGCCACCGCGAACCGCCCCTTCGGCACCTCGTGCGCGCCCCCGTCTGCGGGCGTGTGCAACGGAGGCGGCGCCTGCGTGTGCCCCGCAGGAACGGGCCTTTGTGGCGGCATTTGTACGGCCGGTGTCGGCAACGCCTGCACCGTGGGAACCGGCGTGTGCCAGCGCTGGGGCAGCCTGGTGTGCACGGGCGCTGGCGCCGCGGGATGCAGCGTGGGCGCGGGCGGGCCGAGCGAAGCGCCCGAGCGCACGTGCAACAACGGGCTCGACGACGACTGCGACGGGCTCGTGGACCTCGCGGACCCCGACTGCCCGCGCGGACCGCCCAACGACTTCTGCATCAACGCCACGCCGATCGGGCTCACGCCCAGCGTTCCGGTTTCGTTTAGCGGGAGCACCGCGACGGCGCAGCACGAGATGGACGGGACGTGCGGCGCGAGCACGATGTCCTCCGATGTCTACTACAGCTTCACGGTCACCGAGCGCTCGCTCGTGTACGCGGACGCGTTCGGGTCGAGCTACAACACCGTGCTCTTCTTCACGCCTTTCTGCGGCGGCGCGCAACCGTGGGGCTTCGCGTGCAACGACGACGCGTGCGCGAGCAACAGCAGCCAGATCGTCCAGGTCCTCAACCCCGGGACGTACTACCTCGTCGTCAGCGGCTTCAACGGCAGCCGGGGCAACTTCAACGTCAACATGCAGATGTTGCCCGCGTCGGACCGCGCGTTTCAGATCGGCAGCGGCAACAACTGGTACGGCGGCAACACGAGCGGGCTCAGCAATCGCCACACGCCGGGCTGCGCGACTTCGAACGCGCCGGACGAGACCTGGTACCACGTCTCGTGCCCCTGGTACCCCGGCGGCGGGATGTACGCGGGCACCTGCGGGATGGCCGGCTGGGACACGATGCTCGCGTTTCGTCAGGGCAACGCGTGGGGCGGACCGAGCGCGTGCAACGACGACTCGTGCGGACTGCAGAGCCAGATCTGGAGCGGCGTGACCGGCGGCGCAGGCATCCGCGCGGTGTACGTCGACGGATACTCGAGCGCGCAGGGCGGCTACACCGTCAACATCAACCTTCCTTGAACGAGCGATGCAGCCCATGAACAACCGCGCACTTCACGCACTGCTCTTCGCTCCGGCGCTGGCCCTCACGATGGCGGCGTGCAGCACTCCCTCGACGCCCGACGCCGAGGTGCCCACGGACGTGACCCGTCGCGAGGCGAGCACCGACGGCTCGTCGGGCATGGACGGCTCGCTCTCGGACGCCGAATCGCTGCCGGACAGCAACCCCGACGCGCGCCCTGCGGACTGCCCTCCGGGCTCGATGCGCTGCGGTGACCTCTGCACGAGCTTGCTCGTCGACTCGGCGAACTGCGGCGCCTGCGGCAACGCGTGCCCGATGGGACAAGCGTGCAGCAACGGCGCGTGCGGCGCGGTCACGTGCCCGATGGGCACGACGATGTGCGCGGGCCGATGCGTCAATCTTCAGGGCGACGGACAGCACTGCGGCGCCTGCGGAACCGCCTGTCCCGAAGGCCAGACCTGCCAGGCCGGCGCGTGCTCGATGGCCCCGTGCCCGATGGGAACGACCGCGTGCGCGGGCACCTGCGCCAACACGCAGACGAGCCGCGATCACTGCGGCGCCTGCGGGCGCGCGTGCGCCGCGGGGGAGATGTGCAGCGCGGGCGCGTGCGTCGCGCTGATGGTGGTGTGCCCGATGGGGACCACCAACTGCGGCGGGCTGTGCACGAGCACCAACATCGACGCGCGCAACTGCGGCGCCTGCGGGCGCGCGTGCGCCGCGGGCCAGCTGTGCAACAGCGGGACGTGCACCGCGGGCGGCCCCGAGTGCCCGGCAGGGACGATCGCGTGCGGCGACCGCTGCGTCGACGCGCAGCGCGACGGCAACAACTGCGGAACGTGCGGCACAGTGTGTGCCGCGGGGACCATCTGCCAGTCCGGCGTCTGCGCCGCTCCGTGCAACGGAGGCCTCTCTCGCTGCGGCGGAACGTGCGTCAACACCGGCGTCGACCCGGCACACTGCGGTGCTTGCGGGGCCGCTTGTATGTCCGGTCAGTCCTGCATCGGCGGCGTGTGCATGGGCGGCTGCGCGAGCCCGCTTCGCACCTGCGGGACGAGCTGCGTCGACCCGCGCATCGACACACGGCACTGCGGCGCGTGCAACAACGCGTGCCCTGCGGGACAGACGTGCAGCGCTGGGGCGTGCGTCTCTTCGGGCTGCGGCGCGGGGCAGACGTCCTGCGGCGGGACGTGCGTCAACACCAGCTCGGACAACACCCACTGCGGCGCGTGCTTCAACCCGTGCGGTCGAGGGCTCGTGTGCCGCGCGGGAGCGTGCGTCTCTGGCTGCGATCCGGGCCTGACCTCGTGCAGCGGGACGTGCATCAACACGCAGACCGACCGCAACCACTGCGGCGCCTGCGGGACCGTCTGCGCTGCGGGGCAGAACTGCATCGCGGGCGCGTGCGTGGCGGGCTGCGGGACGCTCACCAACTGCAGCGGGACGTGCATCAGCACGCAGACCGACCCGAACAACTGCGGCGCCTGCGGGATGCGCTGCATGCTCGGCCAGGGCTGCAACATGGGCGTTTGCGGGATCGTGTGCCCGGCGCCGACGAGCAACTGTGGCGGGGCGTGCGTGCTGACGACGGACGACGACAACCACTGCGGCGGCTGCAATCGCCCGTGCACGGGCGTGACGTTCTGCCGGGCGAGCGCGTGCGTGGCGGGCTGCCGCGCCGGGCTGACCGCTTGCAGCGGGGCGTGCGTGAACACTCAGCGAAGCAACGCGCACTGCGGCGCCTGCGGCCGCGCGTGCGCGGCGGGACAGACGTGCACCGACGGGACGTGCCGCTGAGCTGATCGCGCTACACTCGCGCCCACGATGACATCTGCGTCGATGGAGATGAGCGCGAGCGCCAAGAGCGCTTCGAGTACAGCAACGGCGAAGCTCGACGAGCTTCTGGGGAGACTGAAAGAGAAGGCGAGGCCGTTCGCGAGGCTGTCGGCGGCCGAGCGCGCGGCGCTGGTTGAAGCGTGTATTCCCAGGTTGATGGCGTGCGCCGAGGCGTGGGTCGAAGCCGCGTGCCGCGCCAAGGGGCTGCGCAGCGATCACCCCGAGGTGAGCGAAGAGGTCTTCGGCGGGCCGATGACCACCGTGCGCAATTTGCGATGGCTCGCGTGGTCGCTGCGAGAGATCGCGAAGACGGGCAAGCCTACGCTCGGGGACAAGCGCTTCGGGACGATGCGCGACGGGGTGACCACGGTCGAAGTGTTTCCGGGCGACGGGCTCGACGGGGCGCTGTTCGCGGGGTTTTCGGCGCGCGTTCGGATGGAGAAGGGGATCGATCGCGCGGGCGTGATCGCGAAGCAAGCGAGCTTCTACGGCAAGAAGGACCCCGAGGGCGCGGTGTCGCTCGTGCTCGGCGCGGGCAACGTCGCGTCGATCCCGCCGATGGACGCGCTCTACAAGATGTTCGTCGACGGCAACGTGTGCATCGTGAAGCTCAACCCGGTCAACGAGTACCTGGGGCCCTTCTACGAGCAAGCGCTCGCGCCGCTGGTGGACGCGGGCTACCTCGCCTTCGTGAAGGGCGGCGGAGACGTGGGCGCGTACCTGGTCAACCACGCGCTGGTGGACGACGTTCACATCACCGGGTCGGACCGAACGCACGACGTGATCGTGTGGGGACCGGCCGGCGCCGAGCGCGACAAGCGCATCGCGGCGAAGGACCCGCTCTTGAAGAAGAGCATCACGAGCGAGCTCGGCTGCGTGACCCCCGTGGTGATCGCGCCGGCGAAGTTTAGCGAGAACGAGCTGGATTTTCTCTCGCAGAACATCGCGACCATGATGATCAACAACGCGAGCTGCAACTGCAACGCGGGCAAGATGTTGGTCACGTCCAAGGGCTGGGCGCAGCGCGACGCGCTGATGTCCAAGCTGCGCGCGGTGCTCAAAGAGGTCCCCTCGCGCAAGGCGTACTACCCAGGCGCGTTCGACCGCTACGAGCACCTGGTGGGCGGCCGCTCGGGGGTCGAGGCGTTCGGCGAGAAGAGCGCAGACAAGCTGCCGTGGACGGTGATCGCAGGGCTCGACGCCAAGAGCGACGACACGCTGTTCGTGACCGAGCCGTTCTGCCCGATCCTGAGCGAGGCGATCATCGACGAGAGCGACCCGGTGAAGTTCATCGAAGCCGCGACGGCGTTCTGCAACGACAAGCTGTGGGGGACGCTCTCGGGGATCATGGTGATCCACCCGTCGATCGAGAAGGACACGGCGGGAAGCGCCGCGGTGGACAAGGCCGTGGCCGAGCTGCGCTACGGCGCGGTGGGCATCAACTGCTGGACCGGGGTGGTCTACGGGATGGTGACGCCGCCGTGGGGCGCGCACCCGTCGAGCACGCTCGAGAACATCCAGGGCGGCCTCGGGTGGGTGCACAACACGTTCATGCTCGAGGGGATCGAGAAGGTCGTGGTGAGGGCGCCGGTGACGGTCAACCCGAAGCCTCCCTTCTTCGCGACGCACAAGAACGCGCACGTGGTGGCGCCGAAGGTGCTCGCGCTCGAGGCGAACCCGTCGTGGTTCAAGGTTCCGGGCATCGCGCTGAGCGCGCTGTTCGGCTGAGCTGAGCGGCGAGCGCGACTACGACCGCGATTACGACCGCGACGGGGGCGCGATCAACGAGCCCGCGAGCACGATCATCGCGCGACCAGAGACCACGCAGCGGTCGCGCGCCACCACGGTCTCGTCGAACGGAACGCTCTCGCTCACCGTGTCGATCGCGCACCACATGACCGTGCCCTGCGCGATCGGCGGCAGCGCGAACTCGCGCGGCGTGAGGTCGGGGTTGCACAGCCACACGACGGCGTCGTCGAGCCCGTGCGCGCCGGCCATCAAGACGCCCAGCGCGCGCTCTTGCGCGGCGCTCCAGGTGGGCGCGTCGAGCGTTCGTCCATCGGGTCCGAACCAGAGCACGTCGGGCACGTCGCTGCCCTCTGCGTGTCCGGCGAGGTGCAGCGCCCGGCGCGGCGGGACGAGCTTCTGTCGCAGCGCGATCACCGAGCGGACCCAGGCGAACCACCCTGCGTTCTTCTGGCGCAGGCTCCAGTCGACCCACGAGGTCGCGTCGTCCAAGCAGTACGGGTTGTTGTTGCCGCCCTGCGATCGCAGCAGCTCGTCGCCGTGCGCGAGCATGGGGACGCCCAGCGACAAGAGCATCGTCGCGAGCAGGTTGCGCGCAGAGCGCAGGCGCATGTCGGTCACTTCGACGTCGTCCGTCGCGCCCTCGAACCCGTGGTTGTCGCTGTGCTCGTTGTCGCTGCCGTCGCGGTTGTTCTCGCCGTTGCTGTCGTTGTGCTTGCGCAGGTACGAGACGAGGTCGCTCAGCGTGAAGCCGTCGTGTGATGTGACGAAGTTGACGCTGGCCGTGGGCGGGCGCGCGCTGGCGCTGAACAGGTCGCTCGACCCTGCGACGCGCGAGGCGAAGACCCCGCGCGTGCCCGCGGCGCGCTGAAGCCAGTAGCGGCGCGCGGTGTCTCTGAACGCGCCGTTCCACTCGCGCATGGGGTGAGGAAACTGCGCGAGACGATAGCCTCCCGCGCCGATGTCCCACGGCTCGGCGATGAGCTTCACCCGAGACAACACCGGGTCGTTGATCACCGCGGACCACAGCGCCGACGGGTGCTCGAAGCTCTTCTTGCGCCCGCGCGTCAGGGCCGCCGCGAGGTCGAAGCGAAACCCGTCCACGTGAAATTCACTCACCCAATAGCGCAGAGAGTCCAGCACCAACCGCAGCGCCGCGGGCTGCTCGAGGTCCAGTGAATTTCCTGTCCCGGTGACGTCGTCGTAGCGCGCGAGGTCGCCCTCTCGAAGCCGGTAGTACCCCGCGTTGTCCAAGCCCCGCAGCGAGAGCGTCGGCCCCAGGTGATTGCCCTCGCACGTGTGGTTGTAGACCACGTCGAGGATCACTTCGATCCCTGCTTTGTGCAGCGATCGGATCATCGCCTTGCACTCTTCGACCTGCTCGCCCCTGCGCCCCGACGCGCTGTATCGCCCCGTGGGAGCGAAGAAGCCCAGCGTCGCGTAGCCCCAGTAGTTCTTCGTCCCGCGCGCGACCAGGTGCCGCTCGTCGCCGATCTCGTGGATGGGCAACAGCTCGACCGCGGTCACGCCGAGGCTCGTGAAGTGCTCGATCATCGCGGGGTGCACGAGACCCGCGTAGGTCCCGCGCAGGTCCTCGGGCAGCTCTGGGTGGCGCGCGGTCATGCCCTTCACGTGGCACTCGTAGATGACCGTGTCCTTCCACGCCCGACGCAGCGGAGCGTCGTCGCGCCAGTCGAAATCCCCGTCGACCACCACGGATTTCGCCGCTGCACGCGCGCCGTCATCGTGCCGAGCCGGAGCGCGCTCGATGTCCTCTGCGAGCACGTCGTACGAGTACAGCTCGCGCGACCACAGCGGGTCGTTGGCGATCGCGCGCGCGTACGGGTCCACCAGCACCTTCGAAGGGTCGAAGCGATGACCGCGCGCGGGGTCGAACGGCCCGTGCACACGAAACCCATACAGCTGCCCGGCGCGCACATTGGGGACGCGCGCGACGAAGGTGAAATCCGGGCCGCGCTCCATGGGGATGCGCGTTCGCTCGGCGGACTCTTCGTGGTCGAACAAGCACAGCTCGACGCCGGTCGCGTGTCGCGAGTGGGCGCAGAAGAACGCGCCGTCTTCAACGAGCGTTGCGCCGAGCGGAGGGCGGTCGTCGTCGATCATGCTCGTCGTGCTGCGCGCTCAGCGACGCGGGTAGAGCAGGTCGCCGCGAAACGAGAACCCGAGCGCGAGGTAGGGCATCGCGCTCGCGACGTAGTCCGCCGCGGCGGTGCTGTTGCCGAGCATGGTCTCTTGCGCCGAGCGATCGCCGGTGCGGTACCGATGCGAGACCCACCACTGCACCGCGAGAAACACCGTCGGCGCGTTGAACCGCGCGTGATAGCTCTCTCGGATGTTGTACGCGATGAGCGGGCCGATGCGGTGCATGGGGCCGTTGGGGTCGAAGAAATTGCCCGCGCCGCAGCCGTCCGTAGCCGAGCCGCGAACGCCGATTCCGCCGGTCGCGCTCGCGCAGAAGTCAGTGTTCTGAAAGTCGCTCTTGCCGAAGAACGCCTGCGTATACGAGTGGCGCACGCCGATGTTGAGCCCCGCGCCCTCTGGGGCGAACAGCACGTCCGAGTCGATGTGCGCGAACCAGCCGCGCGTCGGGACGACGGTGTCTTGCAGGATGTCGTACCAGACGCTGGTCCCGCGGCGATCGGCGGCGTTGGACATCGCGTTCATCGGGTCGGCCGCGCGCTGGCCGGCCTCGGGCAGGCGCGTGTTCAGCTGGCTGTAGAACGCGCGCGCGTTGGTGCGGAGCACGATGGCGTTGGCGAGGCGGATCTGAAACGCCGCGCCGAACGTGAGCTGAAAGCCCGTGGTGCTGTAGGACCACTTGTTGGCGCCGCCGACGTCTTGATCGCGGTCGCTCACGCGCGCTTGCGGCGAGTCCCAGCTCTGCACGGTGTCGAACGTGCCCACCATCCCGATGAACTCGGCGCCGGCGGACAAGTTGAGCAGCGCGAGCGGCTGCACTTCAGCGAACGCTCCGACGCGGCCCCACGCAGGCGAGACCGTGGCCACGGGCGTAAACGCCACGAACGCGTCGCGAAACACCGTGTCGAGGTTTTGATAGAGCCTCGAGCGGTACGAGAAGCGCACGTCCGAGAAGAGCCCGAGCGGGTTGAGGCGGATCGCCGTCACGCTGCGGTACGTCCAGTAGTTGCGGCGGAGGATCTCTTCGTCCTCGTTGCGCGGCTCAGGGCGCAGCGGATCGGGCGCGACGGTGCGACCGCGCAGCCCCACGACGGGCCCGGTGCCCGAGAACGACGCGCCCGTCGCCTGCGCGTGCGCGGCGTTCGACGTACAGAGCACGGCCGCGCTGACGGTGGTGATCGTCGCGAGCAGCGCAGCGTTTTTGTGTACCAACGTGACCGTCTTTCGGCGCGTTCGAGTCATCCCGGCTCCCTCAGGTTGAGGCAACGGTACCCGAAACTGTCACGCGAAAGACAGCGTTGTTTTGCCGCTCGCACACCCCACGAGCGGCGGAATTGTCAGCCCTTGGCGGCCTTGGCTTCCATCTCGGCGACCTCGGTCGCGAAGTCCTTGACGGCGGCCTTCTCGACGCCCTCGCCCACTTCGAAGCGGACGACCTTGGCCACCTTGGCGCCCTTGGCGATGTTGGCGATGAACTGGGTCATGGTCTGCTTGCCCTCCTTGACGGAGTACTGCTCGAGCAGGACGGCCTCGCTCATCCACTTGTTGACCTTTCCCTCGATGATCTTGTCCTTGGCCTGCTGGGGGCGGCCTGCGAGGGACTTGGCCTTCTTGCCGAGCTCGGCGTGCTTGGCCTTCACGGCGTCGGTCACGTTCTCGGGCTCTTCTTGCATGCGCTTCTCCCACGAAGCGAGCTCGGCCGCGGCGTCGTCCTCTTCGGCCTTGATCTGCGCAGCGGCGATCTCTTTCTGCTTCGCGATGTCATCGGCGCTGACCTCGTCGCGGCGCAGGTAGCTCGACTTCTGCGAAGCAGCCTGGATCGCCACTTCTTCGGCCACGAGCGCGAGGTCGCCCTCGCCCTCGACCGCGACGAGCACCGCGATCTTGGAGTTGAAGTGCACGTAGGTGCCGATCACGCCCGAGCTGGTCACCAGCTCGACGCGGCGAACGGCGTGCTTCTCGCCGCTCTTCGCGGTGAGCTCGTCGCCCATCTCTTTGATGGTCTTGCCGTCGACCGCGGCCGCTTCGAGCGACGCGAGGTCGGTCGCGCCGACCTTGAGCGCCGTCTCGACAGCGGCCTTGGCGAGGGCCTTGAAGCCGTCACCGTTGGCGACGAAGTCCGTCTGGCAGTTGACCTCGACGATGACGCCGGTCTTGCCGTCGGCGCTGATCGCGGTGAGCGCCGCGCCTTCGGTCGCGACGCGGCCGGCACGGTTGTCGACCTTGCCGCGGAGCTTGACCTGCAGGATCTCGAACGCCTTGTCGAGGTCGCCGTCCGCCTCGGTCAGGGCGCCCTTGCAATCACTCATCCCAGCGCCGCTTCGGTCGCGGAGCTGCTTCACCATCGCCGCAGTAATCGTGGCCATCTGCCATTCCTTCAGTGAACTGTCGTAGAACCTACACAGAGGTAGAGCGCTGTCCTGAGGGGTTCTCGCTGCCGCTCAGCGCGGCGGGCGAGGGCCCATCAGAACAGCGCTCTACCGAATAAACACGGTTTGCGCGCAGCGCTCGCGCGACGTGTGACCGCCGCACAAGCGGAGGATCAGTTGCTGCCGCCGCCCGCCGAGTAGCCGCCGCCCGGAAGGGTCTCGCCCACCGGCTCGGGCGTGGCCGGACCACCGCCGCCCGGTCCACGGCCGCCGCCACCGCCGCCCGGTCCACGGCCACCGCCGCCGCCCGGTCCACGGCCACCGCCGCCGCCACGACGATCGCCACCACGGCCGCCACGGCGGTCGTCGCGACGGTCACGGTCGGCGCGGTCACGCTGCGCGGCCTCGCGCAGGGCGCGGTCGCTCGGGTCCTCGATGCCCGCGTCCTTGCGGCGCTGGTTGCCCTCGAGGCACGCGTCCGCGATGCGGGCGGTGATGAGCTTGATCGAGCGGATCGCGTCGTCGTTGCCCGGGATCGGGTACTCGATCTGATCCGGGTCGCAGTTGGTGTCCGTGATGGCCACCAGCGGGATGTTGAGCTTGCGGGCCTCGCGGATCGCGATGTCCTCGAGGGCCGGGTCGATCACGAACACGGCGCCGGGGAGCGCGTGCATGTTCTTGATGCCGCCGATGTACGACTCGAGGCGCTCGCGCTCCTTCTCGAGGCCGAGCACTTCCTTCTTCGGGAGCGCTTCGTACGTGCCGTCTTCCTTCATGCGCTCGAGGCTGCGCAGGCGCTCGATGCCCTGGCGGATCGTGCGGAAGTTGGTCAGCGTCCCGCCGAGCCAGCGGTTGGTCACGAAGTGCTGTCCGCAGCGGGCGGCTTCTTCTTGCACGATGTCCTGCGCCTGACGCTTGGTGCCCACGAAGAGCACGTAGCCGCCCTTGGCCACCACATCGCTGATGAACTGGAAGGCGCGCGTGAAGAGCTTCGCCGTCTGGTCGAGGTCGATGATGTGGATGCCGTTGCGCGCGCCGTAGATGTACTGGCGCATCTTCGGGTTCCAGCGCTTGGTCTGGTGGCCGAAGTGCACGCCTGCTTCGAGCAGGGCGCGAACGGGGAGCGGGGGCTCGTTGGTGGACTGCATCACGTCGTTCATCGTCATGGTCTGAGATCTCTCCAGCTGATGGGTTTTGTCGGACCCTCCCGAGCGCTTCGCCGTCGGACCTCTGCCGCTGCGCCTGCACCTCAGTCGAAGTGCGGGCTGATCGTCGAGGACCCACCGACGGCGTGCTTTCGCGTAGCGCTCGGTGTGTAATTTCTCTGTGGATTTGCTGCCAAACCCGCAAAGAACCCCTGTGAAAGGGGCGAGGCTTATAGCGCCGCCGCGAAAAAAGGACAAGCGCCCGCGGGACAGAGCCCGAGCCCGAGCCGGTTCGCGCACGTCCAATGCTAGGGTCGCGCGGCTCGATGCCCCCTCGCGTGCTCGTCACCCGTGACCTCTCGCTGTTGCTCTCGGCCTGCGTCGCGCTCGTGCTCGACGCGCGGCTGCGGGCAGCAGACCCGTCGGCGGCGCTCTCGATCGTCGTGGGCGTGCTGGCGGGCGTCCTCGTCGCTGTCGCCGGCTTCATCACGCACGAGTGGGGGCACCTGGCGGGGTCGCTGCTCACCAAGAGCGCCGTGCACTATCCGCAGACGGCCCTGTCGCCGCTGCTGTTTCACTTCGACACGAAGCGCAACAACCGCGCGCAGTTTCTGGCCATGTCGTGGGGCGGCTACCTCGCGACGGCCATCGCGACGGCGATCGTCGTGGCGATCGTGGACGCGCGAGCGTGGTCGGGGCGCGTCGCGCTGGTGCTCACGGTGGGCGGGATGATCGTGACGCTCGTGGCGGAGGTTCCGACGACGGTGCGCGTGCTGCTAGGGCGACCGCTGCCCGACGGGTTCGCGTTTCGGCCACCGCGGGCGTGACCAGGGGCGCGCTGCTCTCACTCCCGCGGATCGTGCGTCGCAGAGGGCTCTTTCGGCGTGATCGCGAAGCGAAGGACGAGGCCGCGGCGCGTTCCGATCGCGCCCCAGCGGGCGTTGGGCGCGATCGCGAGGGCCGTCACTTGATCGAGCGACGCAAAAGCCTCGCGCTCGGCGAGCCAGAGCCCTTTGCTCCGACGACGCTCTCGATGCGTGTCGGGCAGCGCGACGTCGGAGCACCGGTGCACGGTCGCGCAGAGCATCCTGCGCTCGGGCTGCGCTTCGAAGTGCGGCAGCGCAGGCGCGGACGGACGCAAGACGCCGAGCTCGAGCGCGATCTGCGGAACGAGCTCTGCCAACCCCGAGACCTCCGCGGCGATCACGCTGCCATCGCCTGCCCCGATCGGCGACATCCCCCACGCGACCGCGCACCGCACGACCGCCTCGCCCTCGCGCCGATACAGCTCGAGCCCGCGCTCCGAGCGGCGCTCGATGACCTGGTCCGGATGCATGCGCAGCTCGAACGAAGGCGAACGCCACCGCTCGTCCCCCGAACGATCGGTCGCTTCCGCCAGCGCGCCGCTCGCGACCTTCTTCACGAGCTCTCCCGCGCGCTCGTAGACGATCAGCGTCGGCGTGGCGAGCGACTCGACCACGAGCACCCCCGCGCGCTCGTCGAACGCCACCGCCGCCGCGCGCTCGACGTCGACCGACCATCGCTCGATCGGCTCGCCGTCAGCCCACGCGAGCGCCGCGACCTGTGACGAGCTCGCGTTCGAGCGCTGCACGAGCAGCGTGCTCTGGCCGTCGATCCAGCGGAGCACGCGGCTCGACGAGGCGCGGTCACCGGGCCACGCGGCGCTGGTGCATTGGCGATCGAGGGACTCGTTCCACCAGCAAAAGAGGCCAGAGTCGTCTTGCGCGCACACCGAGCCTCGATCGCTCACCATGATCGTGGCGATCGCCGTCATCGCCGCGCGCTGTCGATCGTCGACCGAGCCCGTCGAGCGCGCGATCGTCTCGAAGCGCCCGTCGCGCACGAACACGAGGCGCTGCTTCGCGACCGCGACCAGCGCGCTCGCCCCCATGGAGACCGTGCTGCGCAGCCCCGTGCGCGGGTCGAACAGCGTATACGGCTGGCTCTTGCGCCCAGCCATCAGCACGCCGGCATCGTCGGCGCTCACCACGTAGCCGGCTCGCGGGCACACCACCGGGAGCAGCGCCTCGACGTCCACGACGACGGGGACGTCTCGCTTCGGCCCGCGCGACACCAGCACGCGCGTCGCGCCGAGCGCGCGCAGCGCAGGGCGCGGTTCCCTTTCGTCGATCACCGGCTCCGAGCGCCGTCGCTCGCCCGTGAGAACGTCCTCGAAGAGCACGTGACGACCGTCGATCCGAGCGCGCAGCGTCTTGCTGAGCGCGCACCGATCGGGCCCCGGATCGAACGCGTCGAGCAGCAGCGCGTCGGCCGAGCGGGCTCCGGTCACTTCGAACACGACCGCGTCGCGAGCGCCGTTGGCGAGCTGCACACGAAATGCGCTGTGGTCCGCGAGCCGCTCGACGAGCGGCCGATCCTGCGAGCGCGCGAGCTGCGCGGACCACAGCTCGAACGCGCGGCGCGTACCGGTATCGAAGTGCGCGACGCGGACCGCGTGCCAGCGGTGCTTGGGCCGCGCTTCGTTGCGGGTCATCGCGACGAGCACGATCACCGGCGCGGCGCCCTGCGGGGCGAGCAGCGTGGCGAAGCACTCGTACACGCGCTCGTCCACGGCGAGCGAGAGCCCGCCGTCGAACCGGATCGATCGCTGCTCGAACGAGCGCAGATCCGTCTCGACCACATCGAGGCCGCCGCGCCGCGAGGCGATCGCGCGCTCGGGGGCAAAGGACCACGCGCGGGCCCCCTCCGGATCGGCCACGTGCGCGGTGAACCGGGCGGGCAACCCGTGCGCGACCGTGAGCTGCGCGTGTGCCGTGCGCATTGCAACGTTCATCGCGAGACCAGTATCGCACGGCCGCCGGCGAGCTTCTGGTTCATCGCGGTTTCTTGCAGACGCCGCGCGCGGCTAGCGTAGGGTGAGCGAGAGCGCGACACCGATGGTCGATCCGTCGAAAGAGCTGGCGACCGCAGACGCGGCTCCGGCGTGGCAGCTTCGATCGTCGCGCGCCCTCAGCGTGCTTCTCGCGCGTTGTCCCGCGTGCGGCGCGGGGCTGCTCGGCGCGGACACGCGATGCCTGCGGTGCGGACACGAGTGTGATCGCGCTCGATGGCAGCGCATCGACGAGCGGCCGCGATCGCGCGTGGTGGGGCCGTCGACCGTTCGCGGGGTGGCGACGGTGGTCGCGCTGGGGGCGGTGGTCGCGGCGGCGGCGTTTCGAACCGGCGTCTCGACGGGGTCTTTGCTTTCGTGCGTCGGAGCGTTCGCCGCCGCGGCGACCGCGCCGTTGCTGTTGGTCGGCGCGAAGTTCGCTGCGCGTCGGATGACCCGACGGCGATGGTGCTACGAGGCCCCAGACGGCGTCCTGTGCATCGCGAGCGGAACGGTCTGGGCCGTCGAGCGAACCGAGCACGAGCGCAGGACGAGCAGCGCCGAGCGCCCCACGCCCGACGCCGTCGCAGATCTGCACGAAGGTCACGCGAGCGCGCTCGTCGAGCGACCAGAGATCGTCGCGCGCATGCCTGTCTCTGCTGGCGCGGCGCTCCGTGGAGAGGGCCGCGATCGGGCCGAAGCGGCGGTGGCGCTCGCGATCGCGATCGCGCGCATGCAGCGCGAAGGCAGCGTTCGACTGCTGCGTTCGACGGTGGCGCGCACGATCGTCGAGCGCGGGGAGCGCACCGAGACCGAGCGCGTCGAGTTCTCGCTCGCCGCGCTCTCGCGGCCCGAGTCGACGACGCTCGGAGAGTGGCTCTACGACGGGCTGCCGAAGCCTGACGCCGACCGAGCCGACGGGGGCTATCGGGACTCGTCGCGAGAGCGTGCTGCAGATCGACCAGAGAAAACGCTCGATTTGCAGCGGCTCGTGCGCTTGAGGTTCGAGCGCGAGGGCGGCGCTGGGAGCGCGATCGACCTCGTTCGATTCGTTCGTCGATTCGTGAACACGACGGGGGGCTGGCGCTCCACCGCGCCTGCGCTGTCGATCGAAGCGCAACAGTGGCTGGCCGAGCTCGCAGCGAGCCTGTGGATGGCGCTGCGAGACGCTGGCAGAGCGTGAGCCAGACAGCGTCGCGCGGGGAGCCTTCGCGTCGAGTTAGCCACCTGCGCAGCGGCAGACGCGAACGGGGGATCGACCTCGACGTCCGTCGCCGCTACGATCGGAGCACTTTACGGAGCGTCGCCGCCACGCACAGAACGCTGGGCGCCGAGCGGTGACGGCCCACCACGGGGAGGTTGTTCGATGATCGCACAGGGGCGCTCTGTTCTCTTGGCCGTATCGATGGCGATGGTTGGCGCAGGATGCGTCGCGGACGACCCCACCATCGCTCCGATCGCCGACGAACGGCTGCTGCGCGGGCGATGGATCGTCCTGCACGCGGATCGAAGCGCCCCCGTCTGCGAAGCGTCCATCGAGAGCGCTGACGACTTCATCGAGCGGACGTCGGAGTGGCTCGGCGTCGAGCCGCGCGCCATCGACTACTACCTCTACAGCACGACTCCGTTCTCGTGCTCGTTCTCTGCGGGTGGCAACGAGACATCGAGCGGCGCCGCGGCGTGCGCGCTCCGATCGCGACGCGCGGTGATGAGCAGACAGTGGTTTCACCAGCACGAAGTCGCGCACGTGATCGCGCAAGGGTGGGGGACCGACGCCCCTGCGCTGCTCGAAGAGGGGCTCGCCACGCTGCTCGCGTACGAGCACGTCCACCGCGCCGTGCCGACGGTGGACCGCGCTGCGCGCCTCGAAGACTACTTGGACTCCTGGCATTTCGTCGCGCAGCCCGCCGCGCAGCGCATGGCTCTCTACGACGCGAGCGCGGCGTTCTTGCGGTTCGTCGTCGATCGCTTCGGCGTCGCGGCGCTGCGGCGCTGGTACGAATCGGTGGACAACCTCTCTCCGCCGTCGGACACACGAAATCAATTCGTCCGGGCCACGGGGCTCTCGTTCGAGGACGCGCTGCGGCAGTGGCGCCAGGAGCCAGCGACGCGCGAGGATCAGAAGCACCCGCGGCTGATCGAGTGCAGCCGCGCTCGGTCCGTGACGGCGCTCGCCGACGCGCGCTTCGACGGGGCGCTGGCGTGTCGCGGCTACGGTTTGAACGCGACGCCCGAGCAGCGCGACGAGACCATCGAGCTCAGCGCCGCGGGCTGGCATTCGGTCGAACTCGAGGCCAACAGCGGGCTGACCGCGCTGCTCGACCCGTGCGCGCGCGCGTCGGACCCTTGGACCTTTCGCACCGCGGGCGACACCACACGCGGCTTCGTGTGGCTCGATGCGGGGCGACATCAGCTCAGCCTGTCGCGCGAGCGCGCGACGGAGCGCGTTCGCTGGGCGATCACCCCGGTCGAGATGCCCGCGGACCGCTGCGGGCTCGTCCCTCAGCTGCGCCTCGAACGCAGCGGAGCGCTCGCCCCCGTGTCCTCGGACGCCGCGCACTGGCCGGTGCTCAGCGACGCGCTCCCAGGCCAACGCGCGCTCGCGCTCGGCGTCGTCGGAGCCAGCAGCGGAGTCACCTATGCGCAGCTCGTCGAAGCCCCGCCCGACGCTACGATTTCGCTCTGCACGCAGACCTGCAGGGGCTTCGAGGCTTGCTCGGAGCTGCGCGCGGAGCAGCCGCTGCCGTTCGCGACGAGCAGCCTTGCGAACACAAAAATCGAGCTTCGATCGACGCGCCCATCGGGACGCGTGACGGTGGTCTTTCGCTCGTGAGCTCGAAGCGCGTCGATCGAAGCTCTACGCCGAGCGCAGAGAGCGACGTTGGCCCGCTCGCGATCAGCGCTTCCACTCGAGGGCGCTGTCGCAGCGGACCGCGCTCCAACGGGTGATCCGTGCGCGCACGTCGCGGCCGCCGGCGAGCTCGATGATCCCGCACACGCGACCGTTGACCGCGTGCCACATCGCCTCGGTGTACCCAGAGACGCCGCGGATCGTCACGGTCGCCGCCACATCACTGTGATCCGCGAACTCGACGGTCCCCGCCGAGTTGTACCGAAGCCACGCTCGACTCAGCGTCGTCCACAGCAGGTCCCAGGTGAACAGCGGCAAGAACACCCGATACACGCCGTTGAAATCGTCGATCGCAGCGCGCCGGCCCACCCGCCGGTTGGCGTCGAGCGACCCGTGCCCCAGCGCGACGCGAACCGCTTCGTGCAGCGCCGCTTGCTCGGCCACCGGGTGCCACGAGGCGCTCAAGATCGCGCCGCGCATCGACTCTCGCAGCTCGGGCGCGAGCGCGTCGATCACCCGCGCTGCGCTGCCGGCGCCGAACTCTTCGTCGCACGCGATGAGGACGGAGCGAAGCGCGGTTCCTCGAACCTCCATGACTTTAGTAGATACACCAATACCGTGGTTTACGCGAGTGGAGCGAGCCGATCTTCGGCGAGCCATTGCTCGCAAGCGCTCCACGCGTCGGAGAGGCGCGCGCGATGTTCGCCCTCGCCCGAGAGCGCGATGACCGCGTCGAGCAAGGCTGCCATCGCCTCGAGCGACGGAGCGCGCTCGAGCACCGAGGCGCCGTACTCGATCGCGTCCGCGCCTCGCCCCGCGCGCGCGAGCGCCGTCACCAAACGCCCTGCGCGCTCGATCACGCCCTGCCCGTAGAAGCACTCGTGCGCAAGCGCCACAGCCACATCGAGCGCGCCGATCGACACATGCGCGTCCATCAACTCGCCAGCGATGCGCGAGAGCCGTACTCGCCGCGAGCGCACATCGGCGCCGTCCCTCACCGCGCGCTCGACCTCGGCCACCGCGCGCGCGGCCGATTCGAGTTCGCCGTCTTCAGCGAGCGCCTCGGCCTCGCGCAGAATCCTCCGCGCGAGCGCGATCGAGGCCTGGTCGGCGGCGCGCGACCAGCGTTCGAGCAGCGGATCGAGCGGCTCGCGCGCGATCGACGCGCGCACACACAACGCGCCAGAGAGCGCACGGCGCACGGGCTCGCACAGCAATGCGATCGCCTCGCGCTGCGCGAGGTCCATCGCGCGCAGCCCTTCGAGCGCCGCGCCCCGCGCGCCCGTCGCCGCAGCCACGCGCAGCGCGCAGCACTCGAGCCCCTGCAGCTCGTCGCCGAGCAAGAGACCTTCGTCTCGCGCGCTCGCGCGCAGCGCGTCCGCCCGCTCGGCCACGCGCGAGAGCAGCCGCTGCCGTTGATCGACCCGAGGCGCGACGAACGCGAGGTCCGCCATCGAGACAAACGCGCGCCCGTCTTCGATCGGCTCGTCGCAGGACCGCTCGGCGAACCGCTCCGAGGGCCGCGCGCAGTGAATCGCTCCGCCGTTGGCGAAGATCGGGAGCGCCTCGCACTCGAACAGCGTGTCGGTCATCGAGGCGGCCGCGAGCAGCGAGCGGTGCGCGGCGCAGTACGCGTTCCACCGGGTCCCCGGGGCGGAGAACGTGCGGTCCGATAGGGACGCGAGCGACGCGCACGCCGCGAGCTGCTCGCGCGCAGCCCCGACGAGCACCAGCGCCGCTGCGCGGTCGCCCTGCTTCGCAGCATACCGAGAGAGCTCTGCGCCCAGCGCCACCCTGGCCATCTGCGCGCTGTCGGTGAGCCCCGTCTCGCGCGCGACGGCGTCGTACGCCTCGGTCGCGCGTCGCGCCCAGGCGCGCTCTCCAACGGCGTCTGGCGTGTCCGCTCCGTCCGTCGCCAGCCGCGCGTAGCACGCCTCGCACCACAGCTGCGCGCCGCTCTCGAGCGATCCGCGCTGCACGTGACGAGAGCGCTCGTAGAGCACCTCGAGCACCCGCGGCGCGCGGCCGAAGCTCATCAGCACCCGCAAGAGCTGCTCGGGGCAACGCTCGTCCGTCGCCCGCAGCGCGTCGATCGCGATCACCTCTGCGCGGCGGTGTCCGCGCGTCGCGAGCGACTCAGCGATCAACGCGAGCTGCGCGGCGCTCTCGGGCGTCGGCAACGCGCGCGCTGCGATCAGCGCCACCGTTGGCTCTGCGCCGGTCTCGATCAAGGCCAGCGCGAACCGCTCGGTGAGCCCGCGCGCCCATCGCTCGCTCACCACGCCGTGAACGCGCTCGGCCCACGCCCGAGCGAGCCCCGGTCCCGTACGCTCGACGGGCGACCGCCGCTGAAGATCCTTCGCCTTCATCGCCGCCATCACGGTAGCGCGATCATCGGTCGCGCCAGTGACTGAGGCCGGTGTCGAAGAGCGCTCACCACAGAGCAAAGCTCTGAAATAACAGAACAATTTGAGTTATTGAACAATTGAACACCGTCCCCGGTCGCGCCCGTCGCCCGACCACCGTCGCGGGTCTGCGCTCGTGCGACACTGGCTCTTCACCATGCGCACCGCCCTCGCGCTCATCCTCGTCGCCGCCACGAGCAGCACCGGCTGCGCGACGCTGTTCAACGGTCAACGCAACCGACTGCACATCTTCTCGGCCTCGGGGCTGCGCTCAGTGACCGAGCAGGGGCGCAACGTCCCGTTTATCCTCTCGCCGGACAACGACGGGTCGTTCGAGGTCGAGCTCGATCAAGGACGACCGCACGAGCTCACGGTGCGGACCGGCGGCGGAGCGCACACCGTGCGGACCAGCACGAGCCTCGGCGCAGGGTGGGTCGTGCTCGACGTGTTCGTGCACATGATCATCTGCCCCATCGTGGACGCGGCCACGGGCGCGTGGTTCTCGTTCGATCCGGTGCGTCTGGTGGACACGCCCGAGTCGCAGCGACGCGAGCTGCCCGTCCCGCCCCCGTCGCGAGGAGCGATCGAGCTCGAGCCGATCCCCGTCGCACCGTGGAGCGCGCCCGCTTCGTGATACCAGTGGCTATGGAGCCAGCGACCAAGCGCGAGAAGGCGTCGTGGGCGATGTTCGACGTGGCCAACAGCCCGTTCGCCACGCTCATGATCACGGTGTTCTTCGGAAAGTTCTTTCAAGAACACGTGGTCCCTCGCTCGCTCGCGCACCGCGCGCACTCGCTCTGGGCCATCACGATCTCGAGCGCCATGGCCCTCGTCGCGCTGAGCGCCCCCGTCGTCGGCGCGATCGCCGACCACTCGGGCCGCAAGAAACCCCTGCTCACCGCCTACGTCCTCGTGTGCGCGATCGCCACGTGCCTCATCGCGACGGTCACCGTGGGGACCACCGCCGGGATGCTCACCGCCATGCTCTGCATGGTGATCGCCAACGCGGCGTTCGAGGGCGGCTACGTGTTCTACAACGCGTTTCTCCCCGAAATCGCCGACAAGACCGAGAGCGGAAAGCTCTCTGGCGCAGGCTGGGCCCTCGGCTACGTCGGCGGCCTCAGCGCCCTCGCCATCGTCTTCGTCGCCGGATGGATGCCCAAACCCGGGCAGCTCACGGACTCGTGGCGCGCGATCCCCTTGCTCGTCGCCGGCTGGTACGTGCTCTTCGCCCTGCCCCTGTTGCTGGTCGTCAAAGAGCGCGCGCCGCGCAATCCGCCTCCCCCTGAAGGCTGGGTTCGCCAGGGATTTCGCGGCGTCCGAGAGACCGTCCGCACGCTCAAAGACTACCCCGACCTCGTGCGATTTCTCGTCGCGTACCTGGTCTTCACCGACGCGCTCGAGACCGTCTTGGTCTTCACCGCCACGTTTTCGGGCTCGGTCTTGGGATTCACCAACGACGACAACGTCAAGCTCTTCTTGATCTTGAATCTGTGTGCCATCCCCGGCGCGCTCTTCTTCGGCCAGCTCGTCGACCGATGGAGCGGCGTGAAGTCCGTCGCCGTCACGCTGGTCCTCTGGCTCATGGTCGTCTTCGGCTGCATCGTGGTCACGAGCAAAGCGCAGTTTCTCGTGGTCGCCGTGATCGCCGCGCTCGGCGTGGGCGGGACGCAAGCCGCGGCGCGAGCCGTCGTGTCGAGGTACGTTCCGCAGCACGAGAGCGCGCGGGTGTTCGGGTTCATGACGCTCGCGGGGCGCGCGAGCGCCGTGGTGGGTCCCCTGGTGTACGGGCTCGTCGCGGACCTCACGGGCTCGATCCGCGCGGCAGTGGCCACGATTTCGCTCTTCTTTCTCGCTGGCCTCGCCCTGCTGGCGCGCGTCGACGAGCCCCGCGCCCTCGCCCGCGCCAAAGATGCTGAGAGAGTGCAGTGATCGCGCACATCACCGCGCGCCGCGCGCCGTCGGCGAGGTAGGCATAGTGCGGTGAGAGACGGGCGGATCGGCTCGCTGCTGGGACAGCGGTTTCGCATCGAAGAGCGGGTCGCCGCCGGTGGCTTCGGCGTTTTGTACCGCGCCATGGACACTCAGCGCGCCGAGCCCGTGGCGCTCAAGGTGCTCTCGCTCGAAGACGAATCCGAGCGTCGACGCTTCGAGCGCGAAGGAGATTTTCTCGCGAAGATCTCGCACCCAAACGTCGTGGGCTTCGTTTGCGACGGGCGCGCGCAGGACGGCTCGCCGTGGCTCGCGATGCAGTGGCTCGACGGCGTAGACCTCCGCGCGCGGCTCGCGCAACGAGGGCCGCTCACGGTCGCGAGCAGCATCGTGATGATCGAGCGCGTGGCCGAGGCGCTCTCGGCCGTGCACGACGCGGGGGTGATCCACCGCGACGTCAAGCCGGGCAACATCTTCTTGCGTGACGGAGACACCGCGCGCCCCGTGCTCGTCGACTTCGGCATCGCAACGGGCCGCGACGTCGCCTCGCTCACGCGCCCCGGCGTCATGATCGGAACGCCCTCGTACATGGCCCCCGAGCAAGTGATGGCCCGCGGCGACATCGACCGTCGCGCGGATCTCTTCTCGCTCGGGTGCGTGTGGTTCGAGTCGCTGGTCGGTCGCGCCCCCTTCGTCGCCGAGCAGATCGTCGCAGTGCTGGCCAAAGTGATGCTCACCGACGCGCCCACGCTGTCCTCGACGGGCCTGCGCGCGCCGTCGTCCATCGAGGCGCTCTTGGCCAAGCTGCTCGCGCGCGACCGCGAGGCGCGGCTCGCGTCCGCGACGCACTTGCTCGACGCGTTGAGCGCGCTGCGCGGACGGCCCTCGATGCTTCCGCCGAGCGCGACCGGGACGCGCGCCGCCCTCACCCGCGCAGAGCTTCGCGTGCGCTCGGTGCTCGTGGCGGCGACGCCGATGGCCGTCAACGACCACACGCTGCCGACGCTCGAATTGCGAGCGATCCACCGCGCGATCGACAGGATCCGCGAGGAGGCCGAGCGACAGAGCGTGCGCTTGTACGAGTTCGCAGACCGGTCGTGGACGGCCGTGGTCGAACAAGAGGGACGCGACGCGCGAGACAGCGCTGTGGCCTTGGCGCGGGTGGGGCTCGTCGCGCGCGCGGCGCTCCCGACGCTTCCCGTGGCGATGGCGACCGGAAGAGCGCAGTTCGAAGGGCAGAAGCCGCCGATGGGCGCGGTCATCGACGAGGCCGCGGCGCTGCTCTCGCAGCCGTTGATCGCAGGAGCCCTCTATGCAGACGAGGCCACTGCGGCGCTGCTCGACGCAACGTTGCCCGTCGAAGCGCAGCACGAGCACCGCGTGGTCCGCGCCGAGGGGCCCCGCGTCGAGCGAACGCTGCTCGGAAAGCTAACGCCCTTCGTCGGCCGCGAGCACGAGTTCTACACGGGCATCGCGCAGGTGACGCGGGCGTTCGACGAGCGCGCCGCGAGCTCGACGCTCTTCATCGGCGAGGCGGGCGTCGGCAAATCTCGCCTCGTCTCCGAGCTGCGCCGCGCCGTCACGCAGCGCTGGCCCGCCGCGCGGGTGCTCGTCGCGCGGTGCACTTCGGGCTCGCAGTCGGCGGCGCTGTCGCTGGCGTCCTCGGTCGTTCGCGCGGTGGTCGACGAGCGCGAGCACACCGTCGAAGCGCTGCTTCGCTTCGTCGCGCAGCGAGGCGAGAGCGCGCCCCATGAGCAGCTCGAACACGGGGGATTTCTCGCCGCGCTCGGCGGCTATCCAGAGGACGCTCGGCTGCAGAGCGCGCCCTTGCTCGCCGCGCGCGGGGACGCGAGGCTCATGCGCGAGCAGATGGCGCGCTCGCTCGAGTGGGCGATCGGCGCAGAGTGCGAACGCGCCCCGCTCGCGCTGGTCATCGAGGACGCGCACTGGTCCGACGAGGCGTCGGTGCGGATGATCGAAGGGGTGATCGCCGCGTGCGGCGAGCGCAGGCTCGCGGTGATCACCGCGGCGAGGCCCGAGGTTCGCGAGCGATTCTCCAGGCTGTTTTGCGCAGACCGAGGGATCGAGCTCTCGCTCGGAGAGCTCTCTCGCGGCGCCTCTGTCGCCCTCGCCCGCAGCGCGCTCGGCTCGACCGCCGCGCAGGACGAAGTGGACGCGCTCGTCGCGCGCTCCGCAGGAAACGCCTTCTTTCTCGAAGAGCTCATCCGCGGCTTCGCTGAGCACGGCTCGCTCTCGACCTTGCCCGACTCGGTCGCGGCCATGGTGAGCGCGCGCTTCGAACGCCTGGACGAGCGCGCCCGGCGCGTCCTGCGCGCGGCCAGCGTGTTCGGTCGCACCTTTTGGGCGAGCGCGGTCGCCGCGCTGCTCGGCCCCGACTCAGCCCCGTCCGTAGACGAGTCCATCGACCGGCTGCTGCGGCAAGAGGTCATCGGGCGGCGCGGCAGCGGGCGCTTCGCAGGCGAGCGCGAGTACGTGTTTCGCCACGCGATCCTCGGCGACGTCGCGTACGAAGCGCTGACCGACGAAGACCGCGCGCTCGGCCACAAGCTCGCGGCGCGCTGGCTCGACCGTCAGGGCGGCGTCGAGCCCGCCGTGCTCGCGATGCACTACGAGCGCGGCGCAGACCTGCTCATGGCCGCGCCCTGGTACATGCAGGCGGCGCGACGCGCGATGGAGGGCGAGGACTACCGGCAGACGCTCTCGCACGCGAGCGCCGTCGAGCGCTGCGATTCGCAAGGGATTCTTCGGGGAGAAATCGCGCTGACCCGCGCCGAGGCCAACCGGTGGCTGCCCGATCACGGGGCGTTCGAGCAGAACGCGCGCGCGGCGATGGAGGCCTTCGAGCCGGGCAGCGACCGGTGGTGTGAGAGCGCGAGCCTGCACTGCATCGCGCTCGGCGTGCTCGAGCGCGCGGGCGAGCTGGCCGAGTCGTGCTCGACGCTGGTGGCCGCGGCGAGGGTGAGCTTGGCGGACAAGCGGCTGCTGTTGCTCGCGCGGCTCTCGATTCACCTGTGCGCGTGTGGCGAGCTGCAGCTCGCGCGGCTGCCGATCCGCGAGCTCGAGTCAGCCCTCGCGCGCACCGCCGTCGCCGACCCCAACCTCCGAGGAAACATCGCCGCGGCCCGCGCCGCCTGGTCGCACTTCGACGGCGACGCGCAGGGCTACGCGCGGCACGTCGCCGAGAGCATCGTGCACTTCGACGTCGCGCGAAACAGCCGAGGCGCCGCGGCGCAGCGCTCGAACCTCGGCTACGCGCTGATGGACCTCGGCGACCTCGACGCCGCCGAGCGATCGCTGCGAGACACCATCGCGCGCGTCGGCGCGCTGTCGATTCACCAGGTGGTGGGCTTCTGCAAGCACAACCTGGGGCTCTTGCTCTCGTGGAAGGGCGCGCACGACGAGGGCCTGCGCGTCGAGCGCGAGGCGCTCGCGTGGTTCGAAGCGCAGCAGTTCATTCGCTTCGTGGGCGCGTCGAAGCTGTACATCGCGGACATTTTGCTGAGTGCGGGGCGCGCGGACGAGGCGGTCGAGCCGGCGCGACAGGCGGCGATCGACCTCGAAAACGTGGGCGTGATGCGCGCCCAGGCGCACTCGACGCTGGCGCGGGCGCTGGCGATCACGGGGTCGCGCGACGAAGCGCTGCGCGTGGCGCGCGAAGCGGCGACGGCGGCGGGCGAGCAGCAAGGGATCGACGCGAGCTCGGTGTGGATCTGGCGCAACGTGGCCGAGGCCTTCGCGCGGGCCGGCGCCGAGCCCGAGGCCGCGCTCGCGCGGGCCGAAGCGGTGCGAGCGCTCGACGAGCGCGCGCGCAAGGTGAGCGACGCCGAGGCGAGAGCGCGGTTCTCGAGCGCGATCCCCGATCACGCGCTGGTGTGCTCGTGGCGGTAGCGCTCAGCCCGCGTCGAGCACGCGCAAGAGCGAGTCGAAGTCGACGGGCTTGAGCAGCCACGGGACGCCCTGCGCGCGGGCGTCGCTCGGGGCGTCGTAGCCGCTGACCACGACGCAATAGAGCCCTGGTCGCTCTTGGCGCAGGACGCGCACGAGGTCGAGGCCCTGCATGCCGGGCAGGACGTGATCGGTGACGAGCGCCTGAAAATCTCCTGCGCGAATGGCCGCGAGCGCGAGCGCAGCGTCCGTGAAGCACTCGACAATCCAGCCTTCGTCTTCGAGCAAGAGGCTCATGGTGCGCTGCGTGCGAAGGTCGTCTTCGACGAGCGCGAGTCGGCGAGGCAGCGAGGGGTCCTGCGAGAGCGCGGCGCTCGATCTCATGGCGTTGCCTTCTTCGTCCGCGCGACGCGGCGCGCCCGACGGGTGGTCGCGAAGTAGTGTCCAGCGCACGCGGCGCACAGGCCATGGCTGGTCGACGGAGGGGGCACTTTGACCCAGTCGCGAATCCAGTGCCAGCCGTCTCCGACGCGGTGAACGCGCCGACAATTGCTGCACTGCAAGAGCATCCCCTGGTCGTCGCGGTACGCCTCGTCGCTGCTGACAGCCTCGCCCTCGCCGTGCGGGTGCAGGGCGCGGGTGCTGTGCTCGATGAGCAGCCCGTGGTCGTCGATGGGCAGGATGCGCAGGTGGTGCAGGCGAAACTCATCGGGCGACGAGCACTCGTAGTCCTGCTCGAAGGGCTCTTGCGTCGCGATGACGCTCTCGAAGACCGACGCGTAGAACGCCCGCAGCGGACCGGAGATCCCGTCGAGGTAGCGCGCGCCGAGGCCGAAGCGCGAGGGCACGTCGAGTCCGCCGTTTTCGAGGGCGAAGCGCTTCCAGGTGCTGTTGTGCCAGACGATCGTCCCGTCGCGGTCGAGCGCCACGACGATGCCCTCGTCGCGATCGAGCTCGTCGACGTCGAAGGCGTGCAGCAGAAATGCGGGGACGTTGGCGCTCACTTCGGACCAACCCTAGCTGTCAGCAAGGCCAATGCCACCAGCGGATTGGCTGGCGAATCCAGCATCGGGCGCGGGCGCCACGCGCGAGGGCGGCTCGTCGCGGCGCAGAACTCGCGCGGGTGGTGCGCGAACTTGCGGGCACCACAAGGGCGAGCGGTTGGTGTACTCCTCGGCCGGTCATCATGGGCAGAAACCGCAGCCACGGAGACGGTCGCTTCGAGCCGTCGCAGTTTCGCGCGATTGGCGCGGATTGCGTGTTCGAGACGGGCGTTTTGGTCTTTCATCCCGAGAACATCACCCTGGGCGACAACGTGTACGTCGGGCATTACGCGATCTTGAAGGGGTACTACAAGAACGAGATGGTGATTGGCGAGGGCACCTGGATCGGCCAGCAGTGCTTCTTTCACTCGGCCGGCGGGCTCACCATCGGAAAGAACGTGGGCATCGGCCCCGGTGTGAAGATCATCACGTCCGTTCATGACGAAGCGGGCCGCGGGATCGCCGTGCTGCACTCGCCCGTGACCTTCGCGCCCGTCGTGATCGAAGACGACGTGGACCTCGGGGTCAACTCCGTGATCCTGCCCGGCGTCACCGTCGGAAAGGGCTCGATCGTCGGCGCGGGCGCCGTGGTGAACCGCGACGTTCCACCGTACTCGATCGTCGCGGGCGTCCCTGCGAAGGTCCTTCGCGAGAGACCGTAGAGAGAGTTGCCATCCATGACCGAAGCGAGCTCTGTACACCCTGGACGAGCGTTGCCGTTGTCCCTCGTGGTGTTCGCCTTCAACGAAGCCCTCAACGTCCCGACGGTCTTGCCCGAGATCATCAGCTACCTGCGCGGACGCGGCGGTGAGTGGCAGCTCGTCTTCGTGGACGACGGCTCGACCGACGAGACCAACGCCAAGGTCCGCGAGGTCTTCGGCGACGACCCACGCTGCACGCTGGTCCGTCACGAGCGCAACATGGGCATCGGCGCCGCGCTCAAGTCCGGCCACCGCGCGGCCACCCAACAGTGGATGACCTTTCTGCCGTGCGACGGGCAGATCCCCGTCACCGAGCTCGACAAGCTCTGCGACGCAGCGGCGCGCGACGGCGTCCCGGTGGTGTTCAGCGTGTACCCGAACCGCGACGACGGGCTGCACCGCACGATCTTGTCCGCGGGCGTGCGCGCGTTGATCTACTCGGTGCACGGGGTGCGCATGCGCTCGGACGGGCCGTACCTCACGGATCGGTCGCTCTTCAAACCCGAGGTCCTCAAGCCCGACACGTTCTTTCTCAACTTCGAGTACCCGATTCGAGTCCTGCGCGACCGCGTGCGGTTCTCGACGGTCGAGGTCGAGTGCGTCGCGCGCCGCGCGGGACAGAGCAAGAGCACCGGGTGGAAGCGCATCGTCGGCGTGGCGAAAGACCTCGTTGATTTGAAGGTCCGGCTGCTCAAGGGGCAGTGAGCCAGCGAGGGCGGGGGACGAAATCGGGACAGTGTTGAGCGTTCCGTGCGATCCTCCGCGGCGATCGTCGTATGCAACTCGAGCCGGGCGTCGTCGTCGCAGAACACTACCGGCTCGAAGAGCTCGTCGGCCGCGGAGGCATGGGCGCCGTGTGGCGCGCGACAGACCTGCGCTTGGGGCGCACCGTCGCCATGAAGGTCCTGCACACGGACCTGCGCGACGATCCGTCGCTGCGAGAGCGCTTTCAACGCGAGGCGCGGCTGCTCGCGTCCATCGATCACCCCGCGATCGTCCCGATCTTTCACCTCGGCGTGATCGAGGACGGCCCGAAGCAGTGCCCGTGCATCGTGATGCCCTTCGTCCGTGGCAGGACGCTGGCTGAAGCGATCAAGAAGCAGGGCAAATTCTCGCTCGAACAAGCGATCCCGCTCATGCGCGCGCTGCTCGACGCGCTCTCCGTCGCGCACGCGATGGGCGTCGTGCACCGCGACCTCAAGCCGCAGAACATCGTGCTCGAAGACCGCGGCGGATCCACCGTCGTCCGCCTGCTCGATTTCGGGATCGCGAAGAACGTCACCGCCACCCCGACCGCCGGCAGCGTCATGGCCACCCGCGCCGGAATGCTCCTCGGGACGCCCGAATACATGTCCCCCGAGCAAGTCCGCGACCCCTCGACGGTCGACGGACGCGCGGACCTCTGGGCGGTGGGCGTGATCCTGTTCGAGATGCTCACAGGGCAGGTTCCCTTCACCGGCAGCAACCAGGTCGAGATCATCGCCAAGGTCATGATGGCGACCCCGCGCCGCGCCACCGAGGTCGACCCGTCGCTGCCCGTCGCCGTCGAGCCGCTCTTCGCGAAGCTCTTCGACCGCAACATCGACGGGCGATTTCGCACGGCGTTGCAGCTCTCCGAGGCCTTCGAGCCCCTGCTCGCGGGCCCCATGAAGACCGTCCCGTTCGCGTGGGACGGCGGCACCGTCGACCCCAGCGCGAAGAACCCGGGCGTCCTGTCGAAGTCCTTCGGCCCCATGCCCGCGCCCTCGATCTCCGAGCTGGCCAGCGCGCAGTCCGCCGTCACCGCCACGCCCATCACCCACACCAACAGCTACGATTCGCCCGAAGTGAAATCCATGCCCGTGCTCGCCGAGGCCACCAAGGCCCCCGAGTACTTCGGCGCGGTCAGCTTCGGAGCCGTTCAGCAGAGCCCCTCGGCGCTCGCCGCCATCAACAAGCCCGCGACCATCGCAGGGCAAACGCCGGCGACCACCACGCAGAGCGGCAGGACGCTCACCATCGTCGCGCTGCTCGTCCCCGCGGCGTTCATCGTCGCGTGCGCGCTCACGATCTTCGCCTTCGCCCGCTGCTGAGCCCCGTCGCTCAGTCGCGCCGCTCGCGGTGCGTCATCGCGTCGAGCTCCCCCTCCGAGAGCTGCACCGCGCGCACGTTCGCAAGCACCTCCGTGTGCCCGCAGAGCAAGCAACGAACGACACCGTCGCGCACCTCGGTCTCGCACTTCTCGCAGCCCACGCAGCGCGTGCCCTCGTCCATCTCGCGCAATCGCTTGCGAGCGTCGTGCTTTCGCCACTGCCAGCCGGCGTACGCGATCAACGCGCTCAGCAGGTACACCGTCCCCTTGGTCAACATCGCGCGAGTATAGCAAACCCCTGCAAGTCGCCGGCGTTGGTGGTACCGCTCACCGCCGTGTCGGACCTCCCCTCGCTCACCCCAGAGTCCGTGCGCGCCCTGCTGGCGTTGCTCGAGTCCATCGCGGACGACCGCGAGCGGCTCGCGGACCTCTCGCTCGAAGACCGCCGTCGACTCATGATCGCCGCGGGCCGCATCGCCCGCCCCGACCGCGACGAGGCCCGCAGCGTCGCCCGCGCGCTGCGAAAGAAAGAGCACGTTCAGAAGAAGAGCGCGATCGAAGCGCAGCTCGACTCGACAGGGATCCGGCAGCTTCGCGCGATGCCCGTGTTCGTCACGCCAGAGCCCAGCGCGCCGCTGCTCGGCGCCGGAGAGGACCGCGACGAAGAGCCCGACCGGCTGCTCGAAGCGCGCTGCTGCTACGTGTGCAAGAAGCGCTTCGAGACGCTGCATCACTTCTACGACCAGCTGTGCCCCGAGTGCGGCGAGTTCAATTTCACCAAGCGCACGCAGCGCGCGGACCTGCGCGGACGCACGGCGATCGTGACCGGCGGGCGCGTGAAGATCGGCTATCAAGCGGCGATCTTGCTGCTCCGCTCAGGGGCGCGAGTGCTCGTGACGACGCGGTTTCCCAGGGACGCCGCCGAGCGGTTCGCCCGCGAGCCGGACTTCGCCGCGTGGAGCGACCGCGTCGTGGTCCACGGCCTCGACCTTCGACACACGCCCTCGGTCGAGACGTTTGCGCACCACGTGCTGCAAACGGAGCCGCGACTTGATTTCGTGATCCATAATGCCTGCCAGACCGTGCGTCGCCCCGCGGGCTTCTACGCGCACTTGATCGAGCGCGAGCTCGAGGGCCCGAAGGCCGCGGACGCCCACGTACGCCCGCTGCTCGCCGCGCACGAGGCGCTGCGACACGAGCACGCGCTGGCCAGGCTCGGCGCGTTCGACCCCGCCGTGGGGCTCACCGACGCGCCGGCGCTCTCGCAGCTCGCGCTGCTGTCGGAAGACACGCTCCGTGGAGGGGCCATCTTTCCGGACGGGCAGCTCGATCAGGACCTGCAGCAAGTGGATCGACGCGAGCACAACAGCTGGCGCATGCGGATGCACGAGGTGCCCACGGTCGAGCTGCTCGAGGTGCAGCTCGTCAACGCCGTCGCGCCGTTCGTCCTCAACGCGCGGCTCAAATCACTGATGCTGAAGAGCCCCGAGCGGGACAAGCACATCGTCAACGTGTCCGCGGTCGAAGGGCAGTTCTACCGCGAGCACAAGACCGACAAGCACCCGCACACCAACATGGCCAAAGCGGCGCTCAACATGATGACCCGCACCAGCGCGCGCGACTACGCCCGCGACGGAATCCACATGAACGCCGTCGACACCGGCTGGGTCACCGACGAAGACCCCGGCCACATCGCCGAGAAGAAGCGCGAAGTGCACGGGTTTCACCCGCCCCTCGACATCGTCGACGGCGCCGCCCGCATCGTGGACCCCATCATCCACGGCGCGAACACCGGCGAGCATTTTTATGGGCTCTTTTTCAAGGACTACCGCGCCGTCCCCTGGTGAAGCGAGAAGCGCGGTCCCCGCTCAGCCGACGCTCTTGCGCAGCTCGCTCGCCGCCTCGCGCGTCGCGCTCTCGTCGGCGATGTCCTCGATGCGACGCAGCCGCTGCTGCAACAGCGGCTTGTGCCGCGGCGGCTTGCGCAAGAAGCTCTTGCGCAGCTTCTCGATCGCCTCGCGCACCCGCCCTTCGTCGCGGTGCTCGAGCAGCTGAAGCCAGCCCTCTTGATCGTCCTCTTCGAGCGCGTAGCCCGCGTAGAAGAACGCCTCAGCCGCATCGGTGATCGCGTGCGACCCCTGCGCCTTCAGCAAGCGCGCGTGCATCTCTTCGAGCGAGTACTTCTTGGCCATCTTGCGCACGGGCTTCGCGTCGCCGTCGGCGCTCGGCTCAGCGGGCGCGGGCGCGACAGCGTCCACGATCACCCGCGGCAGCGGCTCGGGTTCGACCGCTTTCTTCAGCGCTTCGAGGGCGCCAGGCTTCGCTTCGACGGCGTCGCCGATGCGCGCCTTCTTCGCCTTCGTGGGCGAGTCGGCATGATAGGTCTGTGTTCGCGTACGATTTCCGCGACGACGGTCACGTTGCATGAGTGACGCTCCGGGCTTCGGTGCAGAGAGACAGTGCTCGCGCGAAGCAACGAGGCTCACGAGTGTAGCCGGTCCCGCGAAATGCAAGCACCCAAACTGCGAGCCCGCTCCGCGCCCACAGCGAAGCGGCAGGGCTCGCACCGCGGTTTGCCGCGTCGCGTCATACGCGCTATGAAGTTCAATCACGATGGCCATGACGAGAGGAGTCGCGATGTCGAGCCCCGCGCAGCATGCGCCCCCCGAAGTGCGCGTGATCTTCGAGCCCAAGGACGGCAGCACGCCGATCACGATCCGATCGATCCGCCCCGATGACCGCGAAGAGCTGCGCGACGGGTTTCGCAAGCTCTCGCCGATCTCGCGGTATCAGCGGTTCTTCTCAGAGATCCAAGAGCTCACCGAGCAGCAGCTCGACTACCTCACGCAGGTGGACGGGGTGAACCACGTGGCGCTGGTGGCGAGCGTTCCGACCGCGGATTTGCGGCTCGAACGGGGCTTAGGGGTCGCGCGCTTCGTGCGCCTGAAGGACGAGCACGACGTCGCAGAGGTCGCGCTCACCGTGAGCGACGAGGCGCAGCACAAGGGCATCGGCTCGGCGCTGTTGACGGCGCTCACCGCCGCCGCGCGCCACAGCGGGATCCATCGATTTCGCATGCAAGTGCTCGCGATCAACAGCTCGATGATCGGGCTGCTCAAGCACTGCGGCGCCGTCGAGATCCCCAGCGACGAGAGCGACGTGCGCGTCTTCGAGATCCCCCTGACGTACGAGGGCTGCGAGGCCACCGCGGCGCACGCCGAGCGCGGCTGGATCGGCGCGATCGAAGCCCTCGGACGCTCGCTCACGGCGAAGGCGAAGCTGGACTCGCAGTGAAGATCGAGCTGTCGTTCGAGCACGCCCTGCCGATCGAGACCGTGCGCGAGCGGCTCGACGCGCGCGCGCGCTACTGGGCCGAGAAGAAGCCCGCCCTCGGGATCGCGGGCGCGTACCGATGGGTGAGCCCCGCGCGCGCCGAAGGGGCCGCGCGCGGAGGAAAGGGCTGGGTCGAAATCACCGAGGCTCAGGTGCGGCTCGGCGGAGAGCTGCCCTTCTTCGCCCGGCCTTTTCGCGGGCGAATCGAGGCCTTCTTGCGCGACGAAGCGACCGCGGTGCTCTCTTCGCCGGCCTGAGCGACGGCGTCGAGGATCACCCGCGTGACCTTCGGGATCGCGAGCGCGTCCAGCGAGTCGAGCGCGACGAACGAGCCTTCGCGCGCGGGAGCAGCGTCGTCGATGAAGCTCGCGGCGCGCACGGTGATCTGCATGCGCGCGTGGGTGAGCACGTGCACGACCTCGGCGATCACGGGGCCGTCGCGCAGCCCGTCGAGCGCCGCACCGTCGAGCGCGAGCGGCGGAACGAGCATGCCCTTCCACCGATCGAGGTGCGCCGGCGGAGGCCCGAGCCAAAAGGCTCCGCGCTCGTCTCGGACGACCAGGGCCGTCCAGCGCTCGGCGCGCGGCGCTTTCTTCGGCGGCTTCTCGGGGTAGCGCTCGGGCTCGGCCGCGGCGGACGCCGCGCAGTGCGCGCGCACGGGGCAGAGCAGACACCGCGGCGAGGCGGGGGTGCACACCGTCGCGCCGAGCTCCATGAGCGATTGGTTGACGTCGCCGGCGCGGGGGTCTCGAGCGAAGGCGCGCGCGAGGTCCCACAGTGATTTTCGCTGTGTTTTTGCTCGCGGATCGCCGGGCATCGCGGCGAGGCGAGAGAGCACTCGCTCGACGTTTCCGTCGAGGACGGGCTCGCGCAGGTCGAAGGCGATCGAGGCGATGGCGCCCGCGGTGTAGTCCCCCACGCCGGGGATCTTCTTGAGCGCGTCGATGTCCGCGGGCAGCGCGCCGTTGTGCTCGCGCACGACGTGCTTGGCGCCCGCGTGCAGCATGCGCGCGCGGCGGTAGTAGCCGAGGCCGGACCAGAGCGCGAGGACGTCGGCCTCGGGGGCTTCAGCGAGCGCCCTGACGCCCTCGAAGCGCGCGAGAAACCGCTGAAAATACGGGATCACCGTCTCGACCCGCGTCTGCTGAAGCATCACTTCGCTGACCCAGATCGCGTACGGGTCCTTCGTCTCTCGCCACGGCATGGCGCGCTTGTGCGCGTCGTAGTGCGCGAGCAGCAGCGCCCGCGCCTCGGCGATCGAGCGCTCGCTCATCAATGGGGAACCGTCTGTGTGCACCGAGCGTATGATGCCCCCGGTTACCATGGCGTCGCCCTCTCGTCGCTCGATCATCATCGCCGCGCTCGCGCTCGCTTCACAGGGCTGCGTGATGAGCGCGGTCATGCCTGGGCTCATCGAAGCGCCGCAGATTCAGGCGCGCGCGGTGCAGTTTCTCGGCGCCAACGCGGGCACGGCGACGATGCGCGTCGAGCTGGTCGGGTACAACCCCAACTCGTTTGCGCTGTACGCGGCGAACCTGCGCGCTGAGATCTCGGTCAACGGACGCAGCGTGGGGACGGTGGACGCGACGTTCTCGCAGGTGCTCCCCGCGAGGAGGCCGCTGGTGGTGCTCGTCGAGGTCAACGTCTCGCGCATGGGCGGCGCGATCAGCGGCCCGGTGCGAGTGTCTCCGTCGTGGGGCGGCTCGGGGGGACCGATGGTGATCGAGGGCGCGCCGCAGGCGCTGCCGTTTCGCGTGGACGGCGCCCTCTCGTTTCGCAGCCGCTACGGCGACGTGAGCGTCCCGTGGGGCTTTCAAGGCGCGGCGCAGTCGAGCGTGTTCGCGAGCTGGTGAGCGCGCGGCGCGCCCCGCCCGAAGCGACGCGTCAGCGCCCCGTCTCACGCCCCCAGCGGACCGTCACTCGCCAGCAGCGGCCTGTTCACGGCGAAACACGCGAAACACGAACTCACCCGAGCCGTGGCGCGAGGCGATCGTCACGCGGTAGCTGCCCGCGGTGCGCGCGCAGAACCGGGCCGTCGGAAACGCGGTGAACGTCCGGTCCTCGGCCACGGTCTGCCCGTCTTTTTGCACGGTGAGATCGAGGTCGCTCACGCCGTTGCCGCCGACGCCGACGAACGCGTAGCACTGGTTGGCGCGCAGCGAGACGTTGCGCTGCGTGTTGGCGCCCTCGCGGATCTGCGCGCGCACGATGTCGAACGACGCGTCGCCCTGGTAGCCGTCCGACTGCAGCACGCGCGTGACCTCGGCGTTGCGCACGAAGGCGATGCCGCTGAGGCCCGCGCCGCTCGTCCCGCCGGACCAGCGAAAGAGCCCCAAGCGATAGGCGCCGCCGCCGCTCGCCATGCGAACGGTCACGCGAAACTGCCCCGCCGCCGGCGCGCACAGACGCACGATGGCCTTGGGGTCCTGCGCGTAGTCGCGGTCCACCGGGCGGTTGTTCGCGTCGTTGAGGTCGATGTCGAGGTCGCGCACGCGCGACTCACCGACGGCCATGATCGCGTAGCACTGCCCCGCGGCCAGGTTGACCGTCTCGTCCGCGGTCTGCCCTTCGGTGAGCGTGCGGTTGAGCGGCGCGGCTTCGGGCTGATAGCCGACCGATTGGAGGCTGGATTGCTGCGAGTTCCACGCGTCGTCGATGTCGTTGCCGCCGCCCGAGGACTGCGCGAGGGACATCGAGGTTTGCGTGACCTGCGCCGAGCTCGGCTGCGCGCTGCGGGCGTATGCGGCGACCCAGATGGGGCCTTCGCCTTCGGCCATGCGCGGGCGCAGCGTGTACTGCGCGGCGCTCGTCACGCACACGTCGCGCAGGACCGCGTCGACGTCCGCGCGCTCGTCGCGCTGAAGGACCGTGCCCTGCGCGTCGTAGAGATAGAGGTCTCCGTCGCGCGTGCCCGGTCCGCCGAAGGTCGCGAACGTGTAGCAGAATCCCTCGCGAAGCGCGGCGGGCAGCGAAGAGACGTCGCCGCGTCCGAGCATCGTGGCGCGCGGGGTGACCACCATCTGGTAGCCCTGCCCTTGCAGCTGCTGGGTGAGCGCGGCCACGCGTCGCTGCGTCGCCGCGTCGATCGTCGTCGGCGCCGCGCGCTGCGATCCGCCCGCGGACCACACGCCCGCGATCATCGCGCTCGTCGACGGAGCGCCCTGAAAGAGCTGGTAGTGCACCTCGCCGGCGCCCGCGCCCACCATCACGCGCGGAAAGTAATACCCATACTCGTACGCGCAGAACGACACCCACGGGTGCGCGTCGCCGCGAGAGTAGTAGCCGATGTTGCCGCCGGACGGCGCGGACACGGTCATCGCGAGCGACGTGATCCCGGGCCCCGCCACGGCCACGGCCACGTAGCAGTTGCCTGGCTGCGGCATGAACCCGTACGACGTGAGCCCTCCGGCCGTGCGCCGCGCGTGAAGCGCCTGCGACGCCGGCGCGTAGCCCTGCGCGCGAAGCGTCTGCGCGACGGCGTCGAGCTGCACGGCGGGGGGCGCTCCGGGCGGGGCGCTGACTGTGCCCGGGGCGGTCGCGCCGGTGTTTCCGGTGCCAGCGTTGAGGGTAGTCGACGCGCCGCCGCCCGCGGGCGTCACGACGACGTTGTTGCCTCCGCCGCTGACGCCGACGCCTCCGGCGCCCATGTCGATCCCCCCGTAGAATCGGGGAGAGGTGAGGTTGCAGCCCACGGCCAGCAACGCGAGCCCAGCGAACACAGAACACCGCGAAGAAGTCATTGTCCCGATCCTTTGCCGTGATACGGCGCGGGCACAGTGATACTTCGCACTGCGGTGCAGTTTCCAGGGCCCAGACGGACACTTCGATGAGCGAGGCGTCGCCAGCATCCCCCCGCAGCCCGAATGAACGGTGGTTCATCGCCGCCGCGCTCGCGCTCGTGTGGCTCGGGGCGCTCGCCGCGCTCTGGTCGGTCCTGTGTCGGCAGTCGCCGGGCTCTTCGTACCTCGTGCGGGGCTATTACGAGCCGATCGAGGCCCTCGCCCAGCGGCTGTGGACCGTGGCGGCGATCACCGTCGGGTGCGCGCGGCTGGCCTCGCGCGGGGCGCTCTTCAGCAGAGAAAACACCGCGCGGGCGTGGGTGATCTTCGCGCTCTGGCTCGCGGGCGCGAGCCTCTCGACCGGCGCCATGACCTACTCAGGCGCGACCGGAACGCTCGGCGTCCAAGCGCGCGACAGCGGCCAGCCCGCGCATCGGGTGCTGGTCGTTCGGTGGGCAGGAGGCGCGCTGCTGCTCGCCGCGCTCGCTGCGGCGCAGCGCTCGATCCTGCGCGGCGCCGACGAGCTCACGTCCCGTTGAAGACCACGATCTTCTCGAGCATCGCGGAGAACGCCGCGAGCTCGCGCTCGTCGAGCACGCCGATCGCCGCCTCGAGCGCGCCGGTCGCGTGCGGGTCCACCCGCTCGAACAACGCGCGCCCCTCGGCCGTGGGCTCGACGCGGATCGTCCTGCGATCTTGCTCACCGCGCACGCGGCGAACGAGCTTGCGCGCCTCGAGCTCGTCGACGATGCGCGAGACCCCCGCGGGGTGCTGCGCCGTCAGCCGCGCGATCTCTTGCTGCGTCTGCGGGCCGAAGCGCACCACGATGGCCAACGGGCGAAACGTGAGCACCGACTCGCCCTGAAGCGCCACCGCCGCTTCGACCTTTTCGAAGATCGCGCGACCGGCGCGTAGCAAGAGCGCGAACAGCATCGTATTGGAGCCCGCCTGGTTGTTCGGCGCGACGGCGGGCGCAAAATCCATCTCGTTTCGCGGGACGCCCTTCGATGACTTGACCGTGGCTTTGCTCGCCGTCGCGCCGCGCGCAGCGCTCTCGGGCTTCTTCGACGAAGCGCCACGGGCCGGACGTTGGGCGGGGCGAACCATGACGATTCTTTACAGTTCAAACATTGCGTTCGCAAGCATCTCGCACTAGACACGCTGCCGGGTCCGCGCGCCCTGCGTCGCGACTGCGCAACCACAGAAGGCTAGGAATCCGATGCAACTCAAGGGACTCGCGCTCTCGGCGGTGATCTCTCTTTTTGCTTTGACCGCATGCAAGCCAGGCGGCCAACCCGCGCGTCCAAACGTCGGCCCCGCCGCGGAGAACGCGCCGCAGCAGGTCCGCTCGGCGGCCGTCGAAGCGCGCACCCGCGCCGCGACGCTCTTGCTGACGGGGACGTTGGTGGGCGACAGGCAGTCGCAGCTCACGCCGCTCGTGGCGGGGCGCGTCGAGGCCGTGCTCGTCGAGCGCGGCGACACGGTGCGCGCGGGACAAGCGCTCTTGCGCTTGCGCGACGTGGATTTTCGCTCGAACGCCGAGAGCGCCTCGGCGTCGCTCGCGCAAGCGAGGGCGAGGCTCGGCGAGGCGAGCGCGGGCAGAGACCCCAACGTGCTGCCCGAAGTGCAAGCGGCGCGGGCCAACGCAGAGCTCGCCGCGGACGTGCTTCGACGCACCGAGCAGCTCGCGGGCAACGGCAGCGTGAGCGAGCAAGAGCTGCAGCGGGCGCGCTCGTCGTCGGCCGCGGCGCAGGCGCAGTTCGCGGCGGCGCAGAACAACGCGCGCGGCGCGATCGCGGCGCTTCGCAGCGCGCAGGTGGCGGTCTCGCAGACCTCGCGAGCCGTGTCCGACTCGATCGTGCGCGCGCCGTTCGACGGCGAGGTCGCCGAGCGAACGATCAACGTGGGCGAGTACGTCACCCCGCAGCGCGCGGTGGTCACCATCGTTCGCACCGACCCGCTGCGCATGGAAGTGCAGGTGCCGCAAGAGCGCCTCGGCATGCTGCACCGCGGACAGAACGTGCGGGTGCGGGTGGACGCGTTTCCGGACCGCGAGTTTGCCGGAGAGATCCGGTACATCAGCGCCGCGGTGCGCACGGACACGCGCGCGCTCATCGCCGAAGCGGTGATCCCCAACAGCGACGGCGCGCTTCGGCCGGGGCTCTTCGGCACGGCGCGCATCGAGCTCGACCGACAAGAGAGCGTCTTCGTGATCCCCGCGGACGCCGTGCTCAGCGAGGCCGGCATCCACCGCGTCTTCGTGATCGGGCCGGACCGCAGGATCCAAGAGCGCGTCGTCACCATCTCCGAGCGCGCCGGCACCAACGTGCTGATCGAGCGCGGACTCGCCGCGGGAGAGCGCGTCGCCATGGGCCGCCTCGACCGCCTGGCCGACGGCGTGCTCGTCACTGAGTAATCGGAGCGCGTGATGAGAGCCTCACTGCTTTGCACTGTTTCAGCGGCGATCCTCGCGGCGAGCCCCGCGGCCATCGCGCAGGCGGTCGCGCAAGATCCCCCGCCGCGTCGCGCCAACGTGACGCAGACCGGGACGAGCACCACAAATCAAGCTAGCAGCGAAAACACTGGTGCTAGTCAGACATCCACCCCGGTTGCAGCGCCTGCCGCGGCCCGCGCCACGGTGGCCGTCGCGGTCCCGCCCGACACCAACGATGACCTGCCCGAGGGGCTGCGACCTCGCGGCGGCGGGCTGACCGCGGACGAAGCCGCGGCGCGCGCGGCGCGGGGGAGCTTCAGCGTCGCCGCAGGTCGCGCGGGCCTCCGCGTGGCCGAGCTGCAGCAGAGCGAGTCGGGCTGGGCCATGCTGCCGACGCTCAGCGTCAGCGCGCGCTACACGCGCTTGAGCGACATCACGCCGGGGACGCTGCCGTTCTTCAACACCCCAGGGTGCTTGATGAACCTCGTGCAGTGCCAGGCCAACCCCAACTCGTTCGTGGTCAACACGGTCCTTCAGCAGCCGATCTTGAACAACATCACGTTCAGGCTCTCGCTGACGATCCCGGTGACGGACATCCCCTTTCGACTGCGCGAGTTCTACGTCGCCGCGGGGCACCAGGCCGAGGCGCGCAGGCTCGACCTCGACGTGCAGCGCAACACCGCCGCGCTGCAAGGGCGCGAGGCCTACTACGAGTACGCGCGCGCCGTCGGCGCGGTGTCCGCGTCGGAGGCGGCCCTGGTCCTGACGCGCCGCCGCCGCGAAGACATCGTTCAGCTCCGCGCCGCAGGGATGGTCGCGCCCGCCGAGCTCTTCGCGGTCGACAGCGCGATCGCCGCGGCAGAGCTGCGCGTCACGCAAGCGCGCAACCTGTTGTCCCTCATGGAGCTGCAGCTCCGTCAGCGCCTTCGCATGAGCCCGACGGACCCGATCGTGCTGAGCGAAGGGCTCACCGACGCGCTTTCGCTGCCAAGCGAGTCGCTGGCTTCGCTCGTCGCCTCGGCGCTGCACTCGCGGCCCGAGATCCAGTCGATCGAGCGCCAGGTGCGCGCGCTCGACGCGCAGCAGCGGGCGACGACGGCGGGGCTTTTTCCCAGCGTCGCGATCGCGGGCAACGTGGACGTCGCCAACCCCAACCAGCGGATCTTTCCGCAGCGCGAAGGGGAGTTCGTCACGACCTGGGACCTCTCGGTGCAGGCGCAGTGGACGCCCAACCAGCTGATCTCGGGGCTCACGTCCAACGCCCGCATCGACGCGCAGCGCACACAAATTCAAGCGCAGATCGCGCAGCTGCGCGACGGGCTCGAGACCGAGGTGCGCGCCAACTACAACGCGCTCATCGGCTCGCAGGCGTCCATCACCGCGGCGCGCTCTGCGCTCGTGGCGGCGCGAGAGACGTACCGCGTCCGACGCGAGCGCCTCTCGGCTGGGTCGAGCACGCAGACCGACGTCGCCGACGCGGAGACGCAGCTGTTCAACGCGCAGATCAATTTGCTCAACGCCTACGTCGACCTGCGGCTCAGCGCCGCGAGGCTGCGCAGGGCCGCGGGCATCGTCGACCCCGGCGCGCGCGACGCCGTCACTCCGCGCTGACGCGGCGACACCTTTTCGCTCGCACGTTCGTACGAGGAATCACAGATGCAGTGGCTCGCAGCGGTATGCGTTCGCCGACCGGTCTTCACCTGGGTGCTGATGCTCGCCATGATCGTGGTGGGCTCGTTCAGCTTGCTCGGGCTGGGCGTGGACCGGTTTCCGAACATTGATTTTCCGGTGGTGATCGTCACCACGGTGTTGCCTGGCGCGGCGCCAGAGCAAATGGAGTCCGAGGTATCGGACAAGATCGAAGACGCGCTCAACTCGATCGCCGGCCTCGACGAGCTTCGCTCGAACAATTTCGAGAGCCTGTCGGTCGTCGTCGCGCGCTTCGACCTGGATAAATCCACGGCAGAAGCGGCCCAAGAGGTCCGCGACAGGGTCAATCGCATCCTGTCGTTGCTTCCGAGGGACATCCAGCAGCCGCGCGTCGAGCGCGTGGACCCCGACGCCGCGCCGGTGATGTACATCGCGCTCTCGGGCCCGCGCACGACGCGAGAGCTGACCGAGTACGCCTCGCGCAGGGTGCGCAGGCAGATCGAGTCGCTCAACGGCGTCGGCGGCGTGGTGATCTACGGTGGCCGTCAGCGACAGGTCAACGTGACGGTCGACCCGGTGCGGCTGCAGTCGTACGGGCTGACCATCTCGGACATCTCGCGCTCGCTCGCGGCGCAGAACATCGAGGTCCCGGGCGGGACGATCTACCGCGGCGACCGGCAGTTCTCGCTGCGGGTGCTCGGGCGCGTCCCGTCGGTGGCCGAGTTCAACAACATCGTGCTGGTCACGCGCAACGGGCTGACCGTGCGCCTGCAAGACGTCGGGCGCGCAGAGGACTCGGAGGCGGACGCGACGTCGCTCTCGAGCCTCTCGGGCCGCGAGGTCGTGGTGCTGGCGCCGCGCAAGCAGTCGGGCACGAACACGGTGGCCATCATCGACGCGCTCAAAGAGCGGCTCGACGAGATTCGCCCCACGCTGCCGCCAGGGTTTCGCATGGAGATCGTGCGCGACGAGGGCGAGTTCGTGCGCAACGCCATCCACGCGGTGCAAGAGCACTTGATCCTCGGGTCGCTCTTCGCAGCCGTCGTCGTGCTGCTGTTCTTGTGGAACCTGCGCTCGACGGTGATCTCGGCGCTGGCCATCCCGACGTCGATCATCGCGACGTTTGTGCTCATCAAGGCGATGAAGCTCACGCTCAACACGATCACGCTGCTCGGCCTGACGCTGGCGGTGGGCATCGTGATCGACGACGCGATCGTCGTGCTCGAGAACATCGTGAAGTTCGTGGACGAGAAGGGGATGAACCCCCGAAAGGCCGCGATTTATGCGACCAAAGAGATCGGCCTCGCGGTGCTCGCGACGACGCTCTCGCTGGTGGCGGTGTTTCTTCCGGTGGCGTTCATGGGCGGGATCGTCGGGCGGTTCATGGCGAGCTTCGGCTTCACCATGAGCTTCTCGATCATGGTGTCGCTGGTGGTGGCGTTCTCGCTGACGCCGATGCTCTCTTCGCGGTGGCTCAAGCAGAAGCCTGGCGCGAAGGAGGTCTACACGGAGGAGAAGGAGCACGCCGAGGACGAGGTCCACGAGGACCCGGCGAACTTCGCTCCTGAAGACCAGATCTCGGCGTACCTGTCGTGGCTGTCGAACGAAGCGAGCGCGATGACCCGGTTCTTCGCGCCGGTGAAGCACTTCGTGTTCGGCCTGCCCGCGGCCGCTGGCCGCTGGGTCGAGCAGCGCGAGCTGTCGCAGTGGGCCGCAGGAAAGCGCGCGTTGCCCGAAGAGTACGCGGGCGGCGCGCACGGCCCGTCCAAGGGCGTCTACGGGCTGATCGAGCGCGGGTATCTTCGGATGCTCTCGTTCTCGATGCGGCACCGGTGGGTGGTCGGCGTCTCGATGATGATCGCGATGGCGTCGCTCGGGCCGCTGACGAAGGTGGTCGCGAAGAACTTTCTTCCGATCGACGACGAGTCGCGCTTCGAGGTGCAGATCCGCGCGCCCGAAGGGACGTCCCTGCGGCAGACGCACATCATCACCGAGCGCATGGCGCGCACGATCCGCACGATGCCGGGCGTCTCGCACACGGTGACGACGGTGGGCTCTGCGCAGGGCGATCAGTCCGGCCGCGGATCGAACCAGTCGACGATCTTCGTCGCGCTGGTCCCGAGCACCGAGCGCGCCCTCTCGCAGCAGCTGATGATCGAGAAGGTGCGCGAAGAGATCCTGCCGCGCTTCTCTGCGGACAACCTGCGCGTCGCGGTCTCGCCGGTGAACGCGTTCGGCGGCGGCGGCGCCGCGGACAGCGCGAACATTCAGTTCGTGCTGCGCGGGCCAGACATCCAGCGGCTGGGCGTGTACGCCGAGGCGCTGGTGCGCGAGATGCGGACGATCCCGATGACGTCCGACCACGACTCGACGCTCGTCGTCGGAAAGCCCGAGCTCGTCGTCTCGATCGACCGCGCCCGCGCCGCGGACTTGAACGTGCTTCCTGCAGAAGTGGCCAACGCGCTGCGCTTGTTGGTGGGCGACGTGCAGGTGACCAACTTCAACGAGGGCGGCGAGCAGTACGAAGTGCACTTGCGCGGCGATGCGTCGGTGCGCGAGCGGGTCGACAGCTTCTCGTTGGTGACGGTGGCGTCGACCGTTCCGGGTCGCACGGTGCGCCTGAGCGACGTGGTGACGATCCGCGAGAGCACGGGTCCGTCGGTGATCCAGCGCCTGGGGCGTCAGCGTCAGGTGACGGTGTACTGCAACGTGAAGTCTGGCGGCAGCGAGACGGCGGTGGTCGAGCGGCTCGAGGCCGCGTGGCGTCGGCAGAACCCGGCGCCGGGCTTCAGCGGCGAGCTCGCGGGCCGCTCGAAGGAGCTCGGCAAGGCCGGCAAGAGCTTCATGATGGCCTTCATCCTGTCGCTGGTGTTCATGTACCTGGTGCTCGCGGCGCAGTTCGAGAGCTGGGTGCACCCGATCACGATCTTGATCTCGCTGCCGTTGACGGTGCCCTTCGCGATCTTGTCGCTGGTGCTGCTGCGGCAGTCGATCAACATCTTCTCGTCGCTGGGCATCCTGGTGCTCTTCGGCATCGTGAAGAAGAACTCGATCTTGCAGGTGGATCACATGCGCGCGCTGCGGCGTAAGGGCTTGTCCCGCGCGGACGCGGTGATGGTCGGCAACCGTGATCGACTGCGGCCCATCTTGATGACCACGGTCGCGTTCGTCGCGGGCATGGTCCCCCTGGTGGCATCGTCGGGCGCGGGCTCGGGGACGAACCGCGCGATGGGCTCGGTGATCATGGGCGGCCAGACGCTGGCGCTGCTGCTCACGCTGCTCGCGACGCCGGTGGTGTTCACGTGGTTCGACGACCTGTCCAACGCTGCGATCTTGGACCGCGTGAAGCGGATCGTTTCGTGGCCGATCCGCATGCTCGACGGGGCCTTCGGCTCGAAGGACGAGCAGCACACGAGCCACTGAACGGCCCGTCCGTGGGGGGTCGAAAAAAGTTGTTCAAAGATTGTTGACACCGGCGGAGGCGCGTTGCATAAGTCGCCTCCCCAACGCGCCCGTAGCTCAATTGGATAGAGCATCAGACTACGGATCTGGAGGTTAGAGGTTCGAGTCCTCTCGGGCGCGCCAGGAAAATCGCAGGGGATTGTGTGGTTCCGGGGGGAACCAGCGAACGCTCAACCCCTACAGCATGTAGGGGTGAGAGACTGGTCGCATCGGCCTTTCGATGGAGATGATCCGGCGAGAGGTGGGCGTAGATCTCGGTCACCGTCGTGTCGGCGTGACCAAGAAACGCGGCCACCTCCTGCAGGGTCCACTGCGTGCCCCACGAGCCCATCACCAGGTGACTCGCGCACGTGTGGCGAAGGTCGTGAAAGCGCACTCGGCGCACGATCCCGAGCTTCGTCCTCCAGCCCACGATGACCGTGCGCGGAGCCCGATCTTCGTCGGCGTGCACGCGCAACCAGCGCTCCTGCTCGCTCTTGGGCACGGTGCGATCGGCCCAACCAGCATCGTCTCCCCTCCCCCGCTGACCGCCGCGCAACGCAGGAAACACGAGCTCGCTCTCGGCCTTCTCCGCCGCGCGCCGCAAGTGCGCGAGCTCACGCAGCGCCGGATCCAACAGCGGAACGCGCCGCACCTTTCCGCTCTTCGTCGGTCCCTCGTGTGACCGGCGCACGATCAGCTCGGGCCGCTGCCCCTCGAGCACGACGTCCTCCCATCGCAGCGACCACAGCTCACCCGCTCGAAGGCCGGTGTAGATCGCGACCACGAAGATCGAGCGCGAGGGCTCGGCCACCTTGCGCTCGACGAGCGCGATCTCTTCCAGAGAGAGAAAGGTCCAGTCCTCGTCGACGCTCGCGGGCCGCTCGACGTCGATGCTCGCCGCTGGATTGGTCGAGATCAACTCGTCTTCGACCGCGACGTCGAGACACTGACGCACGAGACCGAGGACTTGCTTCACGGTCTTCCACGAGAGCGTGCGAGCCGTCTCGACGCGCACCGTCTCGCTGCCCTGCCGATGCCCTCGGGACGCGTTCTTCTTCGAGAGCTCGCGCACCCACTGCTTGATCACCTTGCGCTGCAACAGCTTCAGCGGAGTCTCGTAGAACGGCGCGGTCTCGACGTGCGTTCTCCAGTAGGCGCGCTCGGTCGCGATCGCGCGGTGCGCGCCGCTCAGCTCGCGCTCGTCGAGCCACGCCTCGCCGAAGCTCTTGAGCGTCGGACTGGAAGCGCGCGCAGCCTTCGGCGGCAGCTTGCTGAACACCATCGACGCCGCGGCGAGCAGCCGCTCGGCCTCTTCGACGGAGTGCGCCGTCGCATGCCGTCGCTTGCCCTCGCTGTCGTAGGTCCGCACCTCGAACGTTCCGTTCGGGCGTCGGCGATACGTGCCGGCGCCGTCTCTGCGTCGGCGCTTCTCCTCGTCGGTCATCGCAACCTCCTGTTGTTCACTTCACCTTCGACCGTCGCCTCGGCGCCCACCCAGCCTGCTCGAGCAGCCGCTCAGCCTCTGACTCGTCGAGGTCGTTCGCAGGCGCCACGAGATGAAGTCCGCGGCGGGCTCGCTTGCGCTCGTGCGGCGCCATCATCTTCTCGAGCTCGTCGGCGATCTCGTGCGCGCGCGCGACGAGCAGTTCACGGATCTTCGAAGCCCCCATCACAACCTCCCTCGCCCCACGGCCAGCGCGCGAGGCAGTCGAACCGCGATGAAGCGCCCGCAAGAGGCCCTGCACGCGCCCAGGGCGAAGGCGATCACGACGATACAGATGAGCATTGCCGAGTCCGTTCTGCACCCGCGAAGGCCGGTGCCCGAAGCAACCATTACAACCGTAGCTGTAGACCGTCAAGCCACTACTACCGCTTCGATTGTTCGCCCCGGGCTCTGCTCACTACGAAACGAGAAAATAGCGCTCGATCACGGTGCGCCGACGCTCGAACTGCTGGTGCAACAGCCAGATCGGCGAGTGCAATGCGTCTTGAGCAGCAGCATCGGCGCTGGCGTAGCGACTGAGCACGCACGTCGGCAGCGCCAGCTCCGCGGTCGCCAGGATCGCGTCCGCCTCGTTGTGGTCCTCATTGAACAACAACGCGTGGGCGTGGCCGTGCTTGACCCTGCGTCCGAGCTCGCGGACGTCCGCCGTCCAGCGGTACCAGACGGAGGCTCCATCGGTCGCCTCGTGGCCGACCCCTGGCAGCGAGCGATCGATGGGACGCAGTCCATCGCGCACGAGGTGGTGGATCGGGTTCGCCAGCGGAGGCCGACCCGTGCGCGCGAGCATCGCCTTCACGATCGCGATGATGCCGTCGTCGTCGAGCAACGGGGGCTCGAGCTCGGCTTCGTCGTAGCGCCCTGCGAGCACCGCAGCGTATCTGCGCCTCTGGTCCACCTCCCGACTGTGCGCTCGATCGAGACGCCGCACAAACGAGGTTGGACAGAGTATGTCCCCCTAAATTTGACAATCCGATTTCTGTCTACTCGTTGCCGTCGTTGCTGGGCGACGCCCTCGAGGCCAGCACTTTTACGCGGCGGTCTTCTTCCTCCATCTCGCGCTCGGCCTGCGCAACGATGGCGTCGGAGCGCGCCTCGTCGTTCACGTTCTGCGCCCACGTCGACGCGAGCCCGCCCAGAAACTCTGGCGTGATGACCTCTGGCAGCGCATCGCCCATCAAGTTGCCAACCGCCTCGAACGCGTACGGAGGAACCCGCCGAAACACCCGCATCGCCACGACGAGCGCCTCGTCGAAGCCGTTTCGATCACGGATCCGCGGCGCAGATCGCCCCGGCGCAGCGCCGCGAAGCCACGCGTCGACGTCCGTCGCCCCCTTCGCCTTGGCGACCGCCCGCGCGATCGCGTAGCCGCCGGTCGCGGTCCCGCGAATGACCGCAGAGAGAGCCTGCTGCGACACGCCGAGCCGCTTGGCGAGCGCCGTCTGCGTCTTCTCAGTCACGAGCAGCTCGCCTAGGGCCGCGCGAACTCGCTCGGCTTCTTTCGGCTTCAAGGACCGCGTTGTCATGCCGAGACACTAGCTCCTACGCTCACAATTGTGTCTGTCGACTCATCACTTGACGATTCACATCTACAGCGGTAGCAGTAACCTCGAAGCCATGGACGGTGCAACTTCTCACTCGGACGGATTGCGGCGGCTACGGGACTGGATCGCCTCGCGCAGGCTGACCCAGGGCGAGTTCGCCAAGATGGTGCGGATCAAGCAGCAGAGCGTCTCGCAGATCATGCGAGGCCTCGTGACGCCCTCGACTGGCGTTCTGCACGCGATCGAAGCGCTCACCGGCATCGAGACCGAAGCATGGCTGACCGAGACCGAACGAGCGCGCGTCGAGCACGCGCGAGAGGCGACCGAGGCCGCGTGATGAACACCCAGGCTGCACTCTCGGCCGACGAGCTCAACGCGCTGCGCTTCATCGCGCACGCTCGCCTCGGACTGGCCCTCGGCGTGACGCTCGCCTGTGCGTCCCGTGCGTCTCAGAACTCTTGGGCAGCGGTGACGCACGCGCTCGTCGCGTTGGCCCGCGCCTTGGGATGGAACGTCCGCGCGCTCGCCGTCGTGGTCGGCCCCGAACAGGCCAGTCGTCACGTCGAGAACGCGCTCGATTCCACTGCCCGCCTCGTCGCGCATCGCGAGCACGAACCCGAGCTGATGAAGCGCGCCGCGGCCATTCGCGTCGCGATCGCTGCGGTGAACGAAGCGCTCGAGCGCGCGCGCTCACCTTCGCAGCGCAGCGCGGCCTGACCACCCCTGCCCCGCCACGTCACCGACTCGAAGGGAACGCTCATCATGCAGTTTCCAAGGCCCCTCATTGCCTTCTGGCCGACGCAGTGCACGCGCTGGCCCAACGCACTGCGACTCGTGTCCACGGTCTGCGCGAGCGCGCGCGTGGTCCGCCGACGGTGCATCTGCGCCGTCCGCATCGAGACAAGGGCTCGAGGTGCGCAGTGAAGCCGCCATCGCTGCGCGACTTCAAGCAGTGGCTCGACCCGAACGACTGGGCGCTAACCAGCGAAGACCTCGCACGCGCCGAGCGCCATCGTGCGAGAGGCTACGAAGAGCACGAGAGCTATCCGATCGAGCTCGATCTGCCGCTCTGCGCGTTCTGCGGGACGGTCGCCGCGCGCTGCGAGTGTCCCTCGGTTGAGCTCGGCATCGGGCCCGACGGGTACGCAGCGCACGCATGCGCGCCGGACACCCCGGTCGAAGCGTGGACCGACGGCAGCGGAAACACCGCAGACCGCCCCGGCGGCGCTGGCGTGGTCATCGCGCGCACCGGCGTCGTCCTCGCCGAGCTGTCCGAGGGCATCGACCGCGCGTCGAACAACAGCGCAGAAATTTGGGCGATCGGACGCGCGCTGCAGCTCGCTGAAGAGAGCTGGGGGACGCGCGTTCGCCTGGTGGTCTTCAGCGATTCGCAGTGGGCGATCGGGGCGGTCTCCCCGTGCTGCGCGTGGCGACTCGACGCGAGCAAGCGATCGACAACGCTGGCGCTCGCGGCGCGGCGACGAGCGGCTCGCATGGCGCGAGTCACGTTTCAGTTCGTGAAGGGGCACACCGGGCTGGAGTTCAACGAGCGCGCAGACGAACTCGCGGGAGCTGCGCGCAAGCGCGTGGTCGAAGCGCAGCGCGTAGCGAGGGCGGCATGATCGAACGAAGGATTACTCCCGATGAGTGCGAGCAGCTCGACCTGTTCGATGCAGGCGAGCCCGTCGTTCCACTCGAGGTGCAGATCGGCACGCGCCGACCGCGGCGCTCTCGCACCCGCGCGTGGCTCTTTCTCGTCGCGATCGAGAACGCGCCGCACCACGTCGAGCTTCGCCGGGTCTGGACCGAAGTCGCTCGGGACCGCGCTCGCGGAGTGCTCGACCGACCGATGTACGACGTCCTCTCCGATGCGTGGAACCGCCGGAGCAACGCGCTCCGAGCCGCGCGAATCGCCGCAATTTCTCCAGCCAACGAGCAGAGCAAGCGAGGACGACGATGAGCGCATCGAAAGAGCACTTCGGACTCTCCCGCGGTCGTACCGGCTGGCTCGACGCCTCGCGCTCGCGCCGTTGCCCGGTGTGCCGCGCCGACTCTTGGTGCCAGATTGGCTGTGGCGCACACTCGGGCGTAGTCCTGTGCAAGCGCGTCCCCTCTCCTCGAGAGAAGACCAACCGCGACGGCGTGACGTACTGGGTGCACACCGATGGGGCGTCCTCCGAGCGCCCGATCATTGAGCGCGACGAGCAGCAGTACCCCGAGAAGCGGGCGGCCGCAGACGTGCTCGACGCTGCATATCGAGCGGCGCTCGCAACGCTGCGGCTCGATGATCGGCACCGAGACAACCTGCGCGCGCGCGGCCTCGACGACGCGCAGATCGAGCGGCGCGGCTACCGAACACTGCGTCGCGACGGACGAGCAAGAGCCGCACGAGCGATCGAGCGCGCCATCGGCGAGTCGGCGATGAGCGGCGTCCCTGGGGTCTTCCGCGAGCAGAGAGACGGGCGCGCGTGGTGGTCGCTGCGTGGCGCAGCAGGGCTGGTGATTCCATCGCTCGACCTCGAAGGGCGGGTCGTCTCTCTCAAGGTGCGAGCTGATGAGCTCACAGAGGGATCGCGGTACACCGCGGTCTCGAGCCGCAAGCACGGCGGGCCGAGCGCCGCCGTCAACGTGCACGTGCCGATCGGAGCGCGAGAGCGTTGGGAGCGCAGCGGAGATCTCTGGATCACCGAGGGAGAGCTCAAGGCAGACGTGTGCACCGCCCTCTCTGCGTTCGCGATCGTCGGTATCCCTGGCGTTTCCCTGTGGAAGGCAGCGGTGTCGATCACCGAAGCGATCAACCCGCGGCGCGTCGTCATCGCGCTCGACGCGGACTGGAAGAGCCCGGACCCGAAGAAGCAGCACGTTCGCGACGCCCGAGAGCAGCTCGTCATGACGCTCGCGGCGATGGGCTTCTACACCCGCGCTGCGGACTGGCCGCTCAACGTCGGCAAAGGGCTGGACGACTTTCTGCTCGCACACCACCGAAGCCCGCGGAGGGCGGCATGAGCACAGCGCCGATCGACCTCGATCCGCCCGCGGGGATTCGCTTCGTCGCGGCGAACACCGTCGCAGAGGAAGCGCGCGCCGCTGAGCGATCCGATGGGAGCGGACGCGATCCCGTCGCGGTGCTCATCGAGCGCATCGCAGAGAACGCGCTGGTCGCGTGGGAGCCGGCGTCGCTCGAGCTCGTCGCGTCGCTGCGGGGCAAAGACGACCTCGCCCTGCAACGCGTCCGACTCGCGCTCAAGCGAGCCAAAGCCGATGTCGCTGGATGGGAGCGCGCGGCGAACGAGTGGCGTCGCCGCGCAAGTGTTCCGCGCGGAGGCGGATCAGGCCCACCGCCGTCGCTCGACGCTCGCGAGCGCTACTCGGACGCATGGAACGCCACGCGCTTCTCGTTGGAGTACCGCGACCGACTGCGATTCGTCCCCGAACGCGGATGGTTCGCGTGGACCGGCAGCTACTGGCGCTTCGACGAGCAAGCCGGCTTGCGATGCGCGCAGGACTTCGCTTCCGAGCTGGCGCGATTCGCCGACGAGGACGCTGCCGTGGAGCCGTCGCGACGGATCAAGATTGCCGAAGCGCTGGGCTCTCGCTCGAAGATCCAAGCGATCGAGACGCTCGCGCGCGCGAGGATCGAGCTCACGGCGCACGTCGACCAGTTCGATCGCGACGAGTTCGTGCTGAACTGCCCCAACGGCGCGGTCGACCTTCGCACCGGCAGCATTCGCGAACACGATCCCGACGAGCTGTGCACGCGGGAGGTGAGAGCGCCGTACGATCCGAGCGCGACCGCGGCGGCGTTCGAGGCGTTTCTCGCGAGGGTGCAGCCCGACCCAGAGGTGCGCGCGTTCTTGCAGCGGTGGTCTGGCTACTGTGCGACCGGCGCGACCAACGAGCAGTGCCTGGTCGTCCACTGGGGGACCGGCGCCAACGGCAAGAGCACCTTCGTCGAGGCGATCAACTACGTGCTGGGAAAGTACGCGCAGATCGTCCCGAGCGACGTGCTGTTGGCGCGCTCGGGGCAGGACGCGCACCCGACCGAGCGGGCGCAGCTCTGTGGTCTTCGACATGCCCTCGTGAGCGAAACCACCGGCGGCAAGGGATGGAACGAGAACGCGGTGAAGCAACTCACCGGCGACACGAAGATGAGCGCCCGCTACATGCGGCAGGACTTCTTCGAGTTCACGATCACGCACAAGCTCTCGGTCTGCACCAACAACCGGCCCGAGGTGCGCGAGAACAGCTACGCGTTCTGGCGGCGGGTGCACTTGATTCCGTGGGCCGTGCAGATCCCCGAGAACGAGAAGGACCCACACTTGCTCGACAAGCTCCGGGCCGAGGCCGTGGGCATCCTCGCCTGGATCGTTCGAGGCGCGGTCGAGTGGAGCGAGAGCGGGCTCTGTCCCCCATCAGGCATCCGCGCTGCGACCGAGAGCTATCGCAACGAGAGCGACCGCATCGGGCAGTTTCTCGAAGAGCGAACGCGCGCGCTCGACGGCGCGAGGACACCGGCGACGGCGCTGTTTCGCGCGTGGTCCGACTGGTGTCAGGCGCGCGGCGAGAGCGCCGGGAGCCAGACCGCGTTCGGCGAGCGCCTCGGGGCGCGCGAGGGCATCACGCGAGTGAAGGTGAAGGGCTCCAAGGTGTATCGCGGCCTCGTTCTGCGTGACGCCTCGGACGCGATGAGGGACGGCGACGACGAGGAGCCCGATGGGGGGACGGTCTCTGGGTGGCCGCGCATCGCGACCGTCCCCCCTGCGATCCCAGGGAATTTCCAAGACAGAATCCCGAGGGGGACAGAGGGGGACACTCGCGGCGAGGTTGCGTCCCATACGCGAGCCCCCGCGCCCGCGGGGGCAACCGACACGCGCGCGCGCGCCACCTCGAACACAGGAGACTCTCTCGGGTGCGCGGACAATAGCGACAACCGTCCCCCAGTATCCCCCTCGCTCGATCAAGCCGACAATTCGCAGCACATCCGTGGGGGGACGGTTCACCCGTTGGTCGCACCCGCCGTCCGTCCCCCCACAGACAACGCTTCGAGTCCAGACGACGACCAGACCGAATGGGAGGACCCATGAGCGCGCAACGCATCGGCCACTGCCTCGCGAGCGCCGCCAGCACGGGCTACAGAGTCGGCATCGTCGACGGCAGGGTTCGCGTTCGTCGGACGGCCGAGCAAGCCCTCGAGGGGCGCCCTGCGGCCGACAACGATGCCTGGAGAGCACCGCTGCGATCGATCGCCCCGCGGGAGGTCGAGTTGGTGCTCGTGGAGGACATCTCGTTCGCGGTCGCGCGGCTCGACGCAGACACGCGCGAGGCCTTCGAAGAGAGAGCGGCGATCCTCGAGTACGAGGCAGGGCTTCCCCGCGAGATCGCAGAGCGCGTCGCGCTGTGCTGGAGCAGGAGGCAGCGATGAGCGCCAGGCCGAAGAGTCACCAACGACGCTACCGCCGAGCCTGGCTCGAACGACGGTGCGGCGCGTCGTACCGACAGATCGCAGCCGCCCTCACCCGCTGCGGGCGAACGATGCGCACGACCAGCGACGCAGACATCGTGCGGCTGGTCGTCCAGCGGCTGCGACAAGAGCAAGAGGAACGATCGTCCGAGGCCGACGCGATCGTCGAGCTCATCATCGAGATCGGGCGCTCGCGCCGTTGGATCGTCGCAACGCTCAGGCGACTGGACCTCAGCGCCCGGGACCGACCGCTCGAAGCGCTGCGGGCGGCACGTGCACAAGCAGAGGCGCGTGCGCGCGCGGCGCGGCAACGCAAGCGAGTCCGACGGAACGCACCGACGGTGGTGCAGCACGTCGCCGCCGCGAACTCCGCTCTGGCCGCCGCTGTCTGACCGCTGTCCAGCCGCTGTGACGACCGCTGTCGGTCCGCTCTTGCGTCCGCTCTCGCGGTGGCTACTTCAGCGCATGAAAAGCCAGTCAATTGCACAGCACGGCGACGAAGCGAGCGAGACCGGGGGAGCCTTTCCGCCGGTGTACCCCCTGTTTCCCGATGCTCCGCTGGGATCGATCGACTACCTCATCGCGCAGCGCGTCCTCGACGACAGCGCTGCGCGGCCTGGGGCGGACAAGCGTCCGCGCTACAAGGTGTGGCCCGAGCGCTTCGACCCGATCACGACCGACGAAGTGACCATCGCCGACCATTGCGGCGGTGGCACCTTCGACATTCGCGCGGTGGGCGCGAAGGGGCGAACCGTTGGCGGAATGCGCCTCGAGCTCGAAGGCGCGCCCCGTGAGTACTCCGCGCCCACAGCGCCACACGACGCGCCGCCGCCGCGCGAGCCCGCGTACACGCCCTCGGCCGTCGAGCAGGCTGCGCCAGGCGTGCTCGCGGTGCGCGGGCTGGATCCCGGCATGCAGGCGATGCTCGCGATGATGCAGGCCAACACCGAGCGGGCCGAGAAGCAGCTCGAAGCGCAGCGGCTCGCGCTTCAGCAAGAGGCCCAGCGCGCGCGAGAAGACGCGAAGATGATGAACGAGACGATGGTGCGAATGGTCGAAGCCACCGTGAAGGGGAGCGCTCCGCCCGCGCCGCAAGCGCCGATGGACCAGCAGTTGGTGCTGCGAATGCTCGATCGGATGGACCGACAGCGCGAGCGCGAAGAGGATCGCGCAGAGCGCAAGCGCCGCCGCGACGAGCGCGGTGAGCGGGACGAGAGCGACGGATTCGAAGCGATCATCGAGAAGGCCCCGGCGTTGCTCAGCGCGTTTCCCGCGTTGCAGCAGAAGCTCGCGGAGGCGATGACGCCGCTGTTGAAGGACAGCGCGAAAGAGATCGTCGCGGGGGTGCTCAACGAGATGGCGGGCAAGACCGGGTGACCAGCGAGTGTGATAGACCCGGCGCATGCGTTCTGTGCTCGTGTCGATCGTGGCCACGTTGACGATGATCGCCTGTGCGCCGCCACAACCGACGTCCAACTACGACTCGTGCGGCGCGCAGCCAGCGTGCCACGGCAACACCCAGTGCACCTTTCCCGACGCAGGCGCGAACGGGACGTGCTTGCCCCCGTGCACGCGAACGGCGGACTGCCCGCGCGCAAGCTCGGGGACGCCGAACGCGATCTGCGACACGACCGTGGGCCGGTGCTTTTTGCTCTGCGACGTGAGCATCAACCCGACGTGCCCAACCGGGATGATGTGCGTTCGCGAACGTCCAACGGCGAGCGGTGGAGTCTGCGTCTGGCCATGAGGCGATCAACGCGACCTAGACAACATCCAGAGCGTCGCCGCTGTGGCGCCCAGAGCGACGACCACGAGTGCGGCGCTCGATGAGTTCGCTCTCGATTCGGTCGTGGCGTCGCTGGATTGCCGCAACGAACCCACCGGGGTGCCCCGCGTCGTTTGGACGCCATTAGGATCGGTCGAACGCGTCGGCAGCGGGGCGCGCGCAAGAGGCTCGAGCAGGGCGCTGATCAACGAGGAGTGCATCCGCGACGGAGCACGAGTGGTGGTGGCATCGCGGTTCGTCGCAGCGGCCTCCATCGTCAGCACCGCCGAGAGACGCGGGGCATCGAGTGGCGCCGGGACGGATGCCGGTGGCTCGTCGCGCCCGATCGAACTTGGTGGAGACGCGACGCTGTGCGATGGCAGCTCTTCGGCCCCTTCGTCGCCGGTGGTCATAAACGGGAGCGGCAGTCGCGGCGGAACGGCTTCGGCGATCGCCATCCACTCACGTGGGATGATTTGCAGCATCAGCCCCGCAATCGCGGCAACCGCCCCCAGTACCGCGGCTGCGGGCGCAAGCACGAGGGCGGCAGGCGGCGCCGCCGCCGAGATCGCCGCGAGCACTCCAACAACACTCCCCGCCCCGGTTGCGAGCCCTTCGCGGGCGGCGGCTCGTGCCCGATTGAGCGCGGCTTCGGAGCGCGCCTGAGCAAGGGCTTCCATCGACGCCTTGATGCTCTCGACCTGGCGTGAAGTGTTCTCGCTCGACAAACCGGGCACGAGCTCCGCCCACTCGTCAGCGAGCGCATCGTTGTTGTCTTTGATCGTCGCCCGAGCCGACACGAGCGCGGCCCAGGGATCGTCAGCGATGGCGCGCATCACCGGTCGCGCGAGCTCGAGCTTTCGCAGCACGCGGTCGCGCTCCCACACGAGCGGAGCGCTCCACACGAGCTCGGTCTCGTCCTCCGCGCGCACGAGCGTCCACGGCCGTCGCGCCCAGAGCGCGAGAAACACACGATCCGCGTTCGCTGCATCTCGCTTGAACGCGAGCGCCTCTTCGAACGGTCCGCGAAACGCAGTTCGCCGCGCGCGAACGTCGACCACGACGCCTTCGTCGCCCGCCAGCTCGCGAGCGCCGAGCGTCCGCCAGAACGCAGCCATCTCCTCCGCGGGCGTTGGGCCGCGTCGGCTGGCACTCAGCATGAGCTGCGTTCGCACCTGAACGCGTCCGCTCGTGAGCACGACGAACGAACGGATCAGGTCCACCGTCCCGAACTCGTCGCTCGTAGGCGCGACGATCGGCGGCACGTTGAGCGCCTGAAATGCGTTATTCAATGACCTCAGCACGCCGAATGCCTCCGCGGTGATCGGCGCTCGTGCCGCTCCCTCGATGACTGCGGCGCTCGCGGTCGGACCGGAGTACTTCACGACGAACGCGTCGAGGTCGCGCAGCGCTTGCTCGGCCCAGGCTGCAGCGAGCTCGAGATCGGCCCAGTGGATCCACTCGATGCGCCCCTTGGCGTCGCGCTTCGGATACCGCCGCCACACTGCGGCGCTCGCAACGCTCGCCGCGCCTGCAGGCCGAATCGCACGAGCACGTTGACGAAGCAGCGGCGTGAACATACCCGCACGTTGACCACAAACCGTGACTGCCGAAAGCGATGCAATTCGCCTCGCGGACTCGAACGCACACGCCGCGCGAATTGCATCGCTTTCGGCGCTCGTCGCCGCGCGCCATCCTCGCGCTCGATGCGCTGGATCATTGCTCCCGAGGTCGATCCCGCCGCGCGCGTGGCCCTGCTCGACTCGCTCGCCGACGACGCGACCCAACGGCGCGCCGTGCGCCAGCTCGCCGGTCTGGTTGATGGCCGCGCGCCCGAACGCGTGCGCGCAGAGAGTGTGCTCTCGCTGGTGCACAGGCTTCCGTATCGGGCCGATCCCGCGGGAGACGAGGTGTTTCAAGACGCCGACGAGACCATCGCGTCCGGCGGAGACTGCGAGGACCTAGCGGCGCTGTTCGTCGCGCTCGCGCGGCTCGTGGGGCTGCGCGCGAAGATCGTGTGGCTCAACCAGCAGATCCACGGAGCGGCGCTCAACCACGTGTTCGCGCAGGTGCTCGTCGACGGCGAGTGGCTCGACGCCGAGAGCTCGATCGCCGGCGCGCAGCTCGGCGAAGCACCCGCGAGCGCAGCGCGCCGACTTCGCTGAGAGCGCTCGAACGCGTGGTCGCGACGAGTTCTGCGTGTGTTTCTGCAATGCAATTGCGCTTTTCTGAATTGCATCGCTTTCGGCACTTCGACCCAGCGCGCAGCGTTGACGCATGGCCTGTGGACCCTGTGTTCAGTCGGGACGACCGTGCGACGGAACGTGCGGCTCCCATGCGGTGACGACGCTACCCAGCGCCTCACCGTCGAGCTTCGCGCGCTTCGGCGGAACACTTCGCCCAGCGCACACCATCGCGACTCGCCCCGCCGGTGACGCCGCCGAGACGCCGCGCACCACCGTGCCCGCGCCTGCCGCGACGACCGCGACCAACACCGCCGCGCGCGAAGACGCGGGGCTGCAGGTCGGTCGCCAGGTCATCGGTACGACCACCGACGCCATCGCCCGCGAGCAAGAGCGCGCCCGCCAGGAGCAAGAGCAGCGCGCTCGCGAACGCCTCGCCGAGATCGAAGCGCAGCGCGAGATCGAGCTCGCTCGCATCCGCGCCAACGCGCAGGCCGCGCTCGCCCAACGCGACGCCACCACTTCGCTCGCGCCCCTTCCTCGCACGGAGTTCTCCGTTCTCGGCGTCGAAGCCGCGCAGAACGTCAACGCGCGCCCCGCGGCCGCGGCCGACACCGGCGTGCTCGCGTGGGTGAAAGAGAACCCCGTTCCCACCGCGATCGGCGTGGCCGTCGTGTTGGGCGGGATCGCGTACTACGTGAAGACGTCGAAGAAGCGGGGGCGCCGATGAGCCTCCCGAGCGCACGCCCCACTTTTCAAGGCACCGCGTATCTGGCGCTGTGGTGGCGACGCCGCACCGGAGCGACCGAGCTGGTCTGCGCGACCGGTGGCGGTCACTTCGTGCGTCGCCTGCAGACCGTCCTCATCGAGGCCGGTTACAACGACCGCCTCTCGTCCCTGCGGCCCGACGTCGTCATCGAGCGCTCGCGCATCGCGGGTGAGCTCGGCCTCGGAACGGACTCCACCCGCCGCGCGCTCACCGCGGACGGCGCGTGGGGACCGAACACGCAGTTCGCGCTCTATTGGGCCGCGAAGTCCAACGGAGCCGCGGCCGATGTGCTCGACGCGCTTCGCAACGACTTCGCGCGCCGCGCGGTCTCGCCCGTGTCCATGCGCTACGCGGCGATCGTCGCGTACCACCCGAACGCGCGGTGGGAGGACATCGAGTTTCCTCTCACGACCGTCGCGCCCGGCTGGGGGCAGACGATCGCGGCGCCGAGCTTCGACGCTGCCCTTCGTTGCTGGGACCCCGCGACGAGCGATCCGCCTGCGGATCCGCGGAGCGGCGCGAGCGCGGGCTCTGGCAGCTCGAGCCTCGCGCGCACGTCGAGCTCGAGCGTCACCACGTCGTACAGCGACTCGAACGCGACCGGCGTTCTCGCGTTCGTCGAGCGGCATCCGATCGCGACGGCCGCGGGCGTGGTGGGCGTCGCGGGGCTCGGGATGTGGGCGCTCGCCAACATGAAGAAGCCTCGCAGAAAGGCACGTCGATGAGCGGAAAGTGGATTCATCACAGCGCCACCAGCGCCGGCGATTGGCGCAACAGCGCGATCTCGGGCCGCACGACGCCGACTGCTGGACGCAACGCGTTCGTCGCGCAGCTCGCTGCGCTTCGTGACGCGATCAACGCGCCGCTCGTAGTGCTCAGCGACGAAGGCGCAATCGCGTTTCTTCCGAAGGTGAAGTACCGCGGCAACGAGGCGGAGTGGCAGGGACAGAACGCGCCCATCGTCGGTGCGCTGCCTCCGCCGGCGTCGTGGGAGAGCGCTGCTGCGATCGATTCGACGGGCTCGCTCGAGGGCCAGCGTCGCGCGACGTCGACGGCGATCTCGCGCGTGTTCGAGCTGCTCGCGGGCTCTGGCGAAGTCGGCGCGCGCAACGGCACTGCGCCCGCAGGAAACTTCCTGCTCTTCGAGGGACCCGCGTTCGTATGGGGCGACGCGGCCGACGCGCTCTTGCCCGATCCGGGCGAGCTCGTCGTGCTCGAAGACAAAGAGACGTCGTTTCACGCGTGGAACGTCTACGTCGCCGCGCTCGCGATGACGCGCCGGCTCGCTGCCACGCGACAGAGCCCGCTCACCGCGGCGCCGTCGATGACGAGCGCCGAGCAGTTCGCGATGGAGTCGGTGATGGAGCTCGCCGAGCAGCGCCAGGCCGCGGCGATGCGAGCGAACGCGCGCGCCTTCACCGGCGCGGTCGGAACCGCGATCGGGCTGGGCGTTCTGCTCGGCTCGGAGCCTGCGAAAAACGCCGCCAAAGCGGCTCTCAAGTCTCTGTTTCGTTGAGGAGTCGCCATGGAGTCGAAGAAGCCAAGCAACGTTGCCGAGTTCGTGAAGACCACGGCCATCGTGGGCGGAGTCGGCGCGGTCTCTGTCACCGCCACCAACATGCTGCTCGACGGAACCTCGCTCACCGACGTCTCCAAAGCGTTCGTCCAAACGCTGGGGCACGTCGTGTTGGGCGCGGCCGTCGGTCGCGTCGCTCCCCGCATCGGCGCGGGAATCGCCATCGGCGGCATCGTCGGCGGCGCCGCGAAGCTCGAGCGCGAGGTCCGCGTCCGCGCGTACATCCGCTCGCTCGTCACGCCGCAGCGCGCGCAGACCAACGCCACTGCTGCGACCACGCAGAGCACGCAGAGCACGAACACCACGCAGACCGCGACGCAGCAGATGAACGCGGGCACCGCGGGCGCTGGGTACGCCGAGGCGTGGGATGCGTCGCCCCGCTACGCGGCGCGGTAACTGACCGCGGGACACCCAATGAATTCAGGGCGATTCGTCGCTCTGAAGCAACGACAACACCACGTGGAGCAACAACGATGAACGAGTCATTCGCGAGAGCCGCGCTCTTTCCTCTTCAGCCGCCGGGGCAACCCTCGGAGCCGCAGTCGGGGCCGGGCGTGTGCGTCAACGACAAGGTTCGAACGCTGGCCTCGGGCCTCAACCCGTTTCGCTTCGGGCGCGCTGCGCTGCGCTTCAATGTGCAGGCGGTCGGCTCGCCGCTGATCCTCTCGGCCGCGAAAGAAGCGGCGACGCTCTTCGACAAGGGCATCAACGAGGACAGCGCGTCCGCGGGTCTCAACGTGTTCGGCGCGAGCCTCACGGAGACGGACACGGACACGAGCAAAGATGGAGCGCTCGTCCCGAACAAGTACCTGTTCGAGATGATGGGCATGGGCGTCATCGTCGGCCGGCCGATCGCGAAGATGATCGCGGGCGGCGATGGCGTCGGGCGTCGACACTGGTTTCGTCACTACGACGACGAGCTGATGGCCGCGGTGCTCGAGCACGCGTCGCTCGCGATCCAGTTTCCCGACGGGCAGTCGATCAACTACGAGACCGGACCCTTGGCTCTGTGGCCAGGGCACGGCGGCGCGATCGAGCAGAGCAAGGCCAGCAACGGATCGCCGATCGTCGCGGCGTACATGCCGTTCCGCGCCGCGGGAAACACCGGCGGAAGGTCCAGCGACGACAAGATCGAGATCGTCACGCGCGTTCCGCGCACGGTCGAGATCGAGAGCAGCGCGGTGCCGGCGGAGCAGACGCAGCCGCTGGAGGTGTTCGTTCCGTTTCACGTGGTGCTCTTCGGGCGTCCGCTCGAAGCGATGCCGATCGCGGGCTGAGAGGTGAGTGGTGGCGCTCGTTCCCAACGATCGTATGGCGCGCATTGCAGAGCCGAATTGGCTCGGCGATGCGTGGTCGTGCGCCTTCGAAGGGAAGACCACCATCGAGCCGAGCCCCGAGCTTCGCGTGTTCGGCGGCGTCTTCGTCGAGCAACACTGCGAGAAGCCCAAGCGCGACATCTGGCGGCCCATCGACCGCATCTCCCTCTGGCTTTCGAGCATTGAAAGCGTCGCAGGTGAAGCCTCGCCACCCGCGATCGAGTGGGAGCTTCGCGCGCGCGGCGGCAACGCCAGCCATCGCCTGGTGCTCGTTTCGATGGTGCCCGCGTCGTGGGAGCACCGAGGGCTCATCGTTCAAGTCGCCGGTGTTTTGTGCATCGGATTCGATGTCTTCGCGCGCGTGACCACCAGCGGCGCGAAGCCCGTTCGCGTGAACGTGAGCGCCGTCGTCGACCGCTGCGGCGCTCAGTTCGAGCGCATCGTCGGCGAGAACGTGTCGGTGCTGCCTTGATCGTCATCGACACGAAGCGCTCGTGGACCGGAACGACCCGTGACTGGGCCCTCTCGCGCGGCGCGATCTTGCTGCGCTTGCTCGTCGCGCGCGGTCTCCCCATCGCTGCAGCGTTTGCGGTGATGACCACGCTGCTCGCGCATCTGTGGCGCGAGGTCGGCGGCGGTCGCTACGAGTTCGACAACAACCCCGGAAACATCAAAGCGTCGTCGAGCTGGGCCGGGCTCGCGGCGTATCGCACCAACGTTCACGACGGCCGCCAACCCTACCGCGCGTACGCGTCGATCGCCGAGGGGCTCGATGCGTACCTGCGTCACCTCGAGAACGCGCGCTACGGCGCAGCGCTCGCGCAGCTCGTCGCCGATCGCGACGGAGCGCGCTGGTACGCGGCGGTGATGCGCGCTGGCTACCACCCGTTCAGCGAAGAGGCGCTGGTCGAGTGGAGATCGATTCATCGCCGCATCGTCGGCGCCTGATCACGAAGGAGCACCCGTCATGGCGAAGAAGAAGAAGTCCCGCTCGAAGTCGAGCACCGTCGGAACGGTCGCTCGCCGATCGAACGCGATGGCCAAACGCACCGCGAAGCCCAAGCGCGCGAAGAAAGCGCACGAGGTCTTCGCGAAGGGCGTGGGCGCGCGGCTTTCGAAGGCAGAGCGCGACATCAAGTCCCTCGCGAAGGGCCAGTCGACCATCGCGCGAACCGTGGGCGCGCATCACGAGATCCTGCGCGTTCATCACGAGCGCATCGGCCGCATGGCGAACGGGCTGCGCTCGTTGCTGCCCGCGAGCGAGCGCAAGCAGATCGACGGCTGAGCGAGAGGGAGTTCCGCGGTCGCGGAGTGAGTGATGACGCAGCAAACGACGATCACCGATGAGAACGGACGACACGCCGAGGTTCGCGACAGCGAGCCCACGGCGACGTCGCGCTCGCTCGTGGTGCGCGTCGTGGGGTTGCTCAGCGCCCTCTCGAACGGCGCGACCGAAGGAACGCTCGCCGATGTCCTCAGCGAGCTCATCGCGCTGCGCGCGGGGTTCACGCTCGAGGACGTCGTTCGCTACCTGGACACGATCGCCGAGCAGCAACGCAACGGACAGTCGACGGCCATCGTCGGCCCTACCGGCGTGGGAACCAGCACGGTCAACGCGCTCCAGTACGCGGCCGCCCTCGGTCTCGTTGGCCCAAGCGCGCTCGCGGTGGCGTCGCCCACAGAGGTCGGCGCGATCGGCTTTCAGTCGAGCGTCACCACCAACGCGACGATCGCGGTGGCCGTCGGTCGCCGCATTCAACGCATCTTGGTCGTCGGTGCGCCGACCGGCGTTCAGCCCACGATTTCGCTGAGCGGATCGTTCGGGTGGACCGCGCAGCCCGTCCCGCGCTCGGTGTTGCTCACCGTGGAAGTGAAGGGCCGCCACTCGAACGGCGGCGTGAACGTCACGACCACCAACACGACGTTCGTGGGCGTCGAGACGACGGGCTGAGAGGGCGTCATGGGCGAGAAGACCGAGGCCATCGAGGGCGAGAAGGAGGTCGAAGAGCTGCCGGTTGCGCAGTGGCTCGTTCGCTGCGGTGAGAGTGGTCGCGTCGAGACGCCGAAGCACGCGCGCGTCTGGCGCGTCACCGCGACCGGCCCACGCGAGGGCATCGCGAAGATCGACTTCGAAGGAACGGACCAGCAATGGATCGTTCCGGCGGGCGCGACGTGGGTCGTCGAGCCCGAAGGGTTTCTGGCGGCGGAAGCGATCGTCTTCAACGAGACGACCGCGTTCTGCGTGGAGTTCAGGGTGTCATGAAGCGTTTCTCAGTCTTGATTGTGTGTGTGTTCACGATGCTGCTCGTGGGCTGTGGCTCGCTCACGGTGCACGACGGCTACCGCTGGGCCATCGCGGGCTCGGGCGTCGCTGCGGGTGCGCTGCGCGATGCCGCGCGGGCGGAGGGAGAGGCCGCGCTCTCCGGTGCGTCGAGCCGCGACGAAGCGGTGCGTCGCATCGAGGTCGTTCGCGCGCGGTGGACCGAGGTCGCTGCGAGCGCGCGCAACGCGTCGCGTGCGATGCAGTCGCTCGGGGCGATGAACGAGCAGCTCGATGCGCTGGTCGAGCGGAAGTTTCCTCGGTCGCCGACGGGCGACCCGAACGCAACGGAAGGAGAACGTCGATGAATCAACTGCTTCGATGGGGACTCGGCTTCACGTTCGCGGCGCCCGCGGCCGCGCCCCTGCTCGCGCAGGGCGTGGGCCACTCGAACCCGAACGGCGCTCCGATGTGGACGCTGGTGGTGCTTCCGCTGCTCGCGATGCTGGGCAACGCGCTGGGCGGAGTGCTGCTCGAGTTCATGAAGGGCGCGATCGCGCTGTGGCGCGCGAAGGTTCGCTCGCGCATTCGTGCGATGGGCGAGGACCCCGACAGCCAGGTGATCAGCTCCGCGCCCGAGAGCACTGGGCCGATCGATCTCACCGCGCGACAGCGGCCGGTCGATCCTGCGGCTCGCGAGACGAGGCCGCCGTCGAGCGGGTGAGCGATGTGCAAGCGCCGCGGGTGCACATGCAATCGAGCGCAGGAATCGCTGGTGTTCACGCCAACGATGCCCCCTGCGCTCGCCGCGGTGGTCTCGACCGCCGAGCGCATCGCGAAGCCGCGTGAGGAGCTGCAGTTCGCGGGCGTGACCGATGAGCGAACGCAGTGCGAACGCTGCGGACGCATCGAGCTGAAGCGCACTGTCGTCCTGCGCCGCGTGATCGACGGCGAGCCGTCGGGGTTTGTGTACTTCGGCGTCGACTGCGCCGCAGAAGCCCTCGGCCGCACGCGCAAGGGAGTACTCGAAGAAGCCATGCGCGCCGAGCTCGAACGCCGCATCGCCGTACGCCGCGCGGAGTTCGAAGCGCACCCCGCGATCGTCGCTGTTCGCCGCGAAGACGCGCGGCTCGAGGGGCTCGGCCGCGCGCCGTCGAAGCGCCACCGCGAGTGGGCTCTCGAAGCGCGCGCCCGCGCGATGACGGACCTCGGAATCACCGATCCCAAGGAGAAACGCTGATGGACCGCAGTTTCAACGAAGCCGAGATGGCGGAGATCCAGCGCATGTTCGACTTCATGCGCGTGGGCGCCGACCGACGCGCGCAGATC